>CADCBK010000017.1:10878-92301 GCA_902799665.1 uncultured Spirochaetaceae bacterium | reverse complement strand
CGGCCTGTGGAAGACCGAAGCTGCCTGGGATCTGACCGCTGACGCAGATTCCAAATTCGCCGAACTGGTTGAGTCGCAGATGGCGCGCACGTTCTTTCGGCGGCCGCACGCTTGGTTTGCGTACATAACCTTGTCGATTATTGAAAAGTTCTTTTCCTTATTGAATTCCAGCTCGATGCAGCCGCATTGAAGGCCCAAATCAAACAAGTAGTATTTTTCGAGCGCGGATTTTTGCTCGGGGCTCCTTCCCTTTGAGTAAAGAACCCCGATAAGAACCCTTTCCTTGAATTCGTCTTGAACGTATTTTATGAACTTTGCCCAATCGACGCCTACATCCGCGTCTATAAAGAAGAAAAGTATCGAATCCGGACAAGTCTCTATTATAATCTTGACTTGCTCGTAAATCGGATAAAAGCGAAAGTCTCTTATTATGTAGGCCTCGTAGCCTCGCGCCAAAAAGTCCCCTAAATAAGACTCCGGCACAAAAGTCACGTCAGGAGCGATAAAAAAAGTTTTTCTACCCTCAATCTCTGTCCGCGCGTCCATAAGCCCTCCGCAAGAATTAAGCCGCAGGCTTTCCAACAGCCCGCGAGTTTTGAGCCGCGAGGACGCGCGGCTTAAAACTCGTCAAGCTCAAAAAACGCGTATGCGTTTTTGAGTCTTTACATCCCGTAAGTGGCGATGAAAACGCCCGCGGCGATCGCGGTTCCGATAACTCCGGAGACATTGGGGCCCATCGCGTGCATCAAGATGAAGTTTGAAGGATCGTACTCCAAGCCAACCTTGTTCGAGACGCGCGCGGCCATCGGAACGGCGGAAACTCCCGCGCTTCCGATAAGCGGATTGATTTTCTTTTTGAGGAACAAGTTCATCACCTTTGCCATTATCAAGCCGCCGGCTGTGGCTACGCAGAAGGCCACCAAGCCAAGAATGATGATTCCGATTGACTTTGAGTTGATGATTTTTTCGGGAGTCATCTGGCTTCCAACGCCGAGCGAAAGCAAAATCGAAACGATGTTCATAAGCTCGTTTTCCATCGTCTTTGAAAGGCGCTCGACGATTCCGCACTGCTTGACGAAGTTTCCAAAGGCGAGCATTCCGATAAGCGGAGCGGCCGGCGGCAAAAGCAAGATAGTGATTACCAAAAGCATCATCGGGAACAAGACTTTTTCTGTCTTGCTGACGGGGCGCTGCTGCTCCATCTTTATCTTGCGCTCTTTTTCGGTCGTCAAAGCCTTCATGATCGGAGGCTGGATCATCGGAACCAAGGCCATGTAGGAATAGGCCGCGACGGCGATTACCGCCATCATGTGCGGAGCGAGCTTTCCCGAAACGTAAATGCTGGTCGGGCCGTCGGCGCCGCCGATGATGGCGATGGCCGAAGCTTCCATCATGTTGTAGTCAACGTTGATTCCGGGAATCATGTTCATAAGGGCGACGCCAAAAAGCGTGAAGAATACGCCGAACTGCGCGGCGCCTCCAAGCAAGGCCATCTTTGGGTTTGCGATAAGCGGGCCAAAGTCGGTCATCGCTCCGATTCCCATAAAGATAAGCATCGGGAAAAATTCGTTTCCAACGCCCGCGCTGTAAATTATGTGGAGCATTCCGTGCGGCGCCTCTCCCATTCCCGCTCCGGGAATGTTCACCAAAATCGTGCCAAAGCCGATCGGGATAAGCAAAAGCGGCTCAAAACCCTTTCCGACCGCAAGGTATACGATTAAAAATCCGATTGCGATCATGAAAAGCTTTTGCCAGCCGGGAACAATCGTGTCTGCAAAGGGGTCTACAGCCTCGGCTTTGGCTTCGGCGGCCTTCTCCGCTTTTTCGGCGGCGACTTCCGCGGCCGTTGGCGTGTGGATGATTTTATAGATGCCTGTGTTCTTCCAAATGTTCATAAGGAAGGCGTTGACGCTGATGTTGGGAACGTTTTCAGAACCCTTTATCACGCGCTTGAGGCCAGTTCCTGTTGAATATGAGGATGTCGCCGCTCCTTCGCTTTGGGCCTTGACAACAGGCTTTACAAAGAAGGACACCGCCATCGCGACGAACATAATCGCGAAGGTGGCCTTTATAATCTGCGCTTTGTTCTTAGTCATTTCCATTTTGCTGTCCTTACTTTATCTCGGCGATGGCCTGGCCGGCGGAGATTTGGCTTCCGGTGGCCGCCAAGAAGTGAACGCTTCCGGCTGTTCCGGCCTTGATTTCCAATTCCATCTTCATAGACTCGACGATGATAATCGTCGTGTCGGCCTTTACGGCGGCTCCTTCGGCTACGGCGTACTTAAGAAGCGTTCCGGCTACGGGAGCGTTGACAGGCTTTCCTCCGGCGGAAGCGGCAGGCGCGGCTGCGGCTGGAGCCGGAGCGGCGGGAGCGGCTTGCGGCGCTGGAGCGGGGGCCGCCACGGCGACTCCGCCCAAAGTGGCCAAAACCTGTCCGGCCTGGATTTGGGTTCCGGGCTGTACTGTAAAATTAATCGTTCCGCTTTCGGGAGCCTTTACCTCAAGCTCCATCTTCATTGACTCAATCATGATTACGGTGTCGCCCTTCTTTACAGAAGATCCGGCCGCGGCGACGTGGCGGAGCAATGTTCCGGCAACAGGAGCCTTAACCTCAACTCCGCCTGTGACTGTGGCGGCTGCGGGAGCGGCGGCTGCGGGGGCTGACCCCGCGGCGCCAAAGCTTACGTTGTAGGGAGTTCCGTTTACTGTTACGCTAGAGCCTGAGGCGCTTACGTTGTAAGCAGTTCCGTTAACTGTGACAGTCCAAGGTCCGTTAGAAGGAGCGGCCGCCGCGGCTTCGGGCTTTTTGCCGAATGTCTTTTCGGCGTCAACCGGGCCTTTTGAGCGCTCGGCGAAGAACTTGGGCGCTACGTTGGGGAACATCGCGTATGTGAGCGCGTCCTCGACAGAGCCGTTTCCACCGTTCTTCTTTGACTCTTCCATCATCTTGTCCCACTCCGGCGGGATTTCGTCGGCGGGGCGGCAAGTCATTACCTTTTCCATGTTGTTCTGCTGCAAGGCCTTCTGGACCAATTCAGGATTGGCGTCCGTCGGAAGCTTTCCAAAGCGGCCTGTGATGAGGTTTCTGAAGTCCTGGGTCATCGTCTTGTAGCGGCCCATCAAAACGTTCATTACGGCCTGGGTTCCTACAATCTGAGATGTCGGAGTAACAAGCGGAACGTAGCCCGCGTCCTTGTGGACAAGCGGAAGCTCGGCCAAAACCTGGTCCATCTTGTCGGCCGCGTTCTGCTGCTTGAGCTGGCTTTCCAAGTTGGAGAGCATTCCGCCCGGAACCTGCGAAAGCAAGATGCGGGTGTCCGCTCCAAGGAAAGAAGACTCCAAAGAGGCGTAGTGCTTTCGGACTTCGCGGAAGTAGGCGGCGATCTCAAGCAAGGCCTTTGTGTCCAAGCCTGTGTCGCGTTCCGTTCCCTTAAGCATCTCTACGACTGTCTCTGTCGGAGAGTGGCTGGTTCCCATTGACATGGAAGAAATCGCCGTGTCCAAAATGTCGGCTCCGGCTTCCGCTCCCTTGAGCAAAGTGGCGACAGAAAGGCCTGTCGTGGCGTGCGTGTGAATTTCCACCGGGAGGTCAACCTTGGCCTTGATCGCCTTTACCAAGTCGTAGGCGGCGTAAGGCTTTAAGAGGCCCGACATGTCCTTGATGCAGATTGAGTCGGCGCCAAAGTCGGCGTATGTTTTTGCAAGCTCGGCGTATTTTTCGATTGTGTGGAAGGGAGTGACGGCGTAAGAAATCGCCATCTGGACGTGCTTTCCGGTTTTCTTCGCGGCCTTTGTCGCGCACTCCATGTTGCGGGGATCGTTGCAAGCGTCAAAAATGCGGAATACGTCGATTCCGTTTTTGGCGGCCGTCTCGACGAACTTTTCGACGACGTCGTCGGCGTAGTGGCGGTAGCCCAAGAGGTTTTGGGCGCGCAAAAGCATCATGATCTTTGAGTTGGGAAGAGCGGCGTGAAGCTTGCGCAAGCGCTCCCAGGGGTCTTCGTTCAAAAAGCGGATGCAAGAGTCGTAAGTGGCTCCGCCCCAACCTTCGATGGCCCAGTAGCCAATCTTGTCCATCTTTTCGCAAATCGGAAGCATGTCCGCCGTCGTCATGCGGGTGGCGTGAAGCGACTGGTGCGCGTCGCGAATCGCAAGTTCTGAAATCTGTATTTTGTTAGCCATTTTAATCTCCTATATCTTTAGCTATTATATTCTATTGTAAATCGCCTTTTGCCTTGAGGGCGGCGGCGATGGCGGCGACTACAGCCTTTTGGTCAGCGGCGGGAGCGCTCGCGGCGCTTGAAGCTGCCGGCGCGGACGTTGAAGCGGACGGCGAATCCTTGTCCAACTTTAGCGCGTGAAGGACTGCGTGCAAGGCGTACATGCACACAATCATGATGATTAGAAAACTAAAGACCACGCCCATTCCCAAAAGCGTCAAGATTCCGCTTTGGCCGAGCATTTGCTCAACGTTCATAATTCCCCCAAAAAAAGCGATTTTTTGGCATTTTTTTTGAAAAAAAGCCGATTATTTCCATTTTAATACAAAAGCGAAAGTTATTCAATAGAATGGCAGCCAAATGCCGAAAAAAAATGCCGCGGCAAGCGCGGCATCCATGGAATTTATTCCACAAAAAAAAGAACAGGGCGTCTTTTACCAGCTGAAGGCGTAGACAGTTTGCGCGTCGTAGACTTCCTTTGGCCGCAAAACGCAGGGCGGAAAGTCGCTCTTGTTGGGAGCGTCAGGGAAGCGCTGGGTTTCAAGGCAAATCGCGCCATGCTTTTGCATGCGGACTCCGTTCTTTCCGGCGAGGCCTTCAACCCAGTTGGCGGTGTAAATTTGGATTCCCTCTTGGTTAGTGTCAACGGTCATTTTGCGGCCGCTTTTGGGGTCAAAAAGGACGGCGCAGCGGACAAGCTTTTTGGGGTCGGGAGCGGCCGCCTTTCCCTTGTAGGCCGGAGTCACGTAGCAGTGGTCGTAGCCGGGAGCCACTTTGTCTATGTCTCGTCCTATTGTCTTGGCTTTGGTAAAGTCAAAGGGCGTGCCTGAAAGGTCGATTATTTTTCCGGTGGGAATGAGGTTCTTGTCGACTTCCAAATAGCCCTTGCAGTCGGACTGCAATTCGTGGTCCAAAATCGTTCCGCTTCCGGCAAGGTTAAAGTAGGCGTGGTTTGTGAAATTTACAGGAGTCGCCTTGTCGGTCTTTGCCTTGTAGCGCATCAAAAGCTTGTTGTCCTTGCTTAGAGTGTAGCTTACCGTAACGTCAAGGTTTCCCGGAAAGCCCTGCTCTCCGTCGGGGCTGCGGCGCTTGAACTCGACTCCGCAAGAAGACTTTGACTCAATGGCCTTGGCCTTCCAAACCTGGTGGTCCAGGCGGAAAAAGCCTCCGTGCAAGGTGTTGATACTATTGTCGTTTTTGTCAAGCTGGAATTTTTTTCCGTCAACGCAAAAAGAAGCGCCGCCGATTCGGTTGGCGAAGCGGCCCACGATGGAGCCAAAAGAGTATCCGTCTGACATGACGTATTCGGGCAAAGTCGAATAGCCCAAAAGGATGTCGCTTACCGGGCCGTTTTTTTGCGGAAGGTAGATTCCCGTAAGCGTGCAGCCGTAGTCAGTTACGGTAAAGGACATCTTTCCGTTTGAAACAGTGAACAAGTGAACTTCTTGGCCGTTTGCGAGAGTCGCCAACTTTTGTTTTTTTACGCTCATAATCGAGCCTCCTTTTCTTTTCCGCTTTTATATCGAAGTGTCCAGAACAAGCTGGACATCGGTTGTCGAATGGTCCGTCGCCGAGGCTATTTCCTCAACCGTCTTTCCCAAGTCGTAAAGCTCCCTAACGCGGCGCGCGAAGGGCTTTTTGGGCTTTATTGGATTGTCGCTTGCGACAATCTGCGTTTTTATTACAGGAACTTTTCCGTAAGCGTCGCCGTTTGGCGTTACCGTTATTTGCGGCTCTTCAAAAAGGCTCTTTTGCGCGTTCTCGTTAAAAAGCGAAGTCAAGGCAAAAGCCTCGTCTTCGGCAGGAAGTTCGTTTCGCTTGTAAGCGGAAGCCGCTTTTGAAATTGATTTTCTGGCAGTTGTTTTGGCAGGCTGCTTGGCCTTGCCTTTTTTTGCCGCCGCTTTTGGGGCGCCTTCGGACAGGGCGGCCGCGTAGCTCATGTTCAAGCGGGCTTGCAGCGCGGCCGACTTTTCGGAGTTTTGCAGTTCATGGCGCAAAATGGAAACTTTTCGCTCCGCCTCGGCGCTTGCAGCCTTAAGGTCCTTTATTTTATCTTCAATAAGATTTATGTTGGCAAGCGTGTTCCGCTGGGCCTCAGCTATAAGCCCGTCCATTCCGTCCCTAAATTTAACCATAATGTCGTCGGCCGAAAAAAGCTTTTTAAATCGAAATAAAAAAACCAGCCACAAAAGGAGGTTTATCAATGTAAGGGAAGAAACTAAAAAGACAGCCATCCAACTACCTCGTGATGTTTATGTGGACGCCAAGAGCGGGATCTGTAATTTCATACGCGTTCGATTTTTCAGGAACTTCCTGCCGCTCTTCCTTTTTCTTGCGTCCGCTTTGGGCGCCGCTGTCCGAGCCTTTTTCGTCGGCCTTGATTTTTCCGGCCTGCGTTTCATTGCTCGCGGTTTTTTGAACGCTCTGCGACTGCTGCAAGTTTTGGTTTATGATGCCTTGTGTTTGAAGGGAATGCGACAAGGAGGCGCCCTGCCCTTCGCTTGCGACGCGCTGCGCGACGTTCGCCATTTGAGAATACATCGTCTGAAGGTCAATTGGCTGCAAAGCCATTAGCTTGAGTATCCTTCCGGCATTTCCAGGCCGGTCAAGTCGGGCGCCTCATACTTTCCGGTGCGGATGAAACCGCCTTCCATAAAGTATGTGACGTTCTTGGTGTCGGCGCGGACTTCCTGCAAGGTGTCGCGTATGTAAATCTTGACGCCCGCAAAGACGTTTCCTTCCGCCTTTACTTTTCCAAAGACCTTTAGCGCGTGCAAGTGTTCCTGAATTTGGTCTATCTCTTCCGAAATTTTTTCGGACTCTATCGTGATTTCCTGCTTTCGGCTCTTCATCTTGCCCAAAGTCTCTTCCTTGTCTTTGGGAAGGGTTTTGCGGGCTTTTTTGTAATTCTCCAAGGTAAGGATGTTGTTCTCAACGTCCTCCAGCTCGCGAACCAAGTCGTTTTGCTGGCCTTGAATGAATTCCAAACGGTGCTTGGCCCTTGGGTCAAAGCCGACTTCCAAAATTGTTTCCGTTCCGCCGCCTGGAGAGCCGATATTGCGGGCGCATATCTCTTCGGTCGCGAACAAGTGGCCGCCGGTAATCTGGGCCTTTTTTCCGTTGAGAACGATGCGCTTCATCGCGCTTACCTCGCTGTTCATGATGCTGTCGGAAACAATGCAGAATTCCTCGACCTCAACCTTGGCGCTTTGAATGAACTTGGCCCACAAGGATTTTCCGCAGTGAACCTCGCCCTCGTCGTGGCCAAAAATGCCGGCCGAAACGATGATGTTGCCGCGCTCGCTCTTGATGAAGCTTTTTCCAACTGTGCCGGAAATTTCGATGTCGCCGGTCGCCTTGATTTCGTATCCGTCGTCCACGTTTCCTTTGACGATGACGCTTCCCAAAAAGTCGATGTTGCCGGTCTTGATGCCAACGCTTTCCAATTCCAAAATCGGCTCGACGTTGATTTTTTGGTCGTCAAAATGAACGCGGCCGGCTTCGCTCGCGATGACTGTGACTCCGTCCTTGTCAAGCTCAACGTTCTTTCCAAGGGGAATCTTGATGTCCTTTCCGTTCTTGGCCTCAAGGTAGCGGCCGAACAAGGTTTTGCCGGCCTTGCCGCGCTCGGGCTGTATTTTTGTCGCCAAGGGCTGGCCTTTTACGACGTTTTGGATTTTGTTAAGCTCCTTAAAGTTAACCTTGCCGTCGCCCGCTTCCTTAATCTTAAGCTTTGTCGGATCGGTCTCAAAGTTAAAGGCCATGTAAGCGTCGCGGCCGTCCTGCGGCATAATGGCGTGGGCGACTTCGCAAGGAGCGCCGTAAACGGGATTGTCAACCCATTCCTCAATCTTATCGTCTTCGATGCCTGCAACGACTCCCTGAGTTTCCAGGGCGCGCCTGATTTGGTCGGCGGTGAGTTCTCCTCCGCTCATGGCGGGAGCGGTCGCGGTTAGCGTCGCTTCCATCTCGTCCTTTGAAATGTCAATGATAAGCATGGCGTCGCCAGCCTTGATGTGCTTGTAAAGGCCGACGTCCACATACTCGCCGTTGGTGCCCTTCTTGGCGCAGTCCTTTATCTTGCCTTCATCCACGCTTACAGTGTCAGGCCGGCGGACATCGTTGATGATGTCTTTAGCTTCCACATGGCGGCCATGGCCGATGGGCGGCAAGACTTTGAGCATAATGCTGTCGCCAAAGTGTCGGATATAGTAAAGTCCGTCCTGATCCACAACCTTGACTTCCTCGTCAAGCTCGTCGGTAGAGAAGGCGCTTTGAGCGACGGCTTTTTTCTTTTTTGCGAGCGAGGCGGCGTTTTGGTAAATGCGGAGCTTCCAAGGCTTTTTCGCCAAGCCCAAGAAACCGTCGCTTCCGCGCTCCAAGATTTCATATTCAAGATTCACGACCCTGGCGTCAAGCTGGGTGGCGGCGTCGGCCAAGGCTTCGTCAAGCGAGTCGGCGTTAACCTCTATCGCGTTGAGCGACTTGTCCTCTTCCAGCAGAGCCTCCATGTCTTTTCGGATGACTTCAAGGCCGACCATTTTTACATTATTCCTTTTCTTAAGTTGGTCAACTTAGCCCTAAGGCGCAAGTTGGCTTTTGTGTGCAACTGGCTTATGCGCGACTCGCTGACTTCCAAAACCTGGCCGATTTCCTTAAAGGTCAAGTCCTCGTGGTAATAGAGCACAATCACCATCTTTTCTTTTTCGGGAAGCTCGTTGATCGCTTGAATTATGATTTTGCGGATTTCCTCGCGCTCGACAATGACATCGGGATTGAGGCTTGAAGGCGACTCTATGCTGTCTCCGATTGACATGTGGTCGTTGTCGTTTCCGCTGTACCAAACGTCATTAAGCGAAAGCACGCTGGTGCCCGAAAGCTTCATAACCGTTTGCTGGTATTCCTCTTCGCTTACGCCAAGCTTTCCCGCGATTTCGGCGTCGCTTGCGGTGCGTCCCAAGCGGGCTTCCAAATCTCCGATTGTGTCTTCGATTTCGCGCGACTTTTGGCGGACGCTGCGGGGAACCCAGTCAAGCTGGCGAAGCTCGTCAAATATCGCGCCGCGGATTCTTGTGACGGCGTATGTCTTGAATTTTACGTTTTTATCCGGATCGTATTTTTCTATCGCGTCCAAAAGGCCGAATTGGCCAAAGCCCACAAGGTCGTCGAACTCAACGCTGGCGGGCATGCCGACGCTGACTTTGCCGGCAACATACTTCACAAGCGGCATGTACTGCCGAATGATTTTGTCGCGCAAGTCAGGAGAGCGAGTCTCCTTGTATTCGTTCCAAAGTTCGTCTTCTGTCTTTTCTTCAACAAGCGTTGATTCCATACTCCACACCCTGCTTTATTCTTCTGTCTTCAATATCGTTCTAATCGCTTCAGCCATTACCGGAGCGTCTTTTACATCCGCAACTTTTCCGTCAGCAAGCTCGGTTTGCCTGCTGGGGCGGGCCATGCCCTCTTCGGCGAATTCGCTGTCCTCTATGACGCCGCCTTCGGCCTCAGAGGCAGAGCCGCCGCCTATTTCGCCAATGTCCGGCAAGTCGTCCAACTCGTCGTCGCCAGACATTGCGGCCGCAGGCGCCGCCGAAGAAGCGCCATGAGCCAAATTGATAGGCGCGAACGCCGCGGGCGCCTCTTTCGCTTGCGGCTGGGAAACGCCAGGCGGCGCTTCCAACTCAACGGCGGCAGGCGCGGGACTGGCAATCTCCGCCGTCTTTTGCGCTATGTTCTCGGCGGCCTTTTGCTCGCGAACTTTTTCGACAGCATCAAGCGTTTCGTTTTGCCTTGCCGCCGAAAGGGAGTCGTCCGCCGCGACAGCGCTCTTTTTTCCAACCAAGTCGTCGTTGGAAAGCACATGCTTTCCTTCCACATAAAACGCGGGAGCGTCCTTGTCCTCAGGCAAGTCCTCCTCGCTAACGACCAAATCAACCTTTGAGCCAACCACTCTTTGCTGCTCTTCCGCGGCATCCGGAGCGGAAACGCCGTCGGCCAAAAACTTGGCGTAAACAAACTGGACTCCCGCCGCCAAAGCGCCGAACAAAAGGCCAAAAACAAAAGCCTTTATAAGGGCGACCGGAAGGCCAGAGCGCGCGGCCAAGGCCGTAAAAAAGGACAAAACGAAAGCCGCGCAGGCGCTAAAAATTATCGGCTTAATTTTAATCACGTTCGTTTTCCCCTTGTAAAAATCACTATATTATAGCATAGATTTAAAAAAAATGCTACAAAATTTCATCTTTTAAAGCCCAAAAATTTCTTCAAGAAATTTGAAACGCCTTCGTTGTCAGGAGCCTCTGTCTTTTCGATTCTGCCAACGATATGCTTTACGCACATGGCCGGCTTTGACTGCGGAGCGACGACAATAAAGGGCTTTTGCCTGATTACCGAGTTTTGAACGGCCGGGTCTTCGTATACAAAGCCGACATAGTTGACCTTATAGTTAAGGAACTGGCCTACGATGCTGATAATGCGGTCGGCAATCCTCTTTCCTTCGTCCGCGGAATGGACGCGGTTGACCAAAAGCTGAATGTTTATTTCACGGTCCTCGATTTCGGTCGTGATGATTTTTATCATTCCGTAGGCGTCGGTTATGGCCGTCGGCTCCGGTGTCGTCACGACGTAAACTTCGTCGCTGGCGGCGACAAACGAAAGGACATTGTTGGAGATTCCGGCGCCGGTGTCTATGATGATTATGTCAGCGTTTGAAAGCGAGGAAAACTGCGTCGCGAAGTAGTCAAGCTCGTCCTTGCTGAGGTTGGCGATTTTTGAAAATCCGTTGGCGCCGGCGATGAACTTGATTCCGTATTCAGAATCCAAAATGATTTCCTGCATCGTCTTTTGCTTGTTGATCACTTGAAGCAAATTATACTTTGGAACGACGCTAAGCAAAACGTTAACGTTGGCCATTCCCAAGTCGCCGTCAATCAAAATGACTTTCTTTCCAAGCTGCGCGTAGGCGATGGCCATGTTGACGGCCAGGTTGGACTTTCCTACGCCGCCCTTTCCGCTTGTAATCGCGATGACGCGGGTTTTGTGAACGTCGCGGACCTTGGCCTGGTCGGAACCGCCTCTCATAATTTCCCTAAGTTCGCTAATCTGGTCTTCCATTTTAATCTTCTCCAAATTTTTCTTCGATATGAATTCTGTCCACAGTGAAACCTGAGAGACGAATCAAAAAATCAACTATATTGGCGCGCTGAATGTTTCGCGAAATAACCTGTCCGTCAGTCCAGTAAGAAATCGCCTTTCGCTTTTCGTTCAACACGCTTATTATATTGCCCAAGCGCGTCGTTTCGTCGCACTTGGTGACAATGACAGAAGAATAGCCAAACGGCTCGTAATTTTGCATGATGTTCTTTATGTCGCGCGCCTTTGTGGAAGCGGCGAGCGCGAGGTAAACGTCGGGATGCAAGCCGTCAACGCTAAGAGTGCTTTTTAGCTTGGCGATGTTTTCCGAATCGTTTGGACTGTAGCCCGACGTGTCGATGTAAATGACGTCGTTGTCGCCCTTTATGGAGTCAAAAATGCTTTTTAGGTCATCCGCGTTTTCGGCCTTATGAACCGGCAAGTCCAAGACTTCGCCAAAAGTCTGCAATTGCTTTTCCGCTCCGATTCTCGTCTTGTCGATTGTTATCATGGATATGCGGATTGCCGGAACGTCGGGCGACTTCTTGTGAAGTATCACGTTTTGCGCGGCGAGCTTTCCGATTGTTGTTGTCTTTCCGACGCCGGTGGGACCGACAATCACCACAACACGCGGGGGCCTTGAATGCTTGGGCCGCGCGACTTCGATGGACTCGCCTATCCAGTCGACCACTTGCCGCTCCACTTTATGGAAATCGTTCAAATCGTCAAGAGAAAATTCCTTTTTTAAACGGGCGCTAATTCCCAAAATAAAATCGCGCGTAAACTCGTTGTCGTCCAGCATATCCTCTATGCGGCCAATGGACTCGATTTTCTCTTCGCCCGACGAGCGGGGAATTTTTTGCATGGCGGACGCGATTTCGTTCACCTTGGCGTTAATTTCGCTGATTTGAATTTCCGCTATTGACTTTCCGCCCGTCATCTTGCGCAGGACATCTTCTTTTATCAACTTCTGGCTTTCCGCCTCGCTTTCGAACGCCGCTGAATTTTTGACTCCTCGATTGACCACATAAAACAACTTTACGGCCGGCTTTTGAAAAAGGCCAAAAGGGCCGTACTTTTGAGTTGTATTCGCGCGGTCCACAATTTCAAAGTTTGACTTGCTGCCGTAAAGCTTTATCAATCGCTCAAGGCAATCCTCTTTGGTGTCCGCTGTAACGCTTAATTGCTCTTGATTCTCGTCTGTCGCCAGCATCACACACCCCCCTCAACACTTTCTTTTATTTCGCCAAGAGTTTCAATTTTAACTGTATCTTCGGCGGCGATAAGCTCATTTATTGAAAGAACGACGATTCCAGGCAGCTCTCTTTCGGTTGAAGACTTTACCAAAGAGCGGACTTCGGCGGGACATAGAATTATAGGAACAAGCCCCCTCTCCTGCATTGCCGCGAAGGCCGCGCTGACATCAGAAATCCACCGGCGCGCGTCAACCGGGCCAAGGGCAGCGAACGGCCTTGAGCCGTCAGCGGGAATAACTTGGCTGTTAAGCAAAAGCTCGGCATAGTCCTGCGACAAATTCATAACGCGAAGCTTTTTGTTTTCGTCGGCGTACTGAAGGCATATTTGCTTTCCCAAAGCTTCGCGAACTTTTTCCGTCAAAATCCACGGGCCAACGCTGGGGCCGTAGTTGGCCAGGGTTTCCAAAATAAGAACGATGTTCCTGATTGAAACCTGCTCGCGCAAAAGGTTTTGCAAGACCTTTTCTATTTGTCCGTAAGTGAACTTGCATGTTTCCAAAACCTCGTCCACCACGACCTTGTCCGTTTCGGCGACTTTGTCGATAATTTGCTTGACTTCCTTCCTTCCAAGAATTTCCGCCGCGTGGCTTCTGATTATTTCGGTCAAGTGCGTCGCGATTACAGTCAAGGGGTCGACGACAGTGTAGCCTGCGCTTTCGACTTCGGCGCGCTTGTCTTCGGGAATCCAAATCGCGGGCATTCCAAAGGCCGGGTCGCGCGTGGCCTCGCCCTTGAACTCCTCTTTTATGCCGCCGGTGTTTATGGCCATATAGTAGCCCATCTTTAGCTTTGCGCGGCCCGCTTCGATTCCGCGAATCTTAAACGTGTACTCGCTGGGGTCAAGCGTCATATAGTCTACGATTCTTATGCTCGGAACCACAAGGCCCAAGTCCAGTCCAATCTCGCGGCGGATTCTTACGACGCGCTCCAAAAGCTTCGCGCCCTTCTCGTTGTCAACAAGAGGAATGAGCGCGTATCCAATTTCAAGCTGAAGAGGATCAAGCTGAACGACAGGCGACACGTCCGCCGGGTTTTGGCCTGTCTGCGTCTTTCCCTTCGCCTCGGCTTCAGCCAGGTTTTTCGCCTGTTCTTGCGCCGCCTTGTCGCGCTGCATCCTTATTCCGGCAAAGACGCTTATCGCTCCAAGCGGAATCAAGACGTACCACGGCATTCCCGGCAAAATGCCAAGAACGGCTATGGCGGCGCCGGCTATGATGTAGGTTACGCCCGATTGCGTGAACTGCTTCTTCAATTCTTCGCTGAGCTGCTCTTCGGAGTTGCTGGCTGTCACCAACATGCCGGTTGAGAACGAAAGCAAGAGGGACGGTATCTGGCTTAAAAGGCCGTCGCCGATTGTAAGCCGTGAATAAGTTTCGATCGCGCTGCCAAAAGACTCGCGGCGCAAAATCATTCCGGTAATAAGGCCGGCGACCAAGTTGACCACCGTGATGAATATGCCGGCCATTACGTTTCCGCTTACAAATTTGGAGGAACCGTCCATAGCGCTAAAGAAGTCGCTTTCGTTCCTTATATCGGCCCTCTTTTGCCTGGCCTCTTCTTCCGTAATCGCGCCGGAGTTAAGCTCTTGGTCGACGGCGAAGTTTTTTTGCGCCATAGAGTCCAAGGCAAAGCGGGCGGCGACTTCGCTTACGCGCGTGGCGCCTTTTGTGATTACGATTGTCTGGATGACGATTAAAATGATGAAGATTACCATTCCGACAACAAGACCGTCGCTGCCCTTGTCGCTTCCGACAACAAATGATGAAAAGGCCCTTACCATGCGGCCGTCAAATGCGGCGCCCTTTGTCAAAATCAACCTGGTCGACGAGACGTTTATGCCAAGGCCAAAAAGAGTGACAAGCAGAATTATTTGCGGAAATGACGTAAGGCGAGAAGGCTTTGGCGTTGAGATTACCGTAAGCAAGAGCAAGACGGAAATCGAAAGGTTCATCGCCATGAAAACATCCAATAAAACAGAATGCACCGGAACAATCAACATGAGCACGACAAGAATCGCGCCTACGCTGACCGCGTTCCTTTGAATAAATGAGAGAGCGTTATTCTGTTTTATTTGCGCTTGCGCCATAAGTCCCCACCCAGGCTATTTTTTTATATATTTGCGTCCTGTCAAGACGCTGTTTTGTTAAACTTCTTCAAATGGCTATACACAACGGAAATAGCCTTAAAATAACTATCTGGTATTATAGCGCCAAGTTCGACTTCTGCATAGAGGCTTCGGGCCAAGGGCCGGTTTTCCACTATGGGTATGTCGTTCTCGCGCGCGATTTCCTTGATGCGCTGCGCCATGAAGTCCTCTCCCTTCGCGTTGACCATGGGGGCGTCGCTTGCCGCCGCGTCATACTTTAGCGCCACGGCAAAGTGCGTCGGGTTTGTGATGACAACGTCGCTTTCGGCCACGGCTCGGGGAACATTTGAGGACAGCAATTGGCGCTGCGCCTGCTTGATGCGGTTCTTCACTTCCGGGTCGCCTTCCATCTCTTTGAATTCCTCTTTCACTTCCTGCTTTGTCATTTTGAGGGAATCCATAAAGGCCGACTTTTGCACAAAGTAGTCTGGAATCGAGATGACGAAAAAGAAAATCGCCGCGAAAAGCAAAAGCTTAAAGGCGATTGAAGCGATTTTTCCAAAGGCCGCCAAAATGTTTCCGTTTTGGTGAATGATAAAAAGCAGCTCGCCCATGTTTGACTTTATGATTGCGAAGGAGGCGAAGACAAGAATGGCGACTTTTGCAAGCGACTTGGCGATGTTAAAAAGCCCCTGCTTTGAAAAAATCGTCTTCTTAAAGTATTCTCCAAAATGCGGAAGTATCTTTTTGAAATTCGGCGTCAAAGGCTTAAGGCTGAACATCCAGCCGCGGTTTTGAATTATATTTCCAACGACGCCGGCCACAAGCGAAACGAGGGCGATAGGAAAGACCATCTTAAAATAATAGTCAAAGAACACGGCCGCGCTGCTTCCGTTAACCGCGTTGCCATGGCCGCTTCTTGTAAAGAAGAAAATCAAAATCTCCTCAAAATTCCTTAAAAGCCATTTTGACAAAAACATCAAGGCAAGGACCGCGAACAAAAAAACAAAGGCGCCGTTCACTTCAGGGCTTTTTGCGACGCGGCCTTCATCCCTAGCCTTTTTCAGCTTAAGCTCCGACGGCTCCTCTGTGCGTCCCTCGTCTTCGGCGGCAAACCACTGCAAGTCTATGTCTTCAAAGCTCATATCCGCTTGCCTCCCAAAGCCAGGAACAACTGCTCCAAACGGGCGAAACCGCTGTCAAAGCATCTTAAGAACGCGTCTATCAAACTGGGCATCAATGCTGTCAAAATGAAGAATGAAGTCAAAAGCATAATCGGGAAGCCTTCGCTCAAAAGGTTCATTTGAGGCGCGGCCTTTGACAGCATTCCGACCGAAATCGTTATCAACATCAAGGTTCCCATAATGGGAAGCGAAATCACAAGCGCGTTGGCAAAAAGCTCAGTCAAGCCCTTCATGAAAAACGCGGGCAAAACCGCGCCGCCGGCCATGTCGTTCACAATGGAAAACGCGTTCAAAGACTTAAAGCTTGAAACAAGGCCTCCCAAAAAGAGCCGCTGGAAAAGCTGGGCGCGCATGAAAATCAGCATCGCGATTAAGTTTAGGTATTGGCCCATCAAGGGGTTCTCAACCTGGCTTAGCGCGTCGTAGACTTCGCTGGCCGAAAAGCCCATTTGAAAAGCGAAGAATTGGCCGGCCGTGCTAAAGGCCGAAAATATTATGGAAATAAAAAAGCCTGTAATCACTCCAAGCAGGGCCTCCCCCGCCAAGAGCATAATGAATTGCGCGGTGAAAGTTTGTTCGGCCGACAAGAAGCCTTGATAAGCGGAATAGTCAACACGGCCCATAATGTTAAAGGCCAAAAAGCCCGTCAAAGCGACTCGCGCCGCGCTGTGGATGTTCCGCATGCTAAAAAGAGGAAGCGTCATCAAAAGCGAAAAACATCTTACGGCGACAAGCAGGAAAAAAGGCGCTTGCGACAAAACACTGTCCAACAAAAGCAGCTTCCTCCTACATCCTTGCTATGTTTCTAAAAAGCGTTATGGTGTAATCGCGCAGCGCGGAAAACATCCAGCCGCCCAAAAGCGCGAGCATCGCGAAAATGGTTATCATCTTTGGCAAAAAAGTCAAAGTCTGCTCTTGGATGGAAGTGGTGGCCTGGAAAATCGCCACAATCAAGCCGACAATCAAGGCAGCCAGCAGGACAGGCGCGATTAAAATCAAAACCTGCATGATGCCGGCGCGCATTAAGTTCGTTATCTGTCCAATATCCATACGCTACCTCAACACCGAATAAAAAAGCTGCTGGGTCAAGAGGCCCCAACCGTCAACCAAAACAAAAAGCATCAACTTAAACGGCATGGAAATCTGCACAGGCGGCAGCATCATCATTCCCATGCTCATCAAAATGCTGGCGACAACCATGTCTATTATGATGAAGGGTATGTACAAGTAAATGCCGATTTTAAAGGCCGCCGTAAGCTCGTGCAAAATATACGAGGGGACCAAAACGTAAGTCGGAACGTCGTCCAAAGTTTCGGGCTTGTCCAAGCCGCGCATGTTCATGAACATCTTGATGTAACTTGTGTCGTCCGCCATCTGCCTGTACATAAAGTAGCGGATAGGCTTTTGCGCGGCGTCAAAGGCGGCCTCGACGCCTATCTGGCCTTCCCTCATCGGCTTAAAGGCATTGTCATAAATATTGGTGAACGTTGGCCACATGATGAAAAGGGTCATGAAAAACGCTATTCCGTTCAATACGCTTGTCGGGGGAACTTGCTGCAACGAAAGCGCTCTCTTGATGAAATCCAACACGATTGAAAAGCGCAAAAAGCAAGTGAGCAAAATCAAAAGGCTTGGGGCCAGCGTCAAGAGAGTCAGCATTATCAAAAGCTGGACGCTAAATGCGACTTCCTGGCCGTTCTCGGGCCGCCTTATGTTTATGTCAACGTTCGGTATTTGGACGGGATTGACGTTTCCTTCCATTTGCATCGTTCCGCGGGTTGAGCCTTGCGGAAAGTTTGGATCGTCCACGGCGCGGCCGGCGGCTTGCGAAGAAAGCGGAAAGGCGCAAAGAAGGCTTAACAAGGAGAAAAGAGCGAGTCGGACAAAAGGATTTTTCAATGAAACAAAAGCCTTACTTTCCATTTTTTAGCTTCTCTTTTTGCTTGCTGAAGAATTCCGATATGGACTTTGACGCGCTTCGTTCGCCCGCTGTCGCGTTGGGATTTTTTGGATTCAAGAAAAGCGAAAGCACGTCGTTGAAATTTCTCGCGCGAGCCGTGTTTTGCTTTTTGTCCGCGTTAAGGTTCATCGCGTCCACCAGCTCTTTGTCGCTTATCTCGCCAAGCAATTCGATGGAACTGTCCGTGACTCCAATCAAAAAGGCTTTTTCCAAAAGGGTCACTATTTGAACCGTCTTTCCCGGCGCGACAGTGACTTGCGCCACCTTGCGCAAAAACATGTCGTCGTCCGCGCTGTCGCCGTTCATTTTTTTTCGCATGAAATTCATCGCAAAATAAATGCAGACGACAACGACTATAAGGACAAAGACCATTCTAAAAAAAAGCCAGACGGACGAGCCGGAGCCGCTTATGGCGGAGACAGGCGAGGAACTGTTCGCCGCCGCGTCGCCTATCGCCAAAGAAGACTCGTCGGGCAAGGCTTGGGCGGAAAGCGAGGTTTGGCCAATAGACGAGCCGGAGGAAGAATCGTCCTCCGCCGCCGCAGAGCCCGCTAAAAGAGAAATAGCGCAAAAAAACGCCAATGCAATTTTTGAGAATTTCAACGTTTCCCCCACCCAAAAAGCGGCTCCCCAGCCGCCGTATTTTAAGAAATTAGCGAAGCTCTGAAACCCGTTCCTGCGGAGAGAGAATCTCCGTGATACGAACGCCGAAGTTTTCGTCGATAACTACAACTTCTCCCTTGGCGATAGGCTTGTGGTTGACCAAAATGTCAACCGGTTCGCCGGCCAACTTGTCCAGCTCTATGATCGTTCCTTCGCCAAATCCAAGGATTTCCTTGATCGGCTTTTTTGTGCGGCCAAGCTCTACGGTCATCTCCATGAAAACGTCCATCAAAAGACCGATGTTTCCTTGGTCTGTCGGAGAAGCTCCGCCCATCAAATTTGGATACTGCAAAGACTGTACGTTAGGAGTCTGGCCCATCATCGCGCCCATGCCGCCCATAGGCATTCCGCCCATCGCGCCGCCCATTGGCATACCTCCCATGCCGCCCATCGGCATTCCGCCCATTGGCATTCCGCCGCCCGTCGGCATTCCTCCCATCGGAGCGGCTCCCATGCCGCCCATCGGAGCGCCGGCCATTCCGCCAAGGCTCGCCATGTCAGCGGCGTTAAGAGATCCGCCGGCCGGAGCGGCCGCAGCGCCGCCGCCCAAAGCGACGGCGATTGACTGGGCTGGATCGCCGCCAATGGCTTCCCACAAAGTGTAAGCTTGGCCGTCGATAGTCAACGGGAAAGTGAACAATGCGAAAGTGTTTTGCGGAATGCGGACCATCGCCTTAGGAACGCTGATCGACTCCGCGGGATTGCAGGCAAGGCCGGCCAATTTTCCGGTCTTGTCAAGCGCCGTTATTTCGTCGTTTGTATGCGTGGAAAGCGTTTCGTTGATTACGCTCATCGCCATGTCGTCAAGCGCGGCGTTCTCCTCCTTGTTTACAAGGCTGACCAACTTTTGGGCGCACTCGGTAGAGATGACGTAAAGGTGGTCGCCCTTGAGGCCGTTTGAAAAATCCGCCGTCGTCGCGATTACCATTTCAGGCAGCTTTGCAAGGAACTGGTCGCGCGTCGCGGCCTCAACAGCAGGCTCGCCGGCCGAAACCTCAACGCCTGTCATTTGCTTTAAGTTTTCTACGAGAGGATCCTTTAATTCGCCCGCGAACTTTGTAAGAGTCGCCGCGTCTATGTTAGCCGACGGCGCGCCGGAAACTTGACCTGACGCGTTAAGGCCGTCCACTGGAACGCCCGAAAGAAGCGCGTCGATTTCATCTTGGGAAATTACGCCATCACTCATACTGTTTCATCTCCTTCTACGGAAAGCTCTTCAAATTCTTCGGCGCCCTCGTCGTCGAGTTTGCCTGTAACCTGAACCGCCATTTTTTTGCCCACAACGCCGGGCTGGCAAAAGTATTTTTTCTTGTCGCCAATATTCAACGTCAGCTGGTCGCCGACCTTAGTGTTCGAAAGCTTCACAACGTCGCCGCATCTCAAGCTAAGCACGTCGCGGATGGGCAAGTTGATGGAACCAATCTCGGCAACGACGTCCATGTCAACCGTTGAAATCTTTTCCTTCAAGGTTCCAAGGTACTGGGTTGTCGAGCTTCTTCTAACAGAGCTGAACCAGAACTGCGAAGAAAGCTTTGAGATGATCGGCTCAATCGTCAAATAGGGAATGCAGAAGTTAATCATTCCCTCTTCCTCGCCGACCTTTGTTTCAAGCGTGACCAAAACAACCATTTCTGTCGGAGGAACAATCTGCGCGAACTGGGGGTTTGTCTCAATCTGTCCCAAGCGGGGGCGCAAGTCGATAACCTGCGTCCAAGCTTCGCGCATGTTGGCCAAAATGCGGACGATGATTCCTTCCATTACGCTGGACTCAATGTCGGTAAGGTCGCGGCTCTTGTTGCCGGTGACAGCGCCGGTTCCGCCGAACAAGCGGTCGATCATGCTGAATGTAATGGCCGGGTCGATTTCCAATACGGCGTTTCCTTTAAGCGGATCCATGTTGATTACCGCAAGGGTTGTCGGCGTCGGAATCGAGCGTATGAATTCCTCATATGTCAACTGGTCTACAGTGGCCACATGAACATGAACCAAAGAGCGCAGCTGGGCCGAAAGCGATGTTGTCGTAAGGCGGGCGAATGTTTCGTGCATGATCTGCACGGTGCGGATCTGTTCTTTTGAGAATTTGTCAGGCCTCTTAAAGTCGTAAATTTTGATCTTGCGGGTGTCGGAAACCGCCTTATAGTCGTCGGTTTCGGACTGGCCCGTGTTGATCGCGTTGAGTAACTGGTCAATCTCGTCTTGCGAAAGAACGTCTACCATCTAAAATGCCCGCCTTTTTTCATTGAGTCACAACGTTCAGCTTGTCAAACGAAACTTTTTTGATTTTTCCTCTGTTCAAAATCGTGTCGTTTATCTCGTTGCGAATTTCAATCTTAATGTTCTCTTCATTGCGCGGAGTCAATTCGTCCGCCGTTTTTGCCGCGAAATAATTTCGCATAAAGTCGCGAATGGGAATTCTTTGGGCGGTGATTTCGGTTGAAGTGACCTTGTCTTCTTTTTTGTAGCCCAAGAAAATGTTCACGACGACGCTCGCGGGAGTCGACTCGCTGGTGCGAGTCTGGATTTCGCCAAGCGAAGTGTACCATTCCAACTCCTCGGCGATTTCCTTGTAGTCCTCGCTTACGGGAATGGCCGCCTGAGCCGGCTTGTTGCCGCCCATTATGTTCATCGTTATGATGACGACGGTCACAATGAGAATGATCGCTCCCAAAGCGAGCGCAATGTATTTCAATAAAGTCGGAAGCAAGCCCCCAATTCCGCCCTTTTTGGCGGGAGCCGCGGCGCCGCCTTCTTCGTCGCCGAGCTCGTCGTTTACGTTGTCTTCGTCAGCCATTTTTTACCTCCGTTACAATCTAGCATTAAAAATGCCCTTCGTCTAGAATAACTATGTCAACGCGACGGTTGTAAGCCATCGCCTCTTCGGTGTCGCCTTCAAACTTTGGACGGGTGTCCGCGTAGCCCGCGACCGAAAACTGCCTTTCGGGAGCGCCAAAGTCCGCAAGATAGTGCAAGACGTTCATGGCGCGCGCCGCGGAAAGCTCCCAATTGCTTATGAATTCTGAATTTTCCGAATCTACCGGCGTCTTGTCCGTATGGCCTTCTATCCTAAATCTTCGGTTTTTTTGCAATAAATCTTTATCACTAAAAAATTCGCTAAGGCGCAAGAGCGTGTCGCGGGTGTTCTCGATGTCCAAGTCCGCGCTGCCCTGCCTAAAGAAAGCGTCGGCGGCAAGCGTTATGATTAAGCCCCGCTCGTCGCTGGTAATCGTAATCCGGTTTGACTTTACGTCCGGAGCGAAAAGCGACACGGCCTTTTTCTTGGCCATGCCAAGCGAGCGGCCCTTCTCCACAGAAGGCAGGGCGCTGATTGTGTTTCCCAAGTCGGACAAGCGGCCGGCCGAAAGGGACATGCCGCCCGTAGTGGTCTCGGTTTGGTTCATCTGGAGGCTTTCAGTTATGGTGGCCAGCTGAGTGACGTCAATCTCCGAAGGGTTGTACAACATTACGAAGAAGCAAAGCATCAAGGTGATCATGTCGCCATAGGTGCCTTGCCAAGCTGTTGACGGTTTCTCCGGCTCCTTCTTCTTACCCATCTAACTAATCCTTTAGAACTTCCGCGGCCACAGCCTTTCTTGTGACCGGATCAAGGTATGTCAAAAGCTTTTGGGCGATAACGCGAGAGTTTTCGCCGGCCTGAATGGACAGGACGCCTTCGATTACCATTTCCTTTACGCGCATTTCCATTGAGTTTTGGCCGATAAGGTTCTGTCCAAACGGAGTCAAAAGCCAGTTGGCCATCATTGAACCGTACAAGGTAGTGATCAAGGCTACGGCCATGTTAGGGCCGAGCGAGCTCTTGTCTTCCAAGTTGTTCAACATACCAATCAAACCAAGAACGGTACCCATCATTCCAAAGCCAGGAGCAAAGCCGGCCCACTGGTTTACGCAGTTGACCCACTCCATGTGGCGGGCTTCGGTCTGGTTCATTTCGTTTTCCATGATTTTGCGGACGACGGCGCCGTCCGTTCCGTCGATTACAAGGCGAAGGCCGCTCTTTAGGAAGGGGTCGTCCAAATCCTCAAGGCCGTCTTCCAAAATCAAAAGGCCTTCGCGGCGCGCTTTGTCAGAAAGGTTCACGATGTTTTGGACAAGGGACTTTTCGCCAAAATCAGGAATCTTGAAAGCCTTTCCCATAACCTTGAAAAGGCCGATGGCCTTGTTGAGGGGCGAAAGAATGAACAAGGCCGCGTAGGAGCCGCCTACAGTCATGAACACAGACGGAATGTCGATGATTCCGCCCAAGGTTCCGCCGGATGTCAATACTGACATGACGATACAAGCCGCTCCGCCTGCGATTCCGATTATTGTCGCTATGTCCATTTTATACCTCTTGGGTGTTTATGCCGATTCGTTTTCGGTAATTCACAATTCTTTCTATAATTTCTTCCGGGGAATTCTTTACGATGACTTTTTTTCCGGAGAGCATCGTTATAGTCAAGTCTGGAAGGCTTTCCATAGACTCGATCATATGCGGATTTAAAAAATACTTTGATCCGTTGAGACGCTCAACCTCTATCATATCTAAATTATTTCCCCACTAATAAAGATATGGAAGCATTGGCAAAAATTTACCCTATGCTACTATTCTTTATAGTATCACACCTTGCTAAAAAATGCAAGTTTATTCTTATAAATTTTCGGATTTTTTTTATTGAATATTAGAAGAAATATGGTGTATAATGGGAAAAGGCTTTTTATGGAAAAGGAAAAAATTTTAATCATAGAAGACGTTCCCGAAATGGCGGACTTGATGTCCCTTTACGTAAACAACGCTTGCATGGAGCCCCTTGTCTTTTCATCGGCGGAAGAAGCCGCCGCCGCCTTGCGCGGAAGGGCGCCGGACGCGCTTTTGCTTGACTTGAACCTGCCGGGAATGAGCGGAATGGACTTCCTAAAAAAATTCAGGTCCGAATACAAGGACTCCATCCCGGTGATAATCGTAAGCGCCCGCAACGCCGACGAAGACATAATCACCGCCCTTGACTTGGGCGCCGACGAATTTGTCACAAAACCCTTTAGCCCGCGCGTCCTTATAGCGCGCCTAAAGGCCAACCTTAGGCGGCTTTCAAAAACAGAGGCGGCGGCTGAAAAGTCGGTTCAATTCGGAGAATACACGCTTTTTGAAAGCTCCTGCGTACTAAAGCGCGGCGTCGCGAAAGTCCGCCTTAGCGCGCGGGAATTTGACGTGCTTTCATTCCTTGTCCACCACGAGGGCGAGAACCTTTCGCCAAACAAAATATTCAGCGAAGTTTGGAAAGTGCCTTGCGGAGACTTGACTTCCGTCGCGGTTTACATCCAGCGCCTGCGAAAGAAAATCGAGCGGGACCCCCAGAATCCGGAATACATAAAAACGGTTTTTAGATACGGCTACCGCTTTGAGGCGCCGGGCAAGAAAACGGCAGAGCCGGCCGCGCGATAAAGCGAATGAAAATCAGAAGCCACTTTATACTTATCATACTCACGCTCGCCGCGGTGCCATTGCTGTTTTTAACGACCTTCGCGACCTACCTGTACATAACGTCGCCGGAACGAGTTTTGTTCGACAGCCTTTCAAAGCTGGAGTCATTCGACATAAAAAAATTGACGGCCTCAGACCGGGCGGCCATTACAAAATACCTTCGCGAGCGGCCGCCGAACCTTGAGGAGGCTTTCTTCTTTTCCGACGGTTTGGCAATTCTTTCCACAATTCCGTCTATTCCAAACAAGGGAAGGATAAACGTCGAAAAAATGAACTCTAGCATTTTTGAAAAGGCGGAAGACTTCAATTACCAAATAACATCCATTCCGCTAGAAAGCTACAGCGGGCAACTGATCCACATGGTCAGATACCCTCGCAGCGTGGCGAAAAAGGGAGCCTTAAAGAACGGAACGCTCCCCCGCCCCAGAAACTTCGTGATAATCTTCGCGATTGTCTTTGAGGCCTTTTTCATAATCCTTTCCCTTACCATGTTCCGGAAAATCGAAGCGTCATTGAAATTGGTGGGAAAGGAAGCGCAAAAGCTAAGGGACGGAGACATAGACAGGCCGATAGAAATCCCTTTGGACAAGGGGTACTCAAACGAAATCACAAGCCATTTGGCCAACCTTGAGGAGTTTCGAAAAGTTTTCAAGGAAAGGAAAAGCCAGAGGGACCGCTTTGTGATGGGAATAAGCCACGACCTAAAGACTCCGCTGGCCATAATCAAAGGCTACGCCGAAGGAATCGCCGACGGGCTTTTTGACGATTCCCAAAAAATGAATTACTCGCTTGAGATAATACTTCAAAAATGCGGCCAGCTTGAAAAAATGATTGACGACATCATCAGCTTCATAAAGATGAACGACTCAGACTGGGTGAAAGATTTCGACGAGTACGACCTTTCGGAATATTTGGCGGAATTTGAAAAATACGCAAGCGCGACAGGCGGCGTCTTTAACAGGACGACAAACTGCGAAATAAGGATTCCAAAAGGGACAATGATTAGAATGGACAAGCAGCTTGTTTCCCGCGCGCTTGAAAACATTTTCTCAAACGCGATTAGATACACGCAGCCCCAAGCGAAAATCGACACAAGAGCCTTCATTGAAGGCGGCTTTGCGAAAATCACGATATCCGACAACGGAATCGGAATGACGCAGGAAGAGGCCGAGCGCGTTTTTGAGCTTTTTTACAGGGGAACGAATTCCCGCCGCGAGCAAGGGCAAGGAATCGGCCTGTCGGTGGTAAAAACCGTAATGGACATCCACAATTGGGAAATCGGAGTAAAGAGCGAAAAGGGAGCCGGAACTTGCTTTACGATTGCGATTCCAATTATTTCTTAGTCCAAGACACGTCAACGCTGGCCGGCTCAACGGCCGAGCCTGTTTGAACCAACGTTTTTTTCTTTCCAACAAGCGAGCCGCTTTTTGTCAGCGTCAAGTTCCACTCAATGGGCGAGGCGCTTTCGGCGTAATTTAGGATGGTCTGCCTGTCTATGTCGGGATAAAAGGACGCGTTGAACTTGTCGCGCTGAACGATTTTTATAACGGAACCGTCTTCGGAAGCGGTGACCGTGACGTTCATTGTGGCGCCGTTGTTAAAGACGATAAAGCCGCGGCCGCTTCTGAGCAAAATGATTTTGCTGGCGTCCTTCTCTCCGCCCCAGGCGCCGGCTATGTTTCCCGCGCCGGCGTCAAGGCCCTCAGCGCGCTCCCTTCCTTGCGACGCGGCCGCTGACTGGCCGTCCGAGTCACGGTTTCCGCTGGCCTCTGAAACCACGCTTTGTATCAGGACTTTCGCGTCAGTCAAAATCTTGTAGTAGGAGTCGTACTCTTTTCCCCTTGACGCGATGGTTCCTGTAGACACGTTCTTTGCGATAAAGGCGCACTGCCACTTTTCGTCGCTGCGGGGCCTGTAGATTCTTGTCACAAAGACAATGGAGCCTTCGTCCTTTGTCCGTTCCTGGACCAAGTTAAAGAAGGCTTCTCCGCTTTCGTCAGTCTGAATTTGAGTGTAGGACTCCTTGATTTCGTCGTCGCGCATGTCCTGGGCCTCAAGGTAGCCGATTCCCCTAAGCTGCGCGAAAAACAAGTCCTGGGTGATGTTCAGCATGTTTTGGTCGTGAACGTTCGTCACCACGCCAAAGTAATAAAGGGCGCGCTTTTTTTCTTGCGCGAAGCCAAAGCCCTGCGCCAAAAGGCAAAAAGCCAAGAGAAAAACGGTTTTAAAAAAAAGCCTGCCTTTAGCCATCCAGTCCCTTTCTAAATTCCCTGGCCAGAAGCCTTTCGTTGTCGCGCGCCTTGACGCTCTCGCGCTTGTCGTAGGCCTTCTTTCCCTTGCAAACGCCAAGCGTCACCTTCACAAGCCCGTTCTTTAGGTAAAAGTCCAAGGGAATCAAAGTGTAGCCCTTTTCGTCCACCTTGCGCGAAAGCCTTTTTATTTGGTCCTTGCGGAGCAAAAGCTTTTTGGCGCGGTCGGGATTGTGGTTGAACACGCTGGAATACGAATATTCAGCGATGTGAAGGTTCTTGACCCAAACTTCGCCGTTTATAATTTCGGCAAAAGCGTCGGGAAAAGAAAGGTTTCCGCCCTTTACGCACTTGACTTCCGTGCCGACAAGGACAATTCCGCATTCAATCGAGTCTTCTATAAAATAATCATAGCGAGCCTTTCGGTTCTCCGCGATTTTTTTTCCGCCTTCTGCCATAAACTAATATTATACAACACTTCGTGTTGTTTTGCTAGTGGAAATATCTAAAATCCGCTTACGCGGATAACTGACAATACAACAACTTTGTTTTTTTTCAATATTATTGCGCAAAAGCCCGCCTTTGCGCTAAACTGTCGGCATGGGCAAAAACACGAACATCTACGAACTTTCATATTCGCTAAGACAGGAAAGGCGGCGCTTTATCAGGCGGACATTTCTTTTCGTCGTTTCCTTTTTCATTGTAATGAACGCGATCCTCAACTTTGTCATTTGTCCAGTCCAGCAAAGGTCAACATCGATGGAGCCGAACGTTCCAAGCGGAACTTCCGTGTTCGCCACCCCTATCGGAAAGAAAATCAAGCGCGGCGAAATAATAATAATTTCGCGAAACGAAAAAAAGCTCACGGCCAGGCAAAGGCTTGCGGACATGGCGGCGGCCGCGTTCACCTTTCAAAAAATCCATCCTTGGTCGGACGAAAAGCCCATGATGCGCCGCGCGGTTGGCCTTCCCGGAGACACTCTTTACATGAAAGACTTCATCCTTTACGTCCAGCCAAAAGACGAAAAGCATTTTTTCACGGAATTTGAGTTGAACCAAGTTTCATACAGCGTTGACATTACCGTTCCTCCATCAGGCTGGGATCCTAAAATCGGAGCGCGCGGCTCTTTTGACAAAATCACGCTTGGCGAAAACGAATTCTTTGTCTTGGGCGACAACCGCCTTTCCTGCGTGGACTCAAGGCTCTTTGGAAAAGTCAACGTTTCAGAAATAAAAAAAAGGGTTTTGATGAGCTACTATCCCTTTAACCAAATTAAAATTTTCAAGTCCCAAAAGTGAGGCCGCCCCTTTACGTCCACATTCCCTACTGCCTCCAAAAATGCGGCTACTGCGATTTTTTTTCCAAAGCCGCATCTTGCGTTCCGCCTGAATATGCCAGGGCCGTCGCGCGGCAGCTTGAGCATTTGGCCCATTCTTTTGGCGTTGAAAAATGGAAGAGCGTTTACATCGGAGGCGGCACTCCCAGCCTTTTGGGCGCGGAGGACTTGGAATTTTTATGCGCTTCCATAAAGGCCGCCGCGCAAAACAAGGCCGCGCCGCTGGATGAAAATTGCGAATGGACAATCGAGATGAATCCAGAAACAGTTTCGCGCCCGCTTTTGGAAAAGGCGGCCTCTTGCGGAATCAACAGGCTAAGCGTCGGAATCCAATGCAAGAACGACAAAGTGTTGCGCGCGATTGGACGCAGGGCGAGCGAGCGCGACATTGAAAAAGCGGCGGAGATGATAAAAAATTTTTGGCCGCATGAATGGTCGGCGGACTTGATAGCGGGCCTTCCCTTCCAGACAAAAGAAGACATTGCGCTCGACATAGATTTTGTCGAGCGGAAGGGAGCCAAGCACGTCTCGCTTTACTCTCTCACGCTGGAAGAAGGAACGCCGCTAAAACGCGCGATTGACTCAGGAAAGATTCCATACGACGAAGAGGCCGCGGAGGAACTGTGGCTGGACGGCCGAGACCTTTTGGAGGGCAAAGGCTTTTTGCAATACGAGGTCAGCAACTTTGCCCGCCCTGGCTTTGAAAGCATTCACAACGGGGCCTACTGGGCGCAAGAAAGCTATCTTGGCGCCGGAGCCGGAGCGGCCGGAACGATTTACGGAAATCCCACGGGCTGGCGCTACACGAACGTTTTGGACGCGGCGGAGTACATGGCGTATTGGAACGGGGAACGGTCGCAAGGCCTTAACGGGGGCCGCGCGAACAAAGAGGCGTCGCAAGACCAAAAGGTCCGCGCCGCGCTAGCCTTCCCCTGCCAGCTGGAAGCGCTTGACATGGCCACGCAAGAGTTTGAATATATCATGACCAATTTGCGGACCCGGCGCGGCGCGAGCGCGGCCGAATACCAAGCGCGTTACGGAGGCGACCTTGCCGCGCGGCTGGGCTTCAAAGAAAGCGCGCAAGGCCAAAACGCCGGGGCGACCGCATGGCTTTGCAAAACCGAAAGCGGCGGCGACGCCTTTTACTCAATGACGCGCGAAGGCCTTTTGTTTTTAAACCGATTTTTGGAGGAACTATGAAGCTTTTTATCTTTGACATGGGCGGAGTCGTAACCACAAACGCAAGCGAAGCCCGCGGCCGCCCCGCCGCCGCTCTTGGCGTTTCGCAAGAAGAAATGGAAAACGCGACAGGCGGCCTCTTTGACCAGCTTACAGTCGGAAAAATCACGACAAAAGAATTTTGGGCGGCTGTCGGCGAGCGCCTTGGAAAGAAAATCGACACGGATTATTTTCACTTGTTCTTCCACCCTGTATTGAACGAGGAGACAAAAAAAATAATTTTGGGCTTGCGAAAAAAAAGCTTTCGCGTCGTTTGCGGAACAAACACAATCGAGAGCCACTACTTAAACCACATGGCGCGCGGCGACTACGCATTCTTTGACCAAACATACGCGTCGCAGCTTATGGGCGCAAAAAAGCCCGACCCGCTTTTTTGGAAACTGATTTTGGACGCCGAAAAATGCGAGCCAAGCGACGCTTTTTTTACCGACGATCTGGAGGCCAACGTCCAAGCCGCCGCCTCTCTTGGCATCCACGCCTTTCAATTTACAAGCGCAAAGGACTTGCGGCGAGCGATAAAAGAATTTTTGCGCGGCTAATTAGTTTGCGCCGGCTTCCGCCTTTAGCCTGACCGCTGGAACGATTCCTCCGCCGGAAGCGGAAACCTTGTCCAAGTCGCAGGCGTAGCCAAAGTCGGCGGGCGCTCCCCGCTCCGTAAGAATCGTAAACTCCAAAGCCAAAGGCGCCCTTTGTCGCCTCCCGCTCGCTAAGCAAAAAGACCTTGTCGCTTGTGTCCTCGCAATAATATTCGTTTTTTCCGCCGTTCCACAAGACGCCCTTTGTGTCGGGATTGGTGGAACGCGCGCTGTTGTCCACGGCGGACATTTGGATCCGCTCTTGCTCCTCCGCCGAAAAAGCCGTTTTCAAAAAAGTTTCGTTTAGCCAAGCGCGGACTCGGCTATGCTTGTAGTTGTTGGGAAAGATTGTCTGACCGCCAACAATCCGCTCGCCGTCCGCGCCGTCATAGTAAGGGCCGGAAGCCAAGATTTTTTCTGCCAGCAAAAGCCGCGAGCCTTTTTTGTCTTCCAAAACGCGCCAAGTTATCGGCTCCACCTTGAACCAGTCTTGGCCAAGGCGCGCGTAAAGGGCGCCGTCGCTCCCCTTGCAATAAAGAAAGGCGCCGACGGCCAACGGCTCGCTCTGGTCAACCAAAACGCCCTCGGCGGCGCGCGTCTGCGGCCACGATCCAAATTCAACGTAAGTCCAAACTATCTCGCTTTGCCAGCTGAAATTTGAGAAAAAAGAAAGCGCCGCCGGAAGGCCGACCAAGGCAAGCGCCGTAAATATCAAGGGCAGAAATTTCCTTACAGTTTTATTCATTGCGCAAAATTATCAATCAGCGGCCGCTCTTTTGTCAAGGCGCGATATTGACCTATGGCGCGGCGATTTTGATGGGAATGAAAAAGCGCTAGAATTTTTCTCCCTACTATGTTATAGTGATTCCATGCCTCAAACCTTCTACCAAAGCGACACAGTTTTTACGGTAACTCAGCTTACAAACCTTATCAAGGACATGGTCGAAGGCTCTTTCCCCGAAATCGTTCTCGAGGGCGAAGTTTCAAACTACAGGCCCAGCTCAAGCGGCCACGTTTATTTTGTCATAAAGGACGCGGGAGCGCAAATCGCGGCTGTCATGTGGAAGGGAACGGCGGCGCGCTTGTCTTTCGCTCCCCGCGACGGAAACCTTGTCCGCGTAAAAGGAAAGCTTACCGTCTACCCACAGCGCGGAAACTACCAAATCGTAATCAGCTCGATGGAATTGGCCGGAAGCGGAAACATCCTTTTGATGCTGGAGGAACGGAAGAAAAAGCTTAACGCCGAAGGCCTCTTTGACGAAGCGCGAAAAAAGCCCCTTCCCGCCTTTCCTGACACAATCGGAGTGGTCACAAGCCCCACGGGCGCGGCCTTGCGCGACATTCTCCAAATTACCCGCAGGCGAAGCAAGTACGTAAACGTAATTTTGTTCCCGGCCATCGTGCAGGGCGACACTGCCGCCGCGAGCATAGCGCGGCAAATACAAACGGCCAACGACTACAAGATGTGCGACGTCTTGATTGTAGGCCGCGGCGGCGGATCCTTGGAAGACTTGCTTCCCTTTAGCGAAGAAATTGTCGTCCGCGCGGTGGCCGGCTCAAAGATTCCTGTAATAAGCGCGGTAGGACATGAAATTGACTGGGCCATTTGCGACTTTGCCGCAGACAGGCGCGCTCCAACGCCCAGCGCCGCGGCCGAGCTTGCCGTTCCTGTCTTGGACGACGTTCTGTATTATTTTGAGCAAAAAGAAGCGGAGTTTGAGACCGAAATAAAAAACCGCCTGCAAAAATTGCGCCTTATGGTTCAGGAATTTTCGCCGGAGAATTTGGAGCTTAAATTCCGTTCCATCGAGCAGCCCTTGCTGCAGCGCTTTGACTACGCCAAGGACGACTTGACAAGCAGCATGCAAGACAGAATCAAGGACGCGCGCCAAAAGCTTGAAAAGCAAATCTTGGTTTTGGAAAACGCCAACCCTTCGGCGCTCTTGCAGCGCGGATATTCGATGGTTCGCGACGCGGCCACAGGAAAAATCATCCGCTCGTCCGATGAAGTCGCCAAAGGATCAAAGATAGAAATAGTTCCCGCCAAGGGAAAAATCATAGCCACGGTTGACAGCGCGACGGAATGACGCGGCGCTTCTTGGTCAGTTTATAATTTTAGGAGATTAAATGAAAAACTTTGAAGAAAACTTGGACAGGCTTGAGGAAATCAGCCGCTCGATAAAGGATCCCAACGTAAAGCTTGAGGACGCTCTCAGCGCCTTTGAAGAGGGAATCAAGCTTGCAAAGGGAATGGAAAAAGAAATCGACAAAATCGAAGGAAAGATTCAAGTCTTGATGAACCAGCCAGTGGCAAGCGCAGGCGACAGTCCCGAACTGGACTTGTTCAGCGGCGCGGACGAGTCCAGCGGCTCGGCCGGAGCGCCAACATCGGGCTTAAGGCAGTAAGCGGAAAAAGCGCGCGGCGTTTTTATGGCGGAAGAAAAAGAACGGCGAAAAGTTAAAATCCTCAACGCGGAAACGGCGCGGAAAATCGCGGCCGGAGAAGTCATCGACCGCCCCGCTTCGATTGTCCGAGAGCTTTTGGACAACGCCGTAGACTCAGGCGCGACTGAAATCAACGTCGAAATCGAAGGCGGCGGCATAGACAAAATCCGCGTCCAGGACAACGGCTGCGGAATGAGCCGCGAAGACTTGGCGGTGGCCGCGCATCCGCACGCCACAAGCAAAATCACAAGCGACACAGACTTATTGAACCTTACGACTCTTGGCTTTAGAGGCGAGGCTCTTGCCTCCATCGCCGCCGTGGCGCGCCTTACGATTTCTAGCGGCGAATGGAAAATGCGCTGCTCGATAACGGAAGACCATATAATTGAGCCGCGCTCTCCGATAGCGGGAACGGTCGTATCTTCCGAAAACTTGTTTGAAAATTTTCCGGCGCGCCGCCAGTTCCTAAAACGGCCGGCGAGCGAAACAAAAATGTGCCGGCAAACTTTTTTGGAAAAAGCGCTCCCCCGCCCCGACATCGCCTTTAGGCTAAGCGTCGACGGCCAGCTGAGAAACGACTTTAGGGCCGGCCAATCCTTGCGCGAGCGCTTTTACGAGGCGCTTGGAATTCAGCAAAGCCCCGACTTGTTCTACGAAATAAAAGGAAGCGGATCTGGCTTTTCATTCAGCCTTGTTGTCGGAGACCCCTGCGTCGCGCGCCAGGACAGGAAAGACATTTACATTTACGTAAACGGGCGCCGGATCGCCGAATACTCTTTGGTCCAGGCGATTGAATACGGAACGCAGGGATACTTTCCAAACGGAACGCATCCCGCCGCCGCCCTTTTTGCCGAAGTCCAGCCCGACATGGTTGACTTTAACATTCACCCTGCAAAAAAAGAGGCGCGATTTAAGGACATCGCGGGCCTGCACCACGGAGTTAGCTCCGCGCTGCGAGAGTTTTTTAGGGCGCTAAGCGTCAAGCAAATGAAATCCGGCCTTGGCGGAACGGAAGAAGAGCGGCAAAACGCTTTTTCCTTTAACCAAGAATCTTTTGAAAGCCCAAAAAGCGCGGCCTCGCTGTCCGACTTGGCCGACCTTGCAGGCGGCTTTTCTTCGCCAGGAACGCAATCGCCCGCTCCGCAATCATACGAAAGCCCAAAAAGCGCGGGCTTTTCGAGAGCCGCGCAGTCTTGGCCTTCAGGCCAATCGGCCGCGCAGTCTTGGCCAAGCGGCGCGCTTCCATCCTACGGAGCGGGACGAGCGCCCCGCATCGCCGAGCGGCCGCAAAACCTGCGCGTCGCAAGCCCAGGCGCAGTTTCGGCCAGCCAAAGCGCTCCAGACGCGGCCGCTTCTTTGGCTTACGAGCAGTCCGCGGACTTTTCGGCCGGCCATCAGTCTTACGGAAGCCCAAAAAGCGCGGCCGCCTCTTGGGCTTCCGAGCAATCCATGGGCGCGGCGGGCTTTAAATACATCGGCCGCGCGCTGGGCACGTTCATCATCGTGGAAAAAAACAAGGCGCTTTACTTTGTGGACCAACACGCCGCGCACGAGCGCTATTTGTTCGACAAAATAATGGACGGGCAAACGCAAAGGCAGCCGCTCCTGGTTCCTGAAAAAATCGAGCTTGAAAGCGAGGCCGACGACCAATACATGGCGTCAATCGCGGACGAATTAAAGCGCTACGGCTTTGAATGCGAGCGTACCGGCGACGCGCAATGGACTTTCAGCTCGTTCAACTCCCTGTGGAAGGGCGGCATAATAGAGCTTAAAAAATTGATTTTTGAAAAGCGAATCGAGCCAAAGGAATTGACAAGAAAAATCGCCGCGATGGCCGCCTGTAGGACCGCCGTAAAAGACGGAGACGTGATAGACGACGCGGCTGCGATTGACTTGGTCAAAAAGGCCTTCGCCCTCCCCGACCCCCACTGCCCGCACGGCCGCCCCTGCTGGACGGTCGTGACAAAGGACAAATTGTTCGAGCTTGTAAAGCGAACCTAATTTCCGATCGCAGACAAAAGGCCGTCAACTTCAGACTTTCGGTAAGTGGGATTTTTTTGCCGCAAAATGTCAAGGTAGCTTTTCGCGCTTGAGGTGTCCTTTAGCGCGATGAAAACCTTGGCAAGCTCTATGTAAGAATCGTACTTCTTTTGGTCCGCGTTTATGATGTCCACATAGCAAGTCTTTGCGTTGTCGTAGTCGCCGGCCTCAGCGAAGCACTTGGCCAGGTTAAAGCGGACTGTCTGGTCCTTGGGGCTTTGCTTAAGCGCGTTCTGGAAATGCGTTATGGCGCTCTGGTAATCTTTTTTCGCAAGATAGGCGCTTCCCAAATTGTTTTCAAGCTCAAAGCTCTTTTCAACCTTGTAAGCGTCCAAGTAAAAAGCCAGGGCTGTGTCCGCGTCGCCCATGGACATCATCATTTTTCCCAAATTTGTTTTCGTCTTCGCGTTGTCTGGGTCAAGGGCCAAGACTTCCTTGTAAAGGGCGATGGCCTTGTCAGCCTTTCCCAAGGAATCCTCGACAAGGGCGTAGTTGTAGACAACGACAGCCTTTTCTTTTGAATTCTTTATCGCGTCTTTTTGCTCATAAGAAAGCTGGGCGTATTTTTCAGCCTCTGTGCTTTTCTTTTGGTTGTAAAGAGCCAAGGCCAAGTTGTAGTAAGTGATTGGATCTTTGTCGCCGGGCTTTAAAAGCGAGACGGCCTTTCTGTGGAAGGCTTCCGCGTTGGCGTATTGGCCCATGTTTGAATAGACATGGCCGCATTCGTTTAGCGCCGAAACATTGACTGGATCAAGCTCTATGACTTTTTTGTAGCAGTTCACGGCGCCAGCCGAATCCTTGTAGGCGTCGTTCAAAAGCCGCGCCTCCTCCAAATACGCCTTGGAATTTTGCGGGTTCACCGAATGGGCGGTCCTAAAGGCCTTCAACGCGTCCTTGTTAAGCTTAAGGCGCTTTAGCGTCATTCCCAAATTGTAATGCGCAAGGTCAAACTTTCCGTTGTACTTTATCGAAGTCTCAAAAGCCGAACGCGCCGCGGTAAAATTCTTCAGCTTAAACTGGGCGCGGCCCAACTGGTAGTAGTACATGTAGTTTCCCGGATCGTTTTTGGCGGCGGCCTCCAATTCACGCGCGGCCTTTTGCCAGTCGCCCGACTCAATGTAGTTCATTCCCAAAATGTAATGGCTGACGGGATCGTTGGGATTAACGCTCAGCGACTTGTTGACGTACTGAAGGGCGGCCTTGTTAAGCTTGTCTTTCCTGCCCGCGTCCTTTTCGCTTTGAGCGGCCTCGAACAAAGACTTCGCGACTTCGCTGTACTTGGAGGCGGAAAATTCAGGCTCGCCCTCATCCAGCGGAAGCTGCGCGACGGCAAGGTCAAAATTCCTGATCGCGCTGTCAACGTTGCCCGTGTTAAGGTCGGCCTTTCCGGCCATAATCTTCTCGTTTATGCCATTGATTTTTGACTTAATCGCGGCGTTCTTTTGGGCAAGGGCCTCTTCCCTTGCCTTGCGCTCGGCCTCCTCTTTTTTCTTCAGCTCTTCGGCGGCTTTTTTTTCGGCGGCGGCTTCGGCGCGCTGGGCGTCCTGGCTTTGCCTCTGCTGTTCAAGAAGGTCGTTTATCATTTGCTGGCTCTTCTCGTTTTGCTCGCGCAAGGCCGCGGTCAGCTCGTCGGTGTCGATGCTTATGTTGTAGGAAGAGTCTCCGGGCTGAACGACAATGTTTTGCGCGGCGGCTTGGTCGTCGCTGGCCTTCTTTTGCCTGATGGCCTCGTCCAAAAGCTTGTCGGCTTCCGCGTCGTCGGGATTGGAAATCAAGAGGCTGTTCAAAAGATCCATCGCCTTGTCGTACTGGCCCTTGTCCAAGTACTTTTGAACCAAAGCCAAGGTGTTTTGCCTGGCCGAGCCGTCCTTTGCCCCGGAAGACGAGGCGGCGCGCGCGATTCCCCTGATTCCAAAGAAAAGGAGCAGCAAAAGCAATAGAGCCGCCGCCGCTATCAAAATAATCTTTTTTCTTTTTTCCGAGTCCTTCAAGTCGTCGATTTGGAACGGAAGGGCGTTGCTCTCCCCGTAAAGCTCGTCGCCGCTTTTTTTGGGAACGGACGCGCGGGCCGCCGGAGCGGTCTTTCGCGCCGCGGCTTTTTTTTCGGCCGGAGCGCTCTTTTTGGAAGCAGCCGCCGGCTTTTTGGCGGCAGCAGCGCTCTTTTTTGCGGTCGCGGCCGTCTTTGCCTTGGCGGCCGGCTTTTTCACGCCCCCGGCGCTTTTCTTCGCAGGCGACGAGGCCTTAGCCGCAGCCGCCCGTTTTTTTTCAGTTTTTTCGCTTGTAGCCATAAAAGAAATCCCCCTCCGGAATCAATCGATGTCAGAATCGTATTCATAGCCGATGGACTCTTCCGCGTCGGCGCTCATGTTTGTCGTCTCTCCGCCTTCGCGCAAGGAGCCGGCTATGTCCTCAAGCATTTTTCGGCGGGCGGCTTCCTCCTCCGCGCGCTTTTGGGCCAGCCTCTCCTCCTCGCGCTTGATTCGCTCGGCTTCTTCGGCCGCCAGCCTTTCGCGCTCGGCGCGGGCGGCCAGCTCGCCTTCTATCAAGGCGATGATTTTTTCGATTTTAGGCCGCTGCTCGTCTTCGGGCCGCAAAAGCAAAAAGCGCTTGTAGTCTGCGACGGCTTCCTTAAGCTTGTCCAGCTTTATTTCCACGTTCGCCTTGTTCAAAACAGCGGACGCGTACGACGGAGAGGCGACGGAAGACATCGAGTAAGAGTCCAGCGCCTCCTGCCACTTTTGCAGGGCGAAATATGAATTTCCCATGTTAAAGTATAAAAGCTTTTTGTCGCTTCCAGCCGCGCTGGTTCCTTTTTTAAAGGCTTCGACGGACTTTTCGTAGTTTCCGATTTGATAGTAAGCGAGGCCCAAATAATTGTATTCCTCAGGAAGCGGATTTCCCGACGCTATGTCAGCCTCCAAAAAGGCTATCGCCTCGGCGCTCTTGTTTTGCTCAAAGAGCTTCATTCCTTCCCGCTTTTCCTGCGCGAAAAGGGACTGGCCGATGGCCGCGGCCAAAACAAGGGCCGCCAGCCGGGAGAAAATAAAGGGCGAAAATCTATTGAGTTTTATTCTCATATATGGCATAATTACATAAATTAACCTTTTTATCAATAGTTACTAATTTTTGGGAGCGAGTTGTCATGGAAGTGGCGCAGTTAGTGGGAATCATTCTTTTAAGCGCGGTCGTTGTCTTGCTGCTTATTTTTGTCATCAAAAATGTCGCGGCCCCTAAAAAAGTTGAAGGAGTCCAACGCTATCTAAAGCAAGGAAAGACCCAGGCGGCCATAAAGCTGGCGAAAGCGATTCTCCAAAAAGACCCAAAAGACTATTTGGCCCACTACTACTTGGGAAAGGCCTACCTGGCCGACAACAAGAACGAGCTGGCCTTGATGGAATTGAAGTACGTTGACCAAAACGGAATTTTCGACAACCGCCTGCCCGAGCAAAGCTTTAGAAAAACCATCGCCGCCCTCTACTCGAAATTCAACCAAACCGAAGACGCGCTAAAGCAGTACCTTCTTTTGACAAAGCTTGAGCCGACAGTCGCCGACAACTATTTCCAAGTAGCGCAAATATACGAAAATTCAAGCCATCCCGACATGGCGCTGGGCTTTTACGACAAGACCCTCAAATACGACAAAAGGAACGTCAAGGCGCACGCGGCGATGGGCCTTTTGCTCTACCGGGCCAAGCAGGTGAACGAAGCCAAGCGCGAGATAGACATCGCCATAAAGCTTTCGCCTGAAACTTTCTCCACATACTACTACCAGGGAAAAATCCTAAAGGACGCGAAGGACTATCCAGGCGCGATCCGATCCTTTGAAAAGGCCCAGCGCGACCCCCTCTTCCGCCAAAAGGCCTTGATAGAAAGCGGCTCCTGCTACATGATGGGAAACAGCGTCGACAACGCGATGAACTGCTACGAGCGCGCCATTAGCGCCGACAAGGACGGAAAGAATCCCGAAACCCTGTACGCCCGCTACTTCCTGGCCGCCTGCTACGAAAAGACCCATAAAATAGAAAAAGCCATAGAGCAATGGCAAAAAATAGCCTCAAGGCAAAAGAATTTCCGCGACGTCGGCCAAAAGCTGGCCGAATACAAGGACTTGCAGGCCAACGACTCCCTCAAGGAATACCTGACCTCAAGCGAGGCGGAATTTTTGGAAATATGCAAGAACGCCTGCGTGAAAGCGATGGGCCTTATGCCGCAGCAATGCGAGCAAAAGAAATGGGGCTGCCAAATCATCGCCACGGAAGGCGGAAACGCGGACTGGAGATCGGTCAGAAAGCAGTCCTTCCTCCTTTACTTCTACAGGGAAGCGAATCCGCTTGAGGATTCGGTCACAATCAAGGCCTTGGACGAAATCAAGAGCAAGAACTGCACAAAGGCTTACGTGCTCTCAAGCTCCGGCTTCTCCCACACAGCAAAGAAAGCCGCGGAAGGACGGCCGGTGGAAATGCTTGGAAAGGACCAATTGGAAAAGCTCTTGGACAAAGCCTCGTAACCATGAAAATACTCTGCGTTTCCGACGAAATAGACCCCTTCATTTACAAGCCTGCGGTCAAGCAAAGGTTTGGAGACGTGGGAGCCGTGCTCTGCGCGGGCGACCTTCCGATGGACTACATCGACTTCATAGTTTCGACGCTGAACAAGCCTACATACTTTGTGTTCGGAAACCACAACCTTTCGGAATACAAGTACTACTCCAACGAACTATCGTCGGCTTCGCTCGCCGACCAAAATTCCATGGAGGCCCAAGCTTCCCGCGCGCACGGAGCGGTTTACCTGGGCTTTAAATGCGCGGCCGCGGAAGTGACAATCGAAGACCCCAAGACAAAGAAAAAGCGGCCCCTGCTGATAGCCGGCGCTCCGGGCTCAATCGACTACAACCACGGCCAATGCCAGTTCACCGAAGGCCAAATGCGCTGGAAGCTTTTTTGCATGGCGCCCCGGCTTTTGTGGAACAAAATCCGCTACGGAACATACCTTGACATATTTTTGACGCACGCGGCCCCGCGCGGAATCCACGACAAGGACGACCCCTGCCACAAGGGCTTTGAATGCTTCAACGGCTTCCTAAAAAAGTACAGCCCAAAATTCATGGTGCACGGCCACATACACCTTTACAACCAAAACGAGGAAAGGGTCGGCGAATACTACAACACGACGGTTGTCAACGCGTTCAGCCACCATGTGATAGAGATATAATTATGGCCGACATGGGAATTTCAACGCAATCAGAGGAAGACTTCTCAAAGGTAAGGAACAAGGCTTTGGTCAACAGCCTGCAGCACCTTTTGTCGCCGGAAGAGACAAGGCTGATTTCCCTCAACGACATAAAGGAAATGCTGCATCCCGACAACGAGGTTTACGTGGGAATGCAAACCGTTCCCGTGGACAAAATCATCGGAAGCGAAGGCCGCTACAACGACTTTGACAACCTCTTCTTTCCCAAGCATTCCCACCTAAAGAACCGCTGGCTGAACATCGACAAGGCCTACATGAAGGGCGTGATCCTTCCCGCAGTCACCTTGTACGAAATAGGCGGCGTTTACTTTGTCCGCGACGGAAACCACCGCGTGTCCGTGGCCAAGGCCCGCGGAGTGGAATGCATCGACGCGGAGGTCACAAGCCTGCGCACGGAAATCCGCCTTACCCCCGGAAAGTCGATGGAGACGATAATCAGGCAAATCATCGCCTACGAAAAAAGGCTTTTTTACGCGAAGACCAACTACGGCGACATAACGGGCGACTGGAGCCTTGACTTCACGACCGCGGGCCAATACGACGTGATTTACAACCACATCTTGACCCACAAGTACTACATCAACCTGAACCAAGTCGAGGAAATTTCGATGACCGACGCAATAATGTCGTGGTTCAACACGGTCTACATGCCTGTGGTCAACACGATAATCCAGCACAAAATAATGAAAAAATTCAAGCGCAGGACAGTTTCCGACCTTTACGTTTGGCTAGTCAAATACTGGGACGAGTTAAAGAAGGCCTTGGGCGAAGACTTTTCGCTGGAAAAGGCTGTGGAAGACTTCGCGCAAAACTACGCGGAATCCCTTCCAAACAAGATAAAAAACCACTTGAAAAAAGTATGGCTAAAAAGCCTCTCTTTTAAAAAAAAGTGACCTAAAAAAAAAATTTTCTTGACGAATTTGCCATACCTGTGTTACAATATACAATAATAAATAAATTTGTGGAGAAGTCCATTTTGCAGCCTATTGACAAATTTTCCTATATTCCTCTATTTGCGGCGGCGGCGCTGATCGCGGCCACGATTTTGCTTTTGTTCGTAGCCACGGTCAGAAAGACGGCAAAAGTAAGCTTTGTTTTCTATCTTTCGCTGCTCTGCGTTTTGGCCGGAGCCGTTTTCACGGCGATGAAGCCAAACGTCATTTTCTTTTCATTCACTTTGGCGGCGGGCGCGCTTTTGCTTTTGCCCTACGCGGCCGTCAAGGCCTTTTCAAACAAAGACGGGGGCGAGGTTGAGGACGACGGAAAGCCCGGCGCGATAAGCGGCGGAAAAAGATTCAATGTCGTCTACGAAGAGATAGACAGAACGCTCTCCGACATACAAAAGGAGCTTCTGGGCCGCGCCTCGGAATCGATTTCGGCGCCCGGAGCCATCGACTCGATTTTGGAATACTACACAAAGCAAATGATTGAGTACACGCACGCCGACGGCTGCATGGCTCTTTTGCTTGACGACTTTGAGGACGTTCTCTCGGTAAAGCATTTGGAGGGCTCCTTCGTTCCGCCCTACTTGCTGCCGGAAAACATTCCCCACAAGCAGAACCGCGTCGACATGAGCATGAAGTACGCCCAGTTCCCGCTTAAGGACAACATCTTTGGCGAAATACTTTCAGGCTCCAAGGCGGAAATGATCACCGAACCGACAAAGGACGACCGCATCGTTCAAAACGAAAAGGAAGACTTCCTTAAGTGCGGATCGTACATCTTCGTTCCTTTCATCGCCCAATCCCAGGCCATCGGCGAAATCGCCCTTAGCCGCGACTTTGGAAACGAGCCCTTCAGCGACAAGGAATTTGAGGTCGCCAAAAAACTGGCCGACATCATGGCCTTGGGCATCCGCTTGATAACGATCCACAACGACATGATCGAGCGCTCAAACGACGAAAAGGAAAACGAGATTTCGGCCAGAATACAAAAATCGCTTTTGCCCGCAAAGCTTCCGCTTTTGCCCGGAATCACAAGCGGAGCCTTCTTCTCAAGCGCCGAGTCCATTTGCGGAGACTTTTACGACTTGGTCGTCGCCCGCAAAGACCGCATAGCCTATGCGCTTGGCGACGTAACCGGAAAGAACCTGACTTCGCTTGTAATAATGATTCAAATCCGCGCTATGCTGCGCCTTACAATAAACACTCCTCAAAGCCCAGCGACAATCCTAGGCTGGACAAACCGAGGCCTTTTCAGCGAGGCCGACAAAGACCACTTTGCCAGCATTTCCTTGATTTTCTACGACAGCGTGGCCAAAAAATTCATTTACTCTTCAGGCGGAACCAATCCAATCTACCTTTACAAGGCGGCGGACAATTCCTTCGTGAAGATTTCCGACGACTCAATGCCGATCGGCATGGAAAAAGAAACCGTTTACGCCGACAAAGAGCTTGAATGCCAGAGCGGAGACATTATCGTAACTTGTTCGGACGGCTTGATTGAAGCGCTTAACCTTGACGGAAAGCAGTATTCAACCGAACGTCTTGAAAAGATTATAAAAGAAAATCATTCTTTGGCTGGCAAGGAAATTGCCAAACGCGTCCAAGATGATGTAAAAAATTTCTGCGGAAGCGCCGTCCAGCATGACGACCAAACGCTTCTGTGCATAAAAATCCAATAGGAGGAAGGAGCTCTGTTATGGAACTGAAAATACGTAAAAATGGGGACGTCTACATCATAGATGTCAATGGGGAAATGGATTTGTACAACTCATACAAGCTCAAAGAGTTGGTCATGAAAATGCTTGAGAAAAATGTCAAATTCTTTGTCATCAATCTTGAGCAGGTCGACTACATCGACTCGTCTGGAATCGGCGCGCTTATCTACATTTGCTCTACAATAAAAAAGATGAACCTTAAGCTTGCCATCGCCAGCGTTCACGGCTCAGTAAAGAAAGTCATCGAATTGACAAAATTGATGGGCTATTTCCCGATGGCAAACAGCGTTGAAGAAGCGTTGTTGATGGTAAAAGACTAAAAAAATTCGCACAAATATTATTAGGAGTATCCCATGGCAGAAGAAAGCTTGAAATTATTGCGCTCGGACGACAACGATCCCTTGTTCGACAAAACAAATATGCTTAAGAAGGAGTTTCCTTCAGACTTTAGGCAAATCCGCTACTTTACCCTCTTGATTGTACAAGCCGCGCCTGCGGAAATCAAGGACGTAAACCTCTTGGAACAGCAGATTTCAGAAGTCATCAAAAACGCCGTAAAGCACGGAAACAACTGCGACGTTAACAAAAAGGTTACTGTTTGGTATTCTTTCAGCCCGACGCACGCCCACCTTATCGTCCAGGACGAAGGCGAAGGCTTCAAGGACTTGGAAAAATGGAACGAGTTCAACAAAAAGCGCATCGAAGCCCTTCACGAGCAGAACTTCGAGATGCTTTCAAACTTCGTTTCGTTCCGCACAAAACAGTCTGACGACCAGGACGGCGGAAACGCCTTGTTCGCGGCCCTTGAGTACTGGGACGGCGGCTTTGTCTACAACGGCAAGCGCAACGCGGTGGCCATGCTCAAGCGCTACCAGCAAAAGCACCACGGAATCAACGCCAACTAAGGCAATGGCGCTTTAAACCAGCAAAGAGCGGCGGTTCGCTAAAGGCGGTCCGCCGTTTTTTAATACAATTTTTCTAAGGAGAAAGAAAAATGGCGAAGAAAGGAATTAACTTTTCACTTTACTTGATCGGAATGGCCGTCACTTTGATTGGCTTTTGCCTTCCAATGTTCTCTGGAGCCCTTGGCTCTAGCGGAAACGGCTTTAGCTTCATCAACTTTGACCGCTCGACATTCGTTACAATCGGCGCTTTGTTGATTGCCATCGGAGCGATTGCCGGCGTAGTTGTAGCCTTGCTTGGAAAGGGCGACCAGCTTGAATGGATTGCCTTGATTGTAAGCATTGCAGGCGGCGTCATCTTGGTTTTGGGCTTTACAACAAACGGCGGAATTTACAAGGCCTTTGGCAAGAGCTTGCTCAAGCATTCGACAATCGGCTTTTGGATGGTTGTCGTAGGCTGGGTTGTTGCCGCCGTCAGCAAAGTTCTTAAGAAGTAGTTTTAGTCCGACAAAAGCGGACTAAAACGCTATGAGCGCGATTCGCCTTGCGGCGAGCGCGTCAAATCAATTTCGAGCCGAGGTTTCGCGGCTCAAATCATAGCCAAAACTCGAAAAATAAAAAATCCCGCAAAATTGCGGGATTTTTTTGCGCTGGAGATGGGGGGATTCGAACCCCCGTCCGGAAGCGAAAATCAGGCGCGTCTACAGACTTAGCCAAGCGAGGCGTTTGTCGGGAAAAGGTAGCGGCATGGCAGGCGTCTTTTCCGTATTCCGTCTAAAAGTCCCGGCCGCCCGGCGAAAAAGGCGGCAAGCAAGTCCCTGTTAGCAACAGAAGTTCCAACCGCTAGGAACAGCGCGACTGGACTTCCGGCTCTTTAAGCCGCGACTTACGCCGCGAGAGCTAACTGTTCGTTTTCAGACTCTTCGTCTTCTCTACGTTTGGCAGTTATAAGTTTTGTCAGTTTAGGGAACCTTCACTCCCGCCTGCAGCGCAAGCTTTAGCGCAACCGTCGAAACCGGCGCACCCCCAATATACACTTTAAATTAATAACAAAGCCGCGATTTGTCAAGCGCGAAATTTAAAAAAAGCAAAAAAAACGCCGCTTTTCGCGGCGTTCATGCAAATCAAAACTACAGGCTAGCGCTCAAAGTCGGCGACATCGTAAGAAGCTTTTTTGCCTTGATTGCTTCCGACCTTTACAAAAGCGTCCTTAAAGCCGTAAGACTTAAAGCGCTCCAAAACAACGCCGTATTCGTCAACGGTCAAGGGGCCAATCAAAACCGGCGACTTTGAATCCAGTTGAACGACCGTTATCGGGTATCGGTCGGCATACTTTCCGGCGATTTGCTCGATATTCTCGGATGATTTGTAGACCGCGATTTGAACATAATATTTTTGGTCGGCCAGGCCGCCGTATCCATTTACATAAGAAACGCCGGAGCTTTTTACTGCCTTTGCCGGCTTTTCATCAAAATCAGGGCTGAAAACCGCGGCGACGTCTTCTTTTACAGACTCGGCCGCGGGAATCTCGTCAGCCTCTGCCGCTTCCGGAGCCTTTGACTCTGAGGGAACCAAAACAATCGCGTCAAATTCGTCCACAGGCTCGTCAATCACTGTGTCTTCTATAATGTCGTCAGCGGCGTCGCTCTCATCGGCGGCGGCCAACTCGTCAACGACCAACTCGTCTTGAACAGCCTCATATTCCGGATATTCAGAGGCGGCGACGGCGGCTTCCGCGGCGCCTTCTTCCGCCGCGGCTTCAGCGGCCGCTTCTTCAACCGAGCCTTCATCAATGGCGGCCTCTTCCGCTTTGGAAACCGCGTCCTCTTCCTCGGCGGCGGCGGCTTCTTCCTGGGCGTCAATCTCTTCGTCGGCCTTGTCGAACATTTTGTCGGCGAGTTCTTCTTCGGCCTTGGCGACAGCCTGCTTTTCGGCAACGTCGACAGGGATTCCGATTTCCATCGCTTCCTCTATTGCCTGGCTTAAAGGCTTTTCTTCGGAGGCCGCCGCGCTTTCGGCGCTTGACGGAGCGATGACAGCGCTTCCGTTTGCAATCTCGTCAGCGTTTCCGTTGCGCTTTGTAAGCTTCACCAAGTTGTTTGAATTCTTTGTGATGTTAAGCTCTTGGGCCGCTTCGGGCGAAAGCATGATGGCCACGCCGTCGGAAGGATCCAAGGAGCCGATGACCAAAATGTCAACGCGTTCGGCGTTGGCTGGATTGGTCACGCTGATTGTGTCACCAGGCAAATAGCCAACAGTTTTCGCGAACAGGCCCTTTGGAAAAACGCCCGAGTCCGCGACTACAGCGCGGCCGTCAAGCGACGGGCTTTGGGCGGTAAACAAGATTCCCGCAGCAAAAACAAATCCAATAGTCAAGAATAATTTTTTCATATAGCGCCACCCCTTTCGGCTAATTCCGCCTGAATTTTATTAGCTATGTCAGCGGCGAAATCTTCAACGCCGCTTCTATTGTTATTCAAATCCGTCAATGCAGGAGGAGTGAATTTCCCCTTGCAAATTGTCTTGTTCTCGTCAAGAGACACGATTTCCAAATCCGCGCTCTTTATGTTGCTAAGCAAGATTGCCGTCGGATTTGCTGAATCAAGGACAGAATAGTTAAGGCTTAGTTTTACGAACAAGTCCATGCTGCCGATTTTAGCCTCTATCATCGAGCGGCGCAAATCCGTCTTGTCTTTCGCCGCGTCGTCTTTTGAGACAAGGACAGCGTTGTTTGAGACAATCATTCCCCTGTCAAAAAAATGGTCCAAAATCGTTTGTTCCACAACATACGATGAATCAAAGATTTGGTCGCCGGGCGTGTTCTTTTGAACCACCTGCAAAGAAAAGCTCCTTGAAAAGGCGCAAAAAGACATAAGCGCGAAAGCGAATGTAAAGAGCTGTTTCTTCATTATTCTATTCCTCTTTACTTTTATCGGTTTTTTTTACTTGAACATTAGCGAAAACAATGCTACAATTGAACTGGTGGGAATAAATTGAATCGCAGTGAAACTAAGCTCTACATTATAGGCGCGGGCTTCGCAGGCCAAATGATTGCCGACGACATAAAGCGCAAAAAAATTTTCGGAAAGACGACGGCCTTTATTGACGACGACAAAAACATAATTGGCGCGAAAATCGACGGAGTTCCAGTCCTTGGCCCGATAGAAAACATCGCGCCCGCGCTAAATCCGGCGCCTTCCGACGAAGCGATTTTGGCGATTCCTTCCGCCGGCGTTGAGCGAATAAAATCGATTTATGAGACGCTAAAGAAAAGCGGCTTTGTAAAAATAAAGATTCTTCCGGCAATCAGCCAAGTCGTCAACGGAACCGCGCACTTGGTCCAGGCGCGCGAAATCGACCCCCTGGACATTCTGGGACGCACGCCGGTCACGATTTCATTAAAGGAAAGCCTGGCCTATCTTCGCGGAAAGCGCGTCTTGATTACAGGAGCCGGCGGTTCCATCGGCTCGGAACTAAGCCGCCAGCTTTTAAGCGGAGGAGCCGAGCGCCTTTACCTTTTTGGCCACGGAGAAAATTCCATCTATCAAATAGACAGGGAGCTGCGCCTTTTGCAGCAGGAGGGCGTCGGCGAAAAAGCGACGATCGTTCCTATCATAGGCGACATGAAGGACAAGGAATACACCCGCTACATCATAAGGCAGACAAAATGCGACGCCATTTTCCACTGCGCCGCCTACAAGCATGTCCCGATGATGGAAGAAAACCCCGTGGCCGCCGTAGAGAACAATGTTTTTGGAACGAAAAACCTTTTGGACGCCGCGCTTGAGTTTAACGTAAAGAAATTCATTTTGATTTCGACCGACAAGGCGGTGCGGCCCGTAAGCGTTTACGGCGCGTCAAAATTTTTGTGCGAAAAACTGCTTTTGCAGGCCGCCGAAAAAGCGAAAAAAAGCCAGGCCTTTATGTTCGCGCGCTTCGGAAACGTTCTTGGATCGCGCGGCTCGATTTTGCCATTGTTTATGGAACAAATCAAAAACGGCGGCCCGGTAACCGTAACCGACCCAAGAATGGAACGTTTTTTCATGACGATTCCGGAAGCCTGCTCTTTGGTTTTGCAAACAGGCGGCGTCGGCGTAAACGGCGAGTCCTACCTTTTGGACATGGGCGAGCCCATAAAGATAAAAGATTTGGCCGAGCAAATAATAAAGTTCAGCGGCCTTGAAGTCGGAAAGGACATCGAAATAAAATACACAGGGGCGCGCAAGGGCGAGCGGCTAACCGAGCCGCTTTGGCTAAAGGAAGAAAAGCCTGAGCCGACGGCTTTTCCAAAAGTTTTGCGCATGGACAACTCGGCCAAAAGAGATTTTTCGCTTGACGGCCTTTTGCAAAAACTGGAGCCGATTTGCTTTGCAAAAAGCGGCGCGGACATGAAGCTTTACAGAAACGCAAAGGAGCTAAGGAACATCCTTTGCGAGGCGATTCCCTCATTAAAGGAATTTTACGAAAAAACTGGGGAAGGAGAATAAAATGGCTGATTCCGATTCTTTGAAAGTTCCCTTCTCAAGGCCGTCAATATCAAAAGAAGAAGAGACAGGCGTCTTGGACGTTTTGCGCTCAGGCTGGCTTACGACCGGAAAGCAAGCGCTGGCCTTTGAAAAAGAATTTTCCTACTACATGAACAAGGTTGACGATTCCGTGATTGCCGCAAGGAAAGCCGCCGGCCTTAGCGTAAAGGACGTTATAAGCCTTGCAGTCAACAGCGCGACAAGCGGAATGACTTTGGCGATGGAAGCGTGCGGCGTAAAGCCCGGAACGACGGTCATTACAACGCCCTACACTTTCGTCTCGACCGCCGCGTGCGCCAAGCATTTAGGCGCCGACGTTTTGTTCGCCGACATAGAAAAGGATTCCTACTCCATTGACGTTGACAAAGTGGAAAAGCTTTTGGCCGCCGATACTAATAAAAAGAAAATCGTCGCCGTAGTTCCTGTCCACATCGCGGGAAACGTTTGCGACATGGAGCGTTTGGTTGAACTGGCGCATAAATATAACGTAAAGGTAATCGAAGACGCGGCGCACGCTTTTCCGTCGTTGACCAAGCTGGGATATGCCGGAACGATTTGCGACGCGGGCGTTTTTTCGTTTTACGTCACAAAGACGATGACAACCGCGGAAGGCGGAATGGTATGCGTCCGCGACCAAGCGCTGGCCAAGCGCATGACGGTTATGAGAATGCACGGAATGGACAGAACCACTTGGGACAGGTACACAAGCCCGCGAGCCAGCTGGGAATACGACATCGTGGATTTGGGCTGGAAATTCAATTTGCCGGACTTGCTGGCCGTAATCGGCCGGGTTCAATTGGCGCGCGCGAACGAATTCTTTGAGGCAAGAAAAAAAATCGTCAGCCTTTACAACAAGGCTTTTTCCGGCATGGATTTCATCCAAGTTCCGCCAGACGGAGAGGGAAACGCATGGCACTTGTACCTTGCGCGCCTTAACCTTGACAAGCTAAAAATAAGCCGGGAAGAATTCGCGAAGGCCTTGCAAAAGGAAGGAATCGGAATCTCGGTTCACTTTATACCGCTATTCCACTTTAAGTATTGGCAAAACGTCGAGCCCGCGTTTAGGGCAATGAATTTTCCCAACGCCGAAAGCCAGTACCAAAGAACGATTACCCTTCCCCTTTGGCCAGACATGACGGAAAAAATGGCGGAAGACGTCATAAGCGCCGTAAAGAAAATCGGAGAAGCCAACCATGCCTGAAAAATCCCAGACGCAGATTTCCAAGTGCTGGTACAGCGACTTGGAAAGAGACGGAATGATTTTCGCAAAGATAATCCGTTCTCCCAAAAAATCAGGCCTTCTAAAAAGCGTCGAGATAAAAGACTTGCCAAAAGACTATCATTTGATAGACGCAAAGAATTTCCCTGGAAAAAATTCCATAGAGACGCTTGGCATAGAGACCGAAATTTTTTGCTCCGAGAAAATCTTGTATGAAGGCCAGCCGCTTGCGATTTTGGCCGGCCCAAACAAAAACGACTTGGAAGACTTTGCCGCCAAAGCGAAGATAGACATAGAGCCCCTGCCTGAACCGCCCGAAAAATCCATTCTTTCGCAAAAGCGCATTGTATTGGGCGGCGGCCGCCAAAAGAACGTGCAGAAATTCTTCAACAAAGCGGCCTTTAAGGTTCAAAACAAATGGACATACAACCTTGACTCCACCGAAGCGAACGAGACCAACGGCGCGCTTTGCTACATGGCAAAGGACGTTTTGACCGTGAACACGCCAACCCAATGGCCAGTCCACTTGATAAAAAACCTTTCTACTGTCTTTTCTATGCCGGAAGAGAAAATTTTGGTAAACAAAACAATCTCCTGCGAGCCAAGCGTCAACAGTCTTTGGGGCAACACCCTTTTGGTTTGCCAAACTTGCGCCGCCGCAAAAATAGTGCAGAAGCCCGTCAAGCTGGTTTACAGCCGCGAAGAAGACGACAAGTTCATCTCAAACACAGGCGAAGTGGCAATCACGCACAAGACCGCTTTTGACAAGGATGGCTTGATTCAAGCGGCGACAATCGACATTGACTTTGACGCGGGCGCCTTTAATCCATTCGCCGAAGAAATCATAGACCGTCTTACAATCGCAAGCGTCGGAGTCTATAACTTTATTAACCTTGAAATAAACGCGGTGGCAAGATCCTCGCAAAAGCCGCCCGCGTCGGTCAACATCGAAACGATTGACGCGCAGGCCTTTTACGCCTTGGAATGCCAGCTGCAAAAAGCGGCGGACATTGCGGGCTTTTCGCCCGGCGAGCTAAGGCTTTTAAACTCAAAGATTTTAAACAAGCAAGAATCAAAAATGCCCTTTAACATCAGCATAGAAAAAGGCGCGGAATCTTTGGAAGCGATTTTAAGGCAAAGCGACTTTCAGCGCAAATTTGTCACGAACAAAATAAACGCCGCCTTTGTTTCGGACAGCATAAAGCCAAGGGGAATCGGCCTTTCAACCGCCTACGACGCAAGCGGCTATTATGGAACAAGCATTTTTGAGTGCGACCAAAAAATGGAAGCGACGCTTCAAAAAGACGGAAGCCTTGTAATTCACGCGCTGACTCCTTCAAAAACGATTTTGGAAATTTGGAAGAACGAAGCGGCGGAGATTTTGCAAATAGACCCTAAAATGGTGAAAGTGAATTCAGACTTTAACCTTAAGGAAGACCCGCTTATTCCCGAAAATTTTTACTCAAACCTTTCCATAATGACGAGCCTCCTAAAAAAATGCTGCCAAGGAATACAGGCTAAAAGGTTTCGCTCGCCGCTTCCAATTACAGTAAGCAAGGCCATCACCAAAACGCAAATCAAGCAGTGGAACAAAACACGCTTTAAGGGAACGCCGTTCAACTCGACGTCTTTTATCGTAGTGGCCTTGGAGCTTACGCTGGACACTTGCGTCTTTAAGCCGGAAATAAAAAACATTTGGGTGGTTGTCAGCGCTGGAAAAATTTTAGCGGGAAAGGAAGCCGAAACAAAAATCAAGTTTTCCATCCAAAAAACTTTGGCGGAATTGATTCTTGGCGAAAAGCTTTCGGCAAAAAACATTTACATTTCTTTCGTGCAGTCAGAATCTGAAAGCGCGCAAATCGGCGGCTTGATAAAGAAGTCTCTTCCCGCAGCCTTTGCCTCCGCCCTTTCGCAGGCCATGAGGCTTGACATCCGCTCGCTTCCCTTAAAAAACGGAGAGCTTTTTAAGGCCGCGCTTGACCAAAAGGAAGCGGCGAAGGATAAAGAAAACGCGCAAAAGAAGGAAGGCGGACAATGAAAATAACATTCACGCTAAACGAAGAAAAACTGACGCTCGACGCTTCGCCCGAAACTAAATTGCTTGACTTGCTGCGAAAACAAAATTTAATAAGCGTAAAGCGCGGCTGCAACAAGGCGGACTGCGGCGCATGCGCGGTCCTGCTTGACGGAAAGGCTGTCCTTAGCTGCTTGATTCCATGCGGCATAGTCAGGAACGGAAACATCGTGACATTGGAGCATTTTTCAAAGCAGGCCGCCTACCAAGAAATCATGAAAGGCTTTGAAAAGGCCGGCGTAACCCTTTGCGGCTATTGCAACCCAGGAAAAATATTCGCGGCGTGGGAGATAATTTCGACTTTTTCAAACCCCAGCCGCGAACAAATAGCCGAGCGCGTTTTAGGATTAAGAGGATGCTGCGTTGAAAACGACGCCCTTATAAACGGAATCATTTACGCCGCGCAAATTCATTTTGAAAGGGAAAGGATGAAGAAAAATGCAAAATAACACTACCCTTTTCTTGGCTAAAAACATCTCGGAGATTCTCTATCAAATCAAGAACGTGTCCGGCCTTCAAATTGTCGGCGGCTGTACGTCAATGACAGACTTGCCAGAAAAAGCGCTTAGCGTGAGGGACATCGCCGAACTAAAAATGATCAACCACCACGAGCGCTACATTGACTTTGGCCCCGCCGTGACGCTTAATCAAATATTGGAATTGGACAAAGAGCGCGTCCCTCAAATCTTGGCCGAAGCCGCAAAAAGCGTGGGAAACCATTTTGTTCGCAACATGGCCACATTGGGCGGAAACATTTGCGCTTCCGTGACCGGCCCAAAAGAAATCAAGAGAAGCCTTTACGCTCCGCTTTTGGCGCTAGGAGCGACGCTTAAATTCCGCAACACGGAAAACCAAATGAGCGCGACAGTTCCCTTCTCAAAATTCACGGCCCTGCAGCCAAAGCAGCTTTTGGTCAACATACACATTCCCGCGGACGATTGGGACGTTTCTGTCTACAGAAGGTCAGGCCCCAGCGGCAGGCTTACCGAAGAATCATCTGCCTTTTGCTTTTTGGCAAGAAGCGACCGCGGCGTTTTGTCCAGCGTGAAAATCGCCTTTTCCGGCTCGATAGTGTTCCAAGACAGCGAGCTTGAGACAAAGCTTATGGGCGTGAAGCTTCCGCTGAACCAAAAGGCGATTCATGACTTTTTGGATTCGGCTGAAGCGGCCTTTGAAAAGGCTTTTGACAAGGCCACGCCTAACCTGCCGCGCCTAAAGGAAGAATTCCTTAACTTCACTCAATACAGCTTGAACCAGCTTACTTAATCAGCATGCAGTCGCCGTAGGAAAAAAAGCGGTAGCGCTCGCGGACGGCCTCGCTGTAGGCGGCCAAAATGTTTTCGCGGCCGGCAAAGGCGGACACGAGCATAATCAAAGTGCTCTCTGGCGTATGGAAGTTGGTGAACATTTGGTCCACCACTTTAAACTTGTAGCCGGGGTACATGAAAATGCTCGTTCCGCGTGTTCCCGGACGAATGAGGCCGTCCGCCTCGACCGCGCCGGCGCCATAAGACGATTTTCCAGCGCCAGAAGCCGCCGCTTCTTGGGCGGCCAAAGTTTCGCAGGCTGCCGACTCAAGCGTGCGCACGCTTGTGGTTCCTACGGCTAGGATTGGCCTGCCGTCCTTTTTTGCCTGGTTAATTTTATCGGCAACGTCGGCCTCTATCGTGTAAAACTCTTGGTGCATTTTATGGTCTTCGATTTGGTCCTCGCGGACAGGCAAAAAAGTGCCCAAGCCTACGTGCAGGGTTACAAAGACGCGCTCGACGCCTTTTTGGCTTAGGCGGCCAAGCATTTCTTGGGTAAAATGGAGGCCGGCCGTCGGACAGGCGGCGCTTCCGGTTTGGTCGGCGTAGACGTTTTGGTATCTCTCGCCGTCCGCCGCCTCGTCCTCGCGCTTTATGTATGGCGGAAGCGGAATGTGTCCGTTCTTTTCAAACCAGTCTTCGGTTATAGTAAAATCAAACTTTAAAAGGCGGAATTCCGTTCCCGCGTTCTGAGGGTCGTCCAAAATCGTCGCGACCGAGCCGTCGGGGAATTTGTATCGCATTCCGGCCTTTTGCTTTTTGGCGTTCTTTACCATCGTGTTCCAAACACAGCCTTCGCCAAAGGCCGCCTGGTTAAGGAACATGAACTCAACCTCGCGGCCTGTCGTTTCCTTTACGCCAAAAAGACGGGCGCGGCGCACGCGGCTGTTGTTAAAGACCATCAAGGTTCCGTCGTCGATAAGGTTTGGCAGGTCGTCCATTTTGTGGTGCGCGACCGCGCCGCTAGTACGCCCCAAAAGCATAAGGCGGTCCTGGCCGCGGACGGCGCTTGGCCGCTGGGCGATAAGTTCCGCCGGAAGGTCAAAGTAAAAGTCAGTTCTTTTCAAAACAAAGTTCCTTGGCCGCCCTTTTCCAAGCGCTCTTTCATCTCAAGGCCAAGCTGCTTGTAGGCGCGCTCGGTGACGACGCGGCCCCTGGGCGTGCGCTGAATCAAGCCGCATTGAATCAAGTACGGCTCGTAGTAATCTTCCAAAGTGTCTTGGCTTTCGCCAATGCTTATGGCAAGCGTTTCCGCTCCGACAGGGCCGCCGCCAAAATTGTTTATGATTGAAAGCAAAATCTCGCGGTCGTATTTTTCCAAGCCCAAGTCGTCTATTCCAAGCCGCTTTAGGCCGCTCTCCGCGATTTCCTTCGTGATGACTCCGCTTCCCTCAATCTGGGCAAAGTCCCGCATGCGGCGCAAGACGCGGTTCGCCACGCGGGGAGTTCCGCGCGAGCAGCTGGCCAAAAGAAGCGAGGCGTCGTCGTTTACCTTGACGTCCAAAATTTGCGCCGACCTTTTTATGATTAGCGAAAGTTCTTCCTTGGTGTAATAGTTAAAGCGCTGGACTATTCCAAAGCGGCTTATGAGGGGGCTAGAAACCATGCCCGCCTTAGTCGTCGCTCCTACAAGAGTGAATTTTGGAATCGGAATGCGGACCGTGCGCGCCGCCGCGCCTTGGCCAATCACCCAGTCAAGCTCGTAGTCTTCCATCGCGATGTAAAGCATTTCTTCAATCGCGGGCTTTAGGCGGTGGATTTCGTCGATGAAGAAAACCGTCCGCGGCGTGATTGTCGAAAGAATGCCCGCCAAATCTTTTGGCTTGTCCAAGGCGGGAGCGCTTGTCACCTTAAAGTCGGCGCCCAATTCGCGCGCCGTTATTTGCGCGAGCGTAGTCTTTCCCAAGCCCGGAGGCCCGATTAAAAAAAGGTGGTCAAGCGCCTCTTCCCTGTCGCGCGCGGCTTGTATGAAGACCGAGAGATTTTTCTTAATTTCTTCCTGCCCCAAAAATTCCTTTAAAAACTGGGGGCGAAGGCTTCCTTCCTGCGCGTCGTCAGGCAAAGGAACGCCCGCGCGGACAATGTCCTGATATTCGTCGCTCATCGTTCAGTCTAAAAACTAGGCCAAGTCCACAAGCGCCTGGCGGAAAATCATTTCCTCTTTGCCGGAATGCGATTTTGAGGTGAACTCCGCGTTTTCCATAAGCTGGTCGGTGATTCTGTCCACGACTTCGGTAACGTCGCGCTTGTCGTAACCCATGTCGACCAATGAATTTATTACGTCCTGGAATTCCGCCTGCTCCGGGTGATGGGCCGACTTTGTTGAATCTTCCAGAGTGAGCTTTCCCTTTAGCGTGAGCATGATTTTTGCCGCGGTCTTTTTTCCGATGCCGGAAACCGCCTCAAGCGCTTCGGTGTTTCCGCCGTCAAGCGCCTCGACAAATTTTGGGATGCTGATGTTGCTGAGGATTTTTATCGCGCCCTTGGCTCCGACGCCTTCGACTTTAAGGAGGTCAAGGAAAACGTTTCTCTCCTCTTCCGTGGCGAAACCGAACATTTTCATCATGTCTTCGCGGACATACATCCAAGTGAAGATTCTAGCCGTAGAGCCGATGTCGCCCAATTCTTCAATCGCGCTCGCGGGAACGTACAAATCCCATTCCCAGCCGTTCACGTCAAGGTGAACCGTGTTGTGCGCCTTGTAGGTAATCACGCCTTTTAAACTGTTGAACATAATTCCATTCTAGCGCGAATTCGCGAAAAAATCAAGATTAAAGAAAATCGGATGCAAGACTAAAAAGGGCCGCCCGCGTTGATGTGCGTGATCGCGCCGGCAAGAGCGTCGGCGGCGTGGTCAGGCTTGGGAGGCGTCGCAAGGCCAAGCAAAAGCTGAACGTAGCGCTCGACCAGCTCCTTGTCGGCGGCGCCGCTACCGGTCACGGCCTGCTTTATTTGGTTGGGCTTGTATTCTCCAAGCGGAACGCAGTTTTGGGCCAGGCATAAAGTGACCACGCCGCGGGCTTCAGCAACCGACATGGCGCTAGTTTGGTTTTTTGCAAAGTAAAGGGTTTCCATGGCCGCTTCGGCGGGCTTGTATTCTTGGATTATCGCGTTAAGGCGGTTGTAGACAGTCAAAAGCCGCGTTCCGTGAATTTCGGACGCGGCCGTTTCTATCACGCCGTATTTAACCAGCGTAAATTTGCTGCCGTTCCAGTCAATGATTCCCCAGCCGGTGTTGGCCAGGCCGGGGTCAATGCCCAGAACGCGGCGCGTTTTGCAAGTTGAGCGCGATGCGGCCAACTTATTACTCTTCGGGAACGAAGTCTTCAGGATATTCCACTGTTGTGTAGACATTCTGAACGTCGTCGTTGTCCTCAAGCTTGTCGATCATCTTCTGGACTTTGGCGGCTGTGTCCTTGTCTACGGGCTGGTAGGCTTCGGGAACCATTCCGACTTCGCCGGAAAGGGACTCAAAGCCCTTGGCCTGCAAGGCTTCCATAACGCCGGCAAAGGCTTCCTGAGAAGTCGTTACGGTGATGATTCCGTCTTCGTTCTCAACGTCGTCGGCGCCAGCGTCAAGCGCGACTTCCATGACTTCGTCTTCGCTTACTTTTTCGGCGTCGTATGTGATTGTTCCCTTGCGGCTGAACATGCGGCTTACGGAGCCTGTTGTTCCGAGGTTTCCGCCGTTCTTGTTGAAAATGTTGCGAACGTCGGCGGCCGCGCGGTTCTTGTTGTCAGTCAAAACTTCGACCAAAACGGCGACTCCGCCAGGAGCGTATCCTTCGTATACCATTTCTTCGTAGTTAGATCCGCCGTCTTCGCCTGTTCCCTTCTTGATGGCGCGCTCAATGTTGTCCTTGGGCATGTTTGAGGCGCGGGCCTTAAGGATGGCCGTGCGCAAGCGGGGGTTAGAGTCGGGGTCGCCGCCGCCCATGCGAGCCGCGATTGAAATTTCCTTAATGAACTTTGTGAAAAGCTTTCCGCGCTTGGCGTCCGCGATTCCCTTGGCGTGTTTGATTGTCGCCCATTTACTGTGTCCTGACATAGAGGATCTCCTATATTGAAAAAATTTATAAGCGTGTAATGCTAGAGTTTGATTTTATCATAAATTTACGCTGTTGGTCAAGTAGCGGCAAAGAAAGCTAACGCAAGCCCCAAAATGTTCGCTGGCCGCATAAGCCGCAACATCCTCGCTCGCAAAAGGCTCGCGCGGACAGCGGACTGGCTCTATAGCAAAAAAGCGCGGCTCCCAGTTGCGGCTTCGTCTGTTCGGCGCCGCTTTTTCAATGCCTTGCCCGTTCATCAAACCTGCAAACGCTAGCAAATCCGGCATTTTTATGGTATAATGGAACAATGGTAATCGCGGAAATCGGAACGTCGCACGAAGGTTCAATAGAAAAGGCAAAGCGCTTGATTGACGCGGCAAAGGAAGCCGAGGCCGACGCGGTTAAATTCCAATGGGTCATCGCGGACGAAATCCTGCACCCAAAGACTGGCTTTGTCGATTTGCCCACGGGCCGCATTCCCCTGTACGAGCGCTTTAGGCAGCTGGAATGTCCGCCCGACTTTTACGCCGCGACTTTGGAATACGCGCGCTCGCTTGGCCTAAAATGGATTTGCTCGCCCTTTGGCTTAAAAAGCCTAGAGCTCCTTTTGGAGCTAAAGCCCGACGCGGTTAAAATTGCCTCGCCGGAACTGAACCATTTTCCGATGCTGCGCGCCTTGGCCGCCGCGCGAAAAACGGATGGAAAACTTCAATCGGACGAGGCGCGAAAAACGAATGAGGCGGCCTTCCCCGCCCCCGCCGCAGTTCCTGTAATAGTTTCTAGCGGCGTTTCAAAGCAAAGCGACATAGAGGCCGCGCTTGCCATTTTGGGAACAAGCGGCGTGGTCCTCCTTCACTGCGTGACAAGCTACCCCGCCCCGGAAGAGGAATACAACGTACGACTTATCGCCGCGCTAAAAAAACAGCTTGGCGTTAAAACAGGACTAAGCGACCACTCGCTTGACCCGGTCTTGGTTCCATGCCTGGCCGCCTCGCAAGGAGCGACCGTTTTTGAAAAGCACATAACGCTCAGCAAAAAGACAAGCGGCCTTGACGACCCGGTGGCCTTGGAGCCCCAGCAATTTTTGCAAATGACAAAGGCCCTGCGACAATGCAAGGCCGCCATAAACCGCTACGGAAGCGAGCGCGGCGGCCAAGAAATCATAAAGCAAATGGAAGAGCAGTACGGAAGCGAGCGCGTCCAAAAAGTTTTGGGGAACGGAATCAAGGCGCTGGCCCCGGCCGAAGAAAAAAACTACGGCCGCACAAACAGAAGCCTTCATTACATGAAAGCCTTTGAAGCCGGCCACGTTTTGGAAGCCCAAGACATTGGCGTTTTGCGCACCGAAAAAGTTTTGACGCCGGGAATCGGCCCTGAGTTTTTGGAAAGCGTCATAGGAAAAAAACTTCGCCGCGCGGTCCAGGACGGAGCGGGCGTGGCATGGGAAGACATTACGGAGGAAGGGCATCTATGAAAAACATCTTTGGACTTTTTGTTTTTATTCTGGCGGCGATGACTTGCGCCCTTTACGCCACGCCCCAGAAAAAGCTCGCGCGCGTGGGCTACTTTGAAAACGAAGTCTTCCAAGAAGGAGCGCAAAAAGGCTCTGTAAAGACCGGCTACGCCTACGAGTATTACCAAAAGCTTTCGGAATACACTGGCTGGAAATACGAATACGTCTACGGCGAGTTCGGCGACTTGTACCAAATGCTCTTGGACGGAAAGATTGACTTTTTGGCCGGTCTTGCATGGCGCGCCGACCGCGCCGGCATCATCGGCTATCCCGACACTCCGATGGGAAGCGAAAACTACAATTTAATCAAGCGCGCCTCGCTGGACCAAATCACCGCCGACCCCGCGACTCTTAACGGAAAAAAAATCGGAGTCTTGGACAGCGCGATGGCCGGCGCCTTGGACGACTTTTTAAAGGCTCGCGCGATAAAGGCAGACGTGGTCCGCTTTAACGACTACGGGCCGCTTTTTGAAGCCTTTGACAAGGAGCAGATTGACGTTTTGGCCGCGGAAGGCGACGGCGCCTACGGCAGATCCAACGCGGAGCTCCTCTACCCTTACGGATTTTCGGACTACTATCTTTGCGTGGCCAAGAACAAGCCGGAACTTTTGAAGGAACTGAACGAGGCGCAGGCCGAGCTTTTTAAGAACGAGCCAAACTACATAAACTCGCTAAAAAGCAAATACTATCCTGTAAGCGTGGCAAGCAGAGCCTTTTCGGCAGCCGAAAAAAAATGGCTTACAGAAAACACAAAGGCGCGCGTGGGCTACCTTAAAAACTACCTTCCTTACAGCGCTTGCGCCAAAGACGGAAAGGCCACTGGACTAGTCACAGACGTAATGGCGAGAATGTGGGAAGGCCTTGGATTGCAGAACATAGAACTTTCGTACGAAGGCTTTGACAGCTACGACCAAATGACGGCCGCGCTCGCTTCAGACAAAATAGACATTGCCTTTCCCGTGGGCGGAGGCTTGTACTATTCGGAGGAAGGCGGAATCTTCCAGTCAACGCCGCTTGTTTCCGCGGTGACCGAGCTTGGTTTCGCGGTCAACGAAAACAACCGCATGCAGTATTACTTTGTAAAGACCTATTATCCAAACGCAAAAATATCTTTCTACAGTTCCATCGACGCCTGCCTTAAAGCCGTCAAAAACGGAGAGGCTGGCTGCACGACGCTGAACGGCCTTAGGGCCAACGACATTTTGCGAAACAGGCGCTACTCTGGCCTTTCGGTAATCCAAACAAACCACAACGACGACCGCTGTTTTGGAGCGCAAATCGGAAACGCGGGCCTTTTGATGCTCTTGAACCGGGGAATAAACATTCTTGGCGCCGACTACGCGCAGAACATGGCCTTTAAGTATTCGGACCTGCTTTATTCCTACTCGCTCGCCGACATCATAATGAACAACCTTCTGATTTTCGCGGGCGTCGTTTTCGCAATCTCCGCTTTTGTCATAGGCCTGCTTTTCCACAACATGAAGCGAAAGCAGCGCAATTTGGAGGAACGCGCCTCGCTCAACAAGACTTTGGCGCAAGCCTTGGAAGCGGCGGAACAAGCCAACAAGGCAAAGACCGCCTTCCTTTCCAACATGAGCCACGAAATCCGCACCCCGATGAACGCGATCATAGGACTGGACAGCCTGGCCTTGCGCAACAAAAACCTTCCGCAAGAGACGCGGGAACAGCTTGAAAAAATCGGAGAAAGCGCGCGGCACTTGCTAGACTTGATAAACGACATCCTTGACATGTCAAGGATCGAGTCGGGCCGCCTTACGCTGCGAAACGAGGAATTTTCCTTAAGCGCGATGCTTGAGCAGCTGAACACAATCGCCCGCGCCCAGTGCGACGAAAAGGGCCTTGAATACGAATGCCGCGCGCTGTCTGGCGCGGAAGGCCGCTACATCGGCGACGAGCTTAAAATCAAGCAGGCGCTTTTAAACGTTCTTTCAAACGCGATAAAATTCACCGACGCTCCAGGAAGCGTTTTGTTCACAGTGGAGATGGCGGCCTCTTACGGCGACCACTCCAGCCTGAAATTTTTTGTCAAGGACACCGGCATCGGAATGGACAAGGACTTCATTCCAAAAATTTTTGACGTATTCGCCCAAGAGGACAGCGGCCGCAGCAACAAGTACGGAAGCACGGGACTAGGAATGGCCATCACAAAGAACATCATCGAGCAAATGAACGGCTCGATTTCAGTCGAATCGCAAAAAGGAAAGGGAACCTGCGTAACGCTTGTCGTTCCCCTAACCAACTGCGCCGCCAGCGCGGCCGAAGACAGCGCCGGAAAAAGCAAGCAAAAAGCGCGCGCCTCCCTTAACGGAAAGAAAATCCTCTTGGCGGAAGACGTCGAGATAAACGCCGAGATAATGCAAGAAGTGATTGAGGCGCGCGGCGCGAAAATCGACCGCGCTTCAAACGGAAGGCTCGCCGTCGAAATGTTTGAAAAAAGCGCGGCCGGCCATTACGACGCGATTTTAATGGATGTCCGCATGCCCGAGATGGACGGCTTGGAAGCGGCCGCCAAAATCCGCGCGCTTCCCCGCCCCGACGCGAAAAAAATTCCCATCGTCGCTCTCACAGCCAACGCCTTTGACGAAGACGTGCAGCGCTCATTGCAAGCCGGAATGAACGCGCACCTTTCAAAGCCGGTGGAGCCCGAGGACTTGTACAAAACGCTAGAAGAGCTTATTGCGGAAGCATGATTCCGCCAAAGTAGTCAGGAACGCCTTCGGCGTCGGTCATGATAAAGCCGCGAGTCGACAAGGCGACATAGGAGCCGTCGGCTTTTTTGGCGCGGTAAACAAAGGGAACCACGGCGGCGTCTCCGTTAAAGACCAAATCGATGGCTTTTTTATAGGCTTCCAAGTCGTCGGGGTGAATGTTGTCTTGCCAAATCTTGTCGGCTTGGTACATGTATTCAGACTTTAGTCCAAAGTCGTCAATAATAGAAAGGGCCCACCTTGAATAGTCGTAGCGCATGTCGCAAAGGTAAATGTAGCCGCCGCCGGCGACCGTGTGCAAGGCGCCGAACAAGCTGTCAAGCATGCGCTTTCTTTCTTCTGTGATTGTCTTTTCGCTTCCGTCTAGGGGTTTATGCTTTTCCACGCCTTTGCGCGATTTTACAAGATTCTTGTTCTCGTACATGTCGCGGTCGGCGCGCTCAAAAACGTCCGAAAAAGAGTTGTCCTTATGCGGGTCGTAAACGGCCAAGCCCACGGCCAATTCCGGGCCGGACTTGAAGCGGCCGTTTTTTTCGGACCTTTCCCTAAGCTCCTTTACAAACTGCTCGCGCCTGTCGTAGTCGTAGTCTGTCAAGACCGCGACAAACTCGTCGCCGCCAATTCTAAAGACTGGACTGTGCTTAAAGACGTCGCAAATCATAGCGCTGGCTCGCTGCAAGGCTTCGTCTCCAAAAGCGTGGCCGCGCGTGTCGTTGAGCATTTTTAGGTCGTTCAAGTCGCACATCAAGACCGCGAATTTATAGTCGTGCGCGCCCGCGCGTATCTTTCCGTCCAAGGCTTGGGAATGTTCGGCGAAGGCGTTCTTGTTCTTTATGCCGGTAAGCTCGTCGCGCCTTGCCATCCGTTCCGCCGACAAAAGGTTTTTAGCCTGCTCCTCTTTTTCGCGGACTTCGTCGTCAATGTCTTCCATGCCGCAAAGAATGTGCTTTTTGTCTTCGCACATGACGACGACAAAGCGCGTGTAAACCATTTTTCCGTCGCGGACAACGCGGCCGCTCACCGAATAGGATTTGCCCTTGGCAAGGTTCTTCAAGACATTGGCCTTGTCGTGGATTTTGAGCATTTCCTCAAGGTCATCAGGGTGAACGTAGTTGTAGGCGTTTTTGGTCGCCGTCACAAAAAAGTCTTTTCCCTCTTTGGGAATGTTCACGCTTGCAAGAACTTTAGGCTGTATGAATTCTATGTAATCGTTGGTCTCGATGTCGACATAGTAAAGGCAGTCAAAACGCTTTGCCAAGGATGTCGCGATGTGGCTGAACACGGTTAAATCAACTTTCATAATATTTCTATTATATCACGGAATTCAAATTTGCGCCACAAAAATTTTCGCCGCGGCAGCTCCGCTTCGACTCCCTGTTCCTTCTACAAAATTTGCTTTAAAAATAAAAAAGGGCTTCCTGTAAGGAAGTCCTTTCTAAGCGGCAGAAGGGAGTCGAACCCTCGTCATCAGCTTGGAAGGCTGAGATAATGAGCCGTTATATGACTGCCGCAAATGTTCTTAAATAATAGCGAAAACGCGCGGTTTTGTCAAGAGCCGCTCGTAATTTTTTTTTTCAAAACACTAATCGTTCGTTCGAGCGGATTTTCCAATTACGGCGCTCGCGCAAGGAGGCTCGCGCCTAATTGGAGCGGGCTTTCAGTATTACGGCGGCGGCGGAGGCAGCGTCCAGGCCGTCGGTTTGCTCGCGGGTCTTGAGGTTCTTTACGCTAAGCTTTCCGTCGGCGGAAACAAAGACGCCCCACAAGACGCTTTTGGCTTCGGCAAGAGCGTACTGCTGGTTCATCTTTTTGGCTTCGGGGAATACCTCTACCTTTACGCCAAGAGAGCGCAAGGCGGCGGCGGCTTTTTGGTTTTCAATCAAAAGGCTTTCGTCCTGGCAGAAAATTTCAGCGTCAAGGTAGGAGCCTTTTTTTCCGGCGATTCCCAGCTGCTCCATCGCGGCCATCAGGCGGTCTAGTCCTATCGAGCCGCCGACGCCGGGGATCCGTTCCTTGGTGTAAAGGCCGGCCAAGTTGTCGTAGCGGCCGCCAGAGCAAACCGAGCCGATTGAAGGAAGGTCGTCCAAAAAGCTTTCGTATACAAGGCCCGTGTAGTAGTCAAGGCCGCGGGTGATCGACGGATCGAGGACAAAAGACTGCGCGATTCCGGCAGCTTCAAGCATTTGGTAGACTTGGCGCAAGCGATTTGTGTCGTCCCCCGCTCCGCCGCAAAGGCTTTCCATTTTGCCAATCGCCTCTTCAAAATTGGCGCTGGGCTGGATGTAGTCCAAGATTTTTTTGGCGGCGTCGGAGCTTTTTGTCGCCTCCTCCAGTTCCGCCATAACTGTGTCCGTTCCGACTTTGGCAAGCTTGTCAACGGAACGCAAGATGTCCTCGCTTTTGTCTTGAACGCCAAGGCCGGCCAAAAAGCGGTTGAAGGCGCCGCGGTGGTTTATGTGAATCTTGATTTTTTCGATTCCGATGGAAGCCAAGGCGGCCTTCATCGCGCAAAGGATTTCGGCGTCGCAAACGGCCGAGTCGCTTCCAACCGTATCGATGTCGCACTGGACAAATTCGCGGTAGCGGCCGGCCTGGGGCTTTTCTCCGCGCCAAACTTTGGCTATGTGGTAGCGCTTAAAGGGAAAGGCAAGCTCGGCTTTGTGCTCGGCGGTAAAGCGCGCGAATGGAACGGTAAGGTCAAAGCGCATCGCTACGTCGCGGCCGCCATTGTCCTCAAAGCGGAAGACTTGCTTTTCGGTCTCGCCGTTTGACTTTCGCAACAAAATTTCTGTGTATTCCAAAACAGGCGTGTCGATCGGCACAAAGCCGTAGGAACGGTAAACGCCGGTAATTTTTTCGATCAATCCAGAGCGAAAAATCTGCTCTTGCGGAAGCGCGTCCCTAAAGCCCTTTAGCACGCGCGGCTGAATGATTTGATTTTCCATGATTTTCTTATTTTAATGAAAACGCCGCTTTGTTGCAAGCAAGGAAGTTATTTTATTTGCTCAAGCGCAAGCTTGGCGGCTTCTTGCTCGGCTTCCTTTTTGTTTTTGCCGCGGGCCGGGCCGTATACGGCGTCGCCTAAGTGGACGGACACGTAAAAGACTCGGTCGTGGTCGGGGCCTTGGGTCTTGACAAGCTCGTAGCGGGGAATGTCCTTGCATTTTTTTTGGAAGGCTTCCTGCAAGAGGCTTTTGTAGTCGCGGCCGGACTTGTTTTCTTGAACGGAACGAACGGCGGGAACGATGAAGCGCAGGATGTATTCTTCGGCGGCCTCGTAGCCGGAATCAAGGTAGTAGGCGCCGATGACGGCTTCCATGCAGTCGGCTAAAATCGCGGGCTTTGTCCGACCCCCGCTCATTTCCTCGCCCCTCCCCAAAACCAGCATTTTGTCAATTCCGTATTCAAGCGCCACGGGGGCCAGGGCTTTTTCGCTTACGACGGCGGCCTTGATTTTGGCCAGGTCGCCCTCCTGCTTTTGGGCCATGTCCTCGTACAAAAAGGCGGCGGTGGCAAGGCCAAGCACGCTGTCGCCCAAGAATTCAAGGCGCTCGTTGTTGCAGCGCTTGAATTCCCTGCTTTCGTTTGAGAAGGAACGGTGGTGGAAGGCCAGGTCCAATAGCTCCAAGTCGCGGAACTTTAGCCCAAGGGGCTTGCAAAAGGCCAATAGCGCGGCCTTTCGTTCCGGGGAGATTTTCTTGGAGCCTCTAAAGATTTCCTTAAAATTGCGCACTGCGTTAACCTGGCTTTTCGTTCCCTTAAGCAAAAAAAAAGCGCGGCAAAAAACCGCGCTCCTTTTAAGACATTTTCAAAAGCGGGGCTTTTGAAAGCTCTTACTTTGACTGCTCAGACTTGATGAAGTCGTAAGCGTCCTGAACTGTCTCAAATTCGTTGGCCTTTTCGTCGGGAATAGAAACGCCCAACTCTTCTTCGATGGCGTAAACCAACTCGTAAGTGTCAAGGCTGTCCGCTCCGAGATCGCCGCGGAAAGATGAAGAAAGCTGAATCTTGCTCTCTTCGATTTCGAGCTTGTCAGCTGTTTCCGGTGTAATCACCTGACGTCCGCGATAAAAACCGCATTTGGGGCAAACGTGGTGCGGAAGGACTAAGTTTCCGCAGTTGTTGCACGCAACAAGCTGAGGAGCGTCAAGCTTCATATTGATGCTTCTGCGCCTTCTGGTCACCGCTTTTGACGTTTTCGCTCTTGGTACTGCCATATATTCAACCTCACTTAATTATTATTACAGATGTATCGGTCAAATATACCGCAAACCTGCTTGTTATGTCAATATCTTAAACGAAAATATTTGTTTTGTCAAGGCTTTTTTTGACAAAAAAACGAATTTCGTCAAAAAAAACGGGCGAAAATGGCGCGATGGACATACCCACAGCGAAAAACGCTCCCGCAGGAATCAGGCAATCGCGAACGAGGTACTTTTAGGGCAAAGACTTGGGCTCAACGTGTCCTAAGTTCGCGTTGCCTGCTATGCCGCTCCGCGTTTTTCGCTGGATGGCTAGGCGTCCCGCCATTTTCGCCCGCTTCGTTCACAAAATGTTTTTTGTCAAAAATCACTCGTTGGTGTCGCCGCCTGCCGCCCCGCGCCATTTTCGCGCTTTTTCAATCAAGTTCGCGTTGCCTGCTATGCCGCTCCGCGTTTTTCGCTGGATGGCTAGGCGTCCCGCCATTTTCGCCCGCTTCGCTCACAAATGTTTTTTGTCAAAAATCACTCGGCGGTGTCGCCGCCTGCCGCCCCGCGTTTTTCGCTGGATGGCTAGGCGTCCCGCCATTTTCGCGCTTTTTCAATCAGTCGGCGATTATCGCCTCCAGGGCGATTTTCATCATATTGGTGAACGTTGTCTGGCGCTCTTCGGCGGTCGTAAGCTCGTGGGTCACAAGGTGGTCGCTGACGGTAAGAATCGCCAGGGCCTTGCGGTCAAACTTGGCCGCAAGCGTGTACAATTCCGCCGCCTCCATCTCCAAGCCCAAAACTCCGTATTTTGCCCAAAGCTTCCAATAGTCGTTTTCGTCGTAAAAGGCGTCGCTAGAAGCGCAAAGGCCAACGTGGACCGGGATTTGCAATTTTTGGGCCGCGTCGTAGGCGTTCTTTAATAGGCCAAAGTCGGCGGCCGGAGCGTAGTGCAAGTGGCCAAAGCGCGACGTTTGCATGGCGGACTCCGAGCAGGCGGCGCTGGCGATGATTGTGTCGCGAACCTTTATGTTTTTATGCAAGCCGCCGCAAGTTCCGACGCGGACGGCCTTTTGAACGCCGTAAGACTCAAAAAGCTCGTTCACGTAGATGGAAAGCGAAGGCTGGCCCATTCCAGTTCCCTGAACGCTTACAGGAACGCCCTTGTAGGTCCCCGTAAAGCCCAGCATTCCGCGCACTTCGTTGTAGCATTTGGGATTTTCCAAAAAGTTTTCGGCTATGAATTTGGCCCGCAAGGGGTCTCCCGGCAGCAGAACCGCCGGAGCGATTGCGCCTTGGGGCGCGTTGATGTGTATGCTCATTCTTCCATTATATCATAATTTTGGAGAAATGCAAATTTTTTCTATTGAGCAGAGGCCCTTTTTGCTATACAATGGAGCTATGAAAGCATCAAAAATCGCGCTCGCGGCCTTGGCCGCGCTTCTTCTTGTTGGTTGTTCTAAAAAAGGGAGCGGAGCCGCTTCCGCAAAAAAAACGGACTTTGACTCCGGGATTAAAATCGTAAAGGAAGACGGAGGGGAATACGCCTCCTTTGACGCGATGAAGGCCGTCTTTGAGCCCGACTTTTCCTACAAGTACGTCGAGGATCCAGAGGACGAGGAAGCCGTTCAAAGCGAAGGAAAAAAATCCTCCAAAAAAGAAAAGAGCGAATCCGCGATTCCCGGAATCCGCGAGCTTTCAAAATACAAGACAAAGTATTCCGAAAAAAGGCAAAAGACGTCACTTCCAAAAATCGAGGAAGCCGACGAAAAGATTGACTCATCAAAGCCCTTTGTAATAGAAGAGTACGGCCCGCAGGGAGAGGTCGTCGCCGAAGACAGAAATCCTTCTTTCTTTGTGGTCTTTTCGCAGCCGGTAAAAAGCCTTGGAGCGCTTGGCGAGCCGATGGCCGAATGCGACGAAATGAAAGTCGAGCCCGCCCTGCCCGGCGTTTACCGCTGGCTTGGAAGCCGGCACTTAAGCTTTGACGCGAGCGAGGCCGCCGATCCTTCGGTGGAATACAAGGTTACGGTAAAAAAGGGCTTGCGCTCGTTGGCAGGAAAAAAGCTTGAGGGAATGACGGAGTTTTCGACAAAGGCTGTTCCGTTAAAGTTCATCCGCTTTTACGGCGGCTACGTAAAGGACAGCGAAAGCGCCTGCGACTCGACAAGCGGAGCCTTGCCAAAATACGCCGGCCGCTCCTACATCCGCCTAAATTATATGGTAAGCCAAAAGCGCCTCTCTGAAATTTTAAGCGTTACCGTAAACGGAAAGGCGGCCGGCTTTACAGTCCAGGCCGACGACAACAAAAAGGCCTACCCTTGGGGCGCAAAGCCGGTCTTTGACAAGGCGACGGGAAAAGCCAACAGTTTTGTAGTTGAGATAGAGGGAAAAATTCCATACGACGCGGACATTGTCTTTTCTTTAAAGGGAACGAACGAAAATCGAAGCTACCATTCGCTAAAGCCCTTTAAGATTGACTCGCTTCCGAAAAACGCCGACTATTCTCAGGGAACGGAGGCAAACCCCGTCACGATAAAGTTCACGCAAAAAATAGACCCTGCCACAGTCGCCGCGAACATCGCCTTTGACTTTGACTTTTCGCTGACCGAAAAAAATTACGAAGTCCAGGGCAGAAGGCTCACGCTCTTTAACCTGCCCGTTTCCTACAGCGAGGACAAGGAAGACAACAGCTTTAGGCTTTATTTTAAGGACGGACTCAAGGACGTTTACGGACAAAAGCTTGTCATAGACTCCGACAAGAAGTCTGCCAAAATAGAGCTTCTTCCGCCGATGAGCTACGTAAAGTTCACCGACTACGGCGCCAGGCTTTTGGAAGCGCAATTCAAGCCAAAGCTTTTGATCGAGTCGCAGAACATTCTTTCGCCGTCCTTTTACAAAGTCGGAACGACAGGCAATCCCCTTTTCACAGACCGCGTTTACGAAGACTGGAATCAAAGCGACGGCCTTCCTGAAGGCGCGGTCGAGCTAGTGAACAAGCAAAGGAACGTCCGCCAGTTTGAGGAAATCGACTTGTCGCCGCTTTTAAACGGCGAGGGCTACGGCTGGATTGACTTTGAGGCGCGGGTCTTGAACCGGCAGTGGGACCGCTGGGACGAAAAGTTTTACGATAACGCGAACTCAAGGAAAATCACGATTCAAGTTACCGACTTTGGAGTGACGGCCAGAATCGGAATCAACCGCGCCGTCGTAATGGCAAGAAGCCTTAGGGACAACAGTCCGATCCAAGACGCGGAGATAAGCCTTTTGACGCCCAGCTATTCCAACAACCAGGAGCTTGACTTGGACAAAGACTTGGTCGCCAAGGCAAAGACCGACAAAAACGGCTTGGCGGTTATAAACTTTACCGAAAGCCAAGTCAAAAAAATCGAGGAAATTGGAAGAGACGTCTCCTGCTCCTACATCCGCATACTCGCGCAAAAGGGAGCGGACAAGGCGCTCTTCTACCCCAACACGCACGACTCTTGGCGGGAAAACGTTCCGACAGCCGACTTGGACACTGCAAGACAGTCGCGCATACGCGCCTTTATCTTTACCGACCGCGGCCTTTACAAGCCTGGCGAAACAGTTTCGTTTAGAGGAATCGTAAGGAACCAAAGCCTCGGACAACTTGTTCCCCGCTCCAACGAGCCTTACACGCTGGCGGTCAGCGAGAGCGTTTGGGAAGGAAAGGAAATCCTTCCGCAAATCAACGGAACGCTTTCGGAAAGCGGCGGCTTTTACGGCACATTTAAATTGCCCGACGAGCTTGATTCCGGCAATTACAAAATCCGCTACAAGGTTGGAAACTACGAATGGGAAGATCCTTACGTCACATTCACAGTCGCCAACTTTGAGCGGCTAAAGTTTGAGGCCTCGGTCACCGCTCCCGACGTAAAATATTTTGGAGGCGACAAGCTTTCGGCCGCCTTGAAGGCCTCTTACCTTGCCGGCGGAAGCCTTGCCGGAGCGGACTACGAGTCCAGCTGGTTCAAGCAATCGACCAGGTTCAAGCCGACCACGCCCGAAACGAAGGGCTGCTCTTTCGGTCCCGCGGACTCGTATTCCGGCCGAACCCTTTTCGCCAACGAAAAAGGCGTTCTTTCCTCCAACGGCGAGGCGGGCCTTTCTTGCTCGTCCGAAAAAATCACAGACGGAATGCCATACATTTACCACGTTGAGGCAAACGTCACCGACATTTCAAACCAAAGAATCTCGGCGCAGTCAAACATTCTTGTCCACCCGGCCAAGTTTTACATTGGAATCAAAAAGCCCGCCGACCTTAACGGCTTTGCAAAAAAAGGCAGCAAGCTTGACTTTCCGTTCATCCTCGCAACCCCTGACGGCGAAATCGTGACAAAGACGAACATTGTCGCCTCGCTTGAATACAAGCTGACGCGCGAAGTTTGGACGATGGCCAACGAGCAGAGCGTTGACGACTCAATTTACACCCGCTGGGAAAAGACAGAAGAAGTCGAGGCCAGCGGAAAAATCCAGCCGCAAAGCTCGGGAAAGCTTTCTTTGGAATTAAAGGAAGCCGGCTGGAGAACCCTTGCGATTTCTGGCCGCGACACAAGCGGAAACTGGACAACTACGGAGTACGGCTTTTACGTCACCGGCGGCTCTTCATCTTGGTACGACCGCTACAACAGCCATTCGATCAACTTGACTCCGGACAAGTCAATCTACAATCCCGGAGACAAGGCGCAAGTGCTTATGGAAAGCCCCCTTCCCGCCGGCGACTACTTGATCACAGTCGAGCGCGAAGGAATTTTCACCGAAGAAATAAAGCATTTTGACAGCCCGGCCAACGTGATTGAAGTTCCTGTTTCGATCAACTACACGCCGGTCGTTTACGTCGCCGTCTCTTCCTACTCTTGCAGGAACGGGCAGCCGACCCACCAGTACGGGGAGCCGGACTTGGACAAGCCCGCCGGATACTTTGGAGTGACCGCGATTATGGTCAACCCCAAGGCCAAGTCCTTTAACGTAAAGATCGAAAGCGACAAAAAAGTTTACAGGCCAGGCGAAAAGGCCACGCTGACCCTTACGGCGACCAAAGGCGGAAAGCCGGTGGAAGGCGCCGAGCTTACTGTAATGGCGGTTGACCGCGGCGTCTTGGACTTGATCAACTACCACGTTCCAAACCCGATAGACTTTTTCTACGACAAGTACAACTTCCGCCTGCGCGTAATGGGCGGAGACTCGCGCGACATGTTGATGGATCCCGTAACCTACAGCGTAAAGAATTTGCTTGGAGGCGACGCGGCGGCCGAAAGCGACGAAAAGGAAGAGGAGCGAAAAGACTTTAGGCCGACGGCGCTCTTTGAGCCGGTAATCGTCACCGACAAAAAAGGAAAGGCCGTTTGCGAGTTCACGATGCCCGACAACTTGACCGCCTACCGAATCACCGCCTTTGGCGTAAAGGGAGAGACCTTCTCGCTTAAAGAAGACGAAGTCAAGGTCCAGAACCCGATAAACGTCCAGCAAGTTCAGCCCAGGCGCTTGCGCGAGCGCGACACGGCCGAATGCGGCGTTTTGATCACAAACCTTGACAACAAGGGACAAAAAGTTACGGTAAGCGTCGAGGCCGTAAGCCCAACAAAGAACACCGCGCAAGACGAGCTTGAAGGCCGCGTGACGGTTCCTGGCGTCGCGCTTGTTGACGGAACGGCTGAAAAAACCGTTTACGTCGCGCCCGAAGGCTCAAGCGTAGTCTTCTTTGACATCGCCGCCGTTCAAAGCGGAACGGTGGAATTGGTTTACAAAATCAAGTCCGAAGTCCTTAACGAAAAGCTTGTCTCGCCGATAGCGATAGAAAAGACTTTTGTCTACGAAACCGTAACGATGACGGGCGCGACAGACGACGAGCAAAGGGCAAGCGAGAACGAAAGAATCGCGATTCCCAGCTGGGCCAAGGAAGGCCATGGCGACATTAAAATAACCTTGGACACTACCCGTCTTGGCCCGCTTGGATCCGCAGTCCGCTACGTGTTCGACTACCCCTACGGCTGCCTTGAGCAGCAGGCGTCAAAGGTTTTGCCCTTGATCTTGTTCGGCCAATACATCGACGCGTTTGAAATGGACTCAAGCGTTTCCAATCCAAAGAAATGCGCGCTTTCCATCATAAAGTCTTGGGCAAAAAGCCAGCATTCAAACGGCGGCTTCCCCTATTGGCCAACCGAGTCGATGTACGAAAGTTTCTACGTCTCGCTTAGAATCGCGCAAGTTTGCGCCGCGGCAAAAGAAGCCGGAATTAAGGAAGCGGACCTAAAGCTTGACCTTGCCGCGCTCAAGGCTTACATAAAGGGACAGATTAAAGAAAAGGAAAGAAGCGACGCGGAAAAAATCTTGGCTTGCAAAGTCTTCGCGGCCTTGGGCGACAGTTCATTGGACGGCCTCCTTTTGGAATTCCAAGGAAAGCTGGACAAGCTGACTTTGTCGCAAATCGCCGACGTCGGAAAGGCTTGGGCGCTAAAAGGAAACAAGGACAAGGCCGAAGCTTGCGCGGCTAAAATCCGCCCCTACTTGCAGGCTTCGCAAAGAAGCGTTTCGGTCGCGGAAAAAGATTCCTCCAAAGGCTACTCTTGGTGGGAGTCGGACTCTTCGTGCCTTGCGAAGATTTTGGATTTGCTTTCGGACATCAACGCGGACGACAACATGGTTGACCGGCTGGTTTTCGCTCTCCTTAAGGAAGAGTCGAAGGGCTATTGGAAGAACACTTCGTCAACCGCAGCCGTTCTTGAAGCGATGGCGAATTATATCAAGAGGCGCGACTTGGCCAAGACCGACTTGGAAGGAAAGGCTTTCTTGAACAAGACGGAACTTATGGCGCAAAAGTTCAAGGGAGTGGCCGCAAAGCCGCAAACAATCGCGCTTCCCTTTGACGACGCCTTTATTTCCAGCCTGCCGCGCGACAAAGAACTTCCGATGTCGTTTGAAAAGCGCGGAACTGGCCGCCTATTCTACACGGTGGAAATGAAATACTCGATTCCCGACGAAGCGCAAACAAGGCGCGACGAAGGAATAAAGCTGGACTACAAGATTGTCGAAAGCGAAGGCGGCGAACAAGTCAACAAGATTCCCGACGACCTTTCCGTAGTGGAATTGGAAAGCTCAAAGCTTTACAAGGCTACGATAAAAGTCTCGTCGGCAAGGAACCGCGACTACTTGGCCTTGCGCTGCCCGATTCCTTCCGGCGCTGAAATTCTTGACTCGACCTTTGTCACAAGCGGAGCCGCGGCGGAAATCAAGACCAGCGGAGACTGGAGGCATTGGATTTCAAACAAGAACGTTCTCGACAACGAAATTCAATTCTTCTGGGACAGCTTTAAGACTGGCGAATGCGAAATCACCTTCACCTTTAGGGCCAGCCGCCGCGGAGTTTACCCGACCCCGCCGGCGCAAGCGGAATGCATGTACGAGCCGGAAGTCTTTGGCCGCTCGGACGGATACTTGTTCGTCATTAAATGAAAAAAATCATCGCCGCGCTTGCAGCCCTTGCGGCGCTCTTTTTGCTTTTCGCGCTCACACCTTATCCTGAGTTCAAGGAATTCAGGAATAAGGAAAGGAGCGTCCGCTTTTACGACAGGAACGGAATTCTCTTGCAGGCGACGGCGGTGGACAACGGCCTTAGGCGGGAATGGACTGACTTAAAAAAAATCCCAAAGAAAGTCAAAAAGGCCTTCCTTAAGGCCGAAGACCGCCGCTTTTACTTTCATCCGGGAATCGATCCGATTTCCGCAGCCGCCGCCGCGATCCAAAACGCAAGCGCGAAGAGAACTGTCCGGGGCGCTTCTACAATCACGATGCAATTGGTAAAGATGGCCTCACCCGGCGGCCAGCGCTCCATGGGCAAAAAACTCTGCGAGGCGTTGAACGCGCTAAGAATCGAGGCGCGGCTTTCCAAAAATAAAATTTTGGAGCTTTACCTAAACTCTGTTCCATTTGGCCAAAACTGCGAGGGCGTCACGTCCGCCGCCAGAACCTTTTTTGGAAAAGAGCTGGCCGACTTGACCGACGACGAGATCGCCTGCCTTGCGGTGATTCCAAGGCGGCCGGGCGGCTACAATCCGATCCACAAGCCGGAAGCATGCGCCTCTCGGGCGGCGGAAGTTTTTGGCCGCGACTACAATTCCTTGTTAAAAACCGCTAAGGGCGCAGGCGCTTTTTCCTATCCTTTTGAAATGCCGCATTACATCGAGCGCGTTAAAAGGCAAATCAAGGCAGGCAAAAAAAAGGCGCCCTTTGAAGTCCGCCTAAGCGCGAGCCTTGAAGTCCAAAAAACGGCCGAACGCTACATAAAGGAAGCGGCCAAACTCGCGCGAGGCTCCAGAATAGCGAATTCCGCCCTGCTTTTGATCGACAACAAGGACAACTCAGTTTTGGCGTGGATCGGAAACGGCGACTGGTTTGACTATTCGCACAGCGGACAAATCGACGGCGTCCTTTCAAGAATCCAGCCGGGAAGCTCGATGAAGCCCTTTTTGTACGGCCTCGCGCTGGACGCTAAAACCCAAGAAGTCCGGCCCCTTTTCACTCCCGCGACGGTTTTGCCGGACATTCCGCAAGAATTTGGCGGACAAAAAATCTACATTCCAGAAAATTTCAACAACCGCTTTAACGGACCCGTCCGCTTTAGGATCGCTCTCGCCTCCTCGCTGAACGTTCCTGCGGTTTACATTTTGAACAAACTTGGCGTTGACTCATACCTTTCTAAGCTGGAGGAGCTGGGCTTTGAAAGCCTTAAGAGCGGAGGACGGAGCGCGGACTTAGGACTCGCGCTTGGAGCGGGCGAAGTAAGCCTTTACGAATTAGTCAACGCCTTTAGCGTTTGGACGCGGGACGGAAAGGACGCAAAGGGAAAGCAAATTTATTCCAAGGACGCCGCCCGCCTTATTTGCTCGATTCTTTCGGACAAGGACGCGCGGGCCTTGGGCTTTGGCTACAACCAAGTTTTTCAAACCGACTACCCTTCAATCTTTAAGACGGGAACTTCCAACCAGTACCAAAACATCACGGCGCTCGGCTCCACAAAAAAATACACAGTCGGCGTTTGGATGGGAAATTTCTCCGGCCAAACGGTAATGGGAAAGACCGGAAGCTCTCTGCCCGCTTGGGTCGCTAAAAGCGCGCTGGACTTTTTGGAACAAAAGAATCCCAAGCATGAGCCTTTTCCCGCTCCAGAAAATTGGGTCAAGGAAAAAATCTGCCCGCTTTCCGGAATGCTCGCGGGAAAGGACTGCAAGAATTTTATCTTTGAGTACGTAAAAAAAGACGAGCCCTTGGAAACTTGCGACTGGCACAAGAGCGAAGGCGGAGAGCGGGTCACAGTATACCCTCCGGAATACCAGCGCTGGCTTTTGAGCGGAAACATCGAGGCGCAAGTGGACCACTCGTCGTTTCCGCTAACCATAACAAGCCCCAAAAACGCTTCGGTATTTTACTCAAGGGAAAAAAGCGCTTTGACGCGGCTAGAGGCTATCAGCGTTGAGGCGATTGGCGGAACGGAGGACAAAGCGCAAGTTTATTACGACGGTTCCCTCTTGCTTGAACTGAGCCGGCCCTTTGTCTTTAAGCTTCCGACAGAAAAAGGAAGGCACAGCTGCAAAGTCGCATGCGGCGGCCAAAGCGCGCAAGTCGAGTTTGAAGTAAAATAGATGTTGAAGGCAAAGGCATTTTGCGCTAAAATGAAAGAATGAAAGTCACAGCGTTGATTATGGCGGGCGGGCGCGGAGAGCGCTTTTGGCCCAAGAGCAGGCAAAGCCTTCCAAAACAGTTTTTAAGCCTTACAAACGACAGCCGGACGATGATTCAGCTTACGGTTGACCGCATAAAGCCCTTGGTGGACATAAAGGACGTTTATGTCGCCACAAACAAAAAATACAAGGCGCTCGTCCAAGAGCAGCTTCCCGGAATTCCCGAAGAAAACATTCTTTGCGAGCCGGTCGCGCGGAACACGGCTCCCTGCATAGGGCTAGGAGCCGCGCATGTCGCCCAAAAAGACGGCGACGCGGTGATGATGGTCTTGGCAAGCGACAGCCTGATCAAGGACGACGCGCTTTTTGTCCAGACGCTAAAGGAAGCCGTCGCCGTCGCCCAAAAGGAACAAAAGATTGTGACGATGGGAATCACGCCCAACTATCCCGAGACCGGCTACGGCTACATAAAATTTGACAAAAGCCAAAAAGACGGAAGCGCCTTTAAGGTTGACCGCTTTGTCGAAAAGCCCGATTTGGAAACCGCGAAAAAATACCTTTCCGAGGGCGGCTACCTTTGGAACAGCGGAATGTTCGTCTGGAAAGCCTCTACGGTTCTATCTTCAATAAAAAAATTCATGCCCGACCTAAGCGCCGGCCTTGAAAAAATTCAGGCTTCAATAGGAACGGCGGACTACAACAATGTTTTGGAAAGCGTGTTCCCGACGCTTCCGTCCGAGTCAATCGACTACGGCGTTATGGAAAAAGCCAAGGACATTTACACGATTCCCGGAAACTTCGGCTGGGACGACGTGGGCTCTTGGCTCGCCGTAGGCAGAATCAAGGGAAGCGACCAAAGCGGCTCTACGATTGAAGGAAAAGTCGTGACTGTAAACTCTTCCGGCAACGTCATCCTGGGCGGAAAAAAATTGATCGCCTGCGTCGGCCTTAAGGACACAGTCGTGGTGGACGCCGACGACGCGCTTTTGATTTGCGCAAAAGACGCTTGCGGCGACATAAAGAAAGTTTTGGCCGCCCTGCGCGAAAAGGGCATGGAAGAGTTCCTGTAATGAAAATCGCGGTTGACCTCCGCATGAGCGGAAAAAGCGGAATAGGAGCCTTTATCGACAGCATGCTTCCAACTCTAAAAGCGGGAGCGGAAGTAGTTGAAATAAAGCCGGACATAAAGCCCTTTTCGCTTAAGGAAATGTTTTTCTTCCCGCGCGGCCTCATAAAAAAAATCAACGGCTGCGACGCCTACTTTTCGCCCTACTGCAACGTTCCAGGCCGCCTTTTTAGCCGCGGAATAAAAGTTCCTATATTCACAACTATTCACGACGTAATCTTTTTGGACCTTCCGCTTGCGGGAAAGTTTGGAACGCTCGCTCGCAAGTTGATTTACCAACACGCAATAAACAAGTCGCGCGAAATCTTTACCGTAAGCGAGTTTTCAAAGGGCCGGATCCTTGCGCGCCTTAGGTGCAAAAAAAACATAACGGTAGTTTACTCAGGCGTTCCCCTTTACAACGAAGAGGCGGCCGGAGGCTTTGACAGCGCGCGGAAAACGGATACGATTATTTTTGTCGGAAACATAAAGGCGCACAAGGGAATAAAGACGCTGGTTCCAGCCTTCCTAAAGGCGCGCGAAATCTTGGCAGGCCAAAAGGGTCCGCAAGCCCAAAAGGCGCCGCGCCCGTCGGAGGTCAGCCTGCCCCGACTTTTAATCGTAGGCTCAAAGGAAAACTTTCGCACAAGCGACACGGAATTGGACGCCCTCATGCGCGAGGCCGAAAAAAAAGGAATCGAGTTCACGGGCTTTGTTCCCGACGAAAAGCTTAAAACGCTGATAGAAGAAGCGCGGCTTTTGGTCCAACCTTCCCTTTACGAAGGCTTTGGCGTTCCTCCCCTGCAGGCGCTTTATTCAGGAACCCGCGCGGTGATTTCGGACATTCCGGTTTTTAAGGAAATATACGGCCGCCTTCCAGTGACTTTCTTCAAGGCGGGCGACGCGGACGACCTCGCGCGAAAAATCGCAGCCGCCTATTCCGACCAAAGCCCCTTCCAGCCTGTGGAACGCGTTTACTCCTACCGTTTCAGCGCGCAGGCGGTATTGAAAAGAATCGAAGAATCAATTAAAATGGAAAAATGATTATCACAAGAACGCCCTTCCGCATGAGTTTTTTTGGCGGCGGAACGGACATGAAGGAATTCTTCAACGAACACGGCGGCGCCGTTCTTTCAACAACATTCGACAAATATTGCTATGTGACGGTACGGCATTTGCCTCCTTTTTTTGACTACAAGACCGAGCTTTCATACTCCAAGATTGAGCGAGTGGAAGAAATAGAAAAAATCGTCCACCCGGCGGTCCGAGAGGCGATGAAAATGCTGGACACAAAGGACATACGCTTGACTTACGAAGCGGACCTTCCGGCAAGAAGCGGCTTGGGAACCTCGTCTTCCTTCGCGGTCGGAATGCTAAACGCCTTCCACTGCCTAAAAGGCCAGTACGCCGACAAGAGAAAGTTGGCCGACGAGGCGATTCACTTGGAGCGCGACCTATGCCAAGAAGCGGGCGGCTGGCAAGACCAAATCGCCGCGAGCTTTGGCGGCTTCAACAAGATAACCTTCAAAGACAACTCATACGAAGTCGCTCCTCTGATCATTTCGCCTGAACGCAAGAGGCTTTTGAACGACAGCCTGATGATGTTCTTTACCGGCTTCACCCGCTTTTCGTCTGACGTGCAAAAGGCAAACCAAGCCACGCCCGAAACAAAGGCCGCAAAAATCGAGCGCCTAAAGGAAATGCTCCGCTTGGTCGACGACGCGCAAAAAGTCTTGGTTGACCAAAGCGCCGACTTAGACGACTTTGGCCGCCTTTTGGACCACACATGGAAGCTAAAGCGTCAAACAGGCAGCGCCGTGTCCACTAGCGGAATCGACGCGCTTTACGACAAGGGAATCGCGGCCGGCGCCTTGGGCGGAAAGCTTTTGGGCGCGGGCGGAGGCGGCTTTTTGGTCTTCTACGTTCCCAAGGAAAAGCAGGCGGCCGTCCGCGAGGCGATGAAGGACTTGCTTTACATTCCGTTCAAGTTTGAAAACGAGGGAACGAAAGTCATTTACTACGAAGCGGAAGACTAGTTAGCGGCGACGCGCAAGGAGAATGCAATGGACTATATAAAGGAATTGATTGAGCGCTATCCGGCGCTCGCAATATGCGAAAAAGACATCCGCGCGGCGGCCAGCGCGATAATCGACTCATACAAGGCCGGAGGAAAACTAATCGTCGCCGGAAACGGCGGAAGCGCGGCTGACAGTGACCACATCACAGGCGAGCTTTTAAAGTCGTTCGTAAAAAAAAGAAAGCCCGAGAAAAAATTTTTGGACGCGCTTTCCGCGATCGACTCGGACACGGGAAGCTATCTTAGCGACAAATTGCAGGGCTCGCTTCCGGCCATCGCGCTTACAAACAACTCAGCCCTTATGACGGCGAGCCTCAACGACGTTGACGGAAACGTTTTGTTCGCGCAGCAAGTCATGGGCTTTGGAAAAAAAGGCGACGTCTTTTTGGGAATCAGCACCAGCGGAAATTCCAAGGACGTCATTTACGCGCTCGCCGTCGCAAAGGCGCTTGGAGTCAAAACCGTCGCGCTTACAGGAAAGACAGGCGGAAAGTGCAAAGAGCTCGCCGACATCTCGATTGTCGTTCCCGAAAACGAAACATTTAAAATCCAGGAATTCCATCTTCCGGTCTACCACGCCTTGTGCTTGACGATAGAAGAATATTTTTGGAAGGAATAATATGAAAGCTGTCATAATGGCTGGCGGAAAGGGAACTAGAATCGCAAGCGTGCGGAGCGACATTCCAAAGCCAATGATTCCAGTCTTGGGAAAGCCGATTTTGGAATGGCAAATCGAATGCCTAAAGAAAAACGGCATCACAGACATTTTGATTGGAATCGGCCACTTGGGCCACTTTATCCGCGACTATTTTGGCGACGGAAAAAAATTCGGCGTCGACATTTCATACTACGAGGAAAAGGAGCCGCTTGGAACGGCGGGCTTTTTGTTCAAGGCGCAAGGCTTGGACAAAGATTTTTTGCTCTTGTGCGGCGACACGATTTTTGACATAGACTTTAAGCGCTTCATAAACTTTCACCAAGAAAAAAAGGCGCTCGCAAGCCTTATGACGCACCCAAACAACCACCCCTACGACTCCTCGCTCATAGTGACCGAGATTGAATATCCGGCTGAAGGAAGCGGCGGCATGCCCGCGGACACGCATAAAGTCGCGGCCTGGCTTGCCAAAGAGGACGAGCGCTTGTGGTATAAAAACCGAGTCAACGCGGGAATCCAAATCATAAGCCCTGAGCTTTTGGCCCTTACAAAAAAGACGCTCGTTCCCCGCCATCCCGAAAACCCCGACAAGATAGATTTGGACCGCGACGTTCTTAAGCCCGCCGTCCAGACAGGCCGCATTTTCGCCTACGACACGACAGAGTACATAAAGGACATGGGAACGCCCGACCGCTTGGAGCAAGTTGAGGCCGACCTTAAAAGCGGCCTTGTTCAAGGCAAAAACCTTTCGCAAAAGCAGCGCGCGATCTTTCTTGACCGCGACGGAACGCTAAACAAGGAAGTGAACTTTTTGACAAACATCGACGACCTTGAGCTTTTGCCGGGCGCCGCCGAAGCGGTAAAGAAAATAAACCAAAAAGGCTTTCTTGCTATTGTAATCACAAACCAACCGGTAATCGCGCGCGGCGAAGTCACGCTCCAACAATTGAACGAAATACACGCAAAGCTTGAAACGCTTTTGGGCCGCGAGGGCGCCTACATCGACGGCCTTTACTTTTGCCCCCACCACCCCGACAAGGGCTTTGAGGGCGAGAGGCCGGAATACAAGCGCGACTGCGAATGCAGAAAGCCCAAGGCGGGCATGGTTTTGCAGGCGGCGCGCGACTTTAACATTGACCTTTCGGCCTCGTATATGATTGGCGACCGCGACAAGGACGTTGAGTGCGGAAAAGCCGCCGGCTTAAGGCAAAGCCTTCTTTGCGAGCGGAACGGAAACTTGCTCGACGCGCTTAAAAAACTGGAACTGTAAAAGGCCCAAAAACGCCGCGCGCCATGGGCGGCGCAAGCATCAGGAGTTTATATGGAACAAAAATTGAAAGTAGCCTTGGTTCACGATTGGCTTACAAGCTACGGCGGAGCGGAAACTTGGTGCGAGCTTGCGCTTGACATTTATCCAGACGCGGACATTTACACTCTTGTTTACGACAAGAAAAAGCTTAAGGGCCATTTTGAAAAGAACAGGATTTTCACAAGCAGCCTTCAAAAACTTCCTTTTGCGACAAAAATTTACAGAAAGCTTTTAAAGTTCATGCCAAAGGCCTTTGAGTCCTTTGACTTCACCGGCTACGACTTGGTCATTTGCTCCTCGTCGTCATGCGCAAAAGGCGTGATAACGCCGCCGTCCACAGCGCAAGTGGCTTACGTCCACACGCCGATGAGATACGCCTGGGATCTTTTCTTTGACTACAGAAAGCGGAGCGGCTCCCTCACCCGCTTTTTCATGGACCGCTGGATGCCGCAAATCCGCTTGTGGGATTACGCGAGCGCTCAGCGCATAGACACAATAATAGCGAACTCAAAATACATCGCGCGCCGCATAAAGAAATTTTGGAACCGCGACGCGCAAGTTATTTACTCGCCCGTAAACGAAAGGCGCTTTTATCCTTCGACAAAAGCTGTCGAAAAAAAAGACTATTATGTTTTCTTTTCGCGCTTGGTTCAGTACAAGCGCGCCGACATCGCGATCCAGGCCTGCGCCTCGCTTGGAAAAAAACTAGTCGTAATCGGCGGCGGCCCCGAAGAAAAAAATCTTAAAAAACTCGCCGCCGGAAACCCAAACATTGTCTTTGCCGGCCGCGCGAGCGACGAAGCCGTCCGAAATTACTTGTACGAAGCCAAGGCGCTGATTTTTTGCGCGGAAGAAGACTTTGGCCTCACTCCCCTAGAGTCCCAAGCTTGCGGAACGCCAGTCATCGCATTTGGAAAAGGCGGCGCGACCGAAACGGTCGTTGAAAACAAAACTGGCGTTTTCTTTGCCGAGCAAACGGCGGAATCCTGCGCCGCCGCAATCCAAGCCTTTGAAAAATTAGAGGCGGCGGGAAAGTTTGACTCAAAGAAAATCGCGGCCCACGCAAAAACCTTTAGCCGAGAGCGCTTTATAAAGGAATTCAAGGCCGCCTGCGAAAAAACTTTGGCTCAAGTCCAAGGCGTAGACAGCGCCGCTAAAAGCAAAAAAGTCCGCGGCTAACCCAAGACTTCTTTAATAACCTCAAAAAGGCGGCGCGCGGAGTTTCGCGCCGTAAAGTCTTTTAGCAAAGCGGCGGGCGGCTCGACCGGCTCTTCCAGCAGCTTGCTTATGTCGGCTTTTGGATTGTCGGGGTCAATGTAGTGGGCGCAATTCTTGTAAATCTCAGGAAGCGACGTCCTGTTTGAAACGACAATCGGAGCGCCGCAGCTCAAGGCCTCAAGCGGAGGCAAGCCAAAGCCTTCAAAGTAAGTCGGAAAGACAAAGGCCTTGCATTTTGAAAGGATAGCCTTTACCTCCGCGTCAGAAAGGTAGCCTGTCATCAAGACATTCGGCAAGGCCTTAAGCGCCTCCAGTTCCGGCGGAACCACCGACGGAAGCGGCTTTCCAGAAACAGCGAAAAACGCGCTTGGAAAAAGGCGCGCGTTCTCGGCGATCCATTTTAAGTTCTTGCGAGTGGAAAGGCTTCCCAGCGTAAAGTAAAATTCCTTTTCTTTTAATTGCGGAAGCCTGTCAAAAATCGAAAAATCAGGCGCGATGTTTTTGTAGGAGCCAAGGCCGTCGTAAATGACCTCGATTTTTTTGGGGTCGGCCTTGTAAACGTCGACAATCGTTTTTTTTGTGAATTCGCTGACGGCGATTATTTTTTTAGCCTTTTTCGCGATGCGGCGGTACATGATTTTGCTGTAAAGAAGAATCAGCTTGTCGCGGCGGCTTTTAAAGTCGGAAGGATAGAGCTTTGCGTAAATGTCGTGCAGGAACTCCACGCCGGGACAAAAAAAGGGGCAAGTGTTTGAAAAATCAAGGCTTACGCGGCGATTGAAAAAAACGTATTTTTGAAAATGGATTTGCGTCCACTTTGGAAAGAAAGACGCCGCGACAGGCAAACGAACGCATTTTATGTTTTTGTATTGGGGAACGTTTTGGGCGTTGGCAGGAAGGACAAGCTCAACCTGGCCGGAAGCAAGCCCAGCGCCAGCCTCCGTCTCCTCCGACAAAAGAGAATCCAATTCCAGCAATGTGTCGGTGGCCACGCGCTCGATACCGGTAAGGTTCTTGCAAAAAAACTCGCCGTTAATAGCTAGAATCGTTTTTTTGGCTCCTCTATTCACGTTCCGCCCCCAAATCAG
>CADCBK010000017.1:0-10870 GCA_902799665.1 uncultured Spirochaetaceae bacterium | reverse complement strand
AGCCAAGCCGATGCGTCAAAGTTAAAGTATTTTTTTTGAGGGTCAAAGGCCGGATGCATTTTGTCCTTTTCCGACAAAAGGGGCTCCACTCCGCCCGAGGCGCCAAACCAATCCACGCCAATAGCGGGGTCGTTCCAGATAAGGCCGCCCTCGTCTTCCGGATGGTAAAAATCCGCGCACTTGTAGCCAAAAACCGCAGTGTCGCTTAGGACAAAAAAGCCGTGGGCAAAGCCGCGCGGAATGTAAAATTGGTTTTGCTTTTGCGCGTCCAAAATCACGCCATGCCATTTTCCAAAAGTCGGGCTTTGGTCGCGAAGGTCAACCGCCACGTCAAGCACCCGCCCTTGAATCGCGCGGACTAACTTTCCCTGCGGATGGCGCTTTTGAAAATGAAGGCCGCGCAAAACTCCCTTTGCAGACATGGACTGGTTGTCCTGCACAAAGCGCTCGGTCAAGCCGGCGGCAAAAAAATCGCGCTCGCTGTAGCACTCAAAAAAGTATCCGCGCGCGTCGCCAAAAACCTTGGGCTGAATTTCATAAAGGCCCTTTATCGGACATTCCTTAAATTCAAAGGCCATTAATTTTCCTCGGCCAAGTATTTTAGGTATTCGCCGTAAGTGGTTTTGTAGCCCGCGGCCAGCTTTAAAAGGTCGTCGCGGCCGATCCACTTGTTCTTGTAGGCGATTTCCTCAAGGCAGCTTACGTAAAGGCCGGTCCGCTTTTGGATTGTCGCGATGAAGTTTCCGGCGTCCAAAAGGCCGTCGTAGGTTCCGGTGTCAAGCCAGGTAAGGCCGCGGCCAAAAAGCTCCACGCTTAGCTTTCCGCGCTCAAGGTAGGCGTTGTTGACGCTGGTGATTTCTATCTCGCCGCGGGCGGAAGGCTGGACGTTCTTGGCGATTTGAACGACCGAATTGTCGTAAAAGTAAAGGCCCGGAACGGCGTAGTTTGACTTGGGCTTTGAGGGCTTTTCCTCGATGCCCAAGACCTTTCCGTCCTTGTCAAATTCAACGACGCCGTAGGCGGTGGGGTTCTTGATGTAATAGCCGAAAATCACCGCGCCGCCGTCTTTTTCTATTTTTTTTGTGGAATTAAGCAATGACTGGCTGAAGGACTGGCCGTAAAAAATGTTGTCGCCAAGGACAAGCGCGACGGAGTCGTTTCCGATGAATTTCTCTCCGACAATGAAGGCGTCGGCCAAGCCGCGCGGGCTTTCCTGAACCGCGTAGTCAAAGCGCATTCCAAGCCAAGAGCCGTCGCCAAAAAGCTCCTTGAAGACGCTTATGTCGCGCGGGGTCGAAATTATCAAAACCTCGCGGATTCCAGCCAGCATAAGGACGCTGACCGGGTAGTAAATCATCGGCTTGTCGTAAAGGGGCAAGATTTGCTTTGAAACGGCTTTTGTTATCGGGTAAAGGCGGGTTCCGCTTCCGCCTGCGAGCACTATTCCTTTCATAGTCTACAATAATAACACACTTCGCGCGCTATTTCAATAGTTGAATAAATGCGCGGTTTTCACTATAATATATAGAAATTTTTTGCAAGCAACGGAGCGCCCGATGGCATTTCTATACATTGATCCCGGCACGGGAAGCATGCTTTTTTCTATCGTGATTGGAGCGGCGGCGACGCTTTTCTTTTTGGCAAAGGCCGCATGGCTAAAGGCCAAACTCTTCCTTAGCGGTTCGCGAGGAAAAGACGCGGCATTAAAGGACGCATCATACAAGCCTTATGTCATTTATTCCGAAGGAAAGAACTATTGGAATACATTCAAGCCTGTTTGCGACGAATTTGAGGCGCGAAAGATTCCATTGTCTTTTTTGACAAGCGCAAAGGACGACCCCTGCTTTGAGCAAGGCTACCAATTCGTCAAGGCGGAATTCATCGGGGAAGGAAACGCGGCCTTCGCGCGCCTTAACATGCTGTCGGCCGGAATTCTTCTTTCAACAACGCCGGGCCTCAACGTTTACCAGTGGAAGCGCAGCCGAAACGTAAAGAGTTACGCGCATGTCCTTCACATGGCAAACGACGCGACGACCTACCGCCTTTTTGGCTTGGACTACTACGACGCGGTTTTGCTTACCGGCGACTATCAAAAGACTGACTTGCGCTACTTGGAAAACGAGCGAGGCGTGGCCAAAAAGGACTTGGTCACAGTCGGCTGCGCCTACCTAGACGTTTTGGCGCAAAAAATGGACGGCGTTCCAGAAGAAAAAGAGCATCCGTTCACGGTTTTGGTCTCGCCGTCATGGGGAGACGTGGGCGTCCTTAAGCGCTACGGCGAAAAGCTTTTGGATCCGCTTTCCAAAAGCGGCTGGCGGATCATCGTCCGCCCCCACCCCCAGTCAAAGAAGTCCGAGGCCGACATGCTGGAACGCTTGGAGGCGCGCTACAAGGATTGTCCCAACGTTGAGTGGGATTACGAGCGCGACAACATTTACTCGCTAAAAAAAGCCGACATCATGATTTCGGACTTTTCTGGAATCATATTCGACTACACCTTCCTCCGCGACAAGCCTGTAATGTACGTAAAGGCTGGAATGAATTTAATGCCCTACGACGCATACGACCTTCCCGGCCATGGCGAAAAGCTTTGGCAGTTTGAGACGCTCAAGAAAATCGGACTGGAGCTGAACGAGAGCCAATTTGATAACATAAAGGAAGTCATTCAAAACGCAAGCGACAGCGCCGAATTGGCCGCCGGACGCAAGCGCTCAAAGGAAGAGGCTTGGATGCATATCGGACAGGCGGGCAAGAATATCGCGGACTACATGATTAAGACAGTGGAAGAACAGAATAAAGACTCTCAAAGGGAGACAGCGTAATGGCAAAAACAGTTTATCTTGGAATCACAGGAGACATAATCCACCCTGGAATCATCAACATCATAAAGGAAGGCGCAAAGCTGGGCGACCTTACCGTTGGCCTTTTGACCGACAGCGCGATTGTAAGCCACAAGCGCCTTCCCTACCTTACTTACGAGCAGCGAAAGCAGGTTGTCGAAAACATAAAGGGAGTCGACCGCGTCGTTCCCCAAGAGGAATGGAGCTACGTTCCCAACCTTAAAAAGCTAAAGCCCGACTACATGATTCACGGCGACGACTGGAAGACCAACTACCTTTCAAAAATCCGCGACGAAGTCTTTGAGGCGGTCAAGGAATGGGGCGGCCAAGTTGTCGAAATCCCCTACACTCAGGGAATCAACTCGTCGGCCCTGGCGGAGAACGCTTCCTCAATCGGAACCACGCCCGACGTCCGCCGAGCCGCGCTCCGCCGCCTTATCGCGGCAAAGCCAATCGTCCGCATCATGGAAGCGCACTCAGGCCTTAGCGGACTAATCATCGAAAACGCGGAAGTGACAAAGGACGACGGCGTCCACCGCTTTGACGGAATGTGGTCGTCGTCGCTAACAGATTCCACCAGCAAGGGAAAGCCCGACATCGAGGCCGTTGACCTTACGACAAGAATGCAGTCGCTCACAGACATTTTGGAATGCACTACAAAGCCGATCATTTACGACGGCGACACGGGCGACATCGCCGAGCACTTTGTCTTTACAGTGCGCACGCTGGAGAGAAACGGAATCAGCGCCGTAATCATCGAGGACAAAAAGGGCCTTAAAAAGAATTCGCTTTTTGGAACGGAAGTAAAGCAAGAGCTTGCGAGCGAAGAGGAATTCTGCCACAAAATTTCAGAGGGAAAGAAGGCGCAAGTCACAAAGGACTTTATGATAATCGCCCGCATTGAGGAAATCATCGCGGGCTACACTGTTGACGAGGCGCTCAAAAAAGCCTTCGCCGCGGTAAAGGCCGGCGCGGACGGCGTCATGATCCACTCAAAGGACAAGAGCGGAATGGACATAAAGGAATTCTGCCAAAAGTTCCGCGCCGAATACAAGAGCGTTCCAATCGTTTTGGTTCCGACAACATACAACCAGTTCACCGAAAAGGAATTGGCCGAATGGGGCGCCAACGTGATCATTTACGCAAACCACATGCTCCGCGCCTCCTACCCCGCGATGAAAAAATGCGCCGAAACGATTCTTGAAGCCGAACGCAGCCTTGAAGTCAACGACCTGTGCATGCCGATAAAGCAAATCTTGGAATTGATTCCGGGGACAAAATAATTGGAGAAGACGCTTTGATTAGACCTTCATACTTTTACGACCTTTTGATAAAAAACGGAACGGATTTTTTTGCCGGAGTTCCTGATTCCTTGCTAAAAAATCTTTGCGCCTACATCACCGACACCGCTCCCGCAGACAAGCACATAATCAGCGCAAACGAAGGAAGCGCGACGGGACTGGCCACAGGCTACCACCTTGCGACGGGAAAGATTCCGATGATTTACATGCAAAACTCGGGCGAAGGAAACATGGTAAACCCCTTGATGTCAATCGCCGACCCCGACGTTTACTCAATCCCGATGCTGATTGTCATCGGCTGGCGCGGAGAGCCTGGCGTCCACGACGAGCCCCAGCACGTAAAGCAGGGAAAGGTCACTTGCGATTTGCTTGACGCGATGAAAGTTCCCTACGAAGTCCTAAGCGAAAACGAAGCCGACCTACCCTCCCAATTTGAAAAGGCCTACAAGTACATAAAGGAAAACAAGGCCCAATACGCCTTTGTGATCCGAAAGGGAACATTTGACGAATACAAATTGCAAAACAACGTTCCCGTCGAAGGAAAGATGAGCCGCGAGGAAGCGATAGAAAAAATCATGCTTTCGGCCGACGACAAAACGGCCTTTGTCTCAACCACAGGAATGATTAGCCGCGAGCTTTACGAGCTTCGCGACAAGCATAATATGGGCCACGACCGCGACTTTCTTACAGTCGGAGGAATGGGCCACGCAAGCCAAATCGCGCTTGCCATCGCCATGCAAAAAAAAGACCGCGCCGTTTTTTGCCTTGACGGAGACGGAGCGAGCATAATGCAAATGGGCGGCATGGCCACAATCGGAAGCAGGAAGTCTTCAAACTACATTCACTTTGTGCTGAACAACGGAGCGCACGACTCAGTTGGAGGTCAGCCGACCGTAGGCCGCGAGATTGACTTTTGCAAAATCGCGTCAGGCTGCGGCTACGAGAACGTAGTCAAAGCCGCCACGCTCGATGAACTGGACGCGGCGATTTCCGCTGCCAAGGCAAGCCAAAAGCTTTCCTTCATCGAAGTCTTGGTAAAGAAAGGCGCCAGAAAAGATTTGGGAAGGCCAAAGACAACTCCGCGCGAAAACAAAGAAGCGCTCATGGAGTTTTTGAAAGACTAGCGTCATACGGGAGATAAATATGGTAAAGCAAGCGATTATAGCAGCTGGCGGACTTGGAAGCCGCTTTGGAAACAGAACAAAAGAAATGCCGAAAGGCTTTATCGAAATTGACGGCGTTCCGATGGTGGAGCGCAGCGTGCAAAAGCTTATCGCGGCCGGCGTTGAGGAAATCATCATCGGCACCGGCCACTGCTCCGAAGCCTACGACGAGTTGGCAAAAAAATACCATGTAATAAAAACAGTCAAGAACGAAAACTACGCCAACACTTCCAGCATGGGAACGATCGCAGTTTGCGCGCCTTACATCAAAGGCGACTTTTTCTTGCTCGAAAGCGACTTGGTTTACGACGCCGTGGGCCTTAAGGTTTTGGCCAACGACGAGCGCGCCAATGTCGTTCTTGCAAGCGGCGCGACTCATAGCGAAGACGAAGTTTATTTGGAAAACGGCGCGGACGGCTCTCTTTGCCGCGCCACAAAGGACAAGGCCAGCGTCCAGAATTTGGCCGGCGAGCTTGTGGGAATCTCAAAGCTTTCAAAGGCTTGCCTTGACGACATGATGGCCTGGTACAAAGCCGATGCCGGCCGCGTTAAGGCCGACTACGAAAGCGTTTTGGCCGAAATTTCAAGCGGCGCGGACTTTGCCTCAAAAGTTTTTGTCCGCAAAATAGAGTATTACGCTTGGACGGAAATCGACGACGAAGCGATGCTTGACCGCGCCGTAAAGGAAATTTGGCCGCGCGTCCAGGAAAACGAATCATTGTGGTCCGTGCGCCGCGAAGTTTTGCTAAACCCCGGCCCTTCCACAACGACCGACAGCGTAAAGTACGCGCAAGTCGTCGCCGACATTTGCCCGCGCGAGCTTGAGTTCGGAAACCTTATGGAAGAAGTCGCGGAAGGACTTACCGAAGTTTGCGCCAATCCCAAGGATTACATTACCGTAATGTTCGGCTGCTCCGGCACCGGCGCCGACGAGGCTATGGTCAGCTCTTGCGTTCCGCCGGACGGAAAACTGCTTGTAGTTGACAACGGCTCCTACGGCGCGCGCCTCGCCAAAATCGCGAGCGTATACAAGATCGACATGGACGTTTTCAAGTCCTCGACATACGAGCCGATCGACGTCGCCGCGCTGGAAAAGCAAATGCAGGCAAAAAAATACACCACATTCGCGATTGTCTACCACGAAACCACGACCGGCCTTTTAAACGACCTTGCGACGATTTGTCCGCTGGCAAAAAAATACGGAATGACCACAATTTGCGACATCGTCTCGGCCTACGGCGGAATGCCGATCGACCTTGGCTCGCTTGGAATCGACTTTGCCACAAGCACGTCAAACAAGCACATCGGCGGAATGGCCGGCGTGGGCTTTGTAGTCTGCAAGCGCGACGAGCTTTTAAAGCAAAAGGACTGGCCTATGCGCAACTACTACCTTAACCTTTACGACCAGTACAAGTACTTTTTGGAGACCAAGCAGACGCGCTTTACCCCGCCCGTCCAAACTTTCTACGCCTTGCGCCAAGCGATCATCGAAACAAAAGTCGAGACCGTTCAAAAGCGCTTTGAGCGCTTTACCGCCTGCTGGGAAATTTTGGTCAAGGCCTTGGACGACATCGGCCTAAAAATGCTGGTTGACCGCAAATACCAGTCGCATTTCATCACGGCGATTTTGATTCCCGACACGCCCAAGTACAGCTTTAACGCGCTGCACGACTACGCAAAGAGCTTTGGCTTTACGATTTATCCCGGAAAGCTCGGCAACATAGACACCTTCCGCATAGCGAACATGGGCGACATCAAGCCGGAAGAAATGGAGCGCTTTACAAAAGTTCTCCGCGAATACATGCATACAATAGGTGTGGTCAAGGCACGCTGACGCTTAAAGCCTTGACTCACGCCTTTTGCGTCGCGAATAAAATTATCGCGCCGCAATTGGAGTTGTCAAGCAAAGGAAAACATGGCAGACTTTTTGTACACGCTCGTAATTTATCCTCTGACTCTCATAATAGAAACCGCGTTTAGGCTAAGCCGCGCGGTTTGCGGAGACAGGGGCTTTGCCGTCATTGGAGTCAGCGTGGCCGTCTCGCTTTTGTGCCTGCCCCTTTACATCGTCGCCGAAGCATGGCAGGACATAGAGCGAAAAAAACAAAAGCAAATGCAAGCGGGGATAGAGCGAATAAAAAAAGCCTTTAAAGGCGACGAACAATACATGGTCCTGACGACCTTTTACAAGCAAAACCATTACCATCCCCTGATGGCCTTGCGATCGTCATTTGGCCTTTTAATTCAAGTGCCGTTTTTTATGGCGGCCTACAGTTTTTTGTCAAACTTGTCCGTCCTTCAAGGATACAAATTCTTTTTTATCCGCGACATGGGAAAACCCGACGCGCTTTTTTACATCGGCTCTTTTCCGATAAACATTCTTCCGATCGCGATGACAATCATAAACATCGCGGGCAGTGCCGTCTACACAAAGGGCTTTAAGCTAAAGGAAAAGCTTCCGATTTACGCGATGGCCTTGATTTTCCTTGCGATTTTGTACGACTCACCCGCTGGCTTGGTTTTGTACTGGACGATGAACAACGTCTTTAGCCTGGTAAAAAATATTTTCTACAAAATCAAGCGTCCGCTTTTGGCGCTGTACCTTTTGGCTTGCGCGGCGGCGGCGGCCGGAATTTTCAGGACGCTTTTCATCCACAACGGACTTTTTTCAAAGCGCGTTGTGCTGGCGCTTTTGTTCGCGCTTGTTTTCTTCATTCCGCTGTTTGCAAAGGCGGCCGTTTGGGCGTTAAAGAACCCTTTAAAGGAATTGACGCAAAACAAAAGCCTCCGCCACTCAATATTCTTGCTTTGCGCTTTTTCGCTGGCCCTTTTGACGGGCCTTGTGATTCCGTCCTACACGATTTCGTCTTCAGTTCAAGAATTTGTGGACATCGACGGAATTATGAATCCCAACCATTACATTTTGACTACGCTTGTCCAAAGCATGGGCTTCTTTGTCTTTTGGCTTTGCTGCGTATACTTTTTATTCGGAAAGAAAGTTCAAACGCTAATGGCATTCGCCGCGTCTTTGGCGCTCTTGTGGGCGGCCGCCAACGCCTTTGTCTTTGGCGGAAACTACGGAATCCTAAGCCGAGTTTTGATCTTTGAAAAAACAGTTGTGGACTCCGCCGCGGCAAAGGCGATAAACGGAACGATTTTAGATGCGGGCGAAGAGTTTTCGTTTAACGACACGGTCGGTAAAAGGAGCGAGCAAAGGGGCTACAAAAACGCCAAGATAATTTCCGACGGCAACTTCGTCGAAGGCGTGGGCGGCGGCGTCTGTCAGGTTTCGACGACGCTATATAACGCCGCGCTTTTATCCGGGCTTACCGTCACCGAGTACCACCCGCACACTTTGGCGGTCAGTTACGTTAAAAGTTCGTTTGACGCAATGGTCAGTTACGGTTCGTGCGACCTTAAATTCAAAAATACGACCGATAGCCCCGTCTATATTCGCGCCGCGTGCAATAGCGGCGAGTTGACGGTCACCGTCTACGGGAAAAAGCTTGACTGCGTTTACGAGCGCGAAAGCGTGGTCGACCAAACTATAAAACCTAAGATATTGAAAACGCTCGACCAAAGCCTTTCGGAAGGCGAATACGTGGTGGTAACTCATCCAAAAGACGGAGTTAAAAGTTGCGGATATCTTATAAAAAAGCAAAACGGCAAGGTCGTTTGGCGAAAACTTATAAGAAAGGATAGTTACAAGGCTGTCGACGGCGTTATCAAGGTCGGCTCCGACAACGCCTATCCCGACAAGCCGCTCGGCTGACCGATTTTACGGCGTCAAAAGGCTCGGAAATAATGGCGCAACGAGTTAAAAACGATTGACAGCAAAAGGTAAATCATTATATAATCTATGAGTAAAGAAACTTTCTTGAAAGTGGAAAGTGGAGAGTGGAGTGTGGAGTTGTGGTCGGACATATTATATATGCTGACGCAAGCATAAACTTTTCTATACAATTCAAGCCGAGAGCGATAGCGCGGATTGATTTCGCGCGTAAAGTCGCTCCGACCAACAGTTCTCACGGAAAAATGTTTGCGAAGAATACATTTTCCGTGAATAACATTTTTTAATAATTAAGAAAAATGTTTGCAAAAACATTTTTCGTGAACAAAATTATTTTTGGAGAATAAAATCAGTGAAAGAATTTTATCCCGATCTTCAGTACAACAAATCAAAAAGAAACAAGTATATTACGCTTTTATTGCTGTCGGTGTTTTTCGTCGGCGGAATGTCTGCGGTAATGATATTCTTGCTTAAAAACCTTATGATAGGGCTTATAATGCTTGCGGTATTGTTGCTCGTTTTGCTGACCATTCCGAGCGCTTTTACCAACTATCCGACCAAGAATAAACCGCTCATCGAAGTGGGCGAAACCAAAGTAAGGCTGTATTCAAAGGAAGAATACCACGTGTCCGACGTGTTGGAAGCCTCGGTGTTTATAGACGTTCCGAGCGTCAAGGGCACCAAGGAAGCCAAGTTCGAGTACCTAAAAAAAATAGCGGCGAAAAAGCCCGAACAGCCCGTTACCGGCGCGTGCGACGTGCTCGTTAAAACGCAAAAGGGCAAGGAAGAAACCAAGTACAATATAGTTTCCGACTGTCTCGGAGCGCTTCAAGCGCTTTTGGACGCGGGAGTAAAGCGCTACAGGATAATTTACGCAATGGGCAAACTCACCGTCAAGGCGAGATACCGCGTCGCTCGCACGGGCGAACAGGAAGAAGGCTCTTTAGAAATGACCGAAAACGAAAAGATGATGCAACTCATCTGAAACAAAACACAATTCGGAACAATTAACTTTTGAATCGATATTCTCTGCCCGTTCAGGCGGAGAATTTTACTTTTTTTAAGTAATTATAATTAAAGGACTAAACCATCTATGAAGATAATAACGGTCAGTCGGCAGTTTTACAGCGGCGGCAGAGATTTTGCCCGCGAACTTGCAAAAACCCTCGGATTTGATTTTTACGACAAGGCTATAATAACCGAAATCGCTCAAAAAACCGAGTTAGACGAAAAATTCGTCAAGGATAACCTTGAAAAAGGCTTTTCGGCGTACCCTACGCACTTCGGCAGGGGAAGTTACTATTCGCCCATAATAAACACCGCGGCGATAAACGTGGCGGTGGCGCAAAGAGAGATAATAAAGTCCATTGCCGAGCGCGGCAACGCCGTGATAGTCGGGCGCGGGGCGGACGTTATATTAAAAGAATACAATACTCTCAACTTGTTCGTTTACCGCGATATCGAGGAGCGTATTCAAAGATATCGCCTGTCGTTTAACGACGACGACTCCGACCGTCGGATAAAGAATAAACTTCTCGCCGTGGATAGAGAGCGCGCAAGGTGCAGAGAGATGACAACAGACACCAAGTGGGGCGACAAGGATTGTTACCACTTAATGATAAATCTTACCGGCTTAAATGACCGTTCGGTCGTGAAAGCGGTGGCGCAATACGCAACGGAGTGGTTTGATGAAAAGTAGGATACAACTTTCCGACCACTTCACTTACGGTCGGCTGATAAGATTTGTTTTGCCGTCCATATTTATGATGATATTCA
>CADCBK010000016.1 GCA_902799665.1 uncultured Spirochaetaceae bacterium | reverse complement strand
ATCAGGAGAAACACAATGAGTCAACTCGAAAACAGAGTGGCGCTGGTGACCGGCGGAGCCCGCGGCATCGGCCGTGCGATCTGCGAACGCCTGGCGAAAGAAGGCGCGAAACTTGCAGTCGTGGACATCATGCAGGAAACGGCGGACAAGACCGTCGCGGAATTCCGCGAACAGGGCATTGACGCCATCGCCATCGCGGCGAACGTGGCGAAAGCCGAAGACGCGGAAGCGGCCGTGAAGACCGTTATGGAAAAGTTCGGCCGTTTGGACATCCTCGTGAACTGCGCCGGCATTACCCGCGACACCCTGCTCATGCGCATGACCGAAGCCGACTGGGACGCCGTGATCGCCGTCAATCTGAAGGGCACGTTCAATTTCACAAAGGCGGCCATCCGCCCCATGATGAAAGCCCGTTACGGCAAAATCGTGAATATCTCCAGCGTGGTCGGCCGCGCCGGAAACGCCGGACAGGTCAACTACTCCGCCTCCAAGGCCGGCGTCATCGGCATCACGAAGTCCGTGGCGAAGGAACTCGGCAGCCGCAACATCATGGTGAACGCGGTCGCGCCCGGCTACATCATGACCGACATGACCGAGAAACTCCCCGAAGAGGCCAAAAAACTCTTTGTGGACATGATCGCCCTGAAGCGCGGCGGCAAGCCCCAGGACGTGGCCAACGTCGTGGCGTTCCTCTGCGGCCCCGATTCCGACTATGTGACCGGCCAGGTCATCAATGTCTGCGGCGGCTTCCTGATGTAAGTTTTTGCATCTGGAACGGAAAAAACACATGACAAGGCTATAAAAAACACAAAAAAGCATGCAAAAGATTTGCAAAAACGCGAAAAGGGTGTATATTATAGTCTATACACGTTACGAAAACGAAAACCAACCCTTCATACCATTACGAAAGGATTTAACATGTCCGAAATCGCAACTAAAGTCAAAGAGCTCGTCGTGAAGCAGCTCGCCGTCGCCGAAGACCAGGGTTTTGCCTACGACTTGCAGTCATTGGGTTGGGACGGAGGAGTCGCCGCCGTTCAAGTTGGACAGGCCGACGCCTTGATTGCCGGAGCCACAATCAAGCAGGAACGCATTGATTCAGGCTGGATTTTCAGCGACGGCTACTACAACGCCACACAGACATTCGTTGTGGCCAAAGATTCGCCGATTGAAAAGTTCGAAGACCTTAAGGGAAAGAGCGTCGCCGTCAAAAACGGAACCGCCGGAATGGACTTCGCCCTCTCGCTCAAGAACAAGTACGGATACACAGTGACCGTATTCGAAGATTCGCCCACAATGTACCAGGACGTAGTTTTGGGAAACAGCGACGCTTGCGTTGAGGACACTCCGATCATCGCCTCAAACATCAAGGAAGCCAAGCTTCCGCTCAAGATTCCCGCCGAAATGGAAAGCGAAGGCGCCCCCTACGGATTCGCCATCATGAACCCCAAGAACCAGGAATTGCTCGACATGTTCAACAAGGGCTTGGCCGACATCCGCGCCAACGGCACTTACCAGAAGATTTTGGACAAGTATCTAAAGTAGGAACGGTGTAAACTATTGTGCCGCGATAGTTTACGCATAGACGAAAAAACCGCCTCCGTTTGGGGGCGGTTTTTTTATTTGTCAAGCGGAACATTATTTATAAGCTTTTATGAAGGGGCAATCGTTTTCGTAAGCCCAGCGCAAAGTTTGGTTGAGCCTCTTTTGGTATCCTTTTCCGCCTTGCTTTAGAGCGTCCAAAAGGTCCAAGTCGATTTTTGTGTGAACGTCGCCCTTCTTCATTTTTACCCATTCAGGATGAATTTCATACCACGGCTTGAATTCCTTTAATTCCTTTTTTGTCATCTTTGGAATGTCGGAAAAATCCTCGTTCTTAAAAGCGTCCATTTGCTTTTTGCGCTTTTGCGTGAGCGGCGGCAGTTTTTTAACGTCATCTAAGGTCATAGTTACTGTAGTATTCATCGACTTCCTCCTTTTCCGCGAACCGCGCGGATATCAGCCTTATGTTCTCTTTGCGTTCCGTGTATATCACCACAACCACTTTGTGAACCAAACCAAGGACTTTAAAACGTTCTTCTTCCAAAGTTGAGTGTTCCTCATCCAATTTTTCAATTCGCTTTTCGTCAAGAAACACCCGCACGGCTTCTTCAAAACTTATTCCGTGCTTTTTTACGTTGCTGGCGTTCTTCCTCTTATCCCACTCAAATGTCATTGAAAATCCTTATGAACATAATAATATGTACATGATTATCTGTCAAGTTTTATAAATTAATACTTTTTCAGTTCTGAAATATTTCCCGCCTTTAATGCCGCTTCATTTCTTCCAGCAAAGCGATTACGGATTTTTTGTCGTTATCGGAAAGGTGGGTAAAGATTAAAAGAAATTTTCTAGCGGCCTCTGATTTTTGCGCCTCATTTAAATTTTTGCGGCCTTCCACAAGCTCTTCCACGGTCGTATTCAAAGCCTTTGCGATTTTTACCGCGGAATATATGTTGGAAAGAGCGTCGTGGGCGTTTATGTAGTTACGCAAAGTGTTTACGCTTATGCCGGTCTTTTCCGAAAGCTCTTTTGGCTTTATGTCCTGAAATTCCATTTCTTCCCGCAAATTCTCTTTAAATCCCATTCCTAAAGAATAATCTAAAAAGACTAAAAACCACTTGAATTTAGTCTTATAAGATATATAATAAAGGGACAAACGATTAGATATAATCGTTTATACAGTCTAAAAAGACAAAACAATAACATCTTTGGAGGCTTATTGTGAAAAAAGTTTCACGCAAAATTTTTGGTTTTTTGGCAGCGTCAGCGCTTTTTGCCGGCGCCTTTGTTTCTTGTTCAAACGGAAGCGATTCCTCTTCTACACCTTCTGCTGAACAAACAACAAATGTATCAGAAGTTGCTGCTGTCACAACAACAGGAACTGCCGAAGTTAGCGGCACCACAGCGACGCTTACCGCTTCTAACGGCAAGTATGTTTTAAAAGCTGGTCAAGGCACGCACAATAATATAGCGGCAAATGATTCTTCTTCAGCGAGCAACGAAGGCACATGGACATTTACAGAAACTAACGCTTCAAGCCCAAAATACGTAGGAAGCTATGAAGGCAATATTGCAACAATAGGTTTTTCCGCCACATCATTAAAATTGAAAGTTGAAAAGTATCTGATAAACGGTTCGCTAGCCGCTATTGTAAAAGAAGAAACATTCGACATAGCTTTTGCTTCAGATTCAAAAAGTTTCAGCGCGACAATTCCTGCCGTAAAGGTAAGCAATGTAATTTCTTATCTTTTGACGCAAATAAACGCGCATTATCAGGATGAAAAAAATTACGGCCTCAAAGCTAAACTTGTAAGAATTGACGCGTCACCCAACGGAGAATGCTCTCTTTCATTAATGAGTTCTTTCAAAAAACTAACAGATGGCACACCATCAAATGACACAGGAGATACACCATACCGTGAAGGAAAAGGAACTTATAAGATCGCTGACGGCAAGTTGACAGGCACTCTTTTGGGAAAAACCCAAACATTCACAATTGGAGAAGATGGAAATCTTTATGGCGGGGATCAGCAGGATCCAGAAAAGTATGAGCTAATTAGCGGAAGTTATAAGATTTATGCCAATGTAATGACAGTGCCTGACGGCGCAAATTCTCATGCCCGGATTAGAACTGTTTGGCTCAACGAAGACGCTGGCAAAATTGGACTTATTGTTGACCTTAAAAAAACCGCAACGGACAAAACCAAGCCTATGATTATTGCTACTTATGAAATCAGCGGAAAAACAGTAACATTTACAGGCACTGGCGATAGCGCAGGCAAAACTATGACTGCGACACTTTCCGATGACGGCAAAAAACTTACCCTTGATGGCGTTGAATACCTCAAGATGTAATCTTGAATTAAGCTAATTTTTACCGCGCCGCCCTCCATCCGAGGGCGGTTTTTTTCGTTGCTTGAATTTATTTCTTTTTAGCTATATAAAAAGAGGACACATTTTTGGAGGTTTATTTTGAAAAAGGTTTCACGCAAAATTTTTGGTCTTTTGGCTGCGGCAATGATTCTTACCGGAGCTTTTGTCTCTTGTAAAAATGCAAGCGATTCTTCAAGCGAGGTCCCCAAAAATCCTCTATCAGAAACTGCCACTGTATCAGAAGTGGATGGAATCGCTACATCGGGAACATCCGCGTCAGTCACTGGCAGCGTGGCGACGCTTTCCGCTTCTAACGGAACCTATATTTTGACACCGTATCAAGGGACAAGCGGCAATATATCGGCAGATGTCGCTCCTTCAACAACCAACGGCGGAAAATGGAAATTTACAGAAACTGGCAACACGATCGCAAAATACATAGGAAGCTATACAGGTTCCATTGAAACAATAGGCTCTTCTGACACAAACTTAAAATTGAAAGTTGAAAAGATTCTTAACAAAGAAGGCTTGCTGACCGCTGTTGTGGAAGAAAAATCTATCGACATGACTGTCTCATCGTCAGGAACATTCGAAGCGACAATTCCTGCCGTAAAGATAAACAGCGTGACTTCGTATATTCAGACGAATATAACCTTACTGTATGAATCTGCAGAAAATTATAGTATCAATTCCTTTTTGATGAGACTTGATTTATCTGATGGAAAACACACTATGGCATCGATTATTTCCCAAAAATCAAAAGACAACGACCCGACAAATAATATTCAGTGGTTTGATTTTGACGACAATACATATCGCATGGTATCCGGAACTTATACTATTGCTGACGGCAAGTTTACAACCCCTTCTATTACCAACACAATATATACAATTAATGATAATGGAGATCTTTGCGCCCGTTATGACACATTTAAACTTGTCAGCGCAAATTGCAAGCTTTATGCCAATGCAGTGACAAAAGCTGACGGCGAAAATTCTTACGCCCAGATAAAAGCTATTTATCTCAAAGAAGATTCCGGCAAAACTGGACAGATTATTAATGAAAGTAAAAAAAGAAATAAGTATGATGGTGACACAAAGGATATTACTTACACAATTAGCGGAGATACAATAACATTTACAGGCGTTGGAGCTGCCGCCGGCTATTCCAAGACTGCGACACTTTCCGATGGCGGCAAAAAACTAACCCTTGATGGCGATGTTTATCTCAAGCTGTAATCTTGAACTGAGCTAATTTAACCGAGCCGCTCTCCATCCAGAGGGCGGCTTTTTTATTTGCAAAATCTATCGGAGCGTGATACAATGGAACCAGAGGTCTTCCGTCATGCCAACGATAACAAAAAAAATAAACGGGGCGATAATTGTATTTACGCTCGCGAGCCTTTTTGCAAACATTGTATTTGACTTTTTTGCCGTAAAGAAAATTCTTAGCGAAACTTACGACACATTTTTGACGCAAATCGCTTATACAGGAGCGTCTTACTTTAAGGGAGACAAGCTGGAGCAATACGCTCGCGACGGCCTCAAGTCGGATGAATACAAGGACACCCTCATAAAGTTGGCAAACCTTACCGAGAACACCGACATAAGCTTTTTGTATGTAATCATTCCCGATATGCCGGACTGCAAGTACAAGACTTACGTCTTCAACGTGGTGAACACAAAACTGCGCAACAAATTCAATCCCTACCACGCGGGCTACAAGGAAGACACATCTGAAGCGTCCGCCGCCCGCTTTAAGCGCTTGATGGAAAAAGGCGGCTTGGAAATGGACAGCGCGATGTTCTCTCCAAGCGGAGCGAGGACAAGGGTTTCGCTGGCCGTGCGCGATTCTTCGGGAAAAAAAGTCGGCGTCATTTGCGTCGAAAAGCAAATGGACACAGTCACTTCGGTCCTTAAAAATTACATCCGCATTGACTTGCTCTACGCTCCTATTGTGTCGCTCTTGTTCTTCATTTGCTTTGGAACCTTCATCAGCAAAAAATTCGTTCGTCCAATTGTTTGCATCACAAAAGAAGCAAAGGACTTCGCAAGCCACGACGCTCACTTTTCTGACAAGCTCAAGCGCATCCACAGCGACGACGAGATTGAAACCCTGGCCCGCGCCATAGAAAAAATGGGAATCGACATCCAAGTTTACATCAAGGACTTGATGCGGGTCACTAGCGAAAAAGAGCGCATAAGCGCGGAGCTTTCGGTTGCCAGCGGAATCCAGGCCGGCATGCTTCCCAAAAACTTTTCGCCATACCCAGACCATCCGGGCATACAGCTTTACGCCAGCATGCTGCCGGCCAAGGAAGTTGGCGGCGACTTTTACGATTTCTTCTGGACGGGCAAGGACAAGCTTTGGCTCGTAATGGGCGACGTCAGCGGAAAGGGAGTGCCCGCCGCCATGTTCATGGTAATAGCCAAGGCGCTTATCCGCAACGAAGCCACGCTGGAATACGAGCCTAGCGAAATTTGCGAGCGCGTCAACGAGCAGCTTTGCGAGGAAAACGAGCAGGGCCTTTTTGTCACATGCTGGCTTGGCTACGTAAACCTTTCGACCGGAATAATGAAATTCGCCAACGCCGCCCACAATCCGCCGGTCTTGTACGACGGCGACTCCTACAAATTCCTGGAGCAAAAAAGCGGCATAATGCTGGCCGCGATGGAAGGCAGCAAATACGTTCAGCACCAAATTCAGCTTAAGGAAGGAAGCCGCTTGTTCCTTTACACGGACGGCGTTACCGAGGCGCAAAACAAGGACGGCGCGCTTTTTGGAGAGCCGCTGCTTTTGGGAGCGCTGGCAAAGACCGCCGCGCTTTCGGCAAAGGACGCGATAAGCGTGGTCAACGCCGAAGTGGAGCGCTTCGCAGGCGGCGCGGAACAAGCGGACGACATAACGGCGCTGGCCTTTGGCCTTGACAAATTCAACGCCGCGGAAAGCGCGCCCAAAACTTTGCGCATAGAGGCCGACGACCAAAAGCTTCCGCAAGTCTTGGACTTCATCAAAAGCTGCCTGCCTGCAAACCTTTCGCTGGAATGCCTTAACAAAATTGACTTGGTGGCGGAAGAGATTTTTGTCAACATAAGCCACTACGCCTACGATGGCGGCGCGGGCGAAGCGCGAATCGAATGCGAGCTTTACGAGCCTGGAAAATTCAGGCTTTCGTTCATTGACTGGGGAAAGGAATTCAATCCGCTTGAGCAAGAAGAGCCGGACTTGACCCTAAGCATCGAAGAGCGGCGCCTTGGCGGCTTTGGTATTTTCCTTACAAAAAAATTTATGGACAGCGTTTCGTACAAGCGCCAAGACGGCAAAAACGTTCTGACGCTCGTAAAAACCTTCGCATAATCACTTTTCGATGTTCAGCAATTTGTCCATGCTGGTGGCTTCAAGGACTTGCATTACAAAGTCCGAAGGCTTTTTTACGACCAGCTTTCCGCCGGCGCCTCCCATGATTTTGTGGGCCAGCAAAATGTCGCGCAAGCCTGTGCTCGACATGTATTCAACGGCGCTTAAATCCATGTTCATGATTCTGCTTCCAGCCGCGCATTCTTTGATTACCGCCTCAAGCTGGGGCGCCGTGTTTGTGTCCAAACGGCCCGAAACCGCGATGTTAATGGTGTCTCCGACTTTGTTTTTGTTGATATCCATTTGATTTCCTCGCAAAAGCATTTTACAACAAAAACAAAAAATTTTGAAGAGGAAAGCGCTTTTTTATCGAAAAAAAATGTAAAATATGGTATAATCTTTTAGATGAGGTCTTAATAATGATGAATTGCGTAAAATGCGGATCGGCGCTCATTCCCGGCGCGAAATTCTGTTCCAACTGCGGAACGCAGATAGAAAAGCCCATGGCCTTGACCCCATGCTCCAACTGCCATTCAGGAGTGACAGAGGACATGGTTTTTTGCCCTTGGTGCGGAAAGATGCATGAAAAGGTTGTCGAGGTAAAGAGAAACGTAAAAGTGCCCGAAACAATCCCGGACATGATTGTTGTTGGCGGAGGAAAATTCTTTATGGGAACGGGCGATTTTTCCCACACCGTCGAACTTTCTTCATTCAAAATGTCAATCGCCCCTGTCACGCAGAACCAGTATGAATTTGTTATGGGCAACAATCCTTCAAAATTCATCGGCGGCGACTTGCCGGTAGAAGGCGTCAATTGGTGCGCGGCCATCCGCTACTGCAACGCGCTCAGCAGAATGATGAACTTGACCCCATGCTACACAATCGGAAGCTCCGGCGACTTTTCCAAAATCGACGACGCAAGCCCTGTTTGGAAGCGCCTAACTTGCAACTTCGCGGCCAACGGATACAGGCTTCCGACAGAAGCCGAATGGGAATACGCCGCCCGCGGAGGAAAGAAAAAAGACGCATTTTTGTATTCCGGCGGCGACGACCTTAACGAGGTCGGCTGGTACGGCGAAAACTCGGAAATCAAAACCCACGGCGTCTGCGAAAAAAAGCCCAACGCCCTTGGCATTTACGACATGTGCGGAAACGTTTCGGAATGGGTTTACGACGAATACGCTGACTACGACAAAAAGCCGCAAATGAATCCGTTTGGACCCGGCTTGATGAGCGGCGTTCACGTAAAGCGCGGAGGCTCTTGGCTTGACGACGCGGAGCAGTGCAACGTATTCTTTAGAAGCGCAAGCCCTATGGGCGGAAAAAGCTCAAGCCTGGGATTTAGAATTTGCAGCTCTCTTCCTCCAGTTGACGAAGATAAAAAATAGGAAATAAAGTTTTATGTTTGGAATTTTTAAACAGTATCTTTTTATGTTGCTGGCCTCGCTGGGCAACACGCTTTTGCTGGCCCTGTTCGCGCTGATTTTCGCGATGCTCATAGGCTTGTTTTTTGCCTTGCTGAACGTTAGCCGCAACAGAATCTTAAACGCAATCGGAACGGTTTACGTTGACGCGATTCGCGGCGTGCCCTTGATTGTCTTGGCCTTTTTCATTTACTTTGGCGTTCCGCAGGGAATCAAAGTATTTGTGGACGGCTTTAGGCTGCCCGCCTTGCAGGCTGGAACAATCGCGCTCGCGATGAACTGCGGCGCTTATATGGCGGAAATTTTCCGCGCTGGAATCGAAAGCATCGACAAGGGCCAGATGGAAGCGGCCCGCTCGCTTGGCCTTAGTTACGGAACCAGCATGAGGCGGGTAATCTTGCCGCAAGCCTTTAAGGTGATGATTCCGTCAATCATCAACCAGTTCATCATAACGCTAAAGGACACGTCGATCCTTTCTGTCATCGGCTACCCGGAGTTGACCAACACGGGCCGCACAATCGCGGGAAACACTTTCCGTAGCTTGGAAACATGGGCGATTGTCGGAATTCTTTACATGGTTGTAATCGTAAGCCTAAGCCGCGCGGCAAAGGCCTTGGAACGGAGGATTAAGGTAAATGAAAAATAGTTCGGAAGTAAAAATTCACGTAGAAAACTTAAAGAAAACTTTTGGAAAGCTTGAAGTGTTGAAGGACATCAACATCGACATAACGCAGGGCGAAGTGCTTGTAGTGATCGGACCGAGCGGCTCGGGAAAGTCAACGTTCCTCCGCTGCCTTAACAGGCTTGAAACCGCCACCAGCGGAAAGATAATCGTCAACGGCGAGAACATCAGCGACAAAAAGGTCAACATCAACAAGGCGCGCGAAAACATCGGAATGGTTTTCCAGCACTTCAATTTGTTCCCCAACATGACCGTCCTGCAAAACGTCGCGCTGGCTCCGGTGGAATTGAAAAAAATGAGCAAGGAAGAGGCCAACCAAACCGGCATGAAACTGCTTGCCCGCGTCGGCTTGGATTCCAAGGCCCACAGCTATCCCCAACAGCTTTCGGGCGGCCAAAAGCAGCGCGTGGCAATCGCGCGCGCCCTGGCCATGAATCCTTCCATCATGCTCTTTGACGAGCCGACGAGCGCTCTTGACCCGGAAATGGTTGGCGAAGTCCTTGCCGTTATGAAAGAGCTTGCAAAGGGCGGAATGACTATGATTGTCGTCACCCACGAAATGGGATTCGCGCGCGAAGTGGCCGACCGCATCGTGTTTATGGACGGCGGCTACATCATCGAAGAAGGCACGCCCGAAGAGATTTTGAAGAACCCCAAGCAAGAGCGAACGATAAGCTTCTTGAACAAAGTTTTGTGAGGCGGCGCGATGAAAAAGATAATCACTATAAGCCGGGAATTTGGAGCGGGCGGCGGCGAAATTGGCCGGCGCGTGGCCGACGAGTTGGGTTACGACTACTGCGACAAGGAATTGATTTTGCGCGCGGCTCGTGACGCCAACATCGACATCGCCAGAATGCTCACGATGGACGAAAAGCCGCCGCTAGTCTTTGGCTTTACCCAAAGCTTGTTCGACATGTACAACGCGCCGCTTGACGAGCGCGTGTTTAGCGCCCAAAAAGAAATAATCCGAAAGCTTGGCGAGCGCGGAAAATGCGTCATCGTAGGCCGCAACGCCAACAGCATCCTAAAGGATTTTGACAATTCCCTGCACATCTTTGTCCACGCCGACCAATACTGGCGGGCGGCGCGCCTGCAAAAAGAAAAAATGCCGGACAAGTCCGAAAAAGAAATTTTGGACGACATAAAAATCGTAGACAAGCGCCGCCAAAAATACTGCTCGCATTACACCAACACCGAATTTGGCGCGAGCAAGCATTACGACTTGTGCCTTTCAACCTCGTCGCTGGGCATCGACAAGTGCGTCCAGATTATTTTGGATGTGGCGCGGGGCTAATTCAACAGAGCGCGGCTCAAACGCTTATATTCACCAATATCTCGTTGACCGCTTGCATGATTTTGCGCTCGGTTTGCGTTCCTGAAATTTCTTTTTTTCGGATAAAGCCGACGTCGTAATATCCCAGCGCGTTTCCGGCTTCGTGTATGACAAACTTTCCTTTGTAAGGTCCGTTTTCCAAAACTATTCGCGGAACCAAGGCGATTCCCAGGCCCAACTGCGCGATGGCCAAAAGCGCTTCGTTGCCTTCTGTTTCGGCGGCGATTTTTGGCTGGACATTGCGGCTTTTTGTCCACTTGTCAAAGCGCTTTCGGGCTAGTCCTGTTTTGGGAAGGACAAGCGGCGCGCTTGAAACTATGTCCTGCGGCGAGCCGTCAAGCTTTGTCCAAGGGCCGTCCGCGCTGGCAGCGTAAATCAAGGGCGTTTTTATAATAGAAGTGGATTCTATCGCCGCGTTTCCTTCTTCGGGAATGGCGGCTACTGCCAAAAGGACGCGGCCTTCTTTTACAGCGCTAAAGGCGCCCGCCTCGCCGCCGGTTTGCACAGACAAGCGCACGGCAGGATATTTTTGGGAAAGCGCTTTGATGAAGGGCGGCAAAATAGTGTAGCAGGCGGTGACGCTGGCGTAAACTTTTAGGTCGCCCGAAAGCAAGTCGCTTCCTTTTGAAAACTCTTCAAGCAAGCCCTTGCGTTTTGTCACCGCCTCGCGCGCGAATGCCAAAAACTTTTTGCCTTGTTCCGTCAAAAGAACCTTGCGGTTGTCGCGGTCCAATAGCGGCGCGCCTATTTCTTCCTCCAGCCGCGAAATCATTCGGCTTAAGGCGGAAGGGCTCATATTCGCCAATTCCGCCGCCTTGGAATAGCGCAATGATTCCGCAAGCTTTATAAAGGCGTCAAGTTCGTAAAAGTCCATAAACTTAATTGTAGCGCGAATGCAAGGCAGGCGCAACTTGACTTGCAAGAAGAACATATTTATATTAAAAAGAGGATTAAAAAAATGAGATTGCTTCACACTTCAGACTTGCACTTGGGAATCAAGCTTTTAGACGTTGACTTGCTTGACGACCAAAAACACATTCTAAACGAAATTCTTGGCGTCGCAAAAAAAGAAAAAGTTGACGCCTTATTGATTTCGGGCGACATTTACGATGTGTCAGTTCCGCGAGTGGAAGCCGTTGAATTGCTGAACGAATTCATAACAAAAGCAAACGAAGATGGCCTGCAGATTTTTGCCATAAGCGGAAACCACGACCAAGCGGAACGTTTGTCGTTTGGAAACAAAGTGATGGGCAAAGCGGGCATCCACATTTCCGGGCAATACAAAAAAGACGGCGGAAAAATCACATTGAGCGACAAGTACGGAAAGATAAACTTTTTTCTTCTGCCCTACATAAAGCCAATAAACGTAAGGACAGAATTTCAAATCGAGGAAAGCATTTCGTACAACGAAGCGGCGGCAAAGGCTGTTGAAAATTTTTCGATTGACAAGAGCGAGCGTAACATTTTGCTGGCCCACCAATTCGTCACTGGCGGAATGACATGCGAATCAGAGACCATTCAAGTGGGAAACACGGACCAAGTTGACGCGGATATTTTTGACGGCTTTGACTATGTCGCCCTTGGCCATTTGCATACGCCTCAAATCGTCGCGAATAATGAAAAAATTCGATACAGCGGAAGCCCATTGAAGCTGTCGTTTTCGGAAGCGAAAAAAGATAAAGTTTGCTGCCTGATTGAGGCAAAGGAAAAGGGAAACTTAACGATAAAGGAAATTCCGTTGCGGCCCTTGCGCGATTTGTCTATATTAAAAGGCAGCTACAAAGAGCTTGTAGACAACGCGGAACTTAAGGAAAAATACAGCGAGCATTATCTTAGAGTTGAACTGACCGATGAAACGGACATTCCCTATGTAAAAGAAAAGCTAAAGACAATTTATAAAAACACAATTGATGTGTCTTATCAAAGACAGTCGCAAAAAATGAAAGGGTTGAATTCTCAAATTAAGGAAATAAAGGAACTTTCGGACCTTGATTTGATTAAAATGTTTTTCAAGGAACAAACGGCTAAAGATTTGAGCAAGCGGCAGGAAAAATACTTAATTCAAGCGTTGGATGAAATGGAAGGTGAAAAATGAGACCGATAAAATTAACATTGTCAGCGTTTGGACCGTATTCAAAAAAAATCGACATTGACTTCACTCAGTTCGGCAAAACAGGAATGTTCTTGATTTGCGGCGACACAGGAAGCGGAAAGACAACGATTTTTGACGCCATAATATTCGCCCTTTATGGAGAGGCTTCGGGAACATTAAGAAACGTTAAGAATTTTCGAAGCGACTACGCAAAGGATTCCTCAAGCACCTACGTGGAATTTATTTTCGAATGCAACGGAAAAACATACAAAGTAAAAAGAAGCCCAACGCAAAACATTTACAGCGAAAGCAAAGGAACAGAAATCCAAAAAGCCGCAAGCGCCGACTTGACCGAAATTGTTGACGGAATGGAAAGAACGCCGCTTGCCACAAAAGAAAAAGACACGACAAATAAAATTCAAGAGATAATCGGCATCGACGCGAATCAATTCAAAAGCGTCGCAATGTTGGCCCAAGGCGAATTTCAAAAAGTTTTGACCTCAACAACTAAAGAAAGCGACAACCGAAAAATTATTTTACGGAATATTTTTGGAACTGAAAGATACAACGTTCTCCAAGAAAAACTAAAGGAAGAGACAAAGGCGAAAAAAGAAGAGCATGAGCAGGCCATGCGCTTGATAAAAGCTTACATTGACGAAATCGAAGCCTTTGACGAAAAACACTTGGCCGCTTGCCAAGAGCTGGCGCAAATGAAAATCCCTTCCGCGGAGCAAGCGACAGAGCTGTTAAAAAACATGCTTTCTGAAATATCTTCAATGTCGGAAAAGGCTCTTGCGGATCGAGATAAAATTCAAGAAGCCTTCACAGAAATTTCCAAAAATTTTGAACTGGCAAAGCGCAATAAACAAATCGCTGAAAATTTGGAAAGCAAAAAGAAATCGTTAAAATCCATATCGGAATCTTTGGCCGTTGAAACGCAAAAACAAAGCGAACATCTAGCCAACAAAGAAAAAAACCTAGAAAACCAAAATGAAATTGTAAAAACGGAAAACGAAAAAGAATCTCTCTTGGCCATCGCTTCCGATGAAAAACATTTGTTCGAACTAGAGAAAGACGAAAAGGCTTTAAACAATCTCCTTAATCAAAGCGCTAAAGATAAGGAAAACTTAAGCACGGATTTGAAAAAGAAATCCGAGGAGCTTTCTAAGCTTACAAACATCGATAAGGCAATAATGGAGGCCGAGAAAGAACGAAACGATTTGGACAAGAAAGCGGAACGAATTAAAAATATCTTGGCCGACTTTACAAACTACCTGGAAAATGAAAAACAAAAAAAAGACGTCCAAATAAAATTCAAGGAAGCCGACAAAAAATACAACGAAGCCAGTAAAATTTTTGAAGACGTTAACAACGCGTATTTGGAAAACCAAGCCGGCCTTTTGGCCAAAAACCTAAAGGACGGCCTTCCTTGTCCCGTTTGCGGATCGACCGCGCACCCAAAAATATGCGCGATAAAAAACTCTAGCGTTCACGGCTACGACATTTCGACAATCAAAAAATCTGAAATCGACAAGCTAAAAAAAGACAAAGAAAGCCTGGACAAAGAACGAAACAAACACTCAAGCGACTCCGCGGCCTTGATAAAGGAAAACGAAAGCATAAAGAAAAAGTTGACGGCCGCGGTCCAGAAAGAAGCGCTTTTGCCCGGCGATGAAGCCGAACTTTCACAAAAACTGTTCGGCATAATTCAGGAGAAATACAAAAGCCTCAAATCCGCGCTTGACGAAATTGAAAGCAAAAAAAATGTCTTGGACGAAAAAGCAAAGCTAAAGAAAGCGCTTGAAAAAGAAATTGAGGCCTTAAGGCAAAAGCGCGATGAGGCTAACGAAAAATTAAGCGGCGCCAAGGAAAAATCGGCGGCGGCAAAAGCGTCCATAAATGCCTTGAAGAAAAACATTGACAAGGCTAAGTCATCCTTAAAAACAAAAAGCTTGAATGAAGCTTTGGAAAAAATTAAGGCGCTAAAGGAATCCGTCAAAAAATATGAAGAGCAAGAAAAATCGCTTGAAGAAAGCGTTAAGAATTTGACAATTTCAAAAAGCAAATGTGAAACCTCGATAGAGGAATTGGAAAAATCGTTGGAAGGCGCGAAATCCTATGACTATAATAAATTAGAGGCGGATTATGAAAAAATAAAAGAGAGAAAGAAGGAAAACGACGAAAAAAATTCCCATTATGACGGATACAAAAAAACTTATAAAAAGCTGATTGACAATATCGAGAGGCAAAATAAAAAATACATTGCGCTTGAAGAGGAGTTCCAAACTTTAAGCGAATTGTCGTCTTGCATTTCTGGCACAATGGCGGGAATAAAGCGCGTAGACTTGGAAACTTTTGTTTTGACTTTCTATTTTGACAAAATGTTGGAACGAGCCAATGTTAGGCTGATGGAACTTTCAAGGGGCGAGTTTGAGCTTGAACGGCGGAAGGATGAAGGAAAGCAGAGCAAAGGCCTTGAGCTTGACGTCATCGACCATAACACTGGAAAGTCCAGAAACGTCGGAACTTTGTCAGGCGGAGAACAATTCATGGCGTCAATATCAATGGCCTTAGGTTTGTCAGACACAATTCAAAGCGAAAGCAGAAATTTTGACATAAGCACAATTTTTATCGACGAAGGCTTTGGCTCCCTTAGCGACGAGTTCAGGCGAAAAAGCATGGATATTCTGCGAAAGTCAACAATCGGAAAGCTGGTCGGAATCATTTCGCATGTTGACGAATTGAAAAATGAAATTGACAAAAAAATCATAGTAACCAAAAACGAAAGCGCGGGCAGCGACATCAAAGTTGTCATTTAACTAAAAACGCGCTAAAATGTTTTTTGTGGAACTAATTTCAATAAAAAATTGCCGCGTGGAAAACTCGCGCGCGGCGGTAATTAAAAATTTTTCTTGGCAGATGAACGCGGGCGAGGCCTGGCTTGTGATTGGACCAAACGGCGGCGGAAAGGCGGATTTTTTAAAGGCGCTTTGCGGCCAGCTAAAAATAACGCCTAACGCGGACGGACTTTATTCAAACGTTTTTGACGGCTCGGTTGAAATCGTGTCGCTGGAAAAGGCCGCAGCCTTGATACAGGAAGAGCGCGCCAACGATGAAAGCGAATTTTTGGAAGGCGGCGTTGACCACGGAAGAAGCGCCCGCGTCTTTTTCGCCGAAGCATTGATTGGAAAAAAAATCAAGCGCGATTCCAAGACTGGCGTTTACGACTTGCCTCCAGAAGCCGTCCGCTTGGAAAGCGATCCGCAAGTAAAATTGTGCGGCCTGGAAAAGCTTCTTGACCGCGGCTTAAAGTATATGTCCACCGGCGAAATCCGCCGAACGCTCTTGTGCCGCGCGCTTTTGAGCGGAAAAAAGCTTTTGATTTTAAGCGACCCCTTTGCCGGCCTTGACGCGCAAAGCCGCAAAATTCTTTTGGACTTTTTTGACAGCGTGGCAAAACGCCAGCTCGCGCAGTCGGACGCGGCGCAAAATGGCGGCAATCGGACGATAGACCAAAAAGCGGCCGACGGCAGTTCCAGCCATGAAAGCGCCTTTCCGCGAATAATTCTTGGAATGGAGCGCTTTAACGAAATTCCAAACGCGATAAACAAGGTTTTGGAATTTGACGGCGGGCAAGTCTCTTTTTGCGGGGAACGAAACGAATACGAAAAACTTTTGGACGACAGAAAATCCGCCGCGCAAAAAAAGCGCGACGCGAGCTTGGCGGCTTTTCTGTCCCAAGTGGAAGAAGCCAACCAAGGAAGCTCCGTTCTGCAAAACAAGCAACCCGCGCAAAGCCAAGAAACGGCGCTTGTTGAAATGCGCGGCGTCAATGTAAGCTGGGGCGACACAAAGGTTTTATCTGACTTAAACTGGACTCTGCGCAAAAACGAGCACTGGCTGATTCGCGGCCCAAACGGTTCCGGCAAAACCACTTTCCTGGAACTGATTACCGGCGACAACATGCAAGTATTCAGCAACGACATAAAAATTTTCGGCGCGCGCCGCGGCTCTGGCGAAACGATTTGGGACATAAAGAAAAAGCTTGGAATCGTTTCCTACCGTTTGCATGTTGAATACAGAATGGTTGGAGCGAGCCTTTTGTCCGTAATCGTTTCGGGCTTTAAAGACTCAATCGGCTTGTACGAAAAGGCGACCGACGTTGAAATCGCCGCGGCCAAAAAATGGCTGGATTTAGGCGGCTTTGCGGGCCGCGAAAACGAGTCTTTTAACGCGCTTAGTTATGGAGAGCAGCGCGCGATTTTGATTTTGCGCGCGGTGGTAAAGGCGCCGCAAATCCTTATCCTTGACGAACCCTGCCACGGCCTTGACGAAAGCTTCCGCCAAAAAATTTTGGACTTGCTTGAAATTGTCGCGCAAAGCGGAACGACTACGCTGCTGCACGTTACCCATGACCCGACGGAAGCGTTGGCGGCGGAAAAGCATATATTGGAATTCCATCCCGGGGAATCGCCGATGTATAAGATTATTGAATTATGAAAAAAGTTATAATCGTCTGCGCTATTTTATCCGCGGCGTTTTTTTCGCGGAATCTTTTCGCAAAGGGAATAAAGATTCCTAACGATGACGGAATCGAAGTTTTTAACGAAAAAGATTTTCCAGAAGAAGTTAAACACGAAAACTATTCGCATCCATACCGTTGGAACAAACTTGAAGGCGGCAAGGTTCAGTTTAAGGAAATATGGGGCTACCTTGTCACAAACCGCTTGAAGGACTTTGACAAAAACGCGCCGCTTACCGACTTGGCGCTTTTTGGCGTTGACATAGATTGCTACGGCAAATTGGAATACGCTCCAAAAAGAAATTTAGCGGCGGGCTTTAGCGGCCGCGTTCACTTGGTCGCAGTTTGCAACAGCATGTCAACCACGCACTTTGTCCTTGACCCAAAATACGGACTGCGCGACGCGTTGATTAAAGATTTGGTTGCCGCGACAATTTCTTTTGACGGCCTGCAAATCGACTACGAACTTGTTCCGCAAAAAGACGGAGAGCATTTTTTGGAATTTTTGCGCCATCTAAAGCGCAAGCTAAACGGCAAACAGCTGACCGTTTGCGTTCCTGCCCGCGTAAAAACGCTGTCCTCTGATGTTTACGACTACAAAAAAATCGCGGCCGTAGCCGACAAAGTGATGATTATGGCTTACGACGAACATTGGGCAACAAGCCGGCCTGGTTCTGTCGCCTCTGTCAATTGGTGCAATAAAATCGTGGACTACGCGCTAAGCGTTTTGCCCGCTGACAAATACATAATCGGCGTTCCATTTTACGGCCGCAGCTGGACTGACCGCTCGCTCGCGCAAGCCTGGTACTTTAACGGCGCCAACCGAATCATGCGCGAAAACCAAGTCAAGCAATTAAAGCGCAAGGACGGCGTTCCCCACTTTGAATACGAGGCCAAGACAAAAGTGACGCTTTGGTTTGACGACGCGACAAGCCTCTTGCAGCGCGCCAGAATGTACAAAGAACGCGGCTTTGACAAAATCGCCTTTTGGCGCTTGGGAATGGAAGACGCGGTCTTTTGGGATTGGATTACAGCAGATTGACCGCGAGTTTTTGCGAAGCGAAAACTCGTTATGACAAAAAAAGGCCGCTCAATGTGTGGAGTGCGGCCCTTTTTTTTGTCATGGCATGTGGATGATTTCGCGAGGCTTGGCGCCGTTGGCCGGACCTACGATGCCGCGCGCTTCCATTTCTTCCACCAAGCGGGCCGCGCGGTTGTAGCCGATTTTCAGGCGTCGCTGAATGTATGAGGCGCTGGCTTTTCCCGCCTCTATCACGATGTCCAAAGCCTTTTGATAAAGCGGATCGCTTCCTTCGTCAAAAAGACCTGGCTCAGGATTCTCTTCGTCCTCGTCGTCAACAAAAATTTCGTCGTCAATGTATTCCGGGAAGCCGTATTGCTTGACATAATTCACTACATTCTCAACCTCGTCGTCGCTTACAAGCGTTCCCTGAATTCTTATCGGAACCGGATTTACCGCGCTTACAAAAAGCATGTCGCCACGGCCCAAAAGTTTTTCAGCGCCCACTTGGTCGATGATGATGCGGCTGTCCATCTTTGACGCTACGGCAAAGGCGATGCGGCTTGGAATGTTGGCCTTGATAAGGCCTGTGATTACGTCAACCGACGGGCGCTGGGTCGCCAAAACCAAATGGATTCCCACGGCGCGGCTCATCGCGCAAAGGCGCGCGATTGTGGACTCAAGCTCTTTACCGGTCGTCGCCATCAAGTCGGCGAACTCGTCGATGATGACAACAATGTACGGAAGCTTTTCGCTCGCTATGTGGCGCTCTTCGATTCGCTTGTTGTAGCTGATGATGTCGCGCACTCCCATTCCGTCAAGGAGCGCGTAACGGCGTTCCATCTCGCACAAGCAATACTGCAATGACTGGAGAGCGCGCTTTGGCTCGGTGATTACAGGCGTAAGCAAATGCGGAATGTCGTTGTACAACTTCAATTCTACGATTTTTGGGTCAACCAAAATCAACTTGACTTGCTCGGGCGAGCGCTTGTAAAGGATGGAAAGAATCAGCGAGTTTACGCAAACCGATTTTCCAGAGCCTGTTGAACCGGCGATAAGCAAGTGCGGCGTTTTTGAAAGGTCGATGACTTGCGCCTCGCCCTGAATGTCTTTTCCCAAAATGACAGGAACGGCCATCTTCTTGTATTCAGGCAATTCCTGTTCTATGATTTCGCGGAAGGCGACGACAGCGCGCTCCTTGTTAGGAACTTCAATTCCAACCGCGCGCTTTCCCGGAATAGGCGCGACAATGCGGACGGATTTTGCCGCCAAGCGCAAGGCGATGTTGTCCTGCAGCGTGACGATTTTGCTAAGCTTGACTCCGGGCGCGGGCAAAATTTCGAACATCGTTACAACCGGGCCTTTTCGGATTCCCGTCACTTCCGCGCTGATTTTAAATTCCTCTAGCGTTTCCTTAAGCTGCGCGGCGCTGGCGTTTGTTCCTTCGTCGATGACCCAGTAATCGGAGTTTTCAAATTCGTTAAGGATTTTGTCGGTTGGAATGTTGTAAACGCCGCGGGTAAAGCGCGAATCAATGATTTTCGGTTCGGGTTTTTCTACGGGAATCGGCGCGGGCTTTTGCTCCGGCGTAGAAAGCGCGGATGACGCGGCCGCCGTTTTTTCCTGCAAGCGCGGATTAACCGCGGTCAATGTTTTTTCGTCGTTGATTGAAACAGGCGCGCTGTCTTCCTCTTCCTGCGTTACGTCTACCTGAAATTCTTCTTCATCAAGTTCTGCGCCGCAATCGCCCGCGCTGTCTTCTTGGCCTTGCTCAACGCCTTCATCAGTCGAAACATCTATATCAAAGTCGCCGTCGTCATCTTCATTCTGTCCGGCATCCTCTTCGTCATATTCTTCTTGGTCTTCTTGTTCTTCAACATAATTTGGATAGTCGTCAGCGTCGTATTCGTTTTCTTCTTCGTCTTCGTTAATTTCAATTCCGTCTGTCGTCACGCTGACTTCAACGGGAACCTCTTCAACAACGCTCTTTGTCTGGCTGGAAATTTCTATCGGCTCAGGATTTGTCGCAGGGACGGGAGCGACAGGCTCCGCGTATGAATACGTTCTCTCAACCACCGGCTCGGGCTGAACGGCTGCGTCTTGCGAAACGCTTTCCGCTGGCGCGACAGCCTTTTCCGCTTGGACTGACGGAACGGCCGTTTCTTGCTTTTTCGGACTTTCTTCTTTCCGCTCTTCCTTTGGCTGGAATTTTTCTGGAATCTTTATGCCAGTCAGCTGAAGGTCGTCAAATTCATGCAAGTATTTTTGGTCAATCTCGGCGGCCTTTTGCTCTTGCATCGCGGCAAAAGAATCCTTCTCGCTCTCTTGCGCATCTGACTGGCTCTCGTCCGCTACTTCCGTCGCGTCGTAATCATTGCGAATGTCTCCTATCGCTTCAGGCTCATAGCGAACCTTAGGACCAAAATCGTTTTCCAAAGATTCGACGCTCTCATCGCCGCGCGCTTCCTCAACGCCAAAGAAAATTCTTTCCGCGATGATTCCCGCCAAAAGATATTCAATAACGATAAGCAAAAGGCCAATCACAAAGGCCAAAACCAATTGAACAGTCTTGAACGAAGAAACTCCCGCATAGCCGTCTGTCAACGAACGGTAAAGGCGTTCAATTCCAACAGCGGTAAAAAACGGAATCAAGCTAAAGCTGATGTAGACGCATTTTTTAAAAGTTCTGTGTCCGCTAAAAGCAACCATAGAAGCGCCAAAGAAAAAAACAGGAATCAAGACGCTGCAAAAACCGTATGCGCCGCTTAAAATTCTCCCCGTTCCGTACATAAATTCAAGGACAAAACTGTCGCGGCCGGCAAAGCCAAAAAGATGAACCAAAAGCGCGAAAGAAAAAAAGGACGCTAGAACAAACAAGGCTGTTCCAGCAACTTTTGAAGATATATTAAAATTTTTCATAAAACCCCAAATTTTAGAAAGGACTGTTTAGGCCAAATAACCTGTCCCAAAGGCGGGCAGTCCTTTTTTATTATCGGTTTTTTTTGCCCCGATTTTAGCGAAAATTTAACGCCGGCCCTTCAATTAAAATAGTAAAATAATTTTTATAAATTCCGAAAATTCAACTATGAAAAACGCAAAAAAATTTTTGGCTTTAATCGCAATTTCTCTCGTTTACATCGGCCACTGCGCCGCAAAGACAATGACTGCTGAACAAGCCGCCGAAGCGCGAAAACAAATCGCTGCCCAAGCAAAACAATATATCGGCTGCCCATATAGGTCGGGCGCGATCGGGCCTGACGCCTTTGACTGCTCAGGCTTAATCTACACTGTTTACCGCGACGCCGCGGGAACGCAAATGCCGCGCTCCGTAAAGGCGATTTACTCAAAGTCAAAAATCATAAAAACCGACGAGGCGGAAGCCGGCGACTTGATTTTCTTTAAGACCACCGGCGACGGATCCATAAGCCATATAGGAATCTACATCGGCAAGAACCAATTCATCCACGCGGCCAGCGACGGAAACAACACTGGCGTTATTGTTTCTTCCCTCAAAGAAAGATATTACGCGTCGTCATTTGCCGCAGTCGGCCGCGTAATTCCTTCCGGCCGCGCGACAAAAGAAGACGTCGCCGACGCCGCTGACGATGAAATCATAAGCGAAGAAGACATTCCCGACCGCGACGACATTAAAAGCGCCGTTGAAGGATCCGACGGCAAAACAAAGCCGCGCGGCAAAAATCCCGACGGCATTTTTATGACCGACGACGGCTCGTCAAATTCCAACGGCAAATGGTATTCAAACCTTGTTTTTGACGCCACGCTTTTTTGCGACTGGAACTTTTTTCTTCCAACCCGCTTTATGCTAAACTGGCGCGGCCTTTCTTTGGAATCAAACGTCCGCTACGCAGCTTGGAAATTCCAGCCCGGCGTTGGAACGATTTTCCGCTACAACCACGCCTCAAAAATTTTTCAATTGCCGATCGTGTTTTCCCTGAACTTTGGCGACTACGTAAAAGTCTACGCCGGCCCCGTAATCAATTTTGGAAAGCCGACCTTTCCTGACAGCGACTCAAAAATCAAGGGCTCTTTCTTTCCAGGCATTTTGGGCGTGTCATTCCAAACGCCAAAAATCAAGGCGGGCAAAGTCGGCATTTCTTTTGTCCAGGACATTTCCTACACGGTTTACAACGATTCCGACGGCGGAGCGATGCCCTTGCACGACAGCATGGCTACGGGCCTTGTCTTTTCCAGCGGCGTCCGCGTAACTTTGCCGTTAAAAAACTTTTTATAATATATGAACGGAACAAAATTTTCGCGCGCTCTTTTGCCGGCCGCGCTGGCTCTTGGCGCGGCGCTTTTCTTTTGCGCCTGCCCGCTAAAAGTTACGATCAATCTCGATAAAAACGACAACAAATCGATATATTTTTCTTCCAGCTTGGGAACGGCGTTTTTAGAAAACCTTAACAATCTTCAACAAGTTCCAGGGCAGGAAGGCGGCTCTTCCGACAACTTGGAGCGAATTTCAAAGAAAATCCAGTCCGAGCTTAACCAAAGCTATTTTAAAAACGCCAGCGTCCGCTTTGACAAAAACACCCTTACAGCCAGCGCGCAAGTCAACAGCCAAAAAGCGCTCCCAACGGAGTTTCTTGGCATAAACAAAAGTTCCGGCGGCGAATTTTACGTAGCCCTAGACCCCCAAAGCCTGGCCGCCGCAATCCTTCAAGAAAACACAAGCGCGAAAACTTTGGCCGACATTTTAATGGCCCCGATAATCTCCGGCGAAGAAATGTCGCTTTCCGAATACAAAGACTTGCTTGCGGAAATCTACGGCGCTCCCCTGGCCTCGGAGCTTTTGTCCGGCGACCTTACGATTGAATACATCAGGAACGGCAAAAAGCAAGTCCAGCGAATCCCCGTCTCCGAATTGCTTTTGGCCTCCGACGGCAAGCGCTTTGTGTTTAAGTATTAGGAAATTTAGGGCTTGCAATTATACTCCTTTGGGAGTATAATAAAAGCATGAAAAAGACCATTTACCACGGTTCCAACAAAATAATAGAAAAGCCTCTTTTTGGATTCGGAAAGCTTAAGAACGATTACGGCCTTGGCTTTTACTGTACCGAAGAGCTGGACATGGCAAAAGAATGGGGCGTCTCAAAAGACGCGGACGGCTACGCCAACATTTATAAAATCGAAACAAAAGGCCTTTGACGCAATTAAGTTTAGCGGCTACGAAACGGCAAAAGCCGACGAATGGTTTTCAAAAAAAGAATCGCGTGACAAAAGCGCGCGCCGCCAATATTTTGACATTGAGAGGAACAAAAGACAGCGCGGCGATTTGTATATGGTTCAAATTTTGGACGAGGAGATAAAAGCCGATGATCCGCGCCTACGATAAACTTTATCTTTCAAAAGCGCAAAGTTCGCTTGCCTCTATGCTGGACTTTGCCGTTTACGACTTAAAAAAAGACATCAACGCCTTTTACAAAAAATTCCTTGAATCAAAAATTTCCGTTCAATTTGAACGCGGAGAATCTTCCGTTATCGCTGGAAAGTCCGGCGTGGAACTTGCGCTGGAAGTTCTTGAAAATTATTCGCTCGCAAAAAAATACAAGCCAGCCGCAAACCGCAGCCCCGAATACTGGACGGGCTGGGCGCTGGCGTATTTTCAGTGGCAGACAAACCTTTCGTTCAAGCAAATAGATTCTTTGATTCCGATAACAGAAGTAAGGGCGATGTACGCGCCCTATCACGAAATGAACATCTCGCAATTTTGCGATAAGATGACGGAACTGTATAAAGCGCGAAAGCCCGCTTGCAACCTAAAAACACGCCGCCTTGCCGCCGGCCTTTCCCAAAACGAATTGGCCGTCGCTTCCGGCGTTCCCCTGCGCACAATCCAACAATACGAGCAAAAGCAAAAAGACATCAACGCCGCCAAAGCCCAAAGCGTCATCTCCCTAGCCAAAGCGCTGGATTGCTCCGCCGAGGATTTGATGGAAGTGTAGAGGGGAAAGATAGGGCTGAATTAATAACTCTTAATTACACCTGTTTATTTCTTCAATAACTTCCTGCATTTTTTCGTTGTGTTGTTTATCAATGTCAGATGCTGTTTGTGAATTCATTCTAATAAATATGCATTTATCTTTTTGACCAATGAATGAAAGATATTCCTTTTCCGAAATTGACAAAATAGAATTTGAAAAAGCGTTTATGAAGATATCCGCTCCGCTATTATATCCATATGTTATTCCGTTTGCCACATATTCCATTGGAGAATGACTTGGATCGGCTTTGTCCCCAATGCTATAAAAAGCAATTTTTAAATCACCGTGAAATAAAAACGCTTCAAAATCTTTATTGTTGCTTCCAAGTGATTTGAAATATGTAACTTTTGCGCCACCTGCTTTCAATTTTTCAAAAACGCCTGTGATTAATGTTGTTTTACCTGTATTAGGCTTTCCTATTACTGTAATTATTTTCATATTTATACTTCTAATATCTAGTAGTTACTAATGGTTTGAAATCATCTGTATATAAAAACTTTTCTATATAGTCATCCGTTAAATACTTTGCGTTTTGTTGAGCATCTATTGAAAATTTATAGCCGATACTTGTTCCTTTTAATTCGCTTGCTTTTGTATATTCGTTTATAGCATTAGATGTTTGAAACCATTTTTTTGTAGTATTTTTAAACACCACAGATGTAAGATTAGAACAATTATTAAAGGCTAACCTACATATAGAATCTATACTATTTCCAAATGTAACTTTTTCAAGATTTGTACATCTCAAAAATGATTCTTGTTCAATTCGTCTACAACTATCTGGAAGCACAATATTTTTCAATGATTCACAATCTTTAAAAGCAAAATTTCCAATATATAAAACATATCCTAGTGTTACACTTGTGAGATTCTTACATCCTGAAAACGTATAAGCCCACAACCCATTTGGACTGTTCACACGATTTATGTTTACGGTTTTTAAATTTATACAATCATGAAATTCGGAGCCTCTCATTTCGTATATTTCACCAGGAATATCTATGGTTTCAATTTTTTCACAAGCTCTAAATGCGGAGTCTCCTATTTTGTTTACAGCAACAGGAATATTTATGCTTATCAAATTTTTGCAATATGAAAATGCACGACTTCCTATAGTTGTTACGGATTCTGGGAGTTTTATAGTTGTAAGATTTGTACAATTTGAAAATGCATCATTTCCTATAGTTTTTACGGTCTCTGAAAATTTTATACTTGTAAGATTTGTACAATAGGAAAATGCTTTGTCATAAATATTCTCTACCGTTTCTGGAAGACTTACACTTCTTAGAGATAAATTAGAACTAAAGGCCGATTCTGGAATATTTATTAAATTTTCAATATTTGACAAATCAATATCTATTCGCCTAGATTTCCCCAAAGAATTTTTTCTAAGGTTTGTACATTCATCATTAAATATCGAAATCTCATAATCGCCGAATCTAGTAAATATTACACGCGCATTTTTTGTTAATGACTTTATTTTACCATAATCAGATGGATAAATTATACAATAGCAACACCATTGTTTCTTTTGCGTTCCGCTGCTTGTGTTTCCAAGTGCGTCAATTGTTTGGATTTTTATTCGAGCAAAATCGTTTTCACCTTTGCCGTTAGGAAGGTTGATAGAGCAACTTGTTTTGGTAGATGTGTATTCAATAGAGCCATTGCTTGCATCCGCACTATCGTCATTGTATATATAAGTCACTTTCACTTTACTCAAAGGACTGTCGTAAACACTTTGCACTACAGGATTTGTCCAATTTAGGTTGATTTTTGTTCCATCAAAATCAACACTAAGTCCTATTACTTCTGCGGGTGGCGTATTGTCAATGGTCTTTACCTCAACTTGTTTTATATCGCAAATTCCTTCGTCATTTTGAACGGCAAAATCATATACGCCGTTTTCTGTTACATCAAAATTTACCGTTTGCATAGAGTTTATTACAAAACTTGTAGCGCTAGCGTCATTCAATAGACCTGTCGCAGTGGGTAAGATGTTTTGTTGTCCCTTTTTCCAAACAGCTTTTGTAATTGTGTTTGAACTCGCAACTGTTACTCGTATCGGCGCGCTGTCCTTTGTAAAAATTATGTTTCCACTGTCATTAGGAAGAACCGTCGTCAGTCTAAGAACGCTCTCGACCGGACTTGCGCTTATTGTTTTTCCAGAACTTTTGTTGTTGCTTGAATCTATTGATTTTAATGTGAATGTGTATTCTATTCCGTTCTCAAGATTTTCAATTGTCTTATTGCAAGTCGCTCCTGCCGTTCCTTGAACGACAATTGGTTGACTTACTCCTGTAGCTTCTGGAGTAAATGTAATCGCTGTCGCATAAAAATCTGTGTCTGTTGGATTAAGCCATGTCAATTCAATTCGTTTATGCTTGGCGCTAAAGGCAAGCGATGTTGCTTCCGCAGGTGGCGTTGTGTCCGCGGGCATTTGGGGCGTCGCCTTTATTTCTACAATTGTGGAACAATTGCCGTTTGCATCCATCGCTGTAAGATAAAAAGTGTATTCTGTTCCATTCAACAAACCTGCAATATCGGCGCTTGAAGATTGGCCTGGTTGACCCGCAACATCGATTGGCTGTGTCACGCTGTCAGCAGTAGGCAAAAAAGTGATCTTTGTCTTTGCAAAGTCGCTGTCGTTTGGATTTGTCCAAGAAAGCAAGATCGTAGAGTTTCCTATATTTGCGGTAACATTTTGAACGCATGCCGGAGGCGTTGTGTCTGTTTGTTCATTTCCGCCTTGGTTTTCACCGCTAGAGGGGTCTGTTGGAGTTGTTGGAGTGGTAGGATTTGTAGGGTTTGGAGTTTCAGTTCCGCTAGACGGATTTTCCGTTCCGCCCGTCTGCGCGCCTTCGTTCGTTCCACCCGTTCCGCCAGAACTAGGAGTCGTGGCAGCAGGATTGCTTCCGCCTCCGTCAGCGCCGTTACTGCAAGAAACGCACGCAAGCGCCAAAATAAAGGACATTACCGCAAAAATCAAAACAGCTTTTTTCATAAACACATCCTCCAAAAAAAGACAAATAAATAAGTATTTACGCTAATTCAAGTAAATTATTATAACTCTATACTTTGTTTAAAGCAAGTTTAAAAAATCTATACCCTAAAAAGTGTATCATTTTTTATTATGGGATTCAGAGAAAACCTTAGAGACGAAATGGAATATCAAGGCGTTTCGGCCAGAGATCTTGCCGAAAAATCTGGCGTAAGCAAGCGCACAATTGACAACTACCTTATGTCCAACCCACAAGAGCCGGGCGTTTACAACGCCCAAAAAATCGCCAAGGCTCTCAAAGTTTCTGTAGAATTCCTTGTTACGGGAACGGAATACAAAAGCCCAGTCGCGGTCACTGGCGAACGCCTCGAATTCTTAAATTCCTTTGACTCCCTTCCCGTAGACGACCGCCTTTTAATCATGAATCTCATCAAAAAGCTGCAGCCTCATGGCTAAGCGGCGCTTTTCGGTCTTGCCAACCGTTCCCCCCAAAATAGTAAACTTTTTATTACATTTTTTGTAAATTTTGCTTGACTTTCCCAAGGGAGCGGTGTATAATGCTCCTATGAACAAGACGCTTTGCAATCTTAGGATTCAGAACAATTATTCGCAGGCGGCGGTCGCTTCCTTTTTGGGAATCTCGCGGCAAATGTACATTAAATACGAAAGCGGCGAGGCCGTTCCGCCCGTAAAAACCGTCGTAAACCTCGCCAATTTTTACCACGTTCCCTACGACGTGATTTTGGACGACAAATTCGCGGACGAGCATCCCCAAACGACCTATGAAATAGAGCAAAAAGAGCCGGAAAGCCTCGCCGTCCACGATTCCGGAGCGCCTGCAAACGCGGACTATTTGGCCGTGCGTCGCGCTCCTTCCTACTACCTTAACGCAATCCTCCAAATGCTCCCAAAGCTTGTTTACCGGGAGCAGCTAAAAGTACTGGAAAAACTTTCCGGCATGGTCCAAGCGGCTACGGAAGAAAAGCTCAAGCCCAACAAGCGCATGCAGGCGTATCAAGAAATGGAAGACTTTATAAAAAGCCTTCACATAAATTCACACGGTCAAAAATGGACCCGGGAGGAACTATATGAAAGATAATCAGGTTAAGACAGCCGACGGCAAAGTGTTTTTTGACTCAAACATTCTTGTTTATTACGCGGACGAAAGCGACGCGCGCAAACAAAAAATCGCGACGGCCCTTATAAAAGACGCGATTGATTCCGGGAGCGGAGTCATCTCAACGCAATGCTTGCAGGAATTCTACAACGTAGTCACAAAGAAATTGTTGTGTGACAAACAAAAGGCCAAAAAAATGGTGGAAATGTTTTCCAACAATCTCCCTGTAGTCAAAATCTCCGTTCCATTGATTTTGTCCGCCGTGGACATAAGCATAAAAAGCCAGTTTTCCTTTTGGGATTCCTTGATACTTTCCGCGGCGGACGACACGGGCTGCGCCACGGTTTATTCCGAAGACTTGAACGACCAACAAATTGTCGGCGGCGCCCGCATCCAAAACCCCTTCGCGGCTTGAGCCCCTACCTTTTTTGAACTTATAATAAAATACTGGCATTAAAAATAAAAACGCGCGAAGGAGCGGGGCGGCTGGCGAAAACACTCTGTTTGCGCCGCCGCTCAAGCGGCGAAGTAAAATAGTTTCAAACGCAAACAGCGTGTAGCGACGCTAGCTAGCGGTTTCGACAGACGCATCCGCGACTGGGAGCGTTTTTATATTTCTTGAACTTTTTTCTATTATTTATTATAATTTTTCAATTGGAGTAATTTATGCCAAAAATAGAAGTTAACGAAAAATTGTTTTTTGACGCTGTTGGAAAGCGATACGACTACGCCGCGCTGGAAGACGTTCTGCCCTGCGCAAAAGCCGAGCTTGACGAAAAGCCCGACACGACGCTCCCCGAAAGCGAGCGCGTCATCAAAATCGAATTGAACGACACAAACCGCCCCGACCTTTGGTCCACAAACGGCGTAGCCCGCCAGCTAAAATTGCACGCGGGCGGAAAAACCGCCGACTACTACAAATACATGTCCAACATGGGAAACGGCGACTACGGCGACCGCGTCGTGACCGTCGATCCGGAGCTTAAGGACGTGCGCCCCTACATGGTGGCCTTTATGATTTGCGGAAAAGCCATCGACGACCCCATGCTAAAGGACATAATCCAGACGCAGGAAAAGCTCGCGTGGAACTTTGGCCGCAAGCGCAAGTCCATTTCGATGGGCGTTTACCGCGTTGACCAAATCAAGTTCCCCGTAAAATACCACGCCGTCGATCCGGACAAAACTTCTTTTGTTCCGCTCCAGTGCGACGCGCCGATGACTTGCCGCCAGATTTTGACCGACCATCCCAAGGGAAAAGACTTTGGCTGGATTTTAAAGGACTGCAAAAAGTTCCCGCTTTTGTCGGACGCAAAGGACGAAGTAATGTCTATGGCTCCGATAATCAACAGCGCGACGCTTGGAGCTGTCCAGGTTGGCGACAAGGATTTGATGGTTGAGCTTACGGGCGACAACATGGAAGGCTTGATTTTGAGCGCCAACATCGTTGCCTGCGACTTCATCGACCAGGGCTACGACATTAAGCCGATTCTTGTAAAGCATCCATACGACACTGGCTTTGGAAAGGACATCATGGTTCCCTACTATTTCCAGCCCACGACAAAGGCCACGCTCAGCGCCGTAAACAAATTGCTCGGAAGCGACTTTGACATTAAGAAGGTCGCCGACGCCCTTACCCGCATGGGAAGCAAGGTTGAGACTGGGAAATCGTTCTTAGCCCGGCGCCCTACCGCAACGACTTCTTGCACGAAGTTGACGTAATTGAAGACGTTATGATCGGCTGCGGCGTAAAAGACTTTGCCCCGCAAAAGCCCAACGCCTTTACAATCGGAAAGCTCAGCGACCTTACGGTTTACAGCCGCAAGACAAAAGAAATCATGGTGGGCCTCAACTACCAGGAAATGATTTTCAACTATCTTGGAAGCAAAAAGGACTACATCGAGCGCATGAACGTAAGCGCCGACAACGCGATTGAAGTGGCCAACCCGATGAGCGAAAACTACCAGTTTGTCCGCCCGTCAATCATTCCGTCGCTTTTGCGCGCCGAAGCCCAAAGCGCCAACGCGATTTTCCCCCACAAGATTTTTGAAATCGGAAAAGTCGCCTACATTTGCCCCGAAGAAAACACAGGAACGCGCACCCGCCAAGCTCTTGGCTTTGTCACCGCGGCCTCCAACGCCAACTTCAACAGCGCGGCCAGCGAAGTGTCGTCGCTCCTTTACTACCTTGACCACGAATACAAGGTTGTGGAAACCAGCGATCCCCGCTTTATTCCTGGCCGCCAAGCCGGCATCATGGTCAACGGAAAGCAAGTGGGAATCTTTGGCGAGCTCCATCCGCAAGTGCTGGAAAACTGGTCGATCCAAGTTCCCTGCATCGCCGGCGAGCTTGACCTTGAGGAATTGATGTAAGCGATAATTACTTGCAAAACTAAAAGGCGGGCCGCGATTCCAAGCGGTCCGCTTTTTTTATATTAGCATAGGCGCTTGGACTATTAGTTTATGGCGTTTTTTCCAATGCGCGCTAGCCTTGATAACAAGGAGGGGAATTATTTAAAGAAAGACTGTGCCAGACAAAAATGTTTTTCTAGTTTAATTCCGCAAACCTGGAGCCGCCCAAAAGGGGCGGTTCCTTTTTTCGTCCATTCCGCTCCTTCCGCCGCAAAAGTTCCGCCAAAAAAAAATTAAATTTTTTTTAAAAAACTATTGACAAAAATATAAATTCCGCGCATAATAACACCATAAACCTACTAACAAACTAGGTTAAACACTTTTTCAAAAGGAGGCGCAGGATGAAAGTTTATTTTGAAAAACTCGTAAGAGAAAATTTCCGTAACGGACGCATGCGCCCCTGTTGTCTTTTCTTTTAGGCTGAAAGACCTTTAGCCAATAATCCAACACATTTTTATTTTTGGATTTTGCCGCGGCCCTTTTTTACGGCCGCCCGCAAAAAACGCTTGGCCTTTTTGGGTCCAAGCCGAACCATTTATTTTTATAGGAGAATAACATTATGTCTAATTATAAGTTTGAAACATTGCAGTTGCACGTTGGCCAGGAACAGGCTGATCCCACCACAGATTCAAGAGCGGTTCCGATTTACCAGACGACGTCTTACGTTTTCCACAACTCTAAGCACGCCGCCGACCGCTTTGGTTTGGCAGACGCCGGAAACATTTACGGCCGCTTGACCAACAGCACCCAGGACGTTTTTGAAAAGCGCATCGCGGCGCTCGAAGGCGGAGTCGCGGCCTTGGCCGTTGCCTCCGGAGCGGCTGCCATCACCTACACAATCGAGGCCTTGGCCCAAGCCGGCGAACACATTGTGGCTCAAAAAACAATCTACGGCGGAACCTACAACTTGCTTTCGCACACGCTAAAGCAGTTTGGCGTTGAGACAACTTTTGTAAACGCCCACGACCTTAAGGAAGTCGAAGGCGCGATCAAAGCCAACACAAAGGCCGTTTACCTAGAGACTTTGGGAAACCCCAACAGCGACATTCCTGATATCGACGCCATCGCCGCCATTGCCCACAAGCACGGAATCCCCGTTGTAATCGACAACACTTTTGGAACGCCCTTCCTTATCCGTCCGATTGAGCACGGAGCGGACATCGTCGTTCATTCCGCCACAAAATTCATCGGCGGCCATGGAACAACCCTTGGCGGCGTGATTGTTGACTCAGGCAAGTTTGATTGGAAAAAGAGCGGAAAGTACGCTCCAATCGCCGCGCCCAACCCCAGTTATCACGGAGTTTCGTTCGCGGACGCCGTTGGACCGGCCGCCTTTGTAACATACATTCGCGCCATCCTTTTGCGCGACCAAGGCGCTTCGATCAGCCCCTTCAACGCCTTCCTCTTGTTGCAGGGAACGGAAACGCTTTCGCTCCGCTTGGAACGCCACGCCGAGAACACAAAGAAGGTCGTCGAGTACCTTTCAAAGCATCCCAAAGTCGCGAAGGTCAACCATCCTTCATTGGCCGACCATCCCGACCACGCGCTTTACCAAAAGTACTTCCCCAACGGCGGCGGCTCGATTTTCACCTTTGAAATCAAGGGCGGAAAAGACGCGGCCTGGAAGTTCATCGACAACCTTAAGATTTTCAGCTTGCTTGCCAACGTCGCCGACGTTAAGAGCTTGGTCATCCACCCGGCCACGACAACTCACAGCCAGTTGAGCGACGCCGAGCTTGCCGACCAGGGAATCACGCAAAGCACGATCCGTCTTTCTATCGGAACGGAGCACATCGACGACATCATCGCCGACTTGGAGAATGGATTTAAAGCCATATGAACGGTCAAGGCACGCTACGCTCAAGGCCTTGACTCGTTCATTTTGCGGATTGATTTTATATTTTCAATCCGCAATTAAACAACAAAACAAAAATTATTTTATAGGAGATACAATTATGAACACAAAGAATTTTGGAAAGATCACAAAAGCCGTTGCCGCCGCCCTTATCGTTGCCGCGGCCGCAAGCCAAGCCGTATTTGCCAAGCCCGCCAGCGGACGAACCGTTGCCGAGATTAAAAAGAGCAAGACAATCAAAATCGCCGTATTCAGCGACAAAAAGCCTTTTGGCTACGTTGACGAAAACGGCGAGTACCAGGGCTACGACGTTTACTTTGGAAACCGCATCGCAAAGGATTTGGGAGTAAAAGTAAAGTACGTTCCGGTAGAGGCCGCGGCCCGCGTTGAAGTTTTGGCCACAGGAAAGGTTGACATCGTTCTTGCCAATTTTACCGTAACGCCCGAACGCGCCCAAAAGGTTGACTTTGCCCTTCCCTACATGAAGGTTGCCTTGGGAATCGTTTCTCCCAAAAAGGCTTTGATCACAAATCCCGCCCAGCTTAACGGAAAGACTTTAATCATAGCCAAGGGAACAACCGCCGAGTCCTACTTCTCAAAGAACTATCCCAAAATCAAGCTCTTGAAGTTTGACCAGTACTCAGAAGCCTACAACGCGCTTTTGGACGGACGCGGCGACGGACTTTCAACCGACAACACTGAAGTCCTTGCCTGGGCGATCGAAAACCCGACATTCGCGGTTGGAGCCGGAGCCGACTCAATCGGAAGCTTGGACGCCATCGCTCCCGCGGTGCAGAAAGGAAACAAGGACTTGCTTGACTGGATCAACAACGAGATTGTCCAGCTTGGCAAGGAAAAGTTCTTCCACGCAGACTACGAAGCCACGCTCCGCAGCGTGTACGGAAAAGATTCCGACGCCGACAGTCTTGTAGTAGAAGGCGGAAAGTTGTAAAATATAAAAGCCGTTGGTTAACCTCTAATTGCCCGGCGTGTCCGGGCAATTTTTTTTGTTGCGCCAACCTGCAGGTTGTAATGGATTTTGATTTTATAAAAGAAGTTCTTCCGTTGTATGTTGAGGCCACTTGCCTTACGTTGCGGATTGGCTTTATAGGAATAACGCTTTCATTCTTTGCGGGAATTTTCTGCGCCCTTGTCCGCTATTGGAAGGTTCCCGCATTGTCTTTTATCGTTCGCGCCTACACGGAACTGTCGCGCAACACGCCGCTTTTGATTCAATTGTTCTTTTTGTACTTTGCCCTTCCGCGCTTGGGAATAAAACTTTCCGGCGAACAATGCGGAATCATCGGCCTTACGTTTTTGGGCGGCTCATACATGGCCGAAACTTTTAGAAGCGCCTTGGAATCAGTCGGCCGCGTCCAGCTGGAAAGCGGAATGTGCGTCGGCCTCAACAAGCGGCAGCTGGTGGAATACGTCGTGCTCCCGCAAGCGGCGGCGCTTTCAGTTCCTGGCGTTGTCGCCAACATAATATTTTTGTTAAAGGAAACGTCGGTCTTTAGCGCGGTGGCCTTGGCCGACTTGATGTTTGTCGCAAAGGATTTGATCGGCCTTTACTACAAGACCGAAGAATCGCTTTTGCTTTTGGTCGCCGCGTATTTTATAATTTTGCTTCCGATTTCCGTTTTGTCGCGAATCATCGAAAGGAGGTTAAAGCGTGGACAATATTAACGCGGCCCAGGCGATCTCCACCGCCTTTAGCGTCCTTTTTAAAGGAAAGAATTTCGTCCGCCTTTTGGGCGGCCTTGGCGTGACGATTTGGATCGCCGCGGTTTCTGTAGTCATCTCAATCTTTTTGGGCTTTTTGTTCGGAATCCTTTTGACGCGCAAAAACCGCGCGGTAAAACTTTTGTGCGCCGCCTACTTGGAATTCATGCGCATAATGCCGCAAATGGTTTTGCTCTTTTTGGCATATTTTGGATTGGCGCGCGCCTTTGACATTTCTATTTCGGGAGAGGCCGCGTCTGTAATCGTCTTCTCGCTTTGGGGAACGGCTGAAATGGGCGACTTGGTTCGCGGCGCCTTGCAATCGATTCCCCGCCACCAATACGAAAGCGGCCGCGCGATTGGCCTTACCGAGCGCCAAATATTTTTTTACATAATAATTCCGCAAACGATAAAGCGCTTGGTTCCGCTCAGCATGAACCTTATCACGCGAATGATAAAGACAACTTCGCTCGTTGTTTTTGTGGGCGTAATCGAAGTCGTCAAAGTCGGCCAGCAAATCATCGAGGCCAACCGAATGAAAATCCCGACCGCTTCAATCGCGGTTTACGGAATAATTTTTTTGATGTATTTCATCGTTTGCTGGCCGCTTTCGTTGGCCGCCGACAAGCTGGAAAAGAGAGGATAACTGTATGCCTATATTGCAAATTAAAAACCTTGTAAAGTCATATAAAGAAGCCGGCGGCGTTTTGGAAGGAGTTTCTTTGGACGTTGAGCGCGGCGAAGTTGTCGTAATCCTCGGACCGTCGGGCTGCGGAAAGTCAACCCTTTTGCGCTGCGTCAACGGCTTGGAGTCAATACAGGGCGGAGAAATTTATTTGGACGGAGAGTTGATTTCCAACCGAGTCAAGGACATGCACTTGATCCGCCAGCGGATCGGAATGGTGTTCCAAAGCTACGACTTGTTCCCCAACATGACCGTCCTGCAAAACGTTTTGCTTGGCCCGATAAAAGCGCAAAAACGCGACAAGGCGCAAGTCGCAGAGCAAGCCAAAAAACTTTTGGAGCGCGTCGGCCTTTTGGACAAAATCAATTCCTACCCCAAGGAGCTTTCGGGCGGCCAAAAGCAGCGCGTGGCGATTGTCCGCGCCTTGTGCATGAATCCCGAAGTCTTGCTCTTTGACGAAGTCACCGCCGCCCTTGACCCTGAAATGGTTCGCGAAGTTTTGGACGTAATGATGGACTTGGCCAAAGAGGGCCGCACAATGCTGATTGTGACCCACCAACTGGAATTCGCCCGCGCCGTCGCCGACCGAATCGTGTTCATCGACCAAGGCGTCATCGTCGAAGAAGCCGCGCCCGAGCAATTTTTTACCGCGCCAAAAACCGAGCGCGCCAAAAATTTCTTGGACGCCTTTAAGTTTGAAAAGCGCGTAAACTACGCGGACGGGATTTAACTATAAGCTCCTGCAAACCCTAAAGCCAAAATACGAGTGTCCGATGCCGGGGTGCGCGTTGTGAAAGCGCCTGCAAAGGACGCAGTCGTAGGCGTTGTCAAACCAAGAGCCTCCGCGCAGGCAACGGTCGGCGCCAGTTTCCGGACCAATCGGGTTTTTTATAGTTCCTTCCGCAATGTGGTGGTCAAGCCAATCGTAAATCCATTCCCAAACGTTTCCGGTCATGTCGTAAAGGCCAAGCGCGTTGGGCTTTTTTAATCCAACTTCGTGCGTCGATTTGTTTGAGTTGGCGCGGTACCAGCCGTAATCGTCCAAGTTCGCGTCAGTGAACACGTTGCCTTTTCTGTCAAGGACAATCTTTCCGTCCGCGCTGGCCGTTCCAGAAAAAGCGAAATTCCTTTTGTCAAAATTTTCGATTCCGCCGCGGGCCGCGTATTCCCATTCAGTTTCGGTCGGGAGCCGCCAGCCTTTTTTCTTTTGGTTGAAGAACGGAACGGCGCGCTTTTTCATGTCATCCTCGCCATAGATTTTTTTGCAGGAGGAATTCGCGTAATAAACGCAGTCGGAATCTTTCATCGTCGCTTGCGTAAGCTTGTTGCAAAAGACAATTCCCTCAAACCAAGAAATTGTATCCGCCGCGCGCAACGCGGTTGATTCGCCAGGAATGTCGTCCTTAAACAAGCAGGGATTGTAGCCCATGACTTTTTCGAACAGTTCTTGCGTGACAGGATACTGGCCCATGCAAAAGGCGCTCAATATTATTTTTCGGTTTTGAATAAAAACTCCGCGCCATTCTTCCACGCTTCCCTCAAAAACAATCTTGTCCCAATACGATCCGTCCGCAACATCCACCGTCGCCGTCTTTCCTTTTGGAATGACTACCGCGCAGCTTGTTTTGTTCAGTTCCACGTTATCAAGAACAACATTCACTCCGACATTCTCGCCGCGGGAACTGCACGACTCCGCAAAAAACGCGACGCAAAACGCAAATGGAAAAATCACAGCCGCCCGAAAATTGGCGGCGAATCTAAAATACTTTTTCATTTTTTCCTCCGCCGCCATTATAAGAGCGAGTTTTTTCTACTGTCAATTTACGATTTTGACACCTATTGCGGCGATTTTGACTGAGCCAAACTTTCCTATAGAAAACCGCTCCGCTTTATGTTACAATACACGCATGGCAAACGACATTTTTAACGACGACACAATTTATATAATCGACTCATACGGCCTCATTTACCGCTGCTACTTCGCCTTCATTTCAAGGCCGCTCACAGATTCCAACGGGCGCAACATCAGCGCTCTCTTTGGCTTTTTTAGGAACCTGCGCGCGATGATTGAGCATTACAAGCCCAAGACTTTAATCGCCGCCCTTGACTCAAAAGGAAAAACCTTCCGCCACGAAATGTATTCCGACTACAAGGCCACGCGCCCCAAAACTCCCGAAGACCTTCACGCGCAAATTCCGTGGATTGAGGAAACTTTGGAAGCGCTTGGCGTTCCTTCCTTGCGGGTGGAAGGCTACGAAGCCGACGACGTCATCGCCACCGTCACGCGCAAAGCGGTGGAGCAAGGAAAAAGCGTCCGCATACTTTCGGGCGACAAGGACTTGATGCAATTGGTCGGCGAGCGCGTCCAAATCCTTAAGCCCGACCACGCCGACGTTTGGAAAGTCGTGGGAGCGGAGGGCGTAAAGGCTGAGTGGGGCGTGGAGCCGGAGCGCCTTTTGGACTTGCTTTCGCTTTACGGCGACACCGCTGACAACGTTCCCGGCGTAAAAGGCGTCGGCGTAAAAACCGCCTGCAAATTTTTGGACCAGTACGGCTCGCTCGAAGGCATTTACGAACACGCGGACGAAATAAAAGGCGCAATTGGCCAAAAGATTCGCGACGGAAAAGACAGCGCCTTCTTTTCCAAAAAACTGATCACCCTTTGTACAACGATTCCCGGCGATGAATTGGAAAACGTCGCGAAGACTCAATTCCACTACGCCGCCGCCGCCCAAAAGTTAAAGGCCTATCAAGCCTTTCAGCCGGCCAAGCAATTCGCCGCGCTGGCGCTTGAAGCTGGCGAAAAAGTTTTGGACGACGCAAATGGCACGGCCGGACTTTTTGGCCAGGAAGAAGATTCCGAAAAAAACAACTCCAGTTTTGGTCGCGCCGCAAGTTCTAGTAAAGAAAAAGTTTCCGCCCCGGCCAACGCTTCTGGCCAACCTGGCGATTCCGCGCAAGGCCAAGAAGTGCCCGCGCCTCTTCCCCTGCGCAAAAACGAGGGCGACTACAAGGCCGTCACAAGCGCGGACGAGCTAAAAAAATTGGTTGACGGCATTTTAGCCTCAAAGCAAAAAATCGTCGCCCTGGACACCGAAACCGATTCCTTAAAGACAACCGAGGCTCAGCTTGTGGGCTTTAGCCTTTCAAACAAAAACGGCGCGGGCCATTACATTCCCGTGGCCTCGCAAGGCGACTCGCTTTTTTCTGGCGACGGCGTAAGCGTCTCGGACGCGGTGGAACAAATCTCGCGCTTGTTCAAAGAGGCTGACTGGACGCTTGTTCTGCACAACGCAAAGTTTGACTACGAAGTTTTGCGAACGGCGGGCCTGCGCGAGGACGATTGCAAGGCAAAGATTTTTGACACGATGATCGCCGCCTGGCTTTTGGACCCGGACAAAATCGGACATTCGCCCTACTCGCTTGAAACGCTTGGCCAAACAAAGCTCGCGCTTGTCGGAATCGAATTCAAGGACTTGGTTGGCAAGGGACAAACATTCCGCGACGTTCCGCTTGAAAAGGCCGTTCCTTACGCCGCCGAAGACGCGGACTTTACCTTCCAGCTTTACAAAATTTTTTACGAAGAGCTTGAGCGGAAAAATTTACTGGAACTTTTTGAAACAATCGAAATGCCGCTCATAAAAATTCTTGGCGAGATGGAATTGGCCGGAATCCACTTGGACTCGGCGGCGCTCGATTCCTACAACAAGGATTTGCAAAAAGAAATTTCCTCCGCCGAAAAGGAAATCTACAAAGAAGTCGGCCACGAGTTCAACATCGCCTCGCCCAAGCAATTGCAGGAAGTTTTGTTCACCGAGCGCGGCCTTCCGCACGGAAAGAAAACCAAGACCGGCTACTCCACCGACACAAGCGTTTTGGAAGAGCTTGCCGAGCTGGACCCAGTTCCGGCAAAAATACTAAAATTCCGCGAGCTTTCAAAGCTGCAGTCAACCTATGTTGAGGCTCTTCCAAAACTGGCCGACAAGCATGGCCGCGTCCACACATCGTTCATGCAAACAGGAACGGCGACAGGCCGCCTTTCTAGCCGCGACCCCAATTTGCAAAACATTCCGGTCCGCAACGAAGCGGGCCGCAAAATCCGCTCGGCCTTTACAGCCGTTCCAGGAACGGTCTTGATAAGCGCCGACTATTCGCAAATCGAGCTTGTGGTCCTCTCGCACCTTTCGGGCGACCAAAATATGCGCGCGGCCTTCATCAACGGCGACGACGTTCACAAGGCCACGGCCTCGCTTATCTACGGAGTTCCCGCCGACCAAGTCACGCCAGAAATGCGGCGGACGGCAAAGACAATCAACTTTGGCGTAATCTACGGAATGAGCGCCTTTAGGCTTGCCGCGCAGCTTGGAATCCCGCGAACGCAGGCGCAAAGCTTTATCGAAAATTACTTTAAGCAATATTCCGCCATCAACGCCTTTATCAACGACACGATTAAAGGCGCGGAAGAAAGCGGCCACGTCCAAACGATTATGGGCCGCCGCCGCCGCGTCATGAACATCAACAGCAAGAACAAGGTGGAAAAAGCCGCCGCCGAGCGCGTCGCGGTCAACACGCCCGTTCAAGGCAGCGCCGCCGACATCGTAAAAAAAGCGATGATAGACGTTTCCGCCGCGCTAAAAGAAGCCAACAACGGAGCGCGCCTTTTGCTTCAAGTCCACGACGAATTGATTTTGGAATGTCCCGACAAGCCGGAAACCGTCGAGCAGACAATCGCGCTCCTCCGCCAAAAAATGGAAGGCGCGGTCCAGCTTTCGATTCCCCTGCGCGTGTCGATAGAAAGCGGCTCCAACTGGGGCCAGTTCCACTAAGCCGCGCGGCGCGAGCCGCGAACGTCAATAATTTCTTATTTGCAAAAACACGCGAAGTGTGTTATAATATGTGGATATGGCAGAGGATTTTTCAGGTCCTTCCAAGCCCAAGGCGGTTTGGGAGCCAGGCACATTGGACGCTACTCGCAAGAACATCGGCGCGATTGACAAGGAAGAAGCCGAGCGCATGACAAAAGTCTTGGGCGGCGAGATTATGACTGAAAAATCCGTGCCCATCGACTACTCAAAGCTGCCCAAGCGCGCGCCAAGCCATCGCGTCGTCAGGCCGACAAACGTTTCAACTTCCTCAGGAAAAAGCTCTTCTTCTGGCGGAGCGTCTTCCAGCGCCTCAAATCCGACGTTCGCCGAGCCAAAGAAAAAAGTAACGCGGGCAGCCAACCTTCCGCAAATATCTTCCAAAGACAACGCAAAAATCGACAGGCTTATGATGAGCGACGCCTTTGCGATAAAGCCCAATTACGGCCTATTCAACTTCATTAAAAAACTATCCAAAGACGGTTCTGAAAAAGTAATACCGGAATTCGCGGAAATAACATTAAAAGCCCACCTTGACCATATCAATGCCTTTATAACCGTAATCAAGTCTATAATCCAGTTTTCTCCCGATACCTACAAGGCTCGCGTTCAAAATGAAACAGAATTGAAATTTCGCTTTTTGCGAAAAGTTTCTGAATGGTCAACAAAAGACGCAAAACTCGCTTATGTCAACCTAGAGACCTTGCAAGACACTCCCGTTGTAGCTGATTTGCTTCCTTTCGTAAAATCAGTATACAGAATGTTGATAACCGTTCACTATATCGGAGAGCCTGCTGTAGCTCGCTCAATAAAAGAGATTTACGCAGACTTGCTGCATTATCCTAACGCAGACAAAGACAAATTTTCGCGCCTAGCCAAAGAAGCCATTACAGAATGGATGTACCTTTACACGCGAATCATCAAAGGCCTTTATCCGCTGTTGATGAGAATGTGCGGCACGCCTTACGACGAATTCCCGCATTTTTTTGTCGCGCAAGTTTCAACAATATTGAATTTTTTAGGCCTCAAAAAATTTGACCTCCTTTTGCCTGAAAAGAAAGTTGACCCGGAAGAGGTTCGCAAAGCGAAGGAAGCCGAAAACAAAGCAAAAGAGGCGGAAGAAAAAAAGAAAGAGCAAGAAAAGGCCGAAGCGTCGCAAAACGAAATTGTCGAAAAAGGCATCGCTCTTTTGGACCGCCTTTTCCCCGGAGCGGGATTTAAAAAACTGGACACATTCCCTGACATGTGGCCCTACTTTGATCCGCTCTATGACTTTGACGAAGCCTACTTGATGCTGGCGCCGGAAAATCCGCTCCAAATAACAATCATTCTTTGCGAAATTTTGCAAGACCTTTTCCGCGCCTGCAACAAAATGCAGTTCAATGTCGAAGGCAATCCAACTTTTACTTCACGCGAAGACAACCTTACAAAAGCGCTTAGCGAATGGCCCGTTTACGTAGACACCCTCTTTAGCCGCGATTACGGCGAGCAGTTAAAGCAGCTTGTAAACCAAACCTACACGCAGGCCAACTACATAACGACCCGCGCGGGCAAAAAATGCGTCACCGACATTCTTTGGCTTACAAAATACAGCTTCCTTCCGCACTTTAGTTTTGAGCAGCTTTTGTTGGAACGCCCGATCAACAACAACAAGTACTTGGCTTTGTTCATCAGAACGGCGTTCTTGCGCGACGCCTTCAACGACATGACAAAACAAATCTCCCAAAGCGAAAAGAACCGCGGAACCATCGGCGGCCTTAACAATCCTTGGGCCCACTATGACTTTGAGATTACTTCGCCGATTTCAAAGCGAATCGACGTTCTTCTAAACGCAAAGGACAAAAGCGAAAACACGACGGCCAGCAACGCCAACTTAATAAAATACATTTCATGCATTATCTCTGTCCTTGACTGGTGGATCAACTCGCGCTCTTCGCCGGCCTACAAAGCCGATTCGCGAAAGATTTACCGCACGGTTCCCGGCACGCAAGAGCCAGCCTTCTCGGTGGAGCCGCGCGAAGACCAAGACTCCCTCTTTGCCGCGGCAATCCGCGCCGCCGTGCAAAAGAAAGCTTAGTTTTTGTTCTCAAAGGCCACCAAATGCTCTTGGCCGTAGATTTTGCGCAGCTTTGGCTTTTCGATTTTGCCCGTCGGGTTTCGAGGAACCGGCGCGAAAATGATTTTGCGCGGCCTCTTGTAGCGCGGAAGCTCCAAGCAAAATTCGTTGATTTCCTCTTCGGTGGCGGTCATGCCTTCCTTTAGCTGAATGACGGCGCCCGCGATTTCGCCCAAACGCTTGTCGGGAAGCCCTATGACCGCGACGTCGTTAATCTTTTCGTTCTTGCGCAAAAAGTCTTCTATCTGCACTGGATACAAGTTTTCGCCGCCGCAAACGATGACGTCCTTGGCGCGGTCAACAAGGTAGTAAAAGCCTTCGGGGTCTTGCATCGCGACGTCGCCGGTGTCAAGCCAGCCGTCGTGAAGGACTTCCGCCGTAGCCTCCGGGTTGTTAAAGTATTCCTTCATCACGCCGGGGCCTTTGACATAAAGGATTCCAGCCTGGCCCTTCTCAACTTCCTTGCCTGTCTCATTGTCGACAATCTTGCATTCCCAGCCGTAGCCGGGCACGCCAATCGCGCCGACTTTGCGCGTGTTTTCCACTCCAAGGTGAACGCAGCCAGGGCCGATGCTTTCGGACAAGCCGTAATTGGTGTCGTACTGGTGCTTGGGAAAATATTCCAGCCAATGCTTTACAAGGCTTGGCGGAACGGGTTGGGCGCCGATGTGCATCAAGCGCCATTGGTCCAGCTGGTAGTCAGCCGCTTTTATCTTTCCGCTGTCCAAAGCGTCAAGGATGTCCTGCGCCCACGGAACCAATAGCCAAACTATCGTGCATTTTTCGCGGCTTACGGCGCCCAAAATGTATTCGGGCTTTGTTCCCTTTAACAAAACGGCGCGGCTTCCAGACACCAACGAGCCAAACCAGTGCATTTTGGCGCCGGTGTGATAGAGCGGCGGAATGCACAAAAAACAGTCCGAGCGGCTTGTCGAATGGTGCTTTTGCTCGACAAGCGCGGCGTGCGTAAGCGCGCGGTGGGTGTGCAAAATCGCTTTTGGAAAACCAGTCGTTCCGCTTGAAAAATAAATGGCCGCGTCGTCGTCGTCTTTAAGCTCAATTCCCGGCGCCTTGCTGGGGTAGTCGGCCACCAGCTCGCGGTAGCTTTCGGCAAAAGTCGGGCAGTTTTCGCCAACATAAATCAAAAGGCGGTTCTTGTTAAGCTTTTCCTCTATCTGCTCAACGCGGCCGATAAATTCCGGCCCAAAAAGCAATACGTCAACTTCGGCCAAGTCGGCGCAATACAAAATTTCGTCGGCGGAATACCTAAAATTCATCGGAACTACAATCGCGCCCGACTTTAAGACGCCAAAGTAAATCGGAAGCCATTCAAGGCAGTTCATCATCAAAATGGCAACCTTGTCGCCGCGCTTTATTCCCCGCGCCAAAAGCATGTTGGCCATGCGGTTGGCCTTTTCGTCAAAGACGCGCCAAGTGATTTCACGGCGGTAAAAGGTCTTGTCGGTCGGCTGAATCAAGTCGTAGTCTTTCCAAGTTATTTTTCGCGTTTCTTCTTGTTCAGGATTGACTTCTACCAAAGCGACTTCGTCGCCGTAAAGCTTGCGGTTTTTTTCCAAAAATTCTGTGATTGCCATATAAATATTGTATCACATAAAACGCGATTTGGCAAAGGCAAAGTTATTATTACCTCCCATCAATTGCTATTGATGGGAAATGAGGCCTGCGTTTTGCGGGCGGCGAAAAACGCTATATGTGGGGGTATGGCGTAAATAGTTGATTTTCTATTTTTTTGTGAAAACATAAGCCTCCGCAATGGTGATGTTTAGAATTTTATTTTCATTCTCTTTATCAAATCTCATAAATAAATATTTCCCTTTAAAATCATCCACAGCAATAATAAATGACGTTCTGTTTTCTTTTTTTTTGCAAATAATTTTTTTATTGAATAGCAAATTTGATATGTCTTCATATTTGCTATTCGGAGTAAGAAAAAGGCCGTCAACATTCACGCCGCTAATCCTTCCTTTCTCGTATTTATGATTCTCAATAAATTCTTTTAGGTTATAAAAACAAAAATCAATGGATTCTATATTGTTGTCGTCTTTTACTATAGGACTAATGTCATAATCATAATAAAAATAATCAAATCCGCCAAAAGTGCCTGAAATGAAGTCTGGTTCGCCAAAAGCTTGTCTTAATTCGTTTGCTTTTTTCCCAATTAAACGACAGTGTTTATTATTGATTTTTATTTCTTTTTCATAAATCTCAACAGTTATGTTTTCTTTGTAACTCTTTGCGTATGAAAGCGAAAAACAGAAAGTGCAAAGAACTAAAACTCCAAATAACGCGACATATCGTATATTATTCATCTTTTTGAATCTCAAAATAGAATCCTCCTATGTAATCTGTCAATTTGCATGAACTTTTACTACCCCGTATTTTTTCTATGTTCTCAGATTCTATGCCATAATATGGTTCAAATAGAACGCCATTATGATAACCTATGCCGTGCCGTTCATTTATATTTCCATTTTCCCAAAAAACATCCTGGCCAAAAATGAGAACGGCAGGGGTGTCGCCGATTGTTTCTTTCAAGGATGCTTCGTCCAAGCCTAAAGGCAACGGCTTGTATGTCGCGTCAAGGCCAAATACCAACTTGACAATGTCTGTAAAGTTTCCTCGTGTAGAATCAACCAAGCCCGCTAAATCAGAGAAATACCCGTCGGTCTTATAGCCAGCCATCATTACAGCGTCAACTGCCGAAAAATATATGCATGCGTCGGGATACTTTTTGCACCCTCCGACTCTCTGAGTTAGCATGCTTGTTATAGGAAAGTCCACAGGGCCAGTCTTGCATCTTTGCAAGTAATTAAAATCATTAAATGACATATGGGAGTTTATTGCACGCATCTGGAGTTTTTTCTGCGCTTCCATAGGCATCCCCAGCTCCCGCCCATCAGGGTCTATATAGCGTACAGGGTTGTTCCTCCCATGCCGGGCAGATTCTGGTTATGTTTCTTTGCCTCCTCGTTTATTGGCGCTTTTGGGATATAATCTCCAAGGGCGGGGTCGGTGGAGATCCACATCGAATACTTGGGGTCCAAGTACCTGGCTCCATAGTAATACAATCCGGTCTCTTCGTCTAGTTCTTTTGCCGTGAACTTGTAAGGAAGATATTCAAGGCCCGTGTTTTGCGTCTTTTCCACCCAAGTTTCGCCGTACGGCGTGTATTCTATGCGCTGATACTCGTCGCCTTTATAGTCTGAGATTAAGCTAGCCGAGCCTAGGTGGTCAGAATGGTAGAAATACTGTTTGTAGAGCTCCTCGTGGTAGGTTGGATCGCTGCCGCTGTTAAGCTTCGTGACAATTCTTGTCTCGCCAAGATAGATGTTCTTGGACGTCTGCCCGCCATAAACGCTGTTTCCGCTGTCGGTATGGCGCGTCCACATCTTGTTGAAGTAGAGCGTTTCTGACGACTGCGTGTATTTGTTGCTTCTTTGGCCGTCCTGTCCGTAGACATAGCCGGTGTTGTAGTTAGAGTCCACGCTGGAAACAAGCTGGTTCCTCTCGTTCCATGTGTAAGTCCTGCGGTACCGCGCCTTTTTATGCAAGCCGCTCGCGTCATCCTCCTTGAACAAGCCCCAGCCGTAGTCAGTGGAATACACATCCTCAGTTTCTTGCGTGATTTTGTGGTATGAGTCATCGTCGCCGCCGCTTTCAAAGGTTCCGTCCTGTTCGCAAATGATGTTTCCGTTGGCGTCGTATTGGTAATGGCGGTCGCCCGCGCTTGTCAGGCGATGGGCGAACTTTTCGTCATAGACATAGTTGAAGCTATAATTCAAATTGTCACCGATCGTCTTTTGCGGCGTCACGGCTTCCGTTGAAACTTTGCTTGTCATGTTGCCCAGGCCGTCAGAGTCAAAGTCAAACAGCTGGCTGTAACTTGACTTGAACTCCGGCGCGCTTGACCGATACGGATTGTATGTCGTTTTGCCCTCAACCTTTATCAGTTGGTACAGGTTGTCGTAACCGTAAGTTTGCTTTGTCCGGTAATTGCCGGTCACAGAGTCAAGGCAATCGTTCTCGTAGCCAAGAACATTGCCCACAGCGTCAAAGCTGTAGCTTATGTTCTGATAAGCCTGCCCCCACTTGTTTTCAGTCTTTATCGTGTCAAGCCATCGGCGGGCGGGGTCATAGCTGTATTCTGTGAAAGTTCCGTTGCCGTAGTCTATGCGCGTTCTCTGGCCGTATTGGTCATAAAGAATGTTGGTGACATACTCAAAGCTGTGCCCGTAATGTTCTCCAGACACACTAGTTACCTGGCCGCCTTTGTCGTAGCCGTAAGTTATCTTTTCGCCGTCAGGGTAGACTATCCACTGCATCCTGCCCAAATAATCCGAGCGGTATTCCATGACGGCGGTTTCCGTTTGGCTCTCTCCGTTAAGGTGCGTGGCGAGCGTTCTTGTCTCTTTTGTCACTTCGCCCAGCTTTCCGTATTCGTATTCAAGAGAGCCGGAGGCGTCAGTCACTTTAAGGATCTTTCCGGCCGCTCCGCGCGCGTCGCTTGCGCCGCCGTAAACATTACCTTTGATGTCGGCATTTCCTTCCACAGTAACTTCGTTACCGTTAGCGTTCCCGGTAACTGCCCAGCCACCGTAAACGTGGTAAGTACTGGTGCCAATTTCTCCGCCGCTGATCACTACTGTGTTTGAGTTAGCATTACCTTTGAACGATTGTCCGCCGGCAACTGCCATAGAATAATAACCTTCGCCTGTTACTTTGCCGCTTTTTACTTCAACTTTGTTACTTATGGCATCACCTGGATTTGAATATCCGCCGACAGCACCATATTTAACATTACCACTTTCAACCACAACTTGGTTACCTGTGGCACTACCATCACTTGAGTATCCGCCATAAGCATAACTAACATTACCACCTTGAACCACGAGTTTGTTCTCCACGGTTGTGCCATGATATGAGTATCCACCCTGAGCAGTATTAACAGTCGTAGTATCTCCAACTATGTTTAAAGTATTATTTTTGGCGCTAGGATTTTTGGCGCTATCACTGCCTATAACAACACCACCAGATACTCTAGTATCAGTAATCCTTGCCCCGTCAATGACATTTACCGTATGGCCGCTCACATCGGCA
>CADCBK010000015.1 GCA_902799665.1 uncultured Spirochaetaceae bacterium | reverse complement strand
GTCTGCTTCCGATTTTTTAATCCTTCCCTGAACTAGAGGAAGAATACAAGGACTGGACTTTTTACAGCCACACGCTCTCCTACGACTCGCACACATTGTTGGGCGCCCCGCCCCTTTACGGCGGCTACGAATACACTCCGCTAGAAATGAACAAAAGAAGCGGCGTTCCCCTTAAAGAAAAGAACAATGAAGCCCTTTTGCTTATGCCGCGCGTCTTTACGGAACAAGCGGGCTTTGACTGCCAGGCGGTGGACTTGTCTTGGGCCAACTACAATTGGATTCCAGACATGACGATTTGCGATCCTTATCCCAAAATCAAAGGCTACAACTTGGAAAAAAGGCACGCCTCAAAGTGGATTTCGGAGCACCCGCAAAACGTTCGGCCCAACGCGACAAGCCAAGCGATAAAAAGGAATTTCCTTTGGTTCGCGTTCTTTAAAATCAGCCCGATGTTTTTGCGCGAAAGCATTTACGACGACGGCGACTGGTGGACTAGCGACGATGATTTTTCGGACATAATCGACTACATAGCGAAATACTCAGTCCTTGACTATTTGCCAGACTTGACTGACTTTACAGGCGGCCCCAACGGAAACTTCATTTTGCTTGAATCGATGCTTACGCACACGTCGATGGACTTGCAGGCGCCGGACTTTGTTCCTTCAGAAAAAATAACGGACAAGGGAAAATTCGGCGCGTATTCCTACAACGACACTGTCAGCACGAACATCGCGATGCTAAAGCTTGTGGCCAAATGGATGGATTATTTAAGGAAAAACGGCTGCTACGACAACACAAGAATAATAATTGTCGCAGACCACGGCGCCGGACGCGAAGGGCCGCGGGAATTCTTTACGGAAGGAAATTCAATCGACGGCTACGGCTTGGACCAAAACCATCCGCTTTTGATGGTAAAAGACTTTACGGACAAAAATGGTTCCGGCAAAAACGCCGCTCGCAAATTTACGATCGACGGCTCCTTTATGACAAACGGCGACACACCAAGCCTAGCCTTTGAGGGAATAATAGAAAAGCCCGTCAATCCTTGGACCGGCAAAGAAATAACTAAGCGCGAGGAAAGCGCCGCCTATGGTGTTGTCGCCGGAGCGCCCTACGATCCCGGAAAGCACGGCCTTTACAAGTTTGACTTAAACGGAATAAAAACATATGATGTCTTTGACGACATGTCAAAAGCCAGTAATTGGAAGGAAAGAAAAGAATGAGCGGAAAGAAAATTCAAATCTTGGACTCCACCTTGCGCGACGGAGCGCAGGGCGAAGGAATCAGCTACTCTGTGCAAGACAAGATTCACGTTTGCCAGGCGCTTGACGAGCTGGGCGTGGACTTTATCGAAGCCGGAAACCCCGGTTCAAATCCAAAGGACATGGAATTTTTCCAAGAGATGAAAAAGATTCCCCTTTCCCACTCCAAGCTTTGCGCCTTTGGCTCCACGCGCAGAAAGGACATAAAGCCCAGCGAGGACACCAACCTTCAAAGCCTTGTTTCCGCCGGAACCGAATGGGCCGTGATTTTCGGAAAGTCATGGCTTTTTCATGTGACAGAAATTCTCCACACAAGCGAGGAAGAAAACCTCGCTATGATAAAGGACTCATGCGAGTTTTTGCGCCAAAACAAAATGCGCGTCATTTACGACGCCGAGCACTTTTTTACAGGCTACAAGGACAACCCGGAATACGCGCTTAAAACCCTCAAGGCCGCCAAAGACGGCGGAGCGGAAGTCCTCAACCTTTGCGAGACAAAGGGCGGCGCGATGCCAAACGAATTGCAGGAAGCCGTCGAGCGCGTTGTCAAAGAGTTTGGCGGGACTTGCGCTATCGGAATCCACACCCACAACGATTCGGGCCTTGCGGTCGCCAACTCGCTAATCGCCGTCACAGCCGGCGCCACGCACGTGCAAGGCGTCCTCTTGGGCTTTGGCGAGCGAACGGGCAACGCAAACCTTTCGACAATCATTCCCGACTTGCAGTTAAAGATGGGCTACGAATGCCTTCCCGGCGAAAACATAAAGTCGCTCACTTCCATTTGCAAGCGCGTGGCTGAGTTCACGAACCTTCCGCTTAATCCAGCGCTTCCCTACGTCGGCGCGAACGCCTTTGCCCACAAGGCCGGAATGCACATCGACGCGGTCCTTAAAAATCCTTCGGCCTACGAGCACGTGGAGCCCGAAAGCGTCGGAAACGCGCGCGTCTTCCTTATGAGCGAAGTCGCGGGACGTTCGATGGTAATAAAGAAGATTCAAAAGTTCATGCCCAGCATCACAAAGGACGACCCGATCGTAAAGACGATCATGGCAAGAATGAAGGAGCTTGAATTTGAAGGCTACCAGTTTGAGGGCGCCGACGGCTCCTTTGAATTGCTTGTCCGAAAAATCATGGGAAAATACCAGCCCTTCTTTAAGCTTCGCTACTACCAAACAAACGGCGTGAACCCGCGTCCCGAAAAAGGCGTCAACGCCACGGCCCAAATCAAAGTAGAAGTCGACAACCAAATAGAAGTCACCGCCGGCGAAGGCGACGGCCCGGTAAACGCCTTGGACATCGCATTGCGAAAAGCGCTCTCCCGCTTTTATCCCGCGGTGGAACAAATCCGCCTTACCGACTACAAGGTCCGCGTCTTGGACGGAAAGGCCGCCACTGCCAGCAAAGTCCGCGTCTTGATAGAAAGCTCGGACGGAATGGATTCCTGGTCAACGGTCGGCGTAAGTTCCGACGTAATGGAAGCCTCCTGGATGGCGCTGGTCGATTCGTTTGAGTACAAGCTGATTAAGGATATTGAAAAACACTTTAATAAGTTGGTATAAAAACGCGGACTTAGCAGGCGGGCCCCAGCGACGGCAAAAAAGTTTTGGCGCCCTCCCGCCTTTCGCTCTGCGCTTGTTGCCTGCGGCAAAGCGTTCGCTGGCGGGTCCCTCCAAACTTTTTTGCCTGCGTCCCGCCCCACTTTGTCCGCTTTAGCCACCACTTGCAATAACAACACGGTGCCGCCTGCCGCCCCGTTCCTTCGCGCCGCTTTTTTCCCACTGACAAAAAGACTCCAACTAGGCGCGAGCCGGCTTATGCGAGCGCCGTAGTTGGAAGATCCGCTCGAAACAACTATTACAGGCAGGAATTGACAATACGAGCGGATTTCAGTATAATTAAAGAAATTCAGCATAAATAAAACACGAGGTTTGCAATGGAAAAGACAATCGCCTTGATTCCCGGAGACGGAATCGGACCTGACGTAGTCGCCGAAGCGGTGAACGTGCTTGACGCCGTCGCCAAAAAGTTCGGCCACAAATGGACTTATAAAAACGTAATCGCGGGCGGCGGAGCCATCGACAAGTTTGGCCATCCCCTTCCGCAGGAACAGCTTGACATAGCGCTTTCAAGCGACGCGGCCTTGCTCGGAGCGGTCGGCGGCCCCAAGTGGGACGACGTCGCCCCGGAGATCCGCCCGGAAAAAGCCTTGCTCGGCTTGCGCGGCGGAATGAAAGTTTTCGCGAACCTTCGCCCGGCCGTAATGTGGAAGCAGCTTAAGGACGCTTGCCCGCTTAAGGACGAGATTGCCGGCGATGGAATCGACGTTTTGGTAGTCCGCGAGCTTACGGGCGGAATCTACTTTGGAGAGCGCGGAACAAGCGCTGACGGAAAGACCGCTTGGGACACAGAAAAATACACTTGGCCCGAAATCGAGCGCATCGTCCGCATGGGCTTTGAGTTCGCCAAAAACCGCAAAAAGCATTTGACAGTGGTGGACAAGGCCAACATCCTCAACTCAAGCCGCTTGTGGCGCAAGGTTGCCGAGGAAGTCCACAAGGAATATTCCGACATCGCGCTTGACTTTATGTACATCGACAACGCCGCCATGCAAATGGTAAAGAACCCGCGCCAGTTTGACGTAATCGCCACAAGCAACATGTTCGGCGACATTCTTACCGACGAGGCCGCGCAAGTCACAGGCTCTATCGGAATGTTGGCCTCTGCCAGCATCGGAGACGGAACAGGCCCCGGCCTTTACGAGCCGATCCACGGTTCCGCCCCCGACATCGCGGGAAAGGACTTGGCCAACCCCTTGGCCACAATCCTTTCGGCCGCCATGCTATTGCGCTTTGACTTTAAGCTGGAAGAGGAAGCCAAAGCCATCGAGAACGCCGTGGCCAAAGTTTTGGACGACGGCTGGCGCACTGGCGACATCGCCGGAGCCGACCGCGAGGCCGTAAAAGCCGCCGGAAAGCTTGTAGGCACAAAGAAAATGGGATCGCTTGTTTTGGACTATTTGAACAAGTAGGAACAACTCAAAACGCGCTGCGCTCAAGCCGCGCCGCGCGCAAGGCCCCTCGCGCTATTGACGAGGGGCTTTTTTTATACTATAATATTTCTACTATTTTACAAATATTTTAAGGTGTCTTTTTATGAAAAAAGGTCTTTACAGCATCGGCGGAATCATCATCTTGTTGATCGCCGCGTTCATTTTTGTTTTGGTTCCCGCCCTCTCAGGAGGAGTCGGCGAAAACCGCCTGCCAGCTTACGGAAGCTACAATGGAGTTCCCATCAAATTTGAGGAAGGAACGGAATTCCATACGCTCGCGATGCAAGCGGTTCAAAGAATGGAGCAGCAGGGTTACAGTTTTTCAGCCGAATACGCGTCCTTCTTTTATTCAATGGCCTTTAGCCAAGCCTTTAACCAAGTTTGCGGTCCGATGGCCTTGCGCGACATGACAGCTCAAAGCGGCTGGATCGCGCCGGACAGCGCGATTGACCGCGCGTTAATAAACCAGTATTACAGCGAAAGCGGAGAATTCTCCCAGGCGCTTTACAACGCCACAAGCGACGACGCAAAGCGCAAGAACCAAGAGCAGGTTGTCAACGCTCTTGACGCCGGCCGCTCTTACGAAGACCTCTTTGGCTCCTTCGCCTCTGTTAAAGACGCAAAATTGTACGGCCTTAAGACATCTTCGGCGGAATTGGAGTTCATCCGCAAAATGGGAACAGAGGTTCGCGAGTTTGAATACGCGGCCTTCAGCATGAACACCCTTCCCGACGAGGAAATAAAGGGCTTCGCGCAAAAGAACGCCGACAAATTCACAAAGTACGACCTTAGCGTAATCACTGTCAACGACGAAGCGAAGGCAAAAGACGTCCTCAAACGAATCAACAACTCAGAAATCACATTCGAAGACGCCGTCACATCATACTCAACAAAAATCGCGGGCGATTCCGAAAGCGGAAAAGTCACGCAAAACCGCGCCTATCAAATCGAAACGCTTTTCAAGGACAAAGAGCAAGCGGCGCAAATTTTGACTCTTTCAAAGGACAGCCTTTCAAATCCTGTGGAGCTTAACTCGTCATGGGCCGTTTTCAAGTGCCGCGGCGACAGCGCCAAGCTTGACATTGAAAGCGATGAAGATTTCCAGGCTGTAAAGACATACATTTTTACAAACGAAAAGGGCTTTGTCCAAGACTATTACACCGCCAAAGCCAACGACTTTATTGCCGCGGCCGCCACAAGCGGATTCAACGAGGCTTGCAGAAAATTTGGCATAACAAAAGAAAGCACGCCCTCTTTCGCGCTCAATTGGAACAACCAAACTCTAATCGGACGCTCAACGCTTGAGGACAAGGCCGAATTAAAGGGCGCGTCCACAAACGAAGCGTTCCTAAAGGCGGCCTTTAAGTTGAACAAGGGCGAAGTTTCCAGTCCGCTTGTCATCTCCACGACAGACAATGTTGTTGTCTTGCGCTGTTCAGAGATTAGCGAAGGCGGAACTTCGGCCGAAGACGCGGAGAGGCTTATCACGCCCGAAATCGCCAACGCCGACTCAGTCGTAGTGAATTCAGCGATTCAGAGCAGCCCAAAAATCAAGTCCAACTCCGCCGAGTTCATGGCTGTCTTTACAGGTGAAAAGCAGTAAGATTCATGGCTGAAAACGAGCCTGCATTAATAAAGGTCGCTTCTTCCGCGCAAGCGGGCGAGGCGGCCTTTACGCTTCAATATAAAAACCGTTTCCTTTATTCAAAATACAATCCACAAAAAAGCGTAATGCAAGCCATACAAAATCTGGAACTCTTGCCGGAAACTTTGGTATTGGCCTTTTCGCCCGCCCTCTTTTACGGTTACAAGGAATTGAAGGAAAAATGCCAAGCGGCAAAGTCAGATTTTTTATGCGTTGAGGCGGACCCTCTGCTCCATGCTTTTGAAAGCCAGGAAATCATAAGGCAGGACTTGGCCGCTTCCCTTCTTCCCCTTGACAAAAACAATCCGCAAGGCCTTAACGATTTTTTTAACGGCTCACCAAAAAAATTCCGCCGCGTCATAAGGCTTGACTTAAGCGCGGGGGCGGCGCTTGCGCCTGGCTTTTACAAAAGCTTTTTTGAATGCGCCCAAAACATCGTCGCGGCCTTTTGGAAAAACCGACTTACCCTAGTCCGCCTTGGCCGCCTTTACAGCAAAAACCTTTTTAAGAACCTGCCGTTGGCCGCGTCTTCCACTCCGTTTGAAGCGCTGGAAGGAACGGTAGAAAAACCGATTCTTGTTTGCGGCGCCGGAGAAAGCCTAGACGAGCTTACGGCGTTCGCGCGCGAAAAGCGCCCAAAAGCCAAAGAAGGCGCCGCTGAAATAAAACAAACGTTTTTTACGCTGGCTGTTGACGCGGCCGTACCCGCCCTAAGCGCCGCCGGAATAAAAATTGACGCAATCGCCGCAACCGAAAGCCAATGGGCAATAGAAAAGGCCTACATTGGGCTTGCGCAAGGCCAAAAATGCGGGCAGGACAGCGGCCCATTCATTTTCTTTGACCTGACATCAAGGCCTCAAATCGCGCGCCGCTTTTACAAAAACAGCGCCTTTTACTTTAGCGAATTTGACAACAACAATTTTTTGTCCCGCCTGGCCAAAAATTCCTTGCTGCCCAAAATCGCGCCGCCGCTCGGGTCGATAGGCCTTACGGCGGTTTACCTAGCCTTGCTTCTTAGAAAAAACGATAGCGTTCCTGTCTATGCCACAGGCTTGGACTTTTCCTTTAGCGCAGGAAGAACGCACACTCATTCAAGCGCGCAAAGCAAGGCGCTTTCGCTCTTGTCAAACAGGCTTTATCCCGCCCAAAACCTCGCGGCGGCTTTTGGGCCTGGAAGCCAAAAACTTTTTGGAAAAGACGGGCGGCCTGTTTGGACCACAAAAAACCTTTCCGCTTACGCCGCCCTTTTTAAGGATTACTTTAAAGGAGCTAAAAACCTTTACGACGCCGGAAAAAGCGGCTTGGAGCTAGGGCTTGAAAAAGCGAGCCTATTAGGCGTACTGAACGATGAAAAGTCCAAGAAGGCGGCGGCCTCAAAGGATTTAGGCCTTTCTAGCCATGCGGCGGCCTCAAACGCTTTTGGGTTTGCAAATGCCGCCGGCACTTGCGCGGACACGGAGCGAGTCCAAAAAGTCCGCCAATTCCTGGCGCAGGAACTATACGATTTGCGGGCCTTGGCGGACCTGCTTTCAAAGGGAGACAGCTCGAAGTTCCGGGACAAAAACATTTCGCTTGACGAACAAATATCGCGCTCGCTTAGCGGCCGCGAATACCTTTACTTGCACTTTCCGGACGGAAGCGCCCCAAGCCTTGAGCGAAGCTTTTTGACAAGAGTCCGATCGCAAATTGACTTCTTTGCCAAGGACATTGAAACCGCGCTCGCGGCCGCGCAAGTTTAATGTTCTTCGTCTTCGTCGGACTTGAGGACGGCAAGGAAGGCCGATTGGGGAAGCTCGACGTCGCCGATCATCTTCATGCGCTTCTTTCCTTCCTTTTGCTTTTCCAAAAGCTTTCGCTTTCGCGTGATGTCGCCGCCGTAGCATTTGGCAAGAACGTCCTTGCGCACTGGGTTGACCGTTTCGCGCGCGATTATTTGGCTTCCGATCGCGCCTTGGATGGCAACCTTGAATTGCTGGCGCGCAATCTCGCCCTTTAGGCGGTGGCAAACTTTGTGGGCTTGCGTAGAGGCGTTTTCCTTAAAGCACAATTGGCTAAGCGCGTCCACGCTCTTTCCGTTAATCAAAATATCGATTTTCACAAGTTCCGTAGGCTTGTAGCCTATGATTTCGTAGTCAAAGCTTGCGTAACCGCGGCTGTAGCTTTTTAGCCTGTCGTAAAAGTCAAACAAAACTTCGGCCAAGGGCATCTCGTAAGTAAGCTCGGCGCGCTTTTCGTCAAGGTACTGCATGTTGGTTTGAACGCCGCGCTTTTCGTTGCACAAGGCCATGATTTGCCCGATGTATTCGCCGGGAGTGATAATCGAAGCCTTGATGTAGGGCTCTTCCGCCGCCCTGATTTTTCCTTCCGGGTATTCCGAAGGATTGTCGATGAAAGTTTCCTCTCCGTTTGAAAGAGTGATTTTATAGCGGACGCTGGGAGCGGTGAAAATGACGCTTTGGTCAAAGTCGCGCTCCAACCTTTCCTCAATGATTTCCAAGTGCAAGAGGCCCAAAAATCCGCACCTAAAGCCGTTTCCAAGCGCGATCGAATTGTCCTTTTCATAAACAAGGCTCGCGTCGTTAAGACGAAGCTTTTCCATGCTGTCGCGCAATTCCTCGTAGTCGTTTGAGTCAAGCGGATAGATTGAAGAATATACGACGGGCTTGACTTCCTTAAAGCCAGGAAGCGGCTCGGCGGCTGGATTTGCCGAAAGCGTGATTGTGTCGCCAACCTTTACGTCTTGGACAGTCTTGATTCCCGCTATGACATAGCCTACGTCGCCGGCTTCCAAAAAGCCTGTGTCCTCGTACTTGATTTTAAACACGCCTATGTTCTCGACCTTGTATTCCGAGCCAGAGCTCATCATTCGGATTGTGTCGCCGGCTTTTATGCGACCCTGCATGACGCGAATGTGAACGATTACGCCCCTAAAAGCGTCGTAGTGGCAGTCAAAAATCAAAGCCTGCGTCGGAGCGTTGACGTCTCCGGATGGCGGCGGAAAAAGCGTTACAATCGCTTCCATCAAATCGTCGATGCCCTGCCCCGTCTTCGCGCTGACCAATTGCGCTTCCTTCGGCAAAAGGCCCAAGTCGTGGTCGATTTGCTTTTTTACGCTCTCTATGTCGGCGCTGGGAAGGTCGATTTTGTTTATTACCGGAACTATCGTAAGATTCTGCTCCAAGGCCATGTACATGTTGCTTACGGTTTGCGACTCAACTCCCTGCGACGCGTCAATCAACAAGAGAGCGCCTTCGCAAGAAGCGATCGCGCGGCTTACCTCGTAGCTAAAGTCAACGTGGCCGGGCGTGTCTACAAAATTAAGTTCGTAATCCTTTCCATCCTTGGCCCGGTAAGGAATCGTGACCGCCTGGCTTTTTATCGTAATTCCGCGCTCGCGCTCAATGTCCATGTTGTCCAAAATTTGGTTCATCATCTGGCGGTCGTCGATAATCTTTGCCTTTTGGATAAGGCGGTCCGCCAAAGTCGACTTTCCGTGGTCAATGTGCGCCACAATGCAAAAGTTTCGCTTGCATTTCATTTCTACCATAATTCAATTCCTGTTTTAAAAATAATAAGGGCTGTCAAGCATCGCCTGCATCGCTATGTTTATGTCAAGATATCCGTTTCTTCTGTTCTTTGTCGAGAAAGCGACCATTATCGCGCTTTTATCGTCATTGAACTGGATTCTTCCTATTGTGAGCGGATCGTTTTCCGAAAAGCCGTTTTCATCGGCGGCGCTTCCAGGAATCACGCGCTTAACGACATAAGTCTTGCTGTTTTCCACAGACGAAGATGCCAACTCCATTCCAAAAATCGCGACAAAAGAATTTTTCACCATGTCGCCCTGATATATGTCGTAGCCTGGATTCTTTGGCCTTTCCGTCAAGAACAAAAGGCATTCCTTTTTCGCCTCATAAGAGCCGCCTTCCAGATATTCGCAAGCGATTATGGAACCGGGAACATGGTCGCGCAAAATATCCTGCGCTTCTTCAAGCGTTCCCACTTTTTTTCCGTCAAGCCTTACGACAACATCGCCGGCCTTCATTCCCGCGCGGGCCATCGCGCTGCCCGGCTTGACATATTGGACTTCCAAACCATAACTGACGCGGCCCGCCTTTGCAGTGCGCCCGTAAGCGCCAATCCAAGGAAATTTCCTTTCGCCGCCGCGATACAAAATCGGAAGGTCTTGCTTTAGATATTCAATCGGAATCGCGAAATTCAAGCCCTGGTAGCTGGCGATTCCCGCAAAGACCACGCCCTGCACAACGCCATTCTTGTCGATGCAAGGGCCGCCGGAGTTGCCCGAATTTACGGCCGCGTCAATTTGAACCACGCTTCCTGTCGTAAAAAGCTTTCTGTCAGAGGCCGAAACAACGCCGCTTGTAAGAGTTCGCTCCAAGCCCAGAGGAGAGCCAATCGCATAAATCACGCTTCCTACGTTCAACTGCGACTTCGAGCCCAAGTTAAAGACATAAGGAACCTTGGCTTCCGTCTTTAGCAATGCCAAATCGTGAACGCTGTCATAGCCAACAACGCGCGCTGGAATCCTTTCGTCGGAATTTTCGGCCATCTTTATAAAAACTTTTCCGTAGCCCGACGACTTTGGGTTTACAAGCTCTTCAATCACGTGATGGTTTGTGACAATGTAGCCGCGCGAATCAATGAAAAAGCCAGAGCCAATGACGCGCGCCGCGTATCCCATTCCGTTTTGAACCTTTATGCCAAGGTCAACCCAAACCGTTACGGTTCCTTGTATGTAGTCCGAAATTTTTTCCAAACGAGGCTGCGCCTTTTCTGTAATGCCAGGCACTCCGTCAAAGTAAAAAGCGCGCATGGACGCCTTGTCCATGACATTAGCGGCAAGGCTTTCGTAGCCGGCTGTCACAAGGGAATTGTAAATAATCCAAGATTCGACATAATCCTTTTGCTCCACATGAGAGGCAAGCGCGTCCCTTGCATAGCCGGCGCATTCGTCGCTAATCTCTTTGTCAGCTAAAATCAGGGAGCGCCAAAGGGCTTCGACAGGATTTTTTTGAAGCAACTCGTAAACGCGCTTGGCTTCCGCGTCATGCACGTCTTTTTGCGTGTAATCTAAATTCTCCTCCACTCTCGAAGGAAGCTTTTCCGAAACGCACGCGCAAAGAAAAACAGAAAGGGCAACAAACGCAAAAAAAGCGCGCAAGCAGTCAATCAATCTAATCATAATACACTCTAATCATTTTTTTTCGGAATGTCATTTTCCTTTTGGATTCGTTTCACTTCATCGCTTTTTTTTACGGCGCGCGCGAAAATATTTTGGCCAATCAAAACAGCCTGCAAAAAACAATCGCCGCTGTCAAACTGCGACACGACGCCCTGCTCGACGCCTTTCATAAAACCTATTACATTCAACTCTTGGCTTTCGCTTCCTTCTCCATCCACCCAATAAAAACAATCTTGCCTTCCTTTTGTAACAGGAACATTAACGGAGTCAACCTTAATCTCTTGCGGCTCTCCGTCGGACAATTTTATTGAAACCGGAACTTTTCTTTCGGCGCCTTGGACAAAAAATTCCGTAAGCTCAACGACAGGCTTTCCAGCCTCTTGCGGATAAAGGGTGTAACGGACGTTCCAATTGCCGTCGTAGTCGGAATCCCATGCGGCGCGCCGGCCTCCAAGAGTCATATACTCTTCGGAAAAGTCTGGAAGAGTGTCCCCGTTCCTGTCGATATGGATTGCCTTTAAGTAAATCAAGGGATTCGGAACAGGGCTTCCCCAAATGTTTTGGCTGGCGGCGTCAGCGTCTTCCTTGCTTACAACAACAGAGCCGTCGTTTTCGGCATAGATTTCCGTAGTCTCAAAAATCATGTCGCCGTCCTTGTCGACGCTGCGCGTAAGCGGCTTTGTAAACTGCGCCCTGGCGTACAACTTTCCGTCCACCAAATAATCGGCCGCGTAAGGCTCGCCGTTCAACATGGAAAATTTTATCAAGGCGCCGTCGCGCTCCTTTGAAGGCTTTTCCATGCTGCTGATGGAAAGAATCAAGCGGTCAACGTCAAAAAGAGTCTTCCCGCTCCAAAGGCTTGTCTCGTCAACGATGTAAAAGTCCTTCCTAAAGCCGGCCGCCGCCAAAAACTCGTCAGCCTTAACGGTAAAGATTTCGGCGTCCACGGTTTCGTCGGCGAGGTTGAAGATTGTCATTCCTTCCTCGCCGGGAACTTCCTCAAATACGATTCGCACAGGGCTGGGATATGTTCCGTAATAAACATCGATTTTTTTGTCCTCAAAATGGGCGCTCCTTGGAACGCCAAAGTCCAGCTCCGCGCTCCAATCCTCGCCGCCGTCGTTGTCCGCGTCGTAAACAATGCGCTCTGGGCGGCCGCGATTGTAGGAAATAGTCACGTTGCGCTCCAGCGTTCTGTTGGTGTCAATGTAAAGGACGCCCGAATAAGCGTTCAAGTAATCGAACATTCTCTGTTTGCCTTCGTCAGTTTTTAGGCTTGAGGCAAAGCGTTCCAGGTCAAAAAGGTCAACGCCCTTGTCCATAAAGTCCAAGAAATAATCAAAGGCTTGGCTTTCCGTAAAGACGCCGTCTTCCAAAGCGGCCGCCGCGAAAAGCGGGCTCTTGAATCCGCGCGCGTCAAAGGCCTTTAGCAATCTTGTCCTTTGCTCGCCTTCGGCGAAAATCGCGGCGTAAACTTCCAGCTCCGGGTTTTGCTTGTTGTATTCCGGAACGCGCGTGATGAAATAATCGGCTGTTTTTCGCGCGGTTGAATCCAGCGGCATATAGTCAAAAGTGCCGGTCTCGTAATTCTTTTGGTACATTATTTTGTATTCATACGCGAAAAACAAATTAGGAAAGCGCTCGTCGGCTGGATAAATGCGGCGGCTTACGTCAACTTTTTCGCGCGCGCTTTGAACGCTGGCCGCGTCTCCCAAAGCGTAGCAGGACTTTATTCTGACATAGTCAGCGTCGGCGGAATAAATGTAAGGCCGCTGGTCAAGGATATCCAAAGCTTCGCGCGGCTTTCCGGTGGAACAAAGCAAGTCCGCGTAAAAGATCCGCGCGCTGCTTTTGTTGTAGTCAACCCACTCCGCGCCTGAAAGGGAATTTTTTAGGACAGGAAGAACCGCCTTTCTTGTCGCGCCTTCGTTGTATTGGCTTAAGGCCATCAAATACCAAAGGTCGGCAACAGTCGCGTCGTAGTTGTTTCCTGCGGTCGCGGCGGCCAAAGCCTTTTTCCAGTCGCTTTGAATCGCGTAGTTTTTCGCCAGGCGCAGGTACCTCAAGGCGGTTTGCCTGTTGGCCTTTTGGGCGCTATAGTCCAAATCCTTCGCCGCGCTTTGGGCAAAGGAAAGTCCTGCCGTCAAAAACAAGGACGCAAAAATCAATGTCTTAAAAATCTTTTTCATAGTTCATCGCCAACCGCGCGGCTCCTAAGGACATAAGAGGATTCCGCGTCGTTCTTTCCTACTATTATATCAAAAAAACCGGATTCAGTCGCCTCTTTTTTGATTTTTTTTAAAAAAACTTTATCTTTTTTTGAAGAGGCCTCAAGGCCGGCGGCGAGCGTTTTTTTAAAGTCTTTTTCAGGCCAAAAAGAAACAGTCCTTACAAAAGAATAGGGAAGCCGCTCTTCCAAGCCAAGCTTTCCCGCCGCCCTGTAAAGAAGCCTTTGCCTAAGCGCGACTGGAAGGCTTTTAAAAAGGCCCGCGCTAAAAGAAAGGCCCTCTCCGTCTTCCTCGCCAAAAAAGTCCGGGCTCTTTCCCGCGGCCAAAAGCCTGTCTTCCAAAAAAGCCTCGACAGCGCCGTCCTCAAAAAGGGCTTTTTCGCCGCCCGCCAATAAAGCTTTTTTCCAGCCCTCAAAGTTTTGGTCCAAAAAAGGAATCAAAAGATTTCGGGCCTTGTTCCTAAAATACTTATTGTCGCTGTTTGTCGCGTCAGTCCGCCAATCAATTTTTTGCGAGCGCAAGTATTCCTCGATTTGCTCCCGGCTAAAGTCCAAAAGCGGCCGCAGATATTTTTCCCGCCTTGCCGCGATTCCATACGCGGCGGAAGAGCCCTGCAAAAAGCGCATCAGCAAGGTTTCAAGCGCGTCGTTTTGATTGTGGGCCAAACAAATGAATTGGGCGCCGCTTTCTTTTGCAAAGCCCTCAAATTTTTGGTAGCGCAAAAAGCGGGCGGCTTCTTCGACACCCTTTCCGCGTTGGGCGGCCAGGCGCTCCACCGCGCCCCGCTCAATTTTTTTTACGGCGCATTCAACGCCAAGTTTTTGGCAGAGGCTTTTGACAAAGGCCGCGTCGCCGGAGCTTTCCTCTTCTGGCCTGATTGAATGGTCAACCGTGACGCAAACGATTTTTGGAAAAAACGGGCGGCCTTTAGCCTTTTGCCCGGCTTCCGGCAACTCTTTTTTGGAGCCGCCTTCTAAGCCCTCCTTTATTTTTGCCAACGCGCAAAGCAGGCTCACGGAATCAGCGCCGCCAGAAACCGCCGCTCCCAAAACTTTTGTCCGGCCAAACTCCTCCGGGCCGATGAGTTTTTTTAAAGAGTCAAAAAGCTTTTCTTCAAATGCAGTCAAATCGCCCACCGCTCAAAAAAAAAGCCTCCGAAAAAACGGAGGCTCTGCCTGACGGTTAAACAAGAAAGCCCGCGACAACAGCGCAAGGCTCCCTATAAATTATCTCGCCGGTTTAACGCTGGCCAACGCGACTTCCGCGTCAGTAAGCACTGTTACACCGTCCCCCAAATTGAGATTCTTAACGAGGAATTTCTCGCCGATGTTCACGCCGGAAATGTCAGCGTCAACGCGGGCGGGCATCTTTGAGGCAACCGCCTTGATTTGAACTTCCGGAGCCTGCTTGAGCAAGAATCCGCCCTTAAGGACGCCGGCGGGAGTTCCGACCAAGTGAACGGGCATCTTCATTGTGATAGCCTGGTCAGCGGCGGGCTCAAAGAAATCGGCGTGAAGAACTTTGTCGTTGCGAATATTGTATTCAGCGTCTTTGATGAAAACGTCATGAGAAGCGCCGTCAACAGTAACTTTAATCAAAGTTGAGGGTGTGACGTTTCTCCAAATCTTGTTGAATTCAACTTCGTCAATGTCCAACATTGTCGACTTGCCTTCATGGTTGTACAATACAGCGGGAATCCTTCCCTGCAAGCGCATTCTCTTTGCGTTGGCGCGGCCCGTTGTAGAGCGAGTTTTTGCGTTAATGATCAAGTCCATTTTCTAACCCCTATAAAACCTTAATAAAAAAATCTGGGACGACAGGATTCGAACCTGTGGAATGACGGCACCAAAAACCGTTGGCTTACCGCTTGCCGACGTCCCAAAGTATATAAGAAAGCGCTTAGGCCAAGCCCTTGCGGCAATCTCCGTTATTCAGCCGAAGAATCAGAAGCGGCGGAAGCCTCGATGACCTTTCCGCTGTTGTAATCGTCCAAGATTCTATTCTGGAGTTCAGAACGGAATTCCGGGCTGATAGGATGGGCAACATCCTTGTATTCTCCGGCGGCGGTCTTTTTGCTAGGCATAGCGATAAAAAGGCCGTCCTTGCCCTCAATAATTTTTACATTGTGAACAACAAAGCAGTTGTCAAATGTAATTGTAACATAAGCGCGAAGCTTTCCTTCGCCCGTCACTTTTCGGATGCGCAATTCTGTAATTTGCATAATGCATCTCCTTTACTTTTTATAATAAAGTCGCGTTCCATTTTCCAGAAAGAAGATTCATCGCGCCTTGAGCCTGCCTTGCAGATTCATAAACGCCAAAAACCGTCGAACCAGAGCCTGACATATCACAAAACAGAGCGCCGCTGGCCTTTACGTCAACCAACGCCTGCTGGACTTTAGAATACTTGGCCGCTATGACCGGAGTGAAATCGTTTATAAATCTCCAATCCTTGACTGGACCCTTGTAAACGCTCTCAAGCTCGTCTAACGACAAATACTCGCTTTCGGGACTCCTAGCGCTTTCGTCAATCGCGGCGTATGCCTCCGGGGTCGACGAATGAACGCCTGGGAAAACCAGAACGTAATGCAAATCACATCTGGGGCTTATTGGCTTTACTAAGTCCCCTCTTCCTGAAACTATCGCGGCGCCGTTAGGCTTTCCGTTAAGGCTCAGAAAGAAAAACACATCGCTTCCTACTTTCGCGGCTATTTCATAAGCCGCGCCGCTTGGAATAGCGACGCCTAGTTTTTGCAGGGCCGTCAAGACAGCCGCGGCGTCAGAGGAACCTCCTCCCAAACCGCCGCCCAAGGGAATGCGTTTAGTCAACTGAACGCTTAGCCCCGGCAAATCCCGCCCCAAGACGCTTTTGGCGGCCTGATAGGCGGAAGTGACTGTGTTTTCCTGCGGAAGAACAGCTTGTCCGCAAGAAACCTTGCAAACATTTTGTTCCGGCAAGGGACTGACGGTTAACAAATCGCTCAATCCCACAGTCGCAAAAACGCTTTCTATCGGGTGGAATCCGTCCTCTCTTTTTGGGAGAACGCGCAAGCCCAAATTAATTTTGGCAGGCGCATGAACGCAAATTTCACCCAACATAGTTTTTACAATTATACAAATTGCCAAACTTTTGTCAATAGTTTAGCCCGCGCCTTTAATATAATTTTTCTTTATATTTGCCTTCCCGAAAAAAAAAAGCGGTTTTCTTGCGGCCAAGCGAAGAATTCAAGTTGACAAAAAAAGCGAAAAAATATATATTTCATTCATCCGAGGTATCTATGTCCGCTGATCCCAATTCCATTGAAAACGAGAGCGTTGAGTTTTTGTACACAGATGAAGTGAGCGAAGACTTGGCGACTGACGACGCTTCCGACTTTGAATATGACGAAAGCGTTCCAAGTTTTTCTGTCTACGACGACGAAATTCTTAACGAGGAATGGGCCGACAACGACTTCGCCGACGGCGATTCAGACTCGCTGAAATTTTAAGCCGCCGTTAAAAGTCCAGCCGCTTTCCAGCGTGCCAAAGCTTTTCCAAATCGTAAAATTCCCTTGCCTCTTTTGACATCAAGTGGATGACTATGCTTCCCAAGTCAATTAAATTCCAATCGTCGCCGTCGGCGATTTTCTTGTTGGTCTTGTGAATTTCAAGGCCTGAATCCTTGATGTAGTCCTTGATTTGCTTTTGCAAGCCTTGCGACTGGGCCGAGCTTGTAACCGTGGCGATCACAAAGTAATCCGTCCAACTGTTCAATTCGGAGATGTCAAGGAGAGCGACATTGTCTCCCTTTCCGTCCTGAATCAAGCGGGCCAATTCCTGGGCCTTTTCCTGCGTTGTTTTATTGTCCATGTTTTTGTCCTCCTAGCGTCACTGCTCTTGGCCCGCCGAAAGCTGGCCATGAACGTAGCGGCCGTCAAAATCGCGGCCCAATATCAATATAAAGTCGAAGTTTGGCGTTTCGACGTTCTCCCCTTCGGCGGCGACGCGCGCTTCGGTGATTTTTGAGCATCTAATAAAATCTCCAAGCGATTTGGCCGCGTCGCGGTTTCCGATTAGGTCTACAATTTCCGTTTGCTCGTAGTCGTTAGACGGCGCGTTTGAAACGTTCAAGACTTCAAAACCCGCTCCCTGCAAGAGAATCTGCGTGTTGCGCGCCAAGCCTTGGACCTTTGTTCCGTTTTGAATTTCCAAAACATAAGTTCGGTCGCCGCCAGAGCCGGAAGCCTGAATGATTGAAGACACCGTTCTCTTGGCGACTTCCTTTATGAAGTCTCCGTTCCTAAACGGGTAAAGCAAAATCTTTCCGTCCACGCTTTGGTTAAGCCCCGTAACCTCAAGCTGGGTGACGCGCTCATAGTCAATGCGGGTGACAATCTCTAGCAATTCGGCAAAGTCCTTTTGGCTTAGGTTGCTGGAAAAGCACGGAAGGAACTGCTTGAAATTTTCGCGCTGGAAAATCACGTTGCGGTTTTTGCGAAGCGCGGCCAAAAGAGCGACCAACATGGACTGGCGCCTGTCCTGGACGGAATCGTCATCTTCGCTTTCCAAGTTGTATGTCATGTAAGTCGTGACCTTGCTTCCAAAAAGGCGGACGGCGCCTGACGGCAAAAGCCAAATCTCGCCGTTGGGGCCGCGCGCGTCCACAGGCTGCGGAATGAAAACTCCAAGGCCGCCAAGCAAATCCGCCAAGCGCTCAAAGTCCGAAAGCTGAATTTCTATCGTATAGGACAAATCCAAGTCCAAAAGGTTTTCCACTTCGCGCTTGTAAGCGTCAACGCCCTTTTCCTTGAACACCGCGTCGATTCTGTCAACGCGGCCAAGAGACTCGTAAATCGCGCCTGTGTTTTCGGGAATCGTTATCAAGGCGCCCTTCCCGGATTCGGCGTAAGCCAAAAAGACGTCGGTGAAAACTACGTTTGGGCCGTCCTCTATCAATATCAAGGCCTTGATGATCGGGTCGGTCTTAAGCTTGTCCTTGACGGAATCGGCCCGCAAGTAAACGTAAAACGAAACTATCAGCGACAAAAAAATCGCGACTATCAAAACGAGAAAAATCATTCCTTTGCGCTCGCGTTTCAAGCCCATTTTAAACCTCGTCCTAAAATCAATCTAAAAGGCTTTTGTAAAAAGCCTTTGTCTCCGGCGCGACCTTCTTGCCCTTGGACTTCAAGTAATCCATGCTTTCTTTGACCACAGCGGCAGTCATCTGGTTCACGCTCATCGCCATAAGGCGCTCGGTGTATTCCTCGGTGACGTTCTCGCGCCCCGGCTCTATCTTGTCGGCGACGTACAAAAGCTTCGCCAAGTCGCCCATTCCGACCTTTCCAAAAGTGTGGTTGGCGACGGCTTCCAAAATATCCTTGTCGTCAACGCTCCAATTGTCGCGCAGCAAAACCGCGGCCGCCCTGCCGTGCAAAAGAGACGGCTTTGAGCTTTCCATTTTTAGGATAGGCTCTCCGTCAAGGGCGGCGGTCTTTAGCAAAGCCTCGTCGCCCATGCTTTTGCAAATGTCGTGGGCGATTCCAACAAAAAAGCCGACTTGCGCGTTCATGCCGTGTTTTTCGCAAAGCTTGGCGCAAGTTTGGGCGACCCGCACGCTGTGCTTGTAGCGCTCCTCGCTCACGGCCCCCAAGGCGTATTTCCTTACGCTCTCAGTCAGCTCGGCAAGAAGCAATCTATTGTTTACATCCATAAAGCCTGTTTGCCACAATATATTCATAAACCGACTGCGGAACAAGGTATCTCCAGCTTTTACCCTGCGCGATGCGGCTCCTTATCTCGGTGGAGGATATCGGAACGATGACGTTCTTAAGCTCCTTGTAAGGCCAGGCAAAGCGGCTTTTGTCCACGCCCATGAACTGGCCGCTGGCGTCCACGCCGCCGACATAGTCTCCGCGCGGCTTGTTTGCCGACGAAAAGAATTTCCTTTCGCCGACATTCTGCCTGGAGGCTATTATCAAGTCGCAAAAGGCCGCCACTTGCTCCGCTTCCTTCCACTTGTGGAATTCGGCGGCGATTTCCTGGCCCATGACCAAGCCCAGCTTTCCGTCAACGCGGCCCCTGTATTTTTCAAGCAAAAAGCGGACAGTGTCTATCGTGTAGGAAACGCCGCCGCGCTGGATTTCGCAAGGCTCAATCTCAAACTTCGGGTTTCCCGTGATGGCGGCCTCAAGCATGGCCAAGCGGCTTGAAGGGGAAACGCTGGCCGACAATTGCTTGTGGGGCGAAATGAAAGTAGGCACGAACAAAAGCTTGTCGTAGCCCAACGAAAGCGCTTCGTCGGCCATGGCCAAGTGCCCATAGTGAATGGGATTAAAGCTCCCCCCGTAAATGGCTAACCTCAACTTTCGCTCCCCGGATACTGGACTTCCGCGTCGTCGTCGATTGACTCCCGTTCCGCCATAAAAGAGCTGACGGAAGGGGCCGCGCCTTCTCCAGTCCTTTCCAGACTGCCTTCCAACTTGTCCACCAATTGAATCAAGGCGTTCCTTAAAGCCGCCATTCCGATGTTGTTCAAGACCGAGGCGGACAAAACAAAAACGTCCTTGTCGGCATCCTTAATCTTTTTAGCGGCCTCGTCGGCTCTTTCCTTGGCACCCTCGACATCGATTTTATTGAACAAAACCATCCGCGGCTTTTGGGCCAGTTCCTTGGAATAAGTCTCCACTTCCTTGCTGAGCGTCTCGTAAGCCGTCAAATAGTTTTCGTCGCTTGAGTCTATTATGAACAAAAGGCATTGCGTGCGGGAAACGTGCTTTAGGAATTTAAAGCCCAGGCCCACGCCTTCGCTCGCGCCCTCTATGATTCCCGGAATGTCCGCGATGATTATGTCGCGCTCGTCGTCAACCCGCAATACGCCCAAGTTTGGAATTTTGGTCGTAAAAGGATAAGGCGCGATTTTTGGCCTGGCGTTGGTAAAAGCGGTCAAAAGCGACGACTTTCCCGCGTTTGGAAAGCCGACCAAGCCGACGTCGGCCATAACGCTTAGCTCGACCCGGATTTTTTTCACCGTTCCCGGCTCGCCCTTGTTGGCGATTCTAGGCGCCTGGTTTGTGGAGGACTTAAAGTGAATGTTTCCCCAGCCGCCGTTTCCGCCTTTTAAAAGGAGGAATTTTTCGTCCTCGCTTTGGGTCGTAAAGTCATGCAGCAATTCGCCGGTCTCGGCGTCGCGCAAGGTTGTTCCGGGAGGAACCGGTATGACCAAATCCTCGCCGGCGGCGCCGTACTTGCCCCAGCTCATTCCGTCCGTTCCGTTCCTAGCCTTAAGAATCGGCCGGCGGCGCAAGCGCGACAAGGTTCGCATGTTGCGCTTTACGACAAAGTAAACGTCGCCGCCCTTTCCGCCGTCTCCGCCGGAAGGCCCTCCAAGCGGAATGTATTTTTCGCGCCTAAAGGAAATGCAGCCGTTTCCGCCTTTGCCTGAGGATACTGTAATTACCGCTTCGTCCGCAAATTGAATCATAATTCACCAAAGAAAAAAAAAGCCCGGCATATAAAACCGGGCTGCTATATGCGATTGTCAACCTTACGCGTTCACAATAGAAATATACTTTCTGTTGTTGCTCTCGTGGAAGACAACCTTTCCGTCGGCTGTGGCAAAAATGCTGTCGTCGCCGGCGAGTTTGGCATTGTCGCCCGGGAAAAACTTTGTGCCGCGCTGCTTTACGATGATAGAGCCGGCTGTTACCAATTCTCCCGCATATTTCTTAACGCCCAAGTGCTTGGGGTTTGACTGGCGGCCGTTTTTAGCGCCGCTTCCGCCTTTACTTCTTCCCATTTTATTCCTCCAATAAACATTCCGTTTTGCATTCCAAATGAACGTTCTGCGGAAACTCTTTGGCAAGGCTTTCAAAGCCCTTTCGCAAAAAGTCCGCGGCGAACTTAAGCTCGGCCGCCGCCGAATCTTGTTCCGCCTTAGCTTCAAAGGCCAGCCGCCCTTTTTCCGGCGCTTCGCCGCTGAAGCTGATTCCGGGCCTTTTTTCCAAGGTTTGCGCCGCAGTCCTCAATAAAATTGTAGCCGCCGCGCAAACTATGTCTTGGCCCTTTTTGTCAAAAAGCGCGTGCCCCTCCGCCTTGCAGGCGAGAAACGACCGGCCTTTGACAAGCTGGATTGTTATCATTACGCGATGATTTCGTCAACGCGAACGTTTGTGTATTCCTGGCGATGGCCAATCAAGCGGTGGTAGTCCTTCTTGCTCTTGTACTTGAAAACAAGAACCTTCTTGTCGCGGAAAGAATCTTCCACTGTAACCTGAACCTTGGCTCCGCCTACATAGGGCGCTCCAACCTTTACATTGTCTCCGTCGCTGACAAGCAAAACTGAATCGATGTCAATTTTGGCGCCTTTTTCCGCGTCGATTTTGTCAACCTGAAGCAAGGCTCCTTTTTCAGCCTTATACTGTTTGCCTTTGTATTCAACAAGCGCGTACATATTAAAACCTCAAAAAAATAATTTCAAATAAGCGACATTCGCCAAGCAAACGGGATTCCTGACAAACGCGTATTTATGTAGAGTTTATTTTATCAAATTTTTCCGCTTTTAGTCAAGCGTTACAAGGTAAAATTAAGGAAAATATTTTTTCTTGCATTTTTAAAAAACAGTGGTATAATGTAGCATATGAAAGTTACTAATTTGATGGAAGACTATGTTCGCGCCCATGTGGACGACATGTTCGAGCGGCTTAAGGCCGAAAACGTTAGCTGGCTGACTTGCGACTGCGAAAACTGCCGCATGGACACAGAATGCTATGTATTGAACAGAATTCCCCCAAAATATACGATTTCGGGCAGAGGCGTCAACCATGCCCAAAGCGAGCTTGAGAACACCAAGCAAGTCATGGCAGACGTTGACATTTTGATAATGGACGGAATCCGCTTGATAAGCGGACAAAAGCGGCCGAACCACAATTCCGCCTACACAAGCGACGCCGAAATTTTAAGCGGAAAGTCGCCCTACTTTTTCTTCCCGATTTTTTCGGGCTCGGTTTACGACGGAACGACGTTCGAGTCTTTGCCGAACGCGTCCATCACAATCAACTACAAGGGAAAGCTTGCGAAAATGCTTGACTCGACATGGCAAAACCCCTGCAAGACTTTCAAGGCGACCGAAGGCAGCTACTCCTTTTGCGTGGAGCCGGAAAAGGCTAAAAAAGAAGGCATGTCCAAAGACTTTAACTTTGAGCTTACAATCGAAGCGCCAGGCTACGACACGATAAACTACGCCTTTACGGTTCCCGTCGCCAGCAAAATTCTCAAAGGGCACGGAGTCAGGCCAAACTACTCGCTTAAAATCACGGACTTGTTCCTATTTCCGCAAGGAATGGTGAACCCGATGGAGCGCTACCCCGTTTCGTAAAAAACTTGGACTTTTTTCGGCAAAATGCCTTGACACGTTTTTCCGAATTTGATAGTATAGAATTCACTTGCGGACGATTAGCTCAGCTGGTACGAGCGTCTGGTTTACACCCAGAATGTCGGGGGTTCGATCCCCTCATCGTCCAAAGCAAGGCCTTCCAAACGGAAGGCCTTTTTTTTTCTTTCCAACGCCCAAAAGCCTTTCAAGCGGCGGCGCGCAAGGCGGCCCTTGTAAGCTCGTACAATTCCTTTCCGGCCTGGGACAATTTGTAAAAGTCGGCGCGGCTTATGTCGCTCCAAGACTTTGGCCCATAGTCTCCGCCCTGCCAAGGGTCCATCACAGAAAGCGTAGAGCTCTTGTAGTTTTTTTCGTCGGTGTAAGTCATGGAGTCAAAGAGAACGGAATGGCTGCCGTTGACCCTCATGTGGGTAAAGTAAACTTCGCTTTCGTCGCGCGAGCTTTTTACAAGGCGGTCAAAAATGCTTTGCCGGTTGTCAACAAGCTTTCCGCCCTTGGCAATGTCAGCGTCCACCGAAAAGTCCTTTCCGTCTTTTTTAAGGTAGTCGCCGCCCGCGATTGCGTTGACGGCGTTCACATAGGCGTCGCCATGCGTCAGGCAATTCTTTTGGGTCACGCCGTTCTTGTCAGTTCCGTAAACAAACAAGTCTTGGCCTTTTAATATTTCGTTGGCTTGTGAAAGCGTTCCGACATTGCCGGTAATCGAATAGGCTATGTAGGCGGCGGTGGCCAAAGTACAGCCGTAATTCTTTAAGTCTGTGTTGTAACTTTCAGGCTCGTAGCCGTATTTTGGATTTGCGACGCCTTCGACAATTTCCGCTTCCGCTTTCGCGCGGGCGCTTTTTTCAAACGACTTAATGTCGGCTTCTGTCACAGAGTCATTGTTCTTCTGGCAATACTCCTTTAGCTCTTGCGCCACATAGCGGTCCACGGCGTTATCCTTTGCAAGCTTGTTGTATTCCTCCATCGAAAGGCTTTCGCCCAAGAGGACGCCCCGGTTTTCCGCCACGTTCTGGAACCAAGGCTGCTCGACCAATTGCGCGAGGCCCAATTTTTGTTCGCCGTTTTCGCCGGCTTTCGCCTGCTCTTGGACGTCCGCGTAAATGGCGTATACGCCCGCCATTCCGTTTTGCTTGTAGGCGGAAGCCAGGGCTGCAAGCGAGTTTTTGTTCTGGACGCCGTCAAGGCCAAAGCCAAGGGCGGACGAAGCCGCGGTGAGGACCGACGACACTTGCGCCATTGAAGACAGGGTTGAGTCGGTTTTTAGCTTTTCCTTCATCTTTAAAATCTCCCCTTCGCTAAAGGCCGAGCCGTCGGATTTTTTTAGCTTTGAAAAATCGATGCCTTCCAAAGACGCGGACGGATCCTTAGCCGAAAGGTTTTGCAAAGAGGCCATGGCCGCAATCATCGCCTGGCCTTCGACCCCCTGCGACAAAAGCGAAGAGCTTAAAACAATCGAACTGTCAACGCTTTTTCCAAAGGGCTGGTCGCCAGAGCTTTCATAAAGCAAGGCCTTCTTTTGGCTGAACAAGTCTGAGGCCAGGGCGATGTTGTCTTTCCCGCCCGACAAGGCCAAAAGGTTTGAGACGTTCAAAAGAGTCCTGTCTTCAAGCCCGGACTTCTTTAAGTCCGAAACCCTTTGCGCGGCCTTCATTCCGTTGGCGAAGGAAAGCAGGCTTTGAGCCGAAAGGTCCGCGCCGCCCTGGCCGGCGGCCGCCCTAAAGTTTCCGTCAGACACGCCGACTTCAAGCAGGCCCACGCCGTTCACGCTTAAAAGGTTTACCGTAAAGTTTCCTGTAAGCGCGTAGTTCAAGGCCTGGCCCGCCAAAGAGCCGATTGTGGAATTCATCTTTTGGATGTCGCCAAACACATTCGAGCTTAAGGCCAGGCCGTTGGCGTCCAAATTATTAAGGGCGCCAAGGCCTTGTCCCAAAAAGCTTCCCGCCGCGCTAGTTATTGCGCCTGCGTCAAGCCAAGAAGAAGCGGCCCTCTCCCAATCCATTTTTCCGCTGGCAAAGTCAAAGGCCGCGGCATAATTTGAGGCCACGTTATTCAAGTAGCCGCTGGCGGCCTTTTGAAAGCCTCCCAAAATTTGGCCGCCAGCGCCGCCCTTAAAGAAAGTTGACGCGCCCTTCAAGGCTTTTCCAGCCGCCGAGGCGACGTAATTCAAGCCTTTTCCGATGCCCGACATGATTCCCTGCTTTAAGAATCCCTCGGCGATCTCTTCCCAAGACTTGTAGCCTCTTCCGACGTCAATCGCTCCAAAAAGCGCGTCGTCGGCGTATTGCAAGGCGTAAAGCGGAGGAACTTTTGAGACAATGTCAAGGACAATACCGACTATGTCGCGAATGCTCGGCAACGAGAAGCCGCCTATGTCCATCAATTTTTGGTCGTAAATCGCCTTTGAGAATTCCGCGGAGGCGGCCGCCGACACAATCGAATTCCATTGGTAGTCAAGAATGATTTTTCCCATTTCGCCCGAGCCAAAATCCTTTACATTGCTGTCGCGCGATTCGGTTGGGTCGATGTTTTGGACAAAGACAGGCGCCTTTCCTATATGCTCGGCAAGGCGGCCGCCGCTTTGGGGGCTTGAAGGAGAGCCGAATATTCCGTCAGACCATTCCCGCAATTTTTTCTGGGCTTCGTCTATTTTTTTCATCAAGATAAAGTCGCCAGACCCTTTGTATGACGAGTCCTCAAGATCGATTTTGGGCGCTTCGGCGGAGAACCACTCGTAGCGGTGAACGCTCTGCCTTTCCCTTTCCGTCATCAAGGCGGAAACATCGACAACGGCGTTTCTGTGAATGAGCGGGTCCACAGTGTATCCGGCCTGGCGGACCATGTCCAACTCCCAGTCCTCCACGCTTTTGTTCTTCTCCTTAATGGAATCAAGCGCGGCCGCGGCTTCCTTTTCCAACCGCGCCCTGCTCTGCTGGAGAGCCAGTTTTGAAGCCGCCTCCTGGCAGGACTTTTGCAAGTCCGCCTTTAATCTTGCCGTCGCCGCGAAGTCCTTGACAAGCGAAGAGCCGGCCATCTCAAAAAAAGTCTGGACGCAAGACTCGGATTGCGCGGCGTCCGTTATTTTTTGACACAAGCTGGATAAAACGGAAAACTTTTCCAAGTCGCAAATTTCATCCAAAAAAGACGCGTTTTTTCCTTCCGAATCAAAAAAAGGCTTTGAGCGCTCTACAAGAACGTAAGAGGGTTCCGCGTCGCAAGATCCATACAGGTATTGCCGGAATATCCAGTTTTCTTTTTCAGCCAAAAAGTCCATGTAATTTTTCTTCCATTTTTCGATGGAATCGCTGTAGCTGTTGGAATAGTCTTTTTGCCAGGCGTTGCGCCGCTCCGACACTTGCTCTTGCGCGGCCGCCCAATCAAGCTCCGCAGTGTCCAAGATTATTTGGTTTTTCTCTTCCCACAGTCCGCGCTGCTCGTCCATGTCGGCGTAAATGAAAGAGCGGGCAGCCCTTTCCCTCTCAAAGAGGTTTTTGTCCGAATAGTCCATGGCCTCTTTTGCAAGCGAGTTGTAAAGGCCAAAGGCTTCCGCCATGTAGCCTTCAGTCTTTCGGTTTAGCGCGACGGGCAAAGAGGGCAAAAGCTCGTTTGCGTAAAACGAAAGCAAATTTTTGTAAAACGCGGCCTTGTCCAAGCTTAGGTCGCCGTCGCGCTCGGCCATGAACAATTCAAGAGCGTCTTTTTTTTGACCGCAATTGCCTTGCAAGACTTCTGACATCCTTTCCATCACGCTCGCAACGTCATAAAAATCCTCTTTCGCCGAAAGCGATTCAAAAAAGGAGCGCAAATCGCCAAAAGCGGCCGCGTCATCGCGGATTGACAAAAAGTAAGAGGAGTCAACGCCCAAAGCGCCCGCGTCAAAAGCCGCTCTCAAGGCGCTCTCAAAATCGCTCCAAGCCATTTTTTGCCCGCTTAGGGCTTCATTTCCTGACAGCAAAACGCAAAGAGAGCGCTTTTCCTCGTCGCATTTCTTTTTCGCGTCCTGCCAGCGTCCAAGGCGCTCCTTAAGCCGCGCTTCGCATTCTTCAAGATTGCTTTTGCAGCCATCCCTTACAGACTCCATGTCCTCCCAATATTCGTAAAATTGGTTTGAAACAAGCAGCAAGGCTGTTCCCGCGGCAAGAGCGGCGGCGGCGGGAGCGATGGCCCACGCGCCCCATCCAAAAGGAAGGGCGGCAATTAAATAAAGCAACATCGCGCTTGAGACCAAGGCCGAGCCTTCACATTTGAACTTTCTATACTCAAAGTCAACCTCGTCCATTGGCTCCTCAAGGGCCTGCGCAATCAAGGCGTTTCTGGCGCTTCTTTCCAAGTCCAAGCCGTCCGAAAAGTTTTGGTCAAAAAACAGAATGAACTTCGCGATGTCATCCTCTCCGCCCATTGAAAGAACCTTGTTGTAAGCGCCGCTTATCGCCGCAAGGCGCTCGTCGTGATAGAGGCTTGCGACGTCCAGGCCGTGCACGGTGTCCGGCAAGTCGCCAATCTTGTAGTTGTCATTCAATGCGGGGTCCTCGCCGCTCTTGTACCATGCGGCTTTTTGCTCGCCGTTTCCAAGCGCTTTTAAATGCAAGGCGCAAAAAGCCAAATCCATCAAGCTGTACGGCTTACCCGCCATAGATTCAAGAAAATTCAGGGCGTCGGCTTTCGCTTGGCTGGAATAAAACTCGTTTTGGTAAACGTCGGTTTGCTTAACGCAAAGGTCGGAAAAATACAGCCTTAAAAGCCTTTCGTTTTCCTGCGACGGTTCCGACAGCGCCTTGTTCAGCGTAAAACTGTAGTTTCCGTTTTGGTCGCGGCTGGCTAATATCATTGAAGACGCGAATGGCGAAAGAGAAGGCTCGCCTCCGTTCGCAAAACACTCCCTAACCAACAAATCCGCCGCCTTTCTCTCATCTTCCTGCGCCTTGCAAAGGCGTTCCATCTGGCCAGAAAGCCTTTCGTTGTATTCATAAAGCATGACGCGGCCCTTGAAATAGTTGAGGCATTCAGCCTTGTATTCCTCCAAAAGCGGCGACGTTGTCTCCGCCTCTATTGAATTTAGCGCCGACAAGTTGCGGCGGGCTTGTTCCAGCGCCTCTTTTAGCGAAAGCAATTTCTGGCCGGGATCATACGATTCGTGAAGGTATTCGTTTTGCGCGTAGAAATAGATTTCTTGCGCCAGCCTGTATTTCCTTCTCGCCTCCTCCAGCCGGTCATAATTCAATTGCGAATTTTCCAAACGCTCCATGTAACGGTCGCAGGCCAAAATATAGGCGTTTGTCTTTGCGCCGTTCTCTCCTAGGCTCACGCTGTCAAGGCGCTTCTCATACTCTTTTTGAAGGCTTTGAATAGTGTCGCCCTGCCTTTCCAAGTAAGAGTCAATGCCTTTTATCTCTTGAACGCCGTTTATCAAAAAATCAAGGCCCTCGTGAATTTTAAGGACCAAGTCCCTTCTCCCGAACGAAAGCCTTTCAAAGTCTTTTTTGTCGTAGCCAGCGGCCAAACCGTACGGAAGCCCTTGAAGGAAAAAGTCTTCGCAGTCCTCGCAAAACCAATTCACGCTCGAATATTCCACTTTGCCGAGCATTGAGGCGCATTCCAAAAGTTTTGGATGCAAGTCGCTTTCCGCGGCCGCGCATTCAAAACGGCACGAAAGCAAGTCTTTGTAAAGCGTTAGCGCGGACATTACAAAGGGCGAGGCGCCTTTCGCCGCTTGGTCAAGGGCTGAAAAATACAAGGCCAAATCGTCTTTTGGGCAACAACGAATTATTCCTTGCAGCGCCAAAAGGGAGGCGCCGGCGGCTTCCTGCAAAAGCGCGGCCGACAAATCCTTGTAGTCGCTGTAAATGTCTGAAAAACCGCTATTATTGTCAAAAAAAGCGTGAATGCTTTCCGCGCTTCCGTCAAGCAGCAAAAGAACGGCTTTGCGGTTTTTTATTTCAGCGTTCACAACAGCGGCTTCGTCCTCGTCGCCGCCATCTAAAAGCTCTTTCTCAAGGCCTTCCAATTCTTCAAGCGAAAAGCCGCTAAAGCACTTTTCGCCAGGCTCAACCTCGATGTCTTGGTTTCCGCGCGAAACGGAATCCCTAATCAACTTTCTTTTCGACTCCGCGTCTTTGTCAAAGGCCTCCTGAGCGTTCGCGCAGAAATTCCAAAGGTATTTCTTAAAATTTTCCCCCTGGTAATTCATCGATTGAAGGTCAACGACAAGCGATATCACGCTGGAATTAGCGATTCCATCCAAAAGAGAAAGCTTTTTTTGGTAAGAATCGTCATACGCCTTTCTTTCTTGCTCTATGCGCTCAAGAAAGGCCTCTGACTCGGCGAACGCGGCGAAATACCTGTCGCGCTCGGCGTAAACTTCAAGCCGCGTTTCCATCGTCTCGTCAAAGGCCGCTTGATATTCCGCCTTGGCCTTTTTGTAGCCTTCTAGCGCGGCGGCCAAATTTCTTTCGGTAATCGCGGCGCTTTCGACGTCGCTAAAATGATTTTTCGCGTAATCGTCTACGGCCGCCGCGATTTGAACTCGGTCAGTCCAATAATCCACCAGCCAAGCGGCCTTGTCCTTTTCGCACGAAAGCTCGCCGTAAATCTCAAGGTTTTCGCAAGTGTTTGAATGCAAGCTTGCAAGCGCCTCTCCGGCTTTTCCCTTAAATTCATCAAACATATCAAGCCAGTCAAAAAGCTCCGTGTGGGCCGACCATAAAGTCCGCGCGTCATTCACGCACTCCCAATACTCAAGAGGAAGCTCCTGCGCGTATGCCTTGTCTTGCATAATTTTTTGGCACGCGTCCCAAATCTCGTCCGCGCTGGAATTTTTTGAGCATTTTAGCGGGGGATACATTTTTTCAAAAGGCTCATGAATAACAACGCATTGCGCCGCGGGATGGTAGGCCAATGTAGGCTCAAAATCCTTCAACTCGTCTTGCAAAAGCATTTCGTCGTATTTTTTTCTGCATATCTTCAGGTAGCAGTCGTTCAAGCTTTTAGCGAAAGAATTTTTCCATGACATGATTTCGTTTTTTAAATATGAAGTTTGGACAAGGCTTAAATCTGTTCTCTCTCCAAAAGAAGCGTCCTCGGTCTTCCAGTAAGAATACATGCCCTTGTATTTCTCTCCCCAACGCTCGTACCAAACCTCAACGCCTTTTTGCGCGCTGGCCAAAATCGAGCGGCATTGACCGTAAGCATCCTCCTGCGCTTGGATGATTTGATTCCTTTGGTCGTTTTCCCAAAGAAGGACGCTTTGAAATTCAAACAAGTACTGGTCGATTTCCTCAGAAAGAGCGCGCAGCTTTTCGCTCCACTCTTTTTTTCCTTCTTGGATTTGAGACTCAATTTTTTGGCTCCAAGCGGTTTTTCTGTTTTGCAAGTCATCGTAAGCCTCCTGCCATTTTTTGCTGTCCTCAAGATAAACATTTTCCGCCTCCCTTTCCCATTCGGAGCGGGCAAGCAAAAACTCCTCCTCTGCGTCGCTCCATTTTTTCAAGCCGATTTCCAACTCCTTCTCAAAGCGCGAAAGCCACGAACGTTCGGCCTCTTCCCTTGCCTTGACATCGTCGGACGAAACAAAATCCACTTGGCTTTTCAAGGAGCTAAAAAGGCTTTCTATCGCAGCCTCGCTTTCGATTTCGATTTTACAGGCAAGGCTGTCCGCGACAAAAAGCGCCGCTTGGCTGTCGCTCATTTTCTTAAGGGAATCGTGGTCGTACAAAAGCTTGTTGGCCAATTCATTGACGGCTTGGATTTCGATAAGTTCCGCTTCATATGCCGCGCGCTCGGAAGGGTTCAAGAGCAAATGTTTTTCAAGAATTTCACGGGCCTTTTTTTCGTACTGGTCCTTCGCGTCCTGAATGCTGTCTTTTCCCACAACGCGGCTTTCGTTTCCAAAAGAATCCTCGTAAGCGAAATCGTCCGAAAGCTTTTTAAGTTCGGAATAAAGCTCGCTTTTTTGCAAGTCCTGGGCTTCGGCCTTTTTCCGTTCCATCACCCAATCGCAAAAGACTCCATCGGCGCGGCTTTCAAAGGCTTTAAAGGCCTCTTGGCGCTGCATTGCCCAGTCGTCCACTCCAGCCATTCTAAGCGAGAGAGCGCTTTGCTCCCATTCGCAATAGGCCGCTTCAAGCCCCTGTTCCATAAGGCTTTCAAAACGCTCCCGGCTTGTCTGCAAGCTTGCCCGCTCCAAATACAAGTCCAGGTTTCTTTGCCCGTTCAAAAGGCATTGCGCGTAGTCCGAGGCGAACAAGACGTTCCCCGAATAAAAGACAAGCGCGAAAAATGCCGCCAACCTAACAAGAAAATTTTTCAATTTGCGCCTCCTACATAGAGATACAAATTTTTTTTGAAAAATTGCGCTTTTTTTTAAAGAAAAAACAAAAAATTATTGAATTTTTTTATGGAACTCGCTATACTTATGTTGTTTTTAGGCCCTTTAGCTCAGCTGGATAGAGCACCTGCCTTCTAAGCAGGTTGTCGGCAGTTCGATTCTGCCATGGGTCAATAGTTTGCGGTAGTAATACAACGGTAGTATGCGCGCTTCCCAAGCCCGATACGCGGGTCCGACTCCCGTCTACCGCTTAGAGGACCACGCGCTGGCAGAGCAGCGACACTCCCTCCGCAGCTTTGCCGCTTAGAATCATTTCTTCGATTTTTTCTTTTGAATATAAATCAGGGTAAACGGCTACAATCGAATCGTCGCCGCTTTGCAAAAAGTTTTCCTTTCCAAAATCGCTGTAGCGGGTGGCGCCGACGCTGACAAAGATTTTTTTTGGAAATCCCGCGGCGGCTAAATATGAGTGTATGTCTTCCGCCGGCCCTATGTCTTTTTGATTGTTGAACTTGTCTAAAAGCCAGTCGTTCAGCTTTTTTCCAAAATACGAGTAGCCGTTAACAGGGCTGTTCTCGCCGTACTCAAAAAGCTTTCCGCCGCGGCGCAAATACGAGGCGATTCTGTAGCGGTCAAAAATTCCCGGCTCAACTTTTATCGCCTGGGCGCTAAAGCCCTTGCTTGACGGACCCCAGTTTTTCTTTACGCTGATTTTCAGCTCGCCCTCTTTTCGGATGGAAACATCGTTTGACGCTCCAAAAAAACGGGCCTCCAGCGCCAAAAGCTTTTGCCCCTGCCATTTCGCGTCAAAGACAAGGGCCATCTCAGGCTCTATTTGGACTTTTTGCTCGCCCTTAGGAAAGACGATTTTTTCGGCGTCAAAGGGAAAAATGTTTAGGAACGAAGGAACAGCCGCCGCCCCGCTTGCCATGGAAGCGCCCTGGTCGCAAGTCAAAGCCGGAATGTATGTCGGAAAGAGCGCCTTGGGGGCCGCCGCGTCCAAAACCTTTATCGCCGTAAAATTTTCGGCCTCGCCCGCCTGCTCCAAGTGCCCGGTAAAATTTCCCGCCACGCCAAAACACGCCGCGCCAGTCAAGTCAATCGTTTCCATAAACTTCCTCAATTGCCCCGAAAGGATTTCATAGTCCGCTCAAGCGGACGGTAAAATATTTTTCCTTACAGAGCGCGCGAGCGCTCACGTGGATAAACTTCCTTGCTTGCCCCGATTAAAAAAAATGGGCTGCGACGCAGCCCATTTTTTTTAATCGGGATGACAGGATTTGCCTTCCAGTCGCGTCATCCTGACGCTTCTTCCAGGCCGCCTGCGCTCACTTCCGGCCGCGTCCTTGCGGCCTCTTCGGCTGTCGCCGCGTTCGCTCCGGTTCAAATCCTAAACGCTTGGCATAATTTTAAAAAATCGCCAACAACAAAAGTTTGAATTTTCGGACTAGTCGGGATGACAGGATTTGAACCTGCGACATCTTGCTCCCAAAGCAAGCGCGCTACCAGCTGCGCTACATCCCGTAATATGAAAGCTACTATACCAAAAGTAATGCCCAGTGTCAACCGCCCGCGGCCGCGCTAATTGTCCTCTTTGCTTGCGTCGATTGGAACCACGCCCAAGTGCAGAACTTGGCTGTAGTGCCTTGTGAACGTTGTGTCTATTCCTATCGCAACCGCGTACATATCGACGTAATACTTATTGTTTTCCACAGTTCCATTTTCATAGTCTTCGTCGCCCGACGCGGGAAGAGAATTCAAGTCGGGGTCGTATTTTGAAGGCTTGTCGTGGCGGCCAAAGTCAAAGGTCTTTGGGCGGCCGCCCACAGTCACGGTTCTGCGGGGAACCTTTGAAAGCGGCTTTATCCAAGCCGCGTATTGATTCGCCGAATAGTCGCCCGCGCCGTAGTTTGCAAGCCTAATGTAAACAGGAATGTCTGAGTCACTTATCAAGGGCTGGATGTTTCCGTCAGAAGTGTTAAGCTGCTGATAGCCGTAGCCTATCATTCTGTTGGCCGCAGCCGAATAATCGCTGGAGGTGTTCACCGCGCTTATCGAGCTTTGCCTTGAGACCATAGTTGAATAGTTGGCGTAAATGCGATAGTAGACGGCTGTTCCTAAAAACTTAATGTCCGTGGCGGACGAAGGCGCCGAGCGAAAGTCAAAATAATTTGAGCTGAAGTCCGAGCTGCTGTAGACAGGCTCGTGTATCACGACCGTTGGCGGATTTACAATCGGTATTGTGTCAAGGCCGCAGGCCGTAAAAACCAGAAAGGCAATAAAAAGAGAGGACGCGGCGATAAAAATGTTTTTTTTCAAAGCGCCCTCCCTATAAAAGGCTATTTTGTCTTGCCCTTGTTATCCAAGTCAATCAAACGCGTCTTGGCCAAATCGTTCCAAGAATCGTTTGTGTAGCCAAGCTCGCCGATAGCTTTGTAGAACACCTTCGCGCCTTCAAAGTCTCCGGCGTCTTCCTTAAGGCGGCCGGCGTTAAAGTAAGCGCGGCTTCTGTCAACAAAGTTCTTGTCGGCCGAAACCTTTTCGTAAAGCTTCAAGGCTTCGTCGCTCTGGCCCAATTCCTCGCAAGCGGCCGCGGCGTTAAAGTCGCACAAAGACTCAAGGTATGTTCCCTTGCGCTTTGAGGCCGCCTTAAGCCAAGCGTCTTTTGAAGCCTGCCAGTCTTTCTTTTGGCCGTAGATGTCGGCGGCCAGCATGTTGGCGCGCGCTCCCACGATTCCGCCCTTGTTCAAATAAGGGTCCAAATTCTTAAGCGCGGTTTCCTGCCTGGAAGCCAGTTCCGCGCCGTCGATGGCGGAAGCGTCTTTTGTGAAGGAATACTCAATCACTTCTATCTTGTCAAGGTTCTTTCGGACAGATGAAGTTGACGCGTAAAAGCAAACCACATACGCGACAATCAAAACGATCGCGCCGCAAAGAATTCCAAAAAGAACCTTGGAATTCCTGCTCAAAAAGTCTCCCAACTTTTGCTCGCCAGAAAGGTTTTTCTTTTCAGCGGCGCCATTAATCTTTACGACATTGTCAGCCATAATCTTCTCCAAACTATAATTACTGTCTAATTCCCAACTCTACCAAAAGCCGCGAAAGGTAAGTCCGCTGGATGCCCAATGAAGCGGCAACTTCGGCTTGCTTTACGCCAGGCTTTTGCAGGGCGCGCTCAATGTAGTACTTCTTGAACTCATTAATCGCGTCTTTAAGCGTTTGTCCGCTTTGGGGAACAAAGCCCCTCCGCTCCACAGGACTTTCCTCGTCCACCGCGTCAACGGCGGAAATCTGAAGGTTCTGCGCGCTTATCAAGGGCGGCGTTCCTAAAACGCAAGCCCTTTCTATCGAGTTCTCCAACTCGCGAACGTTGCCCGGCCAATAGTAATTGTAAAGGACCTCGTTGGCGTCGTCGGTAAAACCCTTGAAATTCTTTTTTGTCTCGCCGGAAAACTTTTGCAAAAAGTAATCCGCCAAGGGCCTTATGTCGTCGCGCCGTTCCCGCAAGGGCGGAATTCTAAGCGGAACAACATTCAGCCTGTAGAACAAATCGTCGCGGAACTTTCCTTCCTTGACCATTTGCTCCAAGTCTTTATTTGTGGCGCACACGATTCTAACGTCAACGCTAATCGTTTCGCTAGAGCCTACGCGCTCAAATTTTTTGTCTTGAATGGCCCTTAGCAGCTTTGCCTGCAGTTCCAACGGAATCTCGCCAATCTCGTCCAAGAAGAGCGTTCCGCCGTCGGCCATTTCAAAGCGGCCTTTTCGACAACTGCTGGCGTCGGTGTAGGCGCCCTTCGCGTGTCCAAAAAGCTCGTCTTCCAAAAGGGATTGGCTTAAGGCCGCGCAGTTTACGCGGACAAAAGGCTTGTCCCGTCTTGGGCTTCGCAAGTGCAGCTGCTCGGCGAAAAGCTCCTTGCCTACGCCGCTTTCTCCAGTTATCATGACCGAAGAAGTGGTTTGGGCGGCCGCGTCAGCCACTCGCGCCAGGTCGGAGATGCACGCGCTTTGCGCGATGAAAACGTGGTATTCCCCGCCCCGCTTTATGTTGTCGTTCAGCGCAAAGATTGTGTCCTTGGCCTCGCGATAGTTGGCGGCGTTTGCGTAAGCGATTCCGGCTTGGCGAGCCAAAATCGTCATAAGCTCAAGGTCTTCTTGCGTGAAGTGCCTGCCGCCAGTTTTGTTTATCAGTTCTATAACACCGATGAACTTAAGAAAAACTACGGCAAGTGCTACAGCATTGAGATAATGGGCAAAGACCGTTATGGCAACCCACGCTACGGCATCAATCTTGACATAGATGATTTTGACCTCGGTTGGTACAGCATTGACAGAAGGGGGATTTGAGTGTTTGCCGTCAATTTTCGTGACTTTGCCGCGTCATTCATAATTCATAATTCATAATTCGTCATGCCCGGTCTTTCAAAATCCAAGTACACCAGTTTCCGCAAGTGCCCGAAATGCGG
>CADCBK010000014.1:38979-128792 GCA_902799665.1 uncultured Spirochaetaceae bacterium | reverse complement strand
GTTCGGCGAGGTTCCTTCAAACTTCGCGTCTCCGCTCGCGAGGTCTCTTCGCACGAGATCCGTCACGGCGTCTTCGACATACGCGATGTCGTTTTCAGTGAGTCCGTATTTGCGGAGAGCGTTGATATAGTTCTGGTAATCTCCCTGCTGGGTTCCCAGCGTGGACTGCATGCGGATTCTGTACAGATCGTCCACATACGGCTGAAGTCCGACGCGGTCAACACCGTAACTGGTCGGGGCTTGCGGCGTTACATGCGGCGCGCCGGTTCCGTCTCCGGTTCCATCGCCGGTTCCATCGCCGGTTCCATCGGTTCCGGGAATCGTGCCGCCGTTCGTGCCGCCGTTTCCGGTCAGATAATCGATGTACGCCTGACGTTCCGCATTTTCCGCATTTGCCTTCGCCTTCGCCGCGGCCACGCTCGCTTTCGCGTTTGCGATGCTCGCCCGATAGTCCAGACCGCCGAGATACCGCTGCAGCTCGTCGTTCAGCGCGTCCCTCGTCTGGTTGTACGCCAGCGTCGCCGCGTTGATCCGCTCCTGGGAGGCGTTGTTGCCCTGCGCGATTTCGCGCTGAATGTCCGCCTGATACATGCCGAGCAGATTCTGATACTGCGCCACGCGCATCTGCGCATCCGCGTCCATCTGCGCGATAGCCGCCTGCGTGTTGTAGCCGAGAACCGACGTGAGATAGTTGACGTCGATCCCGTAGCGGTTCGTCGCGTCCTGCAGCGCGGCAATGTCGTAGTTCGTGTCGTACCCGTACATCTTTCCGGTCAGATCGTTGTCCGAGAGATACCGGTCGGAAAGAAGCTCGTTGTCCGATTTGTACCGATCCGTGTTGGATTTGTAGATCGTCCCGGTCAGATCGTTGTTCGACAGATACCGGTCGCGGTCGTACCCGGCGAGAGCCGCGCGATAGTCGTTGTCCGAGAGATACCGCTGCGTGTCGTACCCGTAGGCCGCGTTCGCTCCGGAACGCTGGGAAGCCAGATCGCCCGACCACGTGCCGTAAAGGTCATTTACGTTCACGCCGAGCGACTGGAGCGTCTGGAGCATGTTCCCGATCTCCGCGTTGTAGGCATTCAGAGCCGCCGTCTGCGCCGCGTTTCGGTACGCCAGCTGCTGACGCCGCGCGTTCGCCGCCGCGTAGGAATCGAGATTGCCGCCGTTCGCCGCCGCAGCCGAGGCATATTCGGCGTTTGCCGCGTTGTCTCCGCGGATGCCGTACTGATCCATGATCGTCTGGTAATACGGCGTCCTTGTATAGTCGCCGTCCCTCTGCCGACCGTACAGATCCCGGTACAGCGTTTCCAGTTCGGCAATTGTCTTTGAAATCTGATTGTTGTAGTTGACGTCCGTAGGCGTCGCGCCCGCGCCGGTGGTGGAATAGCTTCCGTACCCGCCCTGATAGCCGTTCGGATAGCCGTTCGGATAGGCCGCGTTCGCGTTGCCGATCACCGTGCCGTTCGCCGCGTTCGCGTTGCCGCTCGTCGGATTCGCCGTCTTGGCGGACGCCGCGTTCGCGTTGCCGCTCACCGTCGGGGCGTTCGCGCTGCCGGTAACCGCGCCGACCGGGGAATACGGCGTGTTAGCTGCGCCGGATGCCGCGCCGCGGTACTCCGGGCTGTTGAAGTAATCCTGATACAGAGACCGGAGCGTGGACATATTCCCGCCGCTCTGCGCGCCGGTTTTGGCGGGGTTTTCCTGCGCCGTGAGACCGCCGGGGCTTTTCAGCGAGTTCAGCACCGCCGCGGAGAGTCCGGCGGAGGAAGATACCGCCTTGGCGGCGTCAGCCGCGCCGTTCATCTCGCGTCCGGTCTGCGCGCCGGTGGACGAACCGAAATTGACCGCCGCGCCCGTCGGGTTGGCGGCAGGGGTCGCGCCGCTCTTGATTTTCTGCGCCTGCTCGGCAGCCGCCGCGAGCTGCGGAGCCGCCGCGCGGACGTCCGCGTCCGTCACCTTCACCGCGTCGGATACGTTCGACGTGTCGCCCATCGTGTAGAGCGTCCCGTTGTAGAATCCGGTTCTCGGATCGCCCGTCAGCGAGGCGAGATAATCCCGCGAGGTGTCGCGGACGTAGGTTCCGTTCTACGTGCGGAATCCGCCGTTTGAGGAAACCACCCATCCGTTCTGCGACGCCGCGTTCAGGGCGTCCGCGTACTGCTGGCCCAGCTTCCTGTACTGATCGTATGCTTCTGCGCTCGTGGGCATATTATTCCTCCTCTTCGTAGGTCAGCGCGGTGCCGACCCGGATATCCAGTTCCTCCACACACGCTTCAATCAGCGCGTCCACATAGGCGTTGACGGTGATCCCTCTGGCTTCCAGCAGACCGATCACCCACTGCTTCTTGTCGATTTCGTGCGTCCGGTTCCACTTCTCCGCGGCCTGCACCATGCGGTAGACCGTGTCGTACAGCTTCTTTTCCTTCAGCCACGGAACGACGTATGCGCTGACGACCGCCGTGAGAATGAGGAACAGGATCTTGACGCAAAGTTCAATCCAGTTCATAGGGGTTCTCCTTTTTGATTTTTTGAAAATCTGGCGGGGACTGCGGGATTCCAACCCGCGTGAGGAACCTCTGCCAGTGGTTTCCTCTTAATCCGTTTTAGAGACGGCTCCGTTCAAGCACTCCGGCAAGTCCCCGTATGGGCGGGGAAGTCCCCGCCGCGATTCAGTGGGGCGGGAGTTCTCTCTCCTCTCGCCGCGCTCTTTCCTCAGCCGCGATTTCGTGGATCCGCATGATGCCCGCGATGATCGACTCGACCCCCGCCGCGCCGAATACCCCGGCAAGAAGAGCAACCGGCTCCTCGCCCGTTGCCGCCCACGCGATGAACGCGGCAAACCCGATGACGCCCATGTACACGTATACCTACACGAGCAGTTTTTTCAGAAACCGCACTTTTCCGCTCCTTTTCGCGTGAAATGTCGCACTTTTTCCGTGATTTTCGCGTGAAATGTCGGTGAATCGGGATTCAGTGAATGAATATTCAGCGAACAGTCACGCCTTTTCCAGATTCGCCGCGTCCACCGCCGCCGTCACCGCGCGCCCGATCCCGATCACGACCCGGTCTCCCGATACGGAGATCACGTCGTATTCCGGGAAGTAGGCCGTGAATTTCTTCTGCGTGCCGTATATAAGCGGACGCAGAACCTTCACCCTGTCTCCAGCCTTCAGTTTTTGCGGCGACGGCTTTACGTCCGGCGGCGTGAAGTAGCCGTAGTCCACGTCCGTCCAGATGCCGAAGATCTTCTTCTTTCCCGGCTGCCAGATCACCGGATCATACCGCTTCGCCGCCGCCTCGCTCACGCCCCAGTACGCAAGCCACAGCGGGATGGAGGAGATGCGGTTGGAATAAAGCCGGTAGGTCAGGTAGTTCGGGTTCGTGTAGATCATCGGATGGAAGCCGCCCGCGCGCACCACGTCGCAGAAGCGGAGCACGACCTCCGTCAGAGACGCCTTGTCCTTCGGCAGAAACACCTCGTCCTCGACGTCGCAGACGGCCCACAGGGCGATATCCTCACGGTACGGCTCAATGACCGACAGAAAGTATTTCGCCTCGCTCTCGGCCTCCTGCGCGTTCCTGGCGGTCAGCAGATGGTACACGCCGAACGGAACGCCGAGCGCGACCGCGCCGCGCATGTGGTTGACGAACTGCGAGTCGGTGAACGGACGCTGGTACGACGGCATTTTCCCCTGCGACGCGCGGATGAAGGCGAAGGATACGTCGGTCTGCGCGTACCGGTTCCACGGCATCCCCTTCTGGGATACGCTTACGTCGATCCCCAGCATCTCAGCCCACCTTCGTTTCGATCCGCACGATCCGCGTCTCGTGATTTTCCAGCTTCTCGTTCAGCCGAATGTGCTCCGCGTCGTTGTCTACGCGCAGGGATTCGACCGCCTTCGTCATCGTCTCCACGGCCTTCTCCAGCCGCGCGATCATCGAGGAAAGCCGCCACACGAAGCCGCCGATGGACGCGATGAATCCGACGAGGGCGATCAGCCCCAGTACAATTTCCCATGTCATCGTGAAACCTCCTTATGCCGGGTCGCCCTGTGCGAGCGGCGTGTCAGTGGGAACGGACTCCCACGCGGTCAGAACGTATCGGCATCCGCGCTCAAAATGCGGATCCATCGGGTCATAGACGGAACCGTTCCACGCCACCGAGATCTGATACCCCGCGACGGGAGTGGTCACAAACGAAAGCGAAACCGTTGCGGTCGAACTGACGTGCCGTATTTCAATCCCGTTGGATAGCATAGACGGCCTGATATCAGACAGGTCAGACGTTACGTTACCCTCGACGTCGCGGTGCAGATGCACGCCGACGATGTACGGTTCGACGATGGGTTCGAGATCCCCCGTCTGCGGGTTCGCCTCGTCGATTTCCTTCGTCATGTCCGTGAAAATGGTGAGTTCGTACTGCGTCGGAAGATAATTCCTCAGAACGGGATTCGCAGGAATGACAAACACCTTGGACATGGTGACTCCCGTGATATCGCCCTGTTCCCAGTCGAACGTACCCGTGTACGTCTTCATCCGGCACGGATAGATGTACGCGGTCGTGAGATACTTCCCGGCGTCCGGCGTGAAGCCCTGCTTCGTTCCGTCCGGCTCGAAGAGGATGCTCTTCGTCTGCACGGACGCGGAAACCTTGCCGCGCGACTGCGGCTGCGTCCTAAAGCTGGAAGACGTGAAGTGGGCCTCAAAGCAATTGTGGGCTCCCGACTGCGCGGAAAAAGACGGAAAGTATTACTTTTATTTTCCCGCGCGCGACAAAAAGGGAATGTTCCGCGTTGGAGTTGCCGTCGGCGACAAGCCCGAAGGCCCCTTCACCCCGGAAGACGACTACATTCAGGGAACATACAGCATCGACCCTTGCTGCTTCCAAGACACCGACAACAAGTACTACCTTGTGATGGGCGGCTTGTGGGGCGGCCAACTTGACCAGTACCGAAACAACAAGTGGAGCGCCGACAACAAGGAGCCGCAGGGAGCCGAGCCTGCCTGCACGCCAAAAATCGCCTTGCTTAAGGACAACATGAAGGAGTTGGCCGAAGACTTGCGCGACTTGGTTATCGTTGACGACAAGGGCCAGCCGCTTAAGGGCGGAGACGACGTTCGCCGCTACTTTGAGGATCCCTGGCTTTTCAAAAAGGACGGAACTTATTACTTTACATACTCAACTGGAACAAGCCACCTTTTGTGCTACGCCACAAGCAAGAACGTTTACGGCCCATACACTTACGGCGGCTGCATCTTGACTCCGGTTTTGGGCTGGACGACGCACCATTCGATTATGGAATACAACGGCAAGTGGTACTTGTTCTACCACGACTGCGAGCGCTCCAACGGCGTAAACCAAAAGCGAAACGTCAAGTTCCGCGAGCTGACCTTTAAGGCCGACGGAAAGATTCAGACGATGGACGGCTTTGACAGATAAGCGCTGAATAAAGCGCCAAGATGACGGCGCGAATTAAAATTTAAAGAAAGGCCCGGGCAAAAAACGCTCGGGCTTTTTTCTTTATACAAAATACAAGGCCTTGCGCAAAAATATCGCGCGTGATAGAATGAGGCGACAATTTAAAAGGGAGCTGGACAAATCCGGCTGAGAGTAGGGTGTTCCCCTTGACCTTTGAACTTGATTTGGGTAATTCCAACGTAAGGAGAAGATTATGTTCAAAACTTGTTTGGACAAGGTCCGCGCGACTTGTCCTCTAATCCACAACATCACAAACTATGTAACTGTAAACGACGTGGCCAATGTTTTGTTGGCCATTGGCGCTAGCCCCATCATGGCCGACGAACCGAGCGATGCCGCGGAGATTACAAAAATCTGCGGCGGCCTTAACGTCAACATCGGAACGCTGAACAAGCGGACAATCAAGGCGATGTTCGCGAGCGCAAAGAACGCCGCCGCGTTGGGCCACAAGCTTTTGCTTGACCCGGTCGGAGCGGGAGCCAGCGCGCTTAGAACCAACACCGCCTTAAAGCTTTTGAAGAAATTCCATTTTGACGTTGTCCGCGGAAACATTAGCGAGATAAAAACTTTGGCGCTTGGAAGCGGAACGACAAAGGGCGTTGACGCGGACATCGCCGACAGCGTGAACGATGGCAATTTGGAAAAGTCGGTCGCCTTTGCAAAAGATTTCGCCGCGCGCCACAATTGCGTCGTCGCGATTACAGGCGCGATTGACCTTGTGGCCGACGACGGCAAGTGTTATGTGATACGAAACGGTCGCGCGGAAATGAGCCGCATCACCGGAACCGGCTGCCAGCTTAGCGCGGTGACGGCGGCCTTTGCCGTGGCCAATCCCGACAATATTTTGGAAGCGGCGGCCGCCTCTGTTTGCTCCATGGGCTTGGCCGGCGAGCTTGCTTGGGAACGAATGCAGGCCGGTGACGGCAATTCCACTTACCGCAACCGCATCATCGACGCCTTGTACAACATGACAGGCGACGACCTAGAAAAAGGCGCGAAGTATGAAATCAGATAGAGCGGAGACTGGCAGCAAGACCGAAACGGGGGCGGCCAGCGCCGCAAACGGTTGCAAGCCTAAGATTCGGGCCGAGACCATAAACGGTTGTAAGCCTAAGATGCGCGCGGCCCTGCGCCTTTACGCCGTCACCGACCGCCACTGGCTTAACGGAAGAACGTTGGTCGAATGCGTGGAGCAAGCGATTGACGGCGGCGCGACTTTTGTGCAGTTGCGCGAAAAAGACTTGGACGAGGCCGCCTTTTTGAACGAAGCCCGCGCGCTAAAAAAACTTTGCTCAGAGCGCGGCGTTCCCTTTGTGGTGAACGACAACGTAATGATTGCAAAGGAAGTCGGCGCGGACGGAGTTCACGTTGGCCAATCCGACGCGTCTTGCCTAGAGGCGCGCCGCATTTTAGGGCCTGACAGCATTATCGGGGTAAGCGCGCAGACCGTTGAGCAAGCGCTTTTGGCCGAAAGGCAGGGAGCCGATTACCTTGGCGTGGGAGCGGTTTTCGCAACCGGAAGCAAGGCCGACGCGGAAAGCGTTTCGTTTGAAACGCTAAAGGCGATTTGCGGCGCGGTGAAAATTCCAGTCGTCGCGATTGGCGGAATAAGCGCGGGCAATGTCCACGAGCTAAAGGGGAGCGGAATCGCGGGCGTAAGCGTCATCAGCGCGATTTTCGCCAACGACGACATCGCCGCGGCGACAAAAAAATTGGCGGGAAAAGTGGCGGAGGTTTTTTAGACTAACAGCGGGGAATTTTTATCAAGCCTAAAATTCGCCGCGCATGCGGAGAACTTTAACAAGACCAAAAAAAACGTTGCGATTGCGGCGACAAATATAAATGCCTTGGGGGCACCACTTGGCATAAAGCAGATTTAGCGGCGCGACAATTGTTTGCAAGACAACAATGCTAGAGCGCCGCATAAGCGGCAACAAACGCGCTCGCGTAAGGCTCGCGCGTTCAGCCGTAACTTAGGAGGAAAAATGAAAACTGCTTTAACGATCGCTGGAAGCGATTCCAGCGGAGGCGCCGGCATTCAAGCGGACATCAAGACAATGACAGCCAACGGCGTTTACGCGATGAGCGCTGTCACCGCCTTGACCGCCCAGAACACGACCGGCGTAACAGACATTATGGAAGTCTCGCCGGACTTTTTAAAGGCGCAAATAGCCGCCGTCGCCACGGACATTTTTCCGGACGCGGTGAAGGTCGGAATGGTTTCTTCTTCCGCGCTGATTCAAACAATCGCGGATTCAATCAAGGAATATAATTTTAGGAACATTGTCGTTGACCCGGTGATGGTGGCCACAAGCGGCGCCAAGCTGATTAGCGATGACGCGATTGAATCTCTTAAAGGTTTGCTCTTGCCTCTTGCGACAGTGATAACGCCAAACATTCCCGAAGCAGAAGTCCTTTGCGGAAATCCAATCCACAGCCCGGCCGACATGGAGGCCGCTGCCCAAAACATTTTTAGTCAGTTTGGCGCGGCGGTTTTGCTTAAGGGTGGCCATAATTTGAATGACGCCAACGATTATCTTTTCGGCAACATTTGCGGCGGCGAGCGCATGGGGCGTTGGGTTAACGGAAAGCGAATCAACAACCCCAACACGCACGGAACTGGCTGCACCCTTTCGAGCGCAATTGCCAGCAATTTGGCCAAGGGCAAAAGTTTAGTCGAGTCTGTCCAGTCGGCCAAAAACTATCTTACAGGCGCGCTCGCCGCCATGCTGGATTTGGGAAAAGGTTCCGGCCCGATGAACCACGCGTTTAATGTTGAGGGAGTTTTTTAGCGGCTGCCGCTGATTGCTGGCAAGACTAAAATTGCGGGCGCCTCGACAGGTTTTTATTTTTCTATATTTGGAGTTAATATGACTGTTTTTTCTAGTTCTTTGATTTGGTTTGGAGCCGGAGTTTCCATCGCGGAAATTATTACCGGAACTTATTTCGCGCCGCTGGGCTTTGCAAAAGGAATGGCGGCGATTGTAATCGGACACGTTCTTGGCTGCGCGCTTTTGTTTATGACAGGCGTGATTGGCGCCAAGAAAAAAATGGCCGCCATGCAGACTACCGCTTTGTCGTTTGGAAAATTCGGGGCGAAGTTTTTTGGCTTTTTGAACGCGGCGCAGCTTTTGGGCTGGACAGGAATTATGATTTACGACGGCTCTCTCTGCGCCAACACAATCATCAACGGCGCAAAGATTGCCGGGTCGAGCCCGGCAATGACACAAGAGACGAGTTTGGCAATGACACACGGGGCGATGTGGGCCGCGCTTGCGATTGGCGTTTTGATTGTCGTTTGGATTTTGGCCGGCGTGCGAAACCTGGACAAGCTTAATTTTGCGGCGGCAATCGCTCTTTTTTGCCTTACGATTTTGTTGTGCGTGAAAATTTTTGGCGGCCTTTTTGGCGGAGCGGCTTCTGGCGCCGCGATGGCGGCCGGCGCGGCGGGCGAGGGAATGGCGGACCAGGCGCTTTCGTTTGGCGCGGCGATAGAGCTTTCTGTCGCGATGCCGCTTTCTTGGCTTCCCGTAATCAGCGACTACACAAAGGACGCAAAGCGGCCTGTCGCAGTTTCGCTTGCCGCGGCCGTCGTTTATTTTTTGGTCAGCGTTTGGATGTACGCAATCGGCATGGGCGCGGCTCTTGTGGCGGGCGAAAGTTCGATTGACATCGTAATGCTAAAGACTGGTTTGGGAATCGCCGCGCTTGTGATTGTCGTTCTTTCCACAGTTACCACGACTTACCTTGACGCGTATTCAGCCGGCGTTTCAAGCCAAAGCGTTCACTCAAAAATCAACATAAAGGCCGCCGCGATAATTGTCGCTGTCTTGGGAACGGTTGGCGCGCTTTTGTTTAACATGGACAACATCACGGACTTTTTGTACTTGATTGGAAGCGTGTTCGCTCCGATGACCGCGATTTTGCTCGCCGACTTTTTTGTCCTCAAAAACGATTCCTCCAAAAAACAAATTGACACAAAACGCGCCGCCCTTTGGCTTTTGGGCTTTATAATTTACAGGCTTTTCATGCGCTTGGACTTTGCCTTTGGCTGTACGCTTCCCGCGATGGCGGCGACTTTTGTCTTGGCGCTTGCGGCTGGAAGATTGTCGGGTCAAGCCCGACAATGACAAGCTGCGTGAAGCGTCCGAAAGGATACGGCGAAACAGCTCGCAACAACGATTGAGGTCTTGAAACCAAAGGTATGAGTTGCAATTGACCCAAGGGCGGCGCGTCGTTATAATTTAGGAATGATAGAAGTTCAAGGCTCGCCGCTTTCCGGCATGACATTCATAGACTTGTTTGCTGGACTCGGCGGCTTTAGGCTGGCTCTTGAATCCTTGGGCGCCTCTTGCGTTTATTCCAGCGAATGGGACAAGCAGGCGCAAAAAGTTTACCAAGAAAACTTTGGCGAGCGCCCCAACGGCGACATAACCAAAGTGGACGAAAAATCAATTCCAGACCATGACATTTGTTGCGCCGGCTTTCCTTGCCAGGCCTTTTCGATTAGCGGAAAAATGCGCGGCTTTGAAGACAGCCGCGGAACGCTTTTTTTTGACGTCGCGCGCATCGTAAAGGAAAAAAAGCCAAAAGTTGTTTTTATGGAAAACGTGCGGAACTTCGCGCGCCACGACGGCGGCCGAACGCTTAAAGTCGTTCAAAAAACGATGGAAGATTTGGGCTACGCATTTTATTGGAAAGTTTTGAGCGCGCTTGATTACGGCGTTCCGCAAAAGCGCGAGCGCGTTTACATGGTTTGCTTTAGAAAAGATTGTTTTTGCGGAGCGGAAGGCGCTTCGGCCGGCGCTTCATGCGAAATCAATTTTGAATTTCCAAAGCCTATTCCGCTGGCGCGCCACGTGGAAGATTTTTTGCTTCCTGAATCAGACGAGACCCTCGCGCTTTGCGACGAGCGCTACCCGATGGTCTTTAATCCCAAAAAGAAAGAAAAACACAGCTCAAAGGCCATCAAGCTTGCGATAGTGAACAAGGGCGGCCAAGGCGAGCGCGTCTATTCAACAAAAGGAATCGCCGTCACATTGAGCGCTTACGGCGGCGGAGTGTTCGCTAAAACCGGCGGATATTTGGTCAACGGAAAGCCGCGCCGCTTGCATCCGCGCGAGTGCGCCCGCTTGATGGGCTATCCTGATTCCTACAAAATTTCAAAAAGGCCTAACCAAGCCTACAAGCAGTTCGGAAACTCTGTCGTGGTTGACGTTCTTCAGTTTATCGCGCTTCAAATCGCAAAGGCGCTAAAGAGCGCGAATTAAGATGGACACGCTCACAAAAGAACAGCGGCATTTTGTAATGTCGCAAATAAAAAGCCGCGACACCAAGCCAGAGCTTTTGGTTCGTTCCTACTTGCACAAACTGGGCTTTCGCTTTAGGAAAAACGACAAGCGCTTGACCGGAAAGCCAGACCTTTACTTTCCGCGCTATTACGCCGTGATTTTTGTGAACGGCTGTTTTTGGCACGGCCACCGTTCCTGCGGCAAAGTGAGGATTCCAAAAAGCAACACGGAATATTGGACTAAAAAAATCGAGCGCAATAGGGAGCGCGACAAAGAAGAAGTCAAAAGCCTTTTGGATCAAGGCTACAGAGTCGGCGTTGTCTGGGAATGTTCGATTACAGGAAAGAACCGCGCTCAAAAAATACAAGCCCTCTCCGAAAGCGTCGCGCTTTGGCTGGAAGAGGGCTTTGACCAAAACTACAAAGAATTTTAGAAGAGGCTGGAAGCCTTGGCAAATACTACAATCCTTTCGCCCAGCCGTAGGTGGAAAGGTATGGGTCCGGCTTAATCGCGCTGGGGCTTTCCCAGACTTCGTCAATCAAGCCTTTTGCGTTGATTCTTCCGATGCGCACTCTTTTTTGCAAGTGTTGGTTTTCTCCGTCTATTCTAACTATTCCTTCGGGCGCGTCAAAAGTCAATCCTTTGGCCGCAATGCGCACCGCTTCGGTGTCAAAGCTTCCCGCTTTTTCACACGCGAGAGCCCACATGTAAACGGCTGTGTAGGCGGCTTCCATCGGGTCTCCTATGATTTTTTCCTGGCCGTACAATTCCTTGTAGCGCTGGACAAAGGTTTTGTTTTGGAACGAGGCGATCGTTTGAAAGTAGCTCCATGTCGCAAGATGGCCTTCGACATATTCCGGGCCGATGTAAAACGCTTCCCTTTCTGAAACGGAAAAACTCATCACTGGTATGTCTTTGGGCGTTACGCCGGCCTTTCTAAGTTGAGTGAAAAAAGCCTTGTTTGACGCGCCGTTGATTGTGTTTATGACTATGTCGGGCTTTTTGGCCACAATGTCTTGGACTATTTCTTGAAAGTCTTCCGCTTCAAGGGGCTTGTATTCCTCTCCGACGCAAACTCCGCCCAAATGGCTTAAAAGCGCTTTTATGATTTTGTTGGCGGTGCGAGGAAAGACATAGTCGGAGCCGACCAAATACATTCGGCCGCCAAAATTCTCAAAGCAATATTCCACGCTGGGAACAACTTGTTGGTTGGGCGCCGAGCCCATGTACATGACGTTGGGGCTGGCTTCCATTCCTTCATACTGCAATGGATACCAAAGCAATCCATAAATGTCAGGCGACTCAATGGCCGAAGCCGTTTCTTTTCGCGAGGCGCTTGTCCAGCAGCCGAAAATTGTGGCGACTTTGTCGACGACATAAAGCTTTTTTGCCTTTATTCCGAATTTTTCAGGATTGCTTTCTCCGTCTTCTTCCACGATTTTTATTTGCTTTCCAAGGACGCCGCCCCTTTTGTTTATTTCGCTAATCGCTATTTTTTCGGCGTTGGCGACAGCACGCTCGCTGTCGGACATCGCGCCTGTGAATGAATGCAGGATACCGACTTTAACGATGTTTTCGTTTTTCTTGTTTGAGCACGAAACAAGGGCGATTGCCATAAGGGCGGCGGCGACCGTTAAACGCTTTTTGCTTTTCATTTTGCTTCTCCTGGCGTGATGTCATAAGTTTCCATAACGCCTTTTCCTTTTATGTCGCATTCGATAGGTCCTTTAAAGTCAAAGTCCATGCCGGCAACGCGTTCATAAACCGCTTTTGAAACTTTGATTTTTCCTGGAACGGAGGCGCTTTCCATGCGGCTTGCGACGTTGACGGTGTTTCCCCAAACATCGTAAATGAATTTTGTCTTTCCGATAACGCCGGCGTTGGCAGGGCCTGAATTCAATCCAATCCTTATGTTGAATTTAATCATCGCCTTTTCGTTGTAGTTTTTTAAGTCTTCCATCATTCCAAGCGCGAATTGGACCATTGTCTCGGCGTGCCGAGGGTTTGGCGTTGGCAAGCCGCAGCCGGCCATGTAGGCGTCGCCGATTGTCTTTATTTTTTCAACGCCCATCATTTTCGCGCGTTCGTCAAAACGGCTGAACAAGTCGTTAAGCGCAAAGGCGATTTCTTCGGCGGTGTGCTCGCTTGAAGTCTTTGTAAAGTTCTCTATGTCGGAGAACAAAATCGTCACGTCAGAGAAGTTTTCGCCGATTGAGTGGATGTTGTCGCGCAATTCGTTCGCTATTTTGTCAGGCAAAATAGCGCGCAAAAGCTGGTCTGATTTTTCTTTCTCTATTTCCAACTGCTTTGTGCGCTTTTTTACGATTCCTTCAAGGCGAATGTTTTCCAACTTTATTCGCCGTTGCTTTAGGTAAAAGATTGTCACCACGCTTCCAAAGAAAGCGATTGTGGCCAAAATCCAAAACCATTTTGTTTGGTAAAAGTAAGGCTTTTGCACAAAAAGCATTGTTTCGGCTTTTGGCGAAATCAAGCCGTCTCCGTTTATGGCGTTGACCATAAAAATATGGCGGCCCGGCTTTAGGTTTGTGTATGAAATCGTTCGTATTGAGCTTGCTTCCGAGAAGTCGTCTTCAAAGCCTGTCAGCCTGTGCGTGAATTTCAATTTCTCCGGCGCGCCAAAGCTTAGGCCCGTGTATTTTATTTCGACGCGTTTTGTGCCCGGCTTAAGCTCAATGATGTTTGAGGGGTTCTTGTGCTCGACCGCGTCAACCCTTATGCTTTCTATGCAAACCAAGGGAAGAACGGGGTTGGCGCGAACTTTTTGCGGGTCGTAAATCGCAAAGCCGTCGACAGCCGCAAGCCATATGCGTCCAAGATGGTCGCAAATGCTTAGCGAGGTTGACGCGGGTCCGTCGGAATCAAAGCCTTCGTTTTTATTGTAATATTTAATCGAGATTTTTTCCTTTCTCCCTTCGGCCGCGGCCACAAAATCCTCAAAGGGAGCGCAAGCGATTCCGTAATTGCTGGTTATCCAGGCTTGGTTCATTTTGTCAAAGAAAATTTGGAAAACGGAATCCGTCTCCAAGCCGTTGTCGCTGTTGACGATTTGAAAGCCTGTCGGAAGCCTTCTTTGCGAACTGTCGTAGGACGGACAGCGCGCGAGTCCTGTTCCTGTGCTGATCCAATAAGAGCCTTGCTTGTCTTGGTTGATTTTAAATATAATGTTTCCGGGCAGGCCGTTGTCGGAATTTTGGCGGCCAAGAATCGTTTCGTCTTTCATGTAGTAAACGCCGCCGCCGTCCGTTCCAATCCAAAAGAGGTCGTTCTTGTCCTTGTAGACGCACATTACGTACTCGTTGGTCAGTCCATCCGTTTGCCTGAAATTTTTGATGCTGCCGTCGCGGTGAATGACGCTTAGGCCGTTTGTAGTTCCAACGTAAATTTCTCCAGGCTGGCTTTCTATCGCGACGCGAACCTTGTTTCCTACAAGGCCGTCGTCCGTGGACCAAGTCTTTATCTGGCCGGCGCGGACGTTGTAGCGTATCAGGCCGGGCTTGGAATAGCAACAGGCCAAGATGTCGCCGTTGGACGCGATTTCAACATGGCGGACGCGCAGCTCTTTTGTGAACTCCGTAAGGCGGTTGTGAATTTGCTTTTCGTTCCTGTAGGCAAGAACGCCCTTGTCGGTCGCGAGCCAAACCGTTCCGTCCTTGGCTTCGGCGATTGCGTTTGTCGTGACGAAATTCTTTGCCATCTTAAATCGGCCTTGCGTTAGCTTTCCGATTCCGTTCCTGTCTGTCGCAATCCAAATGTATCCTTCGCGGTCGCAAATTATTTTGTTGATCTTTGTGTTTTTTATGTTTTGAATCGGGCACTCGTAAAAATCATCGTCTTTGCAAACCACCAAGCCGTCATCGGTTCCAAACCAAACGCTTCCGTCTGGCGCCGGATAGATTGTTCCTGTGGGCGAATAGTCTAGAATCGTTCCTGTCAAAATGCGGGTCGCGCGTCCGTTCTTTATTTTGTAGATTCCTTTTGAGCCAAGCCCGATCCAATAGCTTCCGCTCTTGTCTTGGCTAATCGCTGTGGCTGTGTATTCGCCAAAGTTGCTCATGAAGGGAACCGAGCGAAAAAGTCCGTTGATGAAAATGAAGAGGCCCTTTTCGTTTTCCGTCGTAAGCCAAACGCAGCCTGCCGTGTCGCAGTAAAGGCTTGTGCAAAGAATTCCCTTTGAAACCGTTCCCGGCTCGAATTGAGGGTTTAACAAATGCTTGTCGTGCGTCAGGCAAATGACGCCGGCGGAAGTTCCCACCCAAATGTTTTTCTTTTTGTCTTCCACAATCGCGCGGACTGAATTGTTGGGAAGTCCGTTTTGCGTCGTAAAGCTTAAGCTCTTTCCGTCTGGCGAAATCATTTGCAGACCTTCGTCGTTTGAGCAAACCCACAAGTTTCCGTCCGAGTCTTGCAAAAGCGCGCGGGCCGAAGCGAATGAAATGTTGTTGTCTTTTCCGCGGCGCAATGTTGTGAACTCAATGCCGTCAAAGCGAACCAAGCCTTCGTATGTTCCAATGTTTATAAAGCCGTCGTTGGTTTGAATTGTGTCTGTGGCGGTCGTTCCCTTTAGGCTGCCAAAGGAATTCCATGATTGGTAGACATAATTGTCAAAAAATGTGTCTTTCGCGAAAGAGGCGCCAGCTAGAACCGCTCCGGCGAGAACGAACGAAAACAATCTTTTCATGCCATATATTGTAAACCCAAAAAGGGAAATATGCAAGAATTCAGCAATGGGGGAACGGAGCCAAAAATCGCTTCGCTTGGCCGCCTAAAGTCCGCCCAGGCTTTCTATCATTTTCAAGTCGGAGCTTTCGTCGCCGCCCTTTAGCGTAAGAAGGCCGCCGCTTACAAGCGCGTTGGCTCCGCTTAAAAGCGCTTCCCGGCCCTTGTCCAAAAGCGCGTTCCGGCCCGCTGCAAGTCGGATTTGGCTTTTGGGGCTGGCAAAGCGCAAAAGGGCAAGCGTCCTGTAAAAGCTTTCCTCGCCAAGCGGCGGCGCGCTTTCAAGCGGCGTTCCTTTTACCGGGCTTAGAATGTTCACTGGAATTGAGTCCGGCTGGATTTGCGAAAAAGCGAGCGCAAAGTCGATTCTGTCTTGGACGCTTTCTCCCATTCCTAAAATTCCGCCCGAACACAATTCAAGCCCGGCTTCTTTTACGCTTTTTATGTAATCGGTTTTTTCTTTATAGCTGTGGGTGGAGCAAATCTCTGAAAAATAGCGCTCGCTTGTCTCCAAATTGTTGGCGACGCGGCTTGCTCCAGCCTCCTTTAGTTTTTGCAGGCGCTCTTTGTCCAAAATGCCTAGCGACGCGCAGACGCTAAAATCAGAGCCGTGTTTTTCTTTTATCGCGCGGATTATGTCCAGCGCCTTTTCAAAATCCTTTCCGTCAAGTCCGCGGCCGCTTGTGATGACGCAAATTCTTTTTACGCCCGCGCTAAAATTTTGGTCCGCGATTTTAAGCGCGTCGCCGGCTTCCATCATTTTTTTTGTCTGGCAGGCCGCGGACCAAAAGCGCGACTGGGCGCAATACTTGCAGTCTTCCGGGCATTTTCCCTGCCGCGCGTTTATCAAGCCGCAAGGCTCGATTGACTTTCCGCAAAGTCTTTCCCTGATTTCGCCGGCGGCGCTTTTTAGTTCCTCCAAGTCGGGCCAAGCGTAAATTTTATGGGCGTCGCCTTTTGTTATTTTATAGCCGCAGCTAATTATTTTTTCTTTTGTTTTTTGCAAAAAATTTTTCATGTCCGACATTGCCGCTCCGCCTAAAAGCCCCGCCTGTTTGCCGCCGCGCGCCTTGTCGTCTCGGCCTTTTGAAGCATGGCCGACAGGAGCGCCTCTAGTTGGCTAAAAAAAATCGCGGCCGCCCTTATTGGATTTTTCCTTGCCTTTGCGCTTGTCCGCGCTCGCGCCGCAAGCTTTATCTTTTCCCATTCGTTAAAAATTTGCGGAATGAAATTTATCGCCAGAGTTACAAAAAGAGGCAGGCGCAGCGCTTCTTGGATTTGAACCATCGTCGTCGTTTCAAAGACGCATTGCGCGGCAAGCGCGCTTGTAAAAAAGCGAACGCTGTACAAAAGCGCGTAAGAAGCGCCGTCAGCCCAAGATGCGGCGGGCGAGCCTACGATTTTTAGCGCGGCGACCATAAGGCCAAGAATTAGGACAAAGCGCAGGGCCGCGAGGCTTTTCCAATTGGCGCCCGCCAAAAAAAACAGCGCGGCGCTCGCCGCAAAACAAAGAGCCGTTCGCGCGATTGTCTGGCCGCCAAAAATTTCCTTTGCGCTTTCGGGCGTCTTTCCCCAAAAGACAAAGACGCTAAAGGCGAACAGAAAAATTATTTTAAGGCCGGCGTTCGTCCTGTGCAAAAAAGACGCGCCGCGCCGGTATGAGAACAAGGCCGCTACCATTGCAAGTCCTCTAACGTTTTGTAGGAGTTGAGCGGATTTTTTATTCCGCATTCTTCAAGCGGAAATTTAAGGCCGTCGGCGGGGCTTCCGTCAAAGCGAATTTTTCCCTTGTCCAAAACTATCATGCGGTTCGCCAAGGCCAAAACTTTTTCTATCTCGTGGGTCAAAACGATGACGGTCTTCTTTTGTTCTTTAAGGCTTCGCATTATAAAAGTCGTTTGCTTTACGCCAGGCCAGTCAAGGTTTGCGAAGGGTTCGTCAAAGATTATAAGCTTGCGGCCCAGCGCCAAAATTCCGGCTACTGCAAGGCGGCGCTTTTCTCCGCCGCTTAAAGTCCGCGCGTTAAAATCTTTTTTTTCAAAAAGGCCGGCTTTTTCCAAGGCTTCGCGACAAAGCGCCGCCGCCTGCGTTTTGGCAAGGCCCAAGCCCTTCGCGCCGAACATAACGTCTTCGTACGGCGTTTCTCCAAGGATTTGCGCGTCGGCGTCTTGAAAGACAAGGCCCGCTTCAAAGCCTTTTTGGATTTGAACCAGGCCGCTTGTAGGCTCGTCAAGCCCTGCGATTAGCGACATCAAGACGCTTTTTCCCGAGCCGTTGGAACCGGCCAGGACAATGAAGTCGCCTTGGCTTGCGCAAAAAGAAACGCCGTCAAGCGCCTTTGTTCCGTCGGCAAAAACGCGGGTTAAATCTTTGACTTCCAAAATTTTTCGCGCGCCATCAGCTGTTTGCGCCGCTTCTAAATCCATCTGGCAAGCCGCCTAATTTGTGTAGGCCAAAATTGTCGGCCTGAATTTCTTTGTCAATAAAACCATAAGGACAAGCTTTATCAAGTTTCCGGGAATGAAGGGGAGGACGTAAAGCGGCAAGGCTTTTTCTAGCGAAAAATGCATTACGATGATTCCGCCGGCGACTCCGCACGCGAACGCTGTGATTGTCGCAACAAGCGCGGCCAATGTTATTATTGCGATGCGCGCGATGTTTGGCGCGAGGCTTTTTTTTGCCTCCGCTTCAGGTCTGGCCCCGTCTTGGCCGCTTTTATCCGCGGCGCCTTTTTGCGTCAATTCAAAAAGCGCGAGAATCGTTCCGCCAATGACAGCCGCAAAAAAATAGCCCCACAAAAAGCCGCTGGTCGGCCCCGCCAGCAAAACGTGGAGCCCCGCCTTTCCTGTAAAAACCGGAAGGCCTATCGCTCCCAAAAGCAAAAAGAGCAGGACGGCAAGGCCGCCAAAAACCGGTCCCAGCAAAAGGCCGCTTAGCATCGCCATCATGTCTTGGATTACAATCGGAACTCCGCCCGGAAGCGGAATTTGGATGAAGCAGCCCGCGCAAATTAGAGATGCGAACAAGGCGCTGAGCGTGAGCTTTTTTTGAACTTTAACGCTTTTCATAACTTATGCTCCCCGGCGCGAAAGTTTTCTTCGCTCCGTTTAATGTCTTGAATCTGGCCCAGCCATAGGGGTTGATTCCACAAAAAATCAATTTCTCTCCGTTTTCGGCGCGGACTGTTTTTTGCGCGTCGAAATTTTTTTTGTCCCAGATTTTTTGCAAGTCGTTCGCGCCGGAAAAAACCATGCCTTCCATCAACGAGTATTCCTTTAAGAAGGCTTCGAGAATTTCTTTTCTGGCGGAAGGCCGCTTTTTGTCAAAGGCTTTGTCCACGCCTTGGATTTTTGGGCATTCGCTGATGTTCGCGCCGATTCCAAGGTTTAAGTATGAGCAAAGGCCGCCAACGTTTAGCGATTCGTCTAGGATGCCTGAAACTTTTCCATCGGCGCTCCATATGTCGTTGGGCCAGCGGACGAAAAATCTTTTGCCGCTGGTTTTTTCAAGCGCGTTTGCCATAGCGATTTGGGCCGCCATCAAGGCGCGGCCGCTTTGCTGGGACAAGAGCTTTGGGTAAGTCACAAGCGTAAAGGCCAAAGAGCCGTCCGTCGTTTTCCAAAGGTGTTTTCCGCGGCCCTTTCCTTGGCTTTGCTCGTCGGCGGTTACGACTTTCGCGCTAAGGTCGCCCGCTTCAAGGCCCTTAAGCGCGATTTTCCTAGCCTCGTCCATTGTCGATCCGATTGTCTTAAAGTGGACAAAGCGGCCTTCGTCTTTTCCAAACTCAAAGGGGCAAAGGCTGTCGGAATTGTTTTCTTTTAATAAATAGCCGCTTTTTTGCGCGTCGATTTGGTAGCCGGCCTTTTGCAAGCCTTGGACGGCTTTCCAAACGGACGTTCTGGAAATTTCCAAGGCGGAGGAAAGCTCTTCGCCGGAAACTCTTTTGTCTGTTTGCCTTAAAATTTCCAAAAGCCGCGCTTTTGTGGAGGCGTTTTCGTTACCCAACATAATTTATAGGGTAACGAAAATGGGCTGTTCTGTCAACTCTTTTATTTGCCCAAAAGCTCGGCGTAGATGTCGACGCCGCTAACCGCGATCGCTCGGACGCGAACCAGCGCGCCGGGCTTTATTTTCGCCGCCGCTTTTTTGTCGTCCGCGTCGTATTCAATGACAATGTTTCCGTCGACTTCTGGGGCTTGGAACCAGGCGCGGCCAATCGCGTAAGACGCGCCGGAACTGTCGTCTGCGCCAAAAGCGGCGGCTTCTTGGCCTTGCGAGCCCTTGCGGGGATTGTCTACGATTTCCTCAACCAAAACGTCGTATTCCAAGCGCTTTTTGTTTTTAAGGACTCGGCCAGCCAAGCGCTTTTGGGTTATCTTTTCTTGCGCGTCTTGCAAGGCCTTGACCCGCGCGGCGGCAATTTTTTTTGTCACTTGCTTTTTCATCAAGGCCGCTGGAGTGTCGTCTTCGCGGCTGTAGGCAAAGGCTCCGCTCCAGTCCGGCTCAATCGCGCGCAAAAAGTCCAAAGTGTTGGCCGCGGCCTCTTCCGTTTCGCCGGGAAAGCCGGCCAAAAACGTTGTGCGCAAGGCCGCCGCCGGAAAGTCGGAACGGATTTTTTTTACAAGGCGCTTGTAGCAGTCGGCGGAATTTTTTCTGTTCATCGCGCGGATTACGCCGTCGTCTCCGCTTTGGAAGGGAATGTCAAAGTAGGGCAAAAGGCGCCCGTCTTTTTTTAGGACTTCCAAAATGTCCGGGTTAAAGTGGTCTGGGTGGATGTAAAGCAAGCGGACCCAAAAGGCGCCTTTTATCGCGCTGATTTTTTTTAGCAGGGCCGCGAGCGGCGAAAGGCCGCCGCGCTTTTTGGTCTTGCAAACGATTTCTGTCTCGCCGCGCTTTTTGGCCTTGGATTCACTTGCGGTTTTGCCGCCTGCAGTCTCAGTCTTGCCGGCAGTCTCCGCTTTGCCGGCCCCAGTCTTAGGCTTGCCAACGCTCTCCGTCGCGCCTTCCGTTCCGTAGGCCGCCAAGTCCTGCCCGATAAGGTTTATCTCAAAGACGCCGCGCTTTAAAAGCGCCTTGATTTCGGCGACGATGTCGGCGGCCGGGCGGCTCCTTAGTTCCCCGCGGATAAGGGGAATCGCGCAAAAGCTGCAATGGTTTGAGCAGCCTTCGGTTATTTTTACGTAGGCGGAATTTTTGTAGGACAAAAGCTTAAGCCGCTCTCCGCAAGACACGCCCTTTTGCTCTGGAGTGTCCACGGCCCGCTTTCCTTTCACGATTTTTTTTGCGAAGGCGGCGACGTGGCTTAAGTCTCCGTTTCCAAAAATGCCGTCCGCTTCCGGCAGTTCGTCCTTAAAGATTTTCGCGTAGCGCTGCGCCAAGCAGCCGGCCAAAATTATTTTTTTGTCATCGTATTTTTTCCGCGCTCCCAAAAGCGCGTCAAGGGATTCTTTTTTGGCGCTTTCGATAAAGCCGCAGGAATTGATTATGATTAAGTCGGCTTGGTCGGCGGATTCCGCCTGCTCCCAGCCTTCCTTTAGCAAATTGGAGATGATTAATTCGCCGTCAACTTGGTTTTTGGCGCAGCCGCGCTGGTCTAAGAAAAATTTAGTCAAGGCCTTCAACTACCAAACGATAGCGGCCTTCGTCGGTGCGAATCCACTTGATGTCCTCAACAACGACTTCGCCCGCCTTTGCTATTTCCAAATCATGGGCGCGGCCGCCTGCGATCACTTGGAACTTTACGGTGTTTCCGTTGCTTATCCAAACGCGCGTCTTGTTGTTCGCTGTCATGGTGACGGCGTCGCCGTTGGTGTAGTAGTTTTCCACAGAATCCTTTCTGTCTACTTCGTAGCGGAAAACGCAGGGGTTTCTAAAGCTTGCGTTAAGCGTAAAGGGGTAGGCGCGGTTGTCTTCAAGAATGATTGTTTGGTCGGCCTGCTGCGACGCGAGCAAAGGAATCGAAGTTTCGTCAACGTTTTCGGTCACCGCGCTTCCGTCCTTAAGCATGATGTAAACTTCCGCTCCGCGCGAATTCTTGTTTGAAGAAACTTCCCAAACGTCAACCACAAGGTCAACCGCGCTGTCGCCGTCAATGTCAAGCTCGCGCGTTTCGCTAAGGTCAAAGTATTGGAGTCCGACCGGAGTCTGCAAGCCAAGGCGCGAGTCTGTGTCGCTGGCTACCGTCAGCATGATGTTTCCGTCGCGGCTGGGAACCAAAATTTGGTCGCCGACGTAAAGGCGCTCGTTAAGGGGCTTGGAGTCATATCAAAAGCGTGACGGTTGTCACAACGATTATTGAGCTGGTCACGATGGCCGGAACAAAGTAGGTCGGCTTTGGCTTTTCAAACAAGCCTTCGGGAACTGGAGCCTCTTGCACCAAGGCCGCGTGGTAAAGCTTTGTCAAGCGCGCCGCGTCGACGTTCAGGTATTCAGCGTAGTTTCTTAAAAAGCCGACAACATAGGCTTCGCCATGGAAGACTTCCGTGTTTTCGCTTTCCAACGCTTCCAAGTAATGTTGCGTTATTGATGTTTCTTTCGCGGCCGTTTCTATCGATATCTTTTTTTCTTCGCGAGCGTGTCGCAGAATGGCTCCGTAACTGTCCATCAAACTTTCCTTTAAAACATGAAATTGTCGTAACTGTTCGCCGCCGATGGGATGTCGTAGCTAAAGCGCTGGGCGGTCAAGCCTTGGTTGATTTCGTAATCCGAAAAGTCAATTTTGTATGTTACGTCCGCTGGCGTGACCGCTTCTATGCGGCGAATCAATTTTGTTTTTGGAGTGATTGAAAGCTTGATGTAGCGGAAGGCTTCGCTTGTCGTGCGGCGCCATAGAACAAGGCGCACTACTTTTTCTTCCGAAACTTCGCCCGTAGCCTTGTCCTCGTCCAAGGGAACCGCTTCCTGGCTTGTCTCGTAGCTTACCGTGTAGTAGCGGCGCATCAATGAAAGGCCTTCGCTTGTGGCAAGGTTGGCCGCGTTTCCCTTTGCGTCGGAATCCTCGGCGTTGGCGTTTTGCGTCAAGACCGCTTGGTGGCCGGGCAAGTAAATCGTGAGCGTTTCGCCGTTAAAGACGATTACCTGGTCTTCCGGCTTTGAAAAGTCAAAGCGGACTTTGTCGGGCTGAAGGTAAGTGATTTTTGCCTTCATGTCCTCTTTGTCTATCGTGATGTTGGCGTTGGCTTGGTAGTCCTTTATTTTTCCGTATTCTTCCGAAACGCTCTTAAAGTAAAAAAAGCCTGCGAAAAGGCCGGCAAAAAGCGATTTCCTAAATGACAATTTCATGCCAATTATTATAGAAGAAACGCGCTCAACTGTCAATCAGCGCCTACGGCGCTGTTTGTCAAGGAAACAATCCACAGGTCCGCTCACGCGGACTGCCAATTGCCGCCCGTATTTACGAACGCAAGACAATAATAGTATGTTCGGGCGGTTTTTCCGCGTCCTATGGACGCTGCCTGGTGTTTTACAATATGTAGGCCAGCGTTCCTAGGACAAGGAGCAGGGCGACGTTCCACAAGGTGAATATGGCCATGTAGTTGGGAGCGTTTTGCGATTTTGCCTCGTCGCTTGTCGAGTAAAGCTTGAACGAAATCACGCTTGCCATCGAGGCGATTAAGGTTCCCAGGCCGCCCGCGTTGACGGCCAGCAAAAGGGCCGCTCCGTCCTGCGCGAAGGCGCTTAGCAAGAGCGCCGCCGGAACGTTGCTTATCACCTGGCTTGCCGCGATTCCCGCGATGTAAGTCGAAAGACGGCTTTTTAAGGCTCCCTGCAAGAATTCAGAAAAGGCCGGAACGGTTGAAAGCGTTTTTGTGAAGATGAAAAAGCCCGCGAAGGTAAAGAGCAGGCTGTAGTCAACCTTTTTAAGAAGGCGGATGTCGCAAACAAGCGCAAGGACAAGCGTGGCCGCCAGCATGATTTTCCAGTCCAAGACGCGGAAAACTGTCAAAAGGCAGACGGCAAAATCGGCCGCGTAAAGGAAAGTCCTGAAATTCCATTGGACAAAGACGCGCTGGTTTTGCAATTGCTCCGGCTTGATTTTGTCGATTTGGCCTGGCGCCTTTTTGCTAAAGAAAGCCGCGAGCGCCGCCAGCGCGAAAAGCGACGGAAGGGCTATCCTTGCGGTTAGCGCGAAGAATTGCGCCGCCGAAAAATTGTAGCGCGAAAACAAGTAGAGGTTTTGCGGGTTTCCCATCGGCGTCGCGCAAGAGCCAAGGTTTGCCGCGAGCGTTTCCAGCACGACTAGCTTTGCGCAGGGAAAGCCAAGGTTTTTGAAAATCAATATCGATATTGGAACGAATGTCAAAAGAGCGACGTCGTTTGTCACCAGCATCGAGCTGAAGAAAACGATGAACGTAAGCAAAAAGTAAAGCGAGCGGCGGCTTTTGCAAAGACGCGCGAGGCGGGCCGCGGCAAAGTCCAAATAGTTTTGGCTTTGAAAGGCCTTGATTACAAGCATCAAGCAAAAGAGGATGGCCAGCGTCCTAAAATCCATCGCTTGGACATAAAGGCTTTTGTCCGGCCTTACAAGCGCCGCCGCGACGGCCGCCAACAAAAGCGCCGCCAACAATACAGGCTCTCGTTTTGCAAAAGACGCGGCGGCGTTTGCCGCCTTTTTCGTTTTGTCAAGCATCATCAAAGTTCCTTCACGTATTTTCCGCGGCTGACTTTAACGAAGCCGATTTTATACATGTAGGCCTCGTGGTTTTTGGCGCTTGTTTCCAAGACCGCTTTTTTTACGCCGCGGCGCGCGATTTCCTTGTAAAGGAAAAGGCCGGCGGAATTGTCGCGGTAGGCGGGCGTCGTGTAGTCGATTGAAATGTGGAAGGACTTTTCGCCGTCGATTTTTCCGGCCGTGATTCCGGTGGCGTTGTCTCCGTTCATCAAAATAAAAACCGCGTCGTCCTTGTCCAAGCCCTTGAAGCCGGGAAAGTAATTCAGGATGTCGTCGTTGTATTTTTGCGCCAAATAATTTGGAAGGCCCGCGCCGCCGTTTGTTTCTATTAAGTGGTAGCTCTTTTCCACCCTAAAAAACTGGACGATTTTTGCCGCGTTCACGACAATCAAAATCGCGTTCAAAAACACGACGGGGTATGCTCCGACGGCCGCCGCGTAAAAGACGGAGACCGCGCTTCCGGCGATGTTCACGATTCTAAGGCGCAAAACGGAAGTCATCATCATCGAAAGGACTACCAGCGCGGTTCCAACGTATCCAACCGCCTCCAAAACAATTCTCATTTTTGGCCCCCGTTGTCCGAGGCTATTTTGTCAATCAATGGAAAAAGCCAATTGTCAAGCTCGTAAAAATTCCAGCCAAGCCTTTGGGCCTTTTGCGTGTTTATGCTGCGGTCGCGCGGAAGGCCGTTAAAGGGCGCTGGCTCGGCGCTCTTGTCAAGGACGGCTTTTTTTCCAACGGCTTTTTCTATATAAGAGAGCAAGCCGCGAATTCTCACTGTTCCGTTAGAGGCTCCGTTAAAAGGCCCCGGCTCAAAATGTTCCGCCAAATGAGCCATGAAAAGTCCGGCCTCCGTCTCGTGGATAAAGGGGCTTAGCGTGTCCAAGTCGTCTATGAACATCGGCTTTCGCTCTTTTACATGCTCCACGTAAAAATGCAGGCGCCTTGTGTAGTCGTTTGGCCCAAGGACAATGGGATAGCGGACAAAGGCGCAGGAAGAGGCCGGCATGAATTCCAGCGCGGCGCGTTCGGCGAGCCTTTTGGTTTCGTCGTAGTCGTCAAGCCGGTCTGTCCAGCGCAGGGGGTATGAAGCCGCGTCAAATTCGTCTTCTGTTGTGTCTGTGTGGATTGTTTTGTAAACCGCGCAAGAGGACATTTGAACATATTTTTCGCACGCGGCGTTTTCCAGCAGGGAACGGACGTCGTTGGGGCTGTAGGCCACCTTGTCGATTATCATGTCAAAGCGTTTGTCCTTTAGCGCCGCGCGGACGCTGGCCGGGTCTGTCTTGTCAAAAACGATATGCCTTGCCCTTCCTTCAAAGGGAAAGGCCGACTTTCCGCGCGTGGCCACGCTGACTTGGTGTCCGCCATTTATAAGCGCGTCCACCATAGGAATTCCAAAGAATTTCGTTCCGCCAACAACTAAAATGTCCATAGCGCCTCCAAAAGTCAGTATAAAGAAAACGCCTTTTCAAGGCAATATTTTTTCCTCACCACTTGAACAAATCGCGTGAAATGCGCTATAATCAATTCCACTTGGGGTATTAGCTCATCTGGTAGAGCGATAGGTTCGCAATCTATAGGTGGTCGGTTCGAGTCCGATATACTCCACAAGGCGCGGTTCCAAAGGGGCCGCGTTTTTTTTTTTTTTGAGCCTGCGTTTTTTTTCTTGCAAATTCGAAAAATTCACGCTATAATTAAGACAATGCAATAAGTTTTTGCTCCTCGCGCGAAAGGCGTTCTTTTGCTTTGGAGAAAATTATGAAAAAAGTTTTGTTGACGGCCGCGGCTCTTTTTGCGCTTACGGCTATTTTCGCGACGGCAGAGAATAAGAAGGGCTCTTATTCTTTTTTGGACAATTTTGCGGTTGAAGCCCACTTCGCCAATGCTTATCCCCTTGGCAGCGCGGGCGATCAGTTGTTTTCCTGCGTGGGCTTTGGGCTTGGCGCGGAATTGACTCTTCCCAAAAAAATCAAACGTTTTGACATTGGCTTTTCGTTTAGGATGGAATGTCTGGGCTACGCTGCCAAAGGCGGAAGCAACTTAAAAGGCGGTTGTGACACAAGATTGTCTCCCGGTTTTTTCATGCGCCTTCCCTTTTCCGTCGGCAAATTTGATTTTGCCTTTATGCCGGAGGTTTTCTACGGAATCGCTTTTAAGAATCCCCGCTGGCGCGACTCAAGCGGCTTGCATGGCTTTTACGCTGACCAAACCATAGGCGTGTTGCCGGCGCTGCGTTTTGCCATTCCCAAAACGCCGGTGGAGTTGGATTTTGCGCCTCTTTTGATGATGAATTTGGAAAAGAGCGGGCCTGTCTTTGAGGCGGGCTTTAGGCTGGGCGCGGCGTGGCGCTTTGGCGAGATGAAGGGGAGGAAAAAATGAATAAGTTTGGAAAAAAAATCTTTTTGCCAATCTTGGCTCTTCTTTTGCTGGCGTCGTGCAGCGATTTTTTTAACGACGCAAAAAAAAGCGGCGCCGCGATTGTCGTTCCTCCTACGCCGCCGTTACCGCCTAATCCGGATTTTACAATTACGGTTCCCGCCGGAACGGAAAGGGGAATCGTGAAGGCGGACAAAACAACGGCGAAGGAAGGACAAAGCGTCTCGCTTGAGATTTCAATCAAAAGCGGCTATGAATTGATTTTGCTTGACGTAGTGGCCGGTGACGGCTCTTTTGTAACGCTTGAAGGAAGCGGAACGGAAAGAACGTTCAAAATGCCCGCGCAAAACGTTGAGGTAAAGCCGGTCTTTGTCGCCTTTGCCGCGACAGGCGAATACAAAGACGAAGGAAACGATCTTGTGTCCTTTGGACTGTGGCCGCAAACAAAAAAAGCTGACGGCCTTGCAATTTACGAAAGAGCGTCCAAGACCGAGGGCTGCTTTACCTACTGCAGGGGCGACGACGGCCAATGGTATTCCAAATTTAAGGACGAATGGTTTAAGGTGGAGCGTGTGTTCTGGCGCGTCCTTGAGACGGATTCGGGCGGTCATAAGCTTTTGCTTGCGGAAAAAATTTTGTACGCAAAGGCGTTTAACTCGTCTTATAACGTTATATATGAATATTCCGAAATCCGAAAGTGGCTCAACGGAAACTCCTCTTCCGGCAGAGAAAGCGACTATGGCGGAGCGCCAGGCTTTTTGCAGACGGCCTTTACTGCGGACGAGCAAAAGTCTATTGTGGACACAAGCGTCGCAAATGACGAAGCTTCGACGCTTCCTGTTGAGTTTGACACTTTTACAGAGGAGAACAAGAAGAGTTGGGTTCCTAACGGTTATGATACCGAGCCTACGACCGATAAAATTTTCTTGCTCAGCGTAAACGAGGCCACTAGACCCGGATATCTCTTTGGCCATTACGACGACAAAACAATCGCCAAGCGCGTAAAAACTCCTGTTGACTTTTGCGCCAAAGAAGAAGGGGCAAGAGCCGGACAGTGGTCTTTGCGCTCTCCTGCCTCCCAACAACATGTTAACCAAATTCAGATTGTTTTTTATGATGGCACTATTGTTATGTCTTATGGCACAGCAACGCACGGCGTTGTTCCAGCCTTGCGCGTAAAAAATACTCCGTGAGAGCGGCCGCGTGAATAGCGCCCAATCGCCACGCTTTGATTCCATTGAATTTAATTGGAAAATTCAATATAATTCTTCTCCATGAAAAAGACTGGCTCACAAATCATTTGCGAACTCTTAAAGGCTCATAAAATCACGACCGTGGCGGGAATTCCGGGCGGCTCTATTTTGCCGCTTTACGACGAATTGGCGCGCAGCGGAATCAAGCACGTTTTGGTCCGCCAGGAACAGGCCGCGGGCTTTATAGCGCAGGGCTTCGCGCGGACTACGGGTAAGCCCGCCGTTTGCATGGCCACAAGCGGCCCCGGCGCGATGAACCTTTTGACGGCCATCGCCGACGCGCGCTGCGACTCGATTCCGATAATCGCGATTACGGGGCAAGTCAACCTTTCCATGATTGGAACGGACGCATTCCAAGAGGCCGACACTTTTGGCCTTTCTTTCCCCATAACAAAGCACAGCATGATGGTAAAGAGCGCCGCCGAGCTTTTGACCGCGATTCCCAAGGCTTTTGAAATCGCCGTGACTGGCCGGCCCGGCCCGGTTTTGATTGACGTTCCGCGAAACGTTCAGCTTGAGGAAGTTGAATTTTCCTCTTGGCCAAAAATTTCTTCCGCAAAAAAAGAAGTGCGCTTTCACACAAGCAAAAAAGAAATTCCCGCGCGCCTCAAGGCGATTTTTGCCGCGATGGACAAAAGCAAAAAGCCTGTCGCCTATTTGGGAGGCGGCTGCAATTCCGTCGAGGTCGCAAAATACCTTAAGGCGCTTTTTGGCCTTTACAAAATTCCTGCGGTTTCAAGCCTTATGGGAATTGGAGCCGTTCCCGCGACAGACCCCGCTTATTTGGGAATGGTCGGAATGCACGGCTCGGTCGCGGCAAACCAAGCGATGCATGACGCGGACTTGGTTCTCGCGCTCGGCGTCCGCTTTGACGACCGCGCGATTGGATTGGCCAAAGAATTCTGCCCCAAGGCGAAAATCGTCCACATCGACATCGACGCCGCCGAAGTGAACAAAATATTCAGCGCCGACATTTCGCTTGTCTGCGACTTGGAAAGCTCGCTTGCCGCGCTTTCAGAGCTTGTCCGCGAAAAAAAGTCTTCGTTTAACAAGGAAGCCGCCGCCGCGCGAAAAGCATGGCTGGAAAAAATGTCGGCCCTTAGAAAGAAGACTTTTACGCTTGAATGCGGCCGCAACAAAAAGACCGGCTTGGTTAACCCCCGCGCCTTCATCGCGTCGCTTCCAAGCAAAAACGTAATCGTAACGACCGACGTAGGCCAGCACCAAATGTGGGCCGCGCAATACTATCCCGTCCAGGAGCCGCGGACTTTCTTGACGTCCGGCTCTTTGGGAACGATGGGCTTTGGCCTTCCGACCGCGATCGGCGCGGCCCTTGCCAACCCGCAAAAGCGCGTTGTCTGCATATCGGGCGACGGCTCGATTATGATGAACGTGCAGGAGCTTGCCACTTTGGCCGAGCAAAACTTGAACGTTACCGTAATCGTTTTTGAAAACGGAACGCTTGGAATGGTCCGACAGCAACAAAAGTATATTTTTAAGAACAATTATAGCGCCAGCGTTTTTGGAAAGAGCCCCGACTTGCTTGAAATCGCGCGCGGCTTTGGAATCCAAGCCTTTGACGCCGATGCCGACCGCGACTGGGCCAAAAAAGTTTTTGACCCGGCAAGAAAGGCGCCCGCCTTTGTCCGCGTCAAGATTGACGCCGACGAAGACGTTCTTCCGTATGTTATGGCCGGAAAGGCTAACATAGATTCTATCAATTAGTGTTGGAGTTTTCGCGGTTTTGCCGCGCAAACAGTTTTTTATTGAAGGAGGCATATTATGAAGAATTTTCTTAAAAAACTTCCCCGTTTGTTAGCGCCGCTTTTTGTGGCGGTTTTCTTCGCTTGCTCAAACAGCTCGTCGTCGGGGGATTACGTTCCGTCGCCGGCTGCTAGTTCAACGAATTGTTTTTCAAGAGACGCGCTTTCGCACAGGGCTTACATCGGCGGCTCGCTGATTTACAATCCGAACAGCGCCGCTTTGTCGCAGTTGGGCTACGGCGTCAAAATCGCGGTCCGAACCAGCGTTTTGGAAAAGAAAAGCGTTTCGATGCGTCAAATCGGAGAGGGCTCCACGCTAAGGACGGACGAGACAGTTTCCATTGGGGAGAGCGGAACCTGGTCTGGCGGCGGCGCGTCCGAAACCTTTGACGACTACATCGCCGAAAAAGAAGACTCTGCGGTCTTTGGATACATCGTTGTCTTGAGCGTGGGGGATTCTTCCATCACATTCGTCTACTACTATTATCCTACGAGCGGCTCGGGCGTTTCGTCCCAGGCAGTTACGCTTAGGCTTGGCGAATCAGTCAAGCTTGGAGGCTCCGCTTCAATCGTAAAATACGAGATGCCCCAAATCGCGCGCAAGGGCTTTGAAAGCGCCCGCTGGCTGACTTTTGTGAACAGCGAAGACAGCATGAGCGCCTGCATGTATTCCTGCGTGCCGGAAGTGAACGGAAACGCTTCGGCGCTTTACGGAGTGAACTCGGACAAAAGCTTCGTCTTCCTTATCGGCGGCGCGGGCGCTGCGGGCGACTATTATCCGACTTCAATTCTGAACATTCTTGACATGCTTGCTTACGGCGACTACATCATCGACCAAGCCAATAACACAATGTATTCTGTCGCGGGAGACGTGAAAACTAGCGGCATGTCCGCCCTAAAGACAGAAAAGGACTATGACGGAAACACCTCCGCCGGCGTGGAAGGCGCGCCAGAGTCATTCTTGCGCTATGCCTACCACTTGTATCAGTTCCCTGACCAAGTTAACGGACCTAAAATTTTCTTTGAGTCCTTGCCCAAAGCGGCGCAGGATTTGGCCAACCATAATTTTCAAAATTCCGTTTACAAAGACAGAGGAGCGATTTTTTACGTAAAGATGCTCAACTGGATTCTTTGCGACAAGGAATCTTTGACAATCATAGCCAATGATTTGGAAAGCAAAGGAAAAAGCGCCTTCGCGACTGAAATGAAGGATGCCTTAAGCCACTATCACAGCCCTGGCTCGGGAATTACGTTCAACCAAGCCAAGTGGGAAAGCGTTTTCGCAGATCCCTCTATGAACGTCGCGAATAGCGCCGAAGACTTTGAGAACCAAAACAACCAGTATGTCGAAACGTTCAGAAGCATCATGGACGCCGTTTACGACCATTCGCCGGACGCTTATGTAGATCCGCCCAGCTTGTTCAACATCTATCCCGACATCGCGCTTGACATGGGAAGCGCGGGCTACAATCCGTCCGACTACGAAGCCTCGAACATCTTCTCCGCCTCGCTCGCCGACAACCCGCTTGTTTCGATGAGTTCGGCGAAATCGTCAAAATACAAAGAGTACACCGACAAGCGCGACGCGATAGAAAAGAAGTTCAGCGAGTTCCACCGAATGGATTTGGCCAAGGTGAACGGAAACCGTCTTTCTGTCGTGGGCGTGAATTTCGCTGTGGGCGTCAAGGGAAAGGTCATAAAGAACCTTGGCATAAAGTCCGGCGAGCTTGGAATAAAGGGCTTGGGCGCCGCGATTTTTATCAAGGCCGAAGCCACTCTCCAAAACATTGACATGGGCGAACATTCCTTCTTTTCAAAAGAAGAATTGGAAAAAATGTCAAAAGAATTGCACAAGCCAATCACTTTCTCGCTTGGCCCTGTCCCTTGCGTTTACAAGACGACGTTCAGCTGGGACTTTGGATGGACTGCGAAGGTTAAGACTAACGTGAAATTCATGGCGGGCTTTACCGGCCTTTACGGCGGCGAAGTTGACTTGGGCGCCAAGTGGGGCGTAAAGTTCAAGTGGAAGGTAATTCCGGTAGGCGGCTACTTTGACCCCTGGCCCACTAACGCGCATGGAATCAACGAGCACGCCGCCTATGTCGGGCCCGCCGCCGAAGCTCCTGACCAAAAGGAAGTGGGCTTTGACGTCGGCGTCTACGCAAAGGGAACTCTAAAGCCGCAGTTTGGCGTCGGCTTTAGCTATGTCAGCGCGGGCCTTGAAGTGACCGGAAACGTCCAGCCAGAGCTGCACTTTATTATAGGCGACAAGTTCGCGGGACCGCCCAACAACACGCCCTTCCACTTGCAGGGCCTCTTAAAGCTTTTGGTCACATTTGGGCCTTATGTTGAAGTCACGATTCCGGTAATCGGAAAGAAGGTTAAGACTAATTGGACTGCGATAAAAATTCTTGACAAGTCCAGCGGCGACAAGCCTATAGAAATATTTGACCTTCCGTTGTCAGTGATATAAAAAGCAATGCCCGCGCTTCGGCGCGGGATTCTTTTAAAAAATGTCCGGGGAAAGCCCGCGCATAATATTGGAGGAAAAAAATGAAGCTTAACACAAAATGCGTTCAGGCGGGCTACGCGCCCAAAAACGGAGAGCCGCGCCAGATTCCAATCGTCCAGTCAACGACTTTTAAATACGACACAAGCGAAGACATGGGCGCCTTGTTTGACTTGGAAGCGTCGGGCTATTTTTACTCGCGCCTGCAAAACCCAACCTGCGACATGGTGGCCGCAAAAATCGCCGCCTTGGAAGGAGGAGCGGCGGGCATGCTGACTTCAAGCGGACAGGCGGCGAACTTTTTCGCTCTCTTTAACATTTGCGAAAACGGCGGCCACATCGTGGCTTCGTCTTCGATCTATGGCGGAACCTTCAACTTGATTAGCGTTACGATGGCCAAGATGGGAATCCAAACAACTTTCGTTTCGCCCGACGCTAGCGAAGAGGAATTGAACGCCGCCTTTAGGCCAAACACAAAGGCGCTTTTTGGCGAGACAATCGCGAATCCGGCGCTGACGGTTTTGGACATAGAAAAGTTCGCCCGCGTCGCGCACGCGCATGGCGTTCCGCTTATCGTTGACAACACCTTTCCGACGCCGGTTCACTGCCGCCCGATTGAGTGGGGCGCTGACATCGTGACCCATTCCACCACAAAGTACATGGACGGCCACGGCTCTTGCGTTGGCGGCGCGATTGTTGACTCAGGAAAATTTGACTGGCTGGCCCACGCCGACAAATTCCCCGGTCTTTGCGAGCCCGACGAGTCCTACCACGGAATCGCCTACGCCAAAAAGTTTGGCCAGGCGGGCGCTTTTATCACAAAGGCGACGGCGCAATTGATGCGAGACTTTGGATGCAGCCAGTCCCCGCAAAGCGCCTTTATCCTTAACCTTGGCTTGGAGTCCTTGCATGTTAGAATGGCGCGTCACGCTCAAAACGGCCAAGCCGTCGCCGAATTTTTGTCTTCAAGCGACAAGGTGGCCGCGGTCAACTATTCCGGTTTGCCGGGCGACAAGTATCACGCGCTTGCCCAAAAGTATTTGCCTGACGGTGGATGCGGCGTAGTAAGCTTTGAGCTTAAGGGCGGACGAGAAGCCGCCGGAAAGTTTATGAAGGCTCTTAAAGTTTTTGCAATAGAAACGCACGTTGCCGACGCCCGCTCTTGCTGCCTTAACCCGGCGACTAGCACCCACAGGCAAATGTCCGACGAGCAATTGGCCGCCGCTGGAATCCCGGCCGGCCTTATCCGCCTTTCTTGCGGCCTGGAAGACAAGGAAGACTTGGTGGCCGACCTTAAGCAGGCGCTTGAAGCGGTGTAAATTCTTTACTTTTTTGCCAAATTTGGCCTAAAATCTTTACTTTTTTAGCGGTTTATGCTATAATAAGTAAAGATTTTAGGAGGCGCGGCAAAAATGCTGTCGTATGAAGGGCTTATAAAGGCGCTAAAAGAAAAGGGCGTCGGAAAAACAGAACTGTCGCAGGCGCTAGGGCTTTCCACAAGAACCGTGGCAAAAATTGCCAAGGGACAAAAGCTTAGCGCCAGAAGCGCGCAAAAAATCGCGGACTACCTTGGCCTTCCCGCAGCCTCTATTATGCGGGAAATTTCTTCAAACAAAATTCTTCAGCGCCTGCGCGACGAAAAGGAAATGAAAATTTCAGGCGGCCTTTACCACGAGCTTCAAGTGCGAATGACATACAATTCAAACCACATCGAAGGCAGCAAGCTTTCGCAGGACCAGACGCGCCTTATCTTTGAGACAAACACAATCGACGTTAGCGACGGCGTTCCCGTTGACGACATCTTGGAAACCGTGCATCACTTTAGGGCGATTGACTATGTGATCGACGTTGCGGAAGAAGAGCTTACGGAAGAAATCATAAAAAAGCTTCATTACATTTTAAAGCATGACACAAAAGATTCGACGCTCTCTTGGTTCGCCATGGGCGACTACAAAAAGCGCGCCAATGTTGTTGGCGGAAGGGAGACGACAAAGCCCGCTCTTGTTCCGCAAAAAATGGCGGCCTTGCTAAAAAAGTACAATTCAAAAAAGGCCGCGCGCTTGGAAGACATAATTTCTTTGCACGCCGAGTTTGAGTACATTCACCCATTTCAAGACGGAAACGGCCGCGTCGGCCGTCTTGTCGCGCTAAAGGAATGCTTTCGCCACAATGTCACGCCCTTTATCATTGAGGACTCAAAAAAGAATTTTTACTACCGCGGCCTTTCCGAATGGAAAAACGAAAAGGGCTTTCTTTACGACACTTGCCGCGACGGCCAAGACACTTTTGCCGAGCTGCTGGAAATGCTGGGAGTGGAGCGGGAGTGAATGTCGCACGGCTTCCAAGCGCTATAACGCCCGTCTTGACCGGGCAATCTTTGATTAATATAATGTTCAAATGCCCATATTAGACCAATCCAACGGCCCGGACTTTGAGAACGCCCAAAACGCCGTGTCCGCGCGATACATCTTTTGCGACAGGGAAATTTTCCTTGTTGACGGAAAGCTTCCAGACAAAAAAAATTACGACGCCTTTGTCGCCGCGCAAATTGCGGCGGCCAACCTTGACCGCGCCATTGTCGAAGTCCCGCAGAATTACGCCGCTGCGAAAATCGCCGCGCGTCCTGGCAGTTTAGGTCTGCCCGAAAATTCATCGCAAGCCCAAAAAGCCGCGGCTTTTGTTCCCCTGCGCGAGTTCTGCTACAAGAATCCGGCGCTCGCGCCAGCCGCCTTGCGCGCAAAGGGCATCTTGTTTTGGCGCGACACATACCGCCACTGCCCCAAGTGCGGCGCGGCCTTTGAGAACGACAAAAAAGAGACCGCGCTAAACTGCCCCGCGTGCTCCTTTAAGCTTTATCCCCGCATCGAGCCGTGCGTAATCGTATTGATAAGCCGCGGCGACGAAATCCTTTTGGTAAAGAACAAGCGCGCCACTCGGGACTTTTATTCCTGCATAGCGGGCTTTATGGAACTGGGCGAGTCCGCGGTCGAAGCGGTCAGGCGCGAAGTTAAGGAAGAAGTCGGCCTTGAAATAAAAAACATAAAGGCCGTCGGAAGCCAAAGCTGGCCCTTCCCAGACCAGTTGATGCTGGCCTTTACGGCGGACTGGCAAAGCGGCGGCTTGGTCTTGCAAGAAGAAGAAATCGCCGAAGCGCGCTGGTTCAAGCGCGACGCGCTTCCGCCCTTGGAAATGATTCGCGGCTCGGTGGCGTGGAATTTAATTCACGGAAAGTTTTAAGCGCGAAAAAACTAAGAAGGAATAGACAATGGAATTTCGTGAGTTGAATGAAGGCGATTTGGAGTCGCTGGTAAAATTGTACGAGCAGCTTGACGGCTCAAACGAAGGCTTTACTGTGGAAGCCGCGCGCGCGGTTTGGAAAAACGAAATCGGGGGCAACAAAAACATAAAATATTTTGGCGCGATTGAGGACGGAAAAGTCGTTTCAACTTGCTTTTGCCTGATAATCCCAAATCTTACGCGGCTTGGAAGCTCGGCTTGCTTTGTCGAGAACGTCGTTACCGACAAGGATCACAGGGGACAAGGGCTTGGCAAAAAAATCATGGAAAGGGCGATCGCTTTTGCCCGCGAAAGAGACTGCTACAAAGTGATTTTGGAAAGCGCGAGCTTTAGAAAAGAAGCCCATCAGTTCTACAAGAACTTGGGCTTTGACGGCGACTCCAAAAAGGCGTTCATAATGAAGCTTAAGGATTACTAGAAAACTAGAGCGCCTCGCGCAGCCAGCCTGTGATTCCTTGCGGCAGGCTGAGGTCCATCGGCTTTCCGTCGTCGTACATAAGGTTGCAATGCATTGGGTTCACAAGGCAGTGCTGGCCCATTTCCATTCCAAAGTTGATTGACGCTATTCCGCCGTCGCCGTTGTAGACCCATTCCGGGGTGAATGCGCGGCTTCCTTGCATTTTGCTTATGCGGTCAAGGCGGGGCGCTATGTCTTTTTCAAAGTCCACAAGCTCGTCATGCTTTCCGATTGCAAAGAAGATTTTTATTCCGTTCCGCTCGTAGAGGTCCAGCGTCGCGTCGTCGGGAATGTGGCCGCCTCCGATTGGAACGATGATGTCAAAAAAATCACCGTAGAGGACTTTTTTGGAGACGAGTCCGGCCGCGCGCGTTTTTTCGAAATTGCAAACCATGTCGCGGACGCGCGGAAGGTATGAGTCGTCCCAACTGTCCACGCATTGTCCTTTTTCATCGCGGCGTTCGGCTGCAAGCGGAACGAGTATGTACGCGCCGCCAAGCGCTTTTTGATATTCCTCTTTTGAATAGAATTCCGCTCCTGCGTAGTTTATGCATACGTCCCCTTCAAGCGCGTTTCCGTAGCCGTGCATGAAAATCAAAACGGGATATTTTTTGTCCTTGGTCCAGCTGTATTCCGTTGGGTCGTAAAAGTAATAGTCCATGCCGCCAAAATTTTCTTTGTGAAAGCGGTCAAAAAATTCTCCAACCTTGTAAGTGGGCGCGTAAGAAATAAAGGCGCCTTCCGGCATTTGATCCGCCCAAGGCGGCAAGGGTTTTTCAGTCATTTTTAGTTCTCCTGATATATGTACCGCTGTTCGCGCGAGTTTTTTTGCGAGCGCGATTGCCCGCTCGCGTAAGCGAGCAAGTAGATAACTTCTTTGCGCAAAACGGCAACGCCGTAATGTTGCGGCTTATGCGACATCTTTCTCTTTTAGGCTTGCTTGCAATCTTAGTGTCGCTCACGCTCCTGCGCTTCCATAATGTTTTAAGCCATTTTTCCAAAAAGCGCAAGAAGCCGTTCCCGCGATTAGCGCGACAAGCGGAGCGGCAAAGCGCAAAGCCGGGAATGGCACGTCCTTGCCCAAAAGCAGCGCGACCGGGTAAAAGCCCGTAAAAGCGTAGGGCACAATAAAGGTCAAAAGCGTTTGCATTCCCTTGGAATAAATTCCAAGCGGGTAGTCGGTGTAGTTCTTTAGGCCGTAATTGTTGTTGGTCAAAAGCGAAACTATTTCTTCGCTCTTAATCGCCCAAAAGCTTATCGTTCCCGTAAAAATCGTGATCGCGCTGAATATCACAAAGGCGCTGGCCATGTTGAGCGCGTAAAACAAAAGCGACGCGGCCGTCCAGCTAATGTTCAACTGCCTCATGCTGTAAATCCAAAAGAAGGCGGCAAAGCCCAGGCGCGGAAGAAAGGTGTACTCAAACTGCTGCAAAACCAAGTACAAAAGCGGATTGATCGGCCGCGTCAAGTACAAGTCAAACTTTCCCGTGCGGACAAGCTCTCCCATTTGCTTCATCGGCTTCCAAAACAAAAAGCAGCTGAGGCTGTAGGTAAGCCAGCTGGTCGTGAACATGAACAAAACTTCGTCGCGGCTCCAGCCAGCTATTCCGTCAAAGTTGTGGAAGATTACCATAAAGCCCGCGATGTACACGCCGATCAAAATTATGTTCGCCACCATCTCGAACAAGAGCGCGCAATGGTAGGCCATCTTTCCCTTTACGTATATCGCGACAAAATGCTTATACATTTTAAACAATCTCATTCTTTCCTCCGTTAACAATTCGCAAGTTTCCGCAGGAAACTTGACAAGTTAAAAGACGCTTGCGGCTTTTAACTTAACCACCTTGAACTACAAGTTTCTTTGTTCCGACCGCCCAGGTTATTTTTGTAAGGGCGAACAAAATCAAAAGCCAAAAAATCTGGACAGCCAGTTTTGCGCAGATCGTCTTTGCGTCCATCGGGCTTGTAATTATCGTAACGGGAATTTCGTACATCGCCCGGAAGGGCAAAAAGGCGTTGAGCGTTTTTAGAAAGTCCGGGAACATCGCGCAGGGAATCCATGAGCCCGAAAGCAATTTGTAAAACGCTCCCATCAACATGTTGAGCGGCCAAGTGACGATAAGCCAAAAGGCCATCAAGCCGATGACAAGCGAATACAAAAACTGTATCGCGTAAGAAAGCAAAACCGACGCGGCCGCAAATGGCAGCTGTTCCGCGCAAACAAGCGGCATCCTAAAAAAGAGCGCTGCTGCGATTGCCAGCGGAAGGCAGCAAGACAAAAATCGCGCTACGCTCGCTCCGACGTGCTTGGCGAACACAAGCGCGTTAAAGTTTATCGGCCTTATAAGCTGAACGGCGATGTCGCCCGTGTGGATTTGTTCGTTTATCCACAAAATCGCGTCGCACTCCATAAAGCTAGAGATGATTGTTGCCACAATCACGTAGCGCAAGGTTCCTTCCTTTGTCATCGCAAGCGGAACTTTTGCCTGCGACATAAAGAGCGCGGACCACAAGCAGTACTGCATGTAAAGGTAGACGACCTTTGACAAAAAGCCCGCCCAAATTGAGCTCTTGTAAGCGACGCGCTCCTTTATTCCAATTATTATGTAATCAAGATACTTGCGCATTGTCCTCTTCTCCCTGTCTGATGATTCCGTTCAAATAAATCTTCTTGATGATTTCCTCAAGGTCTGTCGTCTTGTACAGCGCCTTGAGTTCCGTCAAGTTTCCGTCGTAAAGCAAAACGCCCTTGTCGATTACCATCATTTTTTCGCAGAGCGTTTCAATGTCCGAAACGTCGTGGGTTGTCAAAATGACGGTCGTCTTTCGCTCCTTGTTGACTTGCAAAATAAAGTTTCGGATTCGTTCCTTGGAAAGAACGTCGATTCCGATTGTCGGTTCGTCCAAGAACAAAATCTCCGGGTTGTGGAGGAGCGACGCCGCAAGGTCGGCCTTCATTCTTTGGCCAAGGCTCAAAAGGCGCGGCGGCTGGTTTATGAATTCGTCAAGGCCAAGAATGTCGGTGAACATTTCCATGTTGCGCTTGTAGTCCGCCTCGGGAACGCCGTACATGTCTTTAAAGAGCTTTAGCGTGTCCAAGACCGGAATGTCCCAGCACAAAACGCTTTTTTGTCCGAATACCGTTCCGATTTTTAGCATTATCCTTTTGCGGTCCTTGGGGTAGGCCAAGCCGTTTATGCTGACGCTTCCGCCGTCTGGCGTGAGAATGCCTGTGAGCATTTTTATCGTCGTTGACTTTCCGGCGCCGTTGGGGCCTACAAAGGCCGTGATTTGTCCGTCCGGGATTTCGAACGAAACCTTGTCCACGGCGGTCTTGAAGGATTTTTTCTTTAGCCTGTAAATTTTTGTCAAATTGTTTGCGATTACGCTCATTTTGCTTGAACCTCCGTTTGTTTTTCTGTATAATAGCGAAAAATTAACAATTAGTAAAATGAATTATTCCGAATGGAATAATCGAAAAATATAATGATAAAAAGGCCGAAAATGCGGCGGCCTTTTGGGGCGGCCAGAGTTTTTGGCTTGTCAAGATTTTTAGGCGCAAAGGAGGCGGAATGAACATCTTTCAACTTGAAACCTTTTTGAAAATCGCGGAGACAAAAAACTTCACCACGGCGGGAAACATTCTGGGCTACGCGCAGTCAACCGTCACGGCGCAAATAAAGGGACTTGAAGACGAGCTGGGCTGCCTCTTGTTCGAGCGGCTTGGAAAGTCCATCGTCCTTACCGCGGAAGGCGAAAAGCTTTGCGGCTACGCCGAAAAAATGCTCCAGCTAAAGCGCGAAATTTTTTTGGAAGTTCCGCCGTCAAAGGAGCCTTGCGGAATCATAAAGCTTGGCGTTTCCGAGTCGATGTGCTACGACCTTCTTCCAAAAATTCTTTTAAAGTACCGCAAAAAGTACCCCAAGGTTGACATACAAATTTCTTTTATAAACCACGACACTTTTCCGCAAATGCTAAAAAACGGCGCCTTGGATTTGGTTTACACGCTAAACCCGATTATAGAAGAGGAAGGCCTTTTGCTTTTGCAAAAAAAGCGCGAAGAGCTGGCCTTTTTCGCCAACCCCAACCATCCGCTTGCAAAGAAGGCGAGCGTAACCGAAAAAGACCTTGCGGACGTTCCCCTTTTGCTTACAGGGCACAACTGCAACTTTAGGCGCATGCTTTTGGAAGACCTAAAGCGCGCCGGAATCGCGCCCCGCGTCGCGCTGGAAACCAGCAGCAAAGAAGTGCTAAAGCAGTTTGCGATCAACCAGCTGGGCGTGGCCTTTATGCCCGAGATGGCCGCCCGCGCCGAGGTCAAGGCAAAAAAACCAAAGCGCCTTCCTTGGAATGGCGCCGACTTTGAGATTTATTCCCAGCTTATTGTTTGCAAAGACAAGCGCATCGGCGCCCCAATCGAGGCCCTGGAAAAGATGGTGATAGAAGGGGATGCGCAAAAAAAAAGCGTGACAAATTCTGAAACTCGCGCTATAATGATAAAATAATTCTTATATCTAAAAAAGTGGTGGGGGAATCAAAATGAGCGGCAGCGCAAGCGCAAAAAGCATCGCTATTATTACTGGAGCGTCTGGCGGACTTGGAAAAGAGTTTGTCAAGCAAGTCATCGGTGACGTTGACGAAGTCTGGGCGATTGGCCGCAACGTCGAAAAGCTTGAAGGCTTAAAGGCCGATTTTGGCGCGAAAATCGTTCCGCTTAAAATGGACTTGTCCGACATAAAATCCTTTTCAAAACTCAGCGACAAATTAAAGGCGGAAGAAAAAAAGTCCGCGCTTCAAATCCGCTGGCTAATCAACAACGCCGGCGTGGGCCGCTTTGGCGAGTCAAAGAATTTTTCAACCGAGGAGCTTTCCGCAAGCGTGAACACGCATTGCGCGGCCATCGCCTCGCTTTGCAACATTTGCGTTCCATACATGAAGGCCGGCGACCGCATCGTTAACGTTGCGTCGCAGGCCGCCTTTAGCCCGCTTCCTTACATGAACCTTTACGCGGCCACAAAGGCCTTTGTTTACAGCTACACCCGCGCGCTTCGCGAAGAGCTTCGCGAGTCGGGAATCGTAGTCACCGCCGTTTGCCCTGGCTGGATTAAAACCGCGCTTTTGCCCGAAAAGCTTAACGGCGTCAAGGTAAAGTTCCCGCTGATAGTAACCGCCGACAAGGTCGCCGCAAAGGCGATAAAAGACGCGCGGCGCGGAAAGGCCGTTTCGATTTACCGCTTTGCCGTCCGCGTCGTGGCCTGGCTCCAGCGCCACCTTCCCAACAGCCTGTCGGTGAAAATCTGGGCCGGTTCGGTCAAGCAGTACGTGTAACCGGAAACTCGCCGCGCTTGCGCGAAATCCGCTCGAGCATACTGTTGTGGTTTTGCTTACAAAAAACACGGGAGGAGCCGTACTTGATTTTAAAGTCCAAATCTGATAGTATCTTTTTATGAAAGTCGCTATCTTTTTTGGGTCAAAATCCGACACAGAATCTATGAAAAAAGCCGCCGCCGTATTGAAAGAATTTGGCGTTGAATACAAGGCTTTTGTTATTTCCGCGCACAGGGCCGGCGAGCTCTTGCGACAGACTGTGAGCCAAGTTGAGGCTGACGGCTTTGAAGTGATTATCGCCGGGGCAGGCTTGGCGGCGGCGCTTCCAGGCGTTGTGGCCGGAATGACTACGCTCCCTGTAATCGGAGTTCCGCTTGAGTGCGTGTCGGAAAAGTCCAACGGTTTGGGCGGAATGGACGCGCTCCTTTCCATCGTTCAAATGCCTCCGCAAATTCCCGTGGCGACAGTCGGAATCGGAAACGCAAAGAACGCCGCTTATTTGGCCGTTCAAATTCTTTCAATAAAATATCCTGAGCTAAAGGAAAAGCTTTTGGCCTTTAGAAAAAAATTGGCCGACGACGCGAAAGCCGCCAAGGACATTGAGCTATGATTCAAATGCAAGAGAACTTTGACGACAAGCTGCATGACGAGTGCGGCGTTTACGGCGTTTACATAAACAAGGGCGAGGACGGAAAGCTTCCCAAAGACCTTAATCCCGCCGCGACTTGCTACTTTGGCCTTTACTCCTTGCAGCACCGCGGACAGGAATCCGCCGGAATCGCTGTCTACGACGGAAACGAAATCAAGGTAAAAAAAGACGTTGGCCTTGTCGGCGACATTTTTAGCCAAGACGACATAAAAAATCTTTCGGGCTACGCGGCGGTAGGCCACGTGCGCTATTCCACCGCCGGCGGAAAAGGCGTGGAGAACGCGCAGCCGATGGTAAGCCAAATGAAGCTTGGAAGCGTGGCCGTCGCTCACAACGGCCAACTGGTCAACTACGAGCAGCTCCGCGAAATGCTTGAGGAAACGGGAAGCACATTCAACTCCTCAAGCGACACAGAAGTTATCGTAAAGCTCATCGCGAAAAGCTACAAAAAAGGCCTTGAGCGCGCGCTTACCGACACAATCCAAATGATAAAAGGCTCGTTCGCGCTTTGCGTCCTTACCGAAAACGGTTTGGTCGGCGCTCGCGACCCAAACGGCATCAGGCCCCTTTGCCTTGGAAAGCTTGACGGCGGAAAGGGCTGGATTTTGTCCAGCGAGTCTTGCGCGATTGACGCTGTGAACGGAACTTTTGTCCGCGACATTCTTCCGGGCGAAATCGTAATCATAAACGACGACGGAGTTTTGTCGTTTGAGTTTGGAGAAAAGACTTCAAAGAGAAGCTGCATTTTTGAATACGTTTACTTCGCGCGTCCCGACACTGTCATGGACGGAATTTCTGTCGAGGAGGCGCGGCACAGAATGGGCGCGACGCTCGCCAAGGAAAGCCCGGTCAAGGCCGACATCGTCGTGGGCGTTCCTGACAGCGGCTTGGGAGCGGCCATCGGATACGCGCGCGCGGCGGGCATTCCCTATTCAAACGCGATTGTAAAGAACAAGTACATCGGCCGCACTTTCATCGCGCCGACGCAAAAAGAGCGCGAGAACATGGTTTACGTAAAACTCAACGCGCTTAAGTCGGAGCTTGACGGAAAGAGCGTTGTCGTAATCGACGACTCAATCGTTCGCGGAACGACCAGCCGCCGCTTGATCCAAATCTTGCGCCGCGCGGGCGCCAAGGAAGTGCACTTTAGGGTTTCCAGCCCGCCGGTGAAATTTCCTTGCTACTTTGGAATCGACACGCCAAGCCGCGCCGAGCTTATTTCCAGCGCGCACGACGTTGACGAAATCCGCAAGGAAATCGGAGCGGATTCCTTGGCCTTTATTTCGGTCGAGGGAATGCTGGAGGCCTTGCGCTCGTGCAGCCCCGAAAACTTTGGCTACTGCAAGGGCTGCTTTACCGGCGAATATCCGATGAGCGTTCCCGGCGAACTTAATGGTAAAAAAATTAGCGAATAGGAGAACAATATGGATTACAAAGAGTCTGGCGTTGACGTTGAGGAAGGATACCGCGCGGTAAGCGAGTATAAAAAATACGCGAAGCAAACTGCCATTCCCGGCTTGCTCAGCGACCTTGGAAGCTTTAACGGAATGTTCTCCGTTCCCAAGGGAATAAAAAATCCTGTCATGGTAAGCGGAACGGACGGCGTCGGCACAAAGCTTGACATCGCCTTTCAAATGAAAAAATACGACACCGTCGGAATCGACTGCGTGGCCATGAGCGTGAACGACATTTTGTGCTCTGGCGTGCAAACCTTGTTCTTCTTGGATTACGTCGCTTGCGGAAAGCTTGAAGCCCCTGTCGCCGCCGAACTTGTAAAGGGCGTGGCGGAAGGCTGCCTTCAAACCGGCTGCGCCTTGCTTGGCGGCGAGACTGCCGAAATGCCGGGCTTTTACGACGTTGGAAAGTACGACCTTGCGGGCTTTGGCGTAGGCGTCGGCGACAAAAACGAAATGATTACCGGAAAGGACATCAAGGAAGGCGACACGCTTATTGGCCTTTCTTCTACCGGCGTCCACTCAAACGGCTTTTCTCTTGTCCGCCAGTTGGTCAAGGACTTTAACGAGCCTTTCATATTGAACGGAAAGGAAACAGGAAAAACAATCGGTGAAGTTTTGCTTACGCCGACGCGCATTTACGTAAAGCCTGTCATGCAGGTTCTTAAAAAATTCCGCAAGAGCGTTCACGGAATGGTGCACGTTACAGGCGGCGGCTTTTACGAAAACATTCCCCGAATGTATCCAAAAGCCGAGGCCGGACAAAAGCAGTTGATTTCCGTCATCAACCGCGGCTCTTGGGACATCCCGCCGGTCTTTGGCGAGCTGATAAAGCGCGGCGCCGACGTTGAAAAAGTTTACAACACCTTCAACATGGGAATAGGCTTTGTGCTTGCCGTGGCCAACAAGGACGCGGACAAGATAATCGAAATGTTCAACAAGAACGCAAGCCAATACTCAAAGCCCGGCATCCCGGACATGAAGGCCTACAAGATTGGCCGCGTGGCAAAAGCCGCCGGTCCCGTCCAAAGCCAAAAAGACGCTCTCTTGTTTGAGGACTAAGGAATGGCGGAAGTTAAGCGCGTCGCGGTCTTGGTGTCTGGCGGCGGAACTAATTTGCAGGCCTTGATTGACTACCAAAAGTCGGCGGCCGCTTGTCCTTACAAAATTGTTTTGGTTGTCTCCAACACAAAAAGCGCCTACGCCTTGGAGCGCGCCGCGGCGGCCGGGATTCCGACGGCGGTAAAAAGCCCGGTAAGCGTTTTAGGAAAGGAAAAAGCCGCCGCCTTAAGCCGCGAAGAAAAAATGCTCGCAGTTAGCGACGCGACGCTGGAGGCCTGCAAGGAATGCAAGGCCGACATAATCGTCTTGGCCGGCTACCTTAGCGTTTTGAGCGGCGGCATTGTGCAGGAATATTCTGGCCGCATAATCAACTTGCATCCGGCGCTCCTTCCAAAATTCGGAGGAGTGGGCATGTGGGGCGAAAATGTACACAAGGCCGTTCTTGCCGCCGGCGAAAAGGAAAGCGGCTGCACGGTCCACTTGGTTGACTCAGGCTGCGACACCGGAAAAATTTTAGTCCAAAAAAAAGTCCCGGTAATGCCGGGCGACACTGTTGAAAGCCTTTACGCCCGAATCGCTCCCAAGGAGCACGAGGCGATTGTCGAAGGCCTTCTTTCGCTATGTTAATGAATATGAAAACTTTTATGCATAAAAATGGCGGCGCCAATTTAGCGCCGCGCGCGCTTCATGCCGCGCTGCTTCTATCTATCGCTTTGTTCGCTTCCTGCCGTTCCACCAAATTTGTGGACGAGCGCACGCAGATAATGAGCGACGGTTTGGAAATAAACGCCAGCGACGATTTCTTTAAGATTTACGACGCGGATTTTTCGGATCCCGCCGAGCGGAAAGACTCTCAAGCCGCTGCGCAAAAGGCCGGGGACAAGGCTTTGGACGGCGAGTATATTTTCATGCGCTTGTATTATCCAGACTACGACAACAAGGCTTCAAGCGTGAACATGCTGAAGAACCTTATAATTTTGGCCGACCCAAACCCGGAGCTTGCAAGCCATTCTTCAATCGGCTTTGGGCTGGAGGACGACTTTTACGGCTTGACCCTGTATTCAAGAAAGGACTTGAAAAAGGAAAGCTGCCTGCTGCCCGAAGAAAATTTGTACATGAAGCTTTGCAATCCCTATAGGTCCACGCAGACAACGCTTGCGATAAAAGTCACGCCCGAAGAATACGAAGCCGCGAAAAAAATGCTTGAAAAAGACTTTGCCGAGCAAAAGGTAAAGTATTGGGCCACAAAAAATTTGATTGTCGGCGTGGAAGGATTTAGGCGAAAGAAAATGCCGCGCGAAAAGTCAAAGCTGGGAGGCCGCGATTTAAAGAAGGGCTACATCAGTTCCGCGAAAAAGCAAAAGCATTTTGTTTGCTCAACATATTTGGCTTATGTTTTGCAAACGTGCGTGAAAAAAGTCGACGACTTCTTTAAGGCCAGGAACGTGGCCTACGACAAAGTTTCGCCGACCGATTTGTATTACATTCCAGGCTTTAAGGTTTTGTTCAGCTCAACTTGGATTGACTACAAAATCGCGGCCCAGGAATTTGTTCGCGCCGAGCCGCAATTTTCAAAGTATTTTACGGATTAGGGTATTCGTAGTCAAAGTCCGACTGGCCTACCATTTCGTTTACGGTGTTGCCGAACTTTTGCGCGATGTTGTAAGTGGTTTGCTTTATGACGTTTTTGTTCGCGTCGTATTTGTAAAAGACCCTTGAGCGGCGCTTTCCGTCCGAGCCGTAAACCGCGTATTCTGCAAGAAGCCCTTCCGCGTTGTAAATGTTCTGTTCGCGCGCGACCTGCTCGTTCAAGTGGTTGTAGGAATTGATTTCAGAAAGCTTTCCGTCGCTGGTGTAAACGTAGATTTTCTTTACGTCCAAGGCGCCGTTTGAAAAATACGAGCAGTTTTCAATCAGCTTTTGCTCGCTGTTGTACTTGTAGGTGTTCTTCCAAATCAAGTCGCCGCGGGAATTGTAGTAGGTTTCGTCGATGGAGTCCGAGCCGTCGTACTTGTAGATTGTCTTTCCCAGCAAGGCGCCTTTGGCGTCGTACTCGTTTTCTTCTGCCTTTTTTCCGTTCTTGTCAAAAATGGCGCTGACTTTCCAAAAGAGATTTCCGTCGGCGTCGTAGCAGCTTTGCGAGGCGATTTGCTGGCCGGGGCCGTATTCGTAGACGATTTTGCTGGCAAGCTGTCCGGCGACAGAGTATTCGGCGGACTCGATTTCAAGGCCGGCCTCGTTGAAGGTGTGCTTGTATTTTACGGCGGGAGTTCTAAAATAGTCGCCGAATTTCGTGCTTATCGTGAATTCTGTCTGGGTGTAGCTTTTGGGCGCTCCGTTTGGCTTCATAAAAGGCGAGTCGTCGTAGGCAAAAGCAAGAAAACCCGCCGCAAGGACGAGCGCGGAAAGCAAAAATTTTTTCATACGTTTCTCCAAATGGAACTTTATAATTGCCTTGATTATCGGCTAAAAATGGGAAAATTTCAAGGGGGCGGGGCGGGCTTTGCCCTAAATTTCTTGATTTTTCCGCGCCAAAAGGTTACTATAAGGCCATGTATTTGACAGTTGCCCGCCAGCTTTTAGTGATGGCGATTATCGTAATTATAAGCTTTTTCTTTTCGCGCAAGAACGGTTTTGGAAAGGACGCGTCGCAGTATTTAAGCCGCCTTCTTTTATATGTCATAAATCCCTGCATGATTGTCTCTACTTTTGACGTGGATTTTAGCGCCGCCAAGTGCAAGGCCAAAAATCCGGCCTCGCCGAAGATTGCTTGCAAGGCCAAAAATCCGGCCGCGACTCCCTTAGCAAAATCGGAATTGTTTTCACCAACTCCGGCTTTATCGGCATTCCGCTTATAAACGGCGTCTTTGGAAGCGAGGGCGTTTTTTTCCTTATGGGCTACATTTTAGTCTTCAACGTCTTGCTTTGGATTTGGGGCGAATGGCTTATGACCGGAACGATGCGGCCGCTGAAGATTCTGACGAACCCAAACGTTTTGGCTTGCGCGGCCGGCTTGGCCGTTTTTTGCCTGCCTTTTAAAACGCCCTACGTAATCATCGAGCCTTTGAAAATGATTGGCGCTTGCAACGGCGCGGCCAGCATGATACTGCTTGGCCTTTTGTTCGCTTCCTTTGGCGGCGCGAAAGAAAAATCCGGGCAAGACAAAAACGCGGCCGCGTCGCCGGCCCATGCTTTTTCAAGGCCAATTGTCTTGCCGTTGGCGCGCGACGTCTTTTTGCGCCTTGTCGTTTGCCCCTTGATTTTGCTTGCCGCGACGCTTTTTGCCATGCGCGCCTTTAGCTTTGTCTCGGAAATTCAATTGATAATGAGCGTGCTCTTCATCGCGGCTTCTTGCCCGGTCGGCATGAGCGTTTCTAGTTTCGCCGTTGTGTTCAAAAAGGACGCGGATTACGCAAGCCTTTTGGTGGCCGTCTCTAGCGCCGCCTGCGTCGTCACGATTCCGCTATTGGTCGCGCTGCTTGAAGCGTTGGCATGACAAAACTGCCGCGCGGCTTACGCCTCGTCGGCCAGGCTCGCGATCCATTCGTTATGCGCCGCGATTTCCTTTGTCGTTCCGGCCTCTTTAAGCGATTGCATTTGCGCTTCCTTTTTTTGATTGCGCTCTTGGCTTAGGCGGCGCGCTTGCATCAAAATTTCCGCGGCGGCTTGCGCCTTTATTCCAAGCGCTTGGGCGACGTCGGCCTCTTGGGCGGCGGCAAGATTTTCTAGCGTCATAAATTTTTGCGTAAGGATGCGCTCGCGCTTGGCTCCGATTCCAGGCAGCGCCGCGAAGGCCGAAACAACGTTTTCCTTTGTCCTAAGGCGCTGGTTTCGGCTGGTGGCAAAGCGGTGGGTTTCGTCGCGCACTCGCTGCAAAAGGCGAAGCGCGTCGCTGCGCTTTGGAAGCGTTATCGGCGTTGAGTCGCCGGGCTTGTATATTTCTTCGTCGCGCTTCGCCAAACCCGCAACCGGTATGTCCAAGTCCAGCGCCCGCAAAACGCCTTCGACCGCGTTGACTTGGCCGATGCCGCCGTCTATCAATATCAAGTCGGGAAGATCGGCGCCTTCGTTTAAAAGCCTTGTGTAGCGGCGCGTCGCGGCTTCGCGCATAGAGGCAAAGTCGTCGATGATTCCGTTTGTGGTCTTTAGCCTAAAGTAGCGGTAATTTTTTTTGTCGGGGTTTCCGTTGTAAAAGCTGATTAGCGACGCGACAGGGAATTTTCCGCCGATGTGCGCGATGTCAAAGCCTTCTATTCTAACGGGAAGGCTTTTAAGGCCAAGCTCTTCCTTTAATTCCTGCAGCGCCGGCATGTCGCCCCGTTCCCTCATGCGCCGGATGATGTCCTCATGCGCGTTTTGCCTTGCCATTTCTATCGCGGCCTTGTGGCGGGCGGCGCCTTCCATGCCGTCTGTGACCAAAACTATTTTTGTCTTTTCGCCAAATTTTTCCTTTAGCCAGCGTTCCATGCTTTCAAGGCCGCCTTGCGACGGAACGTAAATCGCGGGCGGAAGCTCATCGTCGTCGCCGTAATAGGCCGCGATGAACTCAGGCAAAATTTCGTCGTCCTCGTTAAGGCTTGTGACGCGGAAGTTGTCGCGGCCCTGAACCCTTCCGTCGCGGATTTTAAGCGCGGTAAAGCTGGCCAGCTCTCCTTCGCGCCAAAAGGCGATGTAGTCCCTGTCTTCGGACGAAAAGTCCTCCACCACGTTTTGGTTTTGCATTATCATCAAGGCTTTTAGCCCGTCGCGGATTCTAGCGGCTTTTTCAAAGTTAAGCTCGGCCGCTGCGGCTTTCATTTCGCGCTCAAGCTTCTCTTCTGTTTCCTTTCCTTTTCCCTCAAGCAGTTCTGAAATTTCTCCGATATAAGCGTTATAGGAGTCTTTGTCGATTTTTTTGCAGCAGGGCGCCTTGCAGCGTCCGATGTGGTAGTAAAGGCAAGGATAGTCGCGTTCCTTGAACTGTTTGCAGTGGCGCAGAGGATACAGTTTGTACAAAGTGTCTATGAACGTGTCCAGCGCTGTGACGTCAGGAAAAGGGCCAAAGTAAAGGGAGCCGTCTTGAATCATTTGGCGGGTCTTGAATACGCGCGGGAATTTTTCGTTTGTCACGCGCAAGACGGGGTAGGATTTTCCGTCCTTTAGGCTTATGTTGTATCGCGGCGAATATTTTTTTATTAAATTGTTTTCCAGCAGGAACGCTTCGTATTCGTTCGCTGTTGTGATATACTCAATTGATTGGGCGCGGGAAATCAAGAGACGGGTCTTGATGTCCTTGCTTCCTGAAAAATATGAGCTAAGGCGGTTCTTGAGATTTTTAGCCTTGCCGACGTAAATGACGGTCCCTTGCGGATTTCTCCACAAGTAAACTCCGCTGGAGTGAGGCGCTTTTAACGCGGTTTGGCGCAATTTTTCTCGATCCGAATTTATTGAATTCATAGTTGGGGACAAGCGATGAACGCTGATAAAAAGATAACAATTTTTCTCTGCTTTTGTCTAGCCTTTTGGCTGTTTTTGGGGTGGAACGCTTTCGCCGAAAGCAAGACCATTGTTTTGGGCGGAAAGACTGGCTGGCCGGAACTTTCTTCTTCCGAAGGCGTGACTTTTGGTACGGGCCGCTTTGGCTACGAGGCGGTGGAGCTTTCGACAAACGCTCGCGCGATAACGAGCGACACCGACTTGCTTTTGGACTTTGAAAGCTTTGACGACAAGAGCGGGCATTTCGCCGCGCAAAGCAATTCGCTCTTGCGCTCGCCAAAAGCCGTTATGGGCCACTATTCGGCCCTTAGCCGCGGAAACGGAAAGGGCCTGGTCTTGCGCGCGGGGCCGGAAACTTTTTTTGGACGCCAGGGCGGAACTGGCTCTTGGACGATAGAATTTTGGCTTTGTCCCGCGATTGCCGAAAACGGAGAAAAAGTTTTTGAGTGGCATTCGTCAAGAATCGTCAACAACTATGTTTCTTTCCAAAGAATAGAGGCCTGTTTTTTTAACAACAGAATGCAGTGGAACTTTACCAATGTCTTTGACGGCTACACCGACAACAACGGAGAGGTGACGCTTTTAAGCTACTCAGCGCTGATTCCCAACAAATGGAGCCACCACGAAATTTCCTACGACGAGGAAAGCGGGCTTTTGGAATGCAAAATCGATTCCCGCGTCGAAGCCCTAAAGTACATCACCGAAGGCGGCCGCGAAGGAAAGACCATTTACCAGCCGGTGTTGGGCGAGGTCGCTCCGATTAGCATAGCGCCCGCCTACACAGGCTGCGTTGACGACTTTAGAATTTTGTCAAGGGTCATAGATTCCTCGCAGCCCAAAAATTTGAATTACGACAAGTACAAGATTGACGGCGGCCGCTTTGAGAGCATGCCGATTATGGTGAACCCCGCTTCTGTTATGGACAGCCTTGAGATTGTTGACAGCGTTCCGCCGCAAACGGAAGTCCGCTATTATGTCCGCGCCGGCGACAATTTTTACAACTGGAACGATCCTGTCAAGGCGCCTAAGTGGATCCGAGTGAAGAGCGGCCAGTCAATAAAGGGCGTAAAGGGCCGATACTTCCAAATAGCCGCCGACTTGTTCCCTGACGGAGCGGGCCGCGCCACGCCGTCGGTCACTGAAATTAAAATCAATTACACGCAAGTTCCTGCGCCAACAGCGCCCTTTAGGGTTAAGGCGATTCCAGGCGACGGCTTGGTGGATTTGACTTGGTCGTATTCTGTTGACGAAAACGCCGGCGGCTATTATATTTTTTACGGAAACAGGCCGGGCGAGTATTTGGGAACGGACGCTGACCAAGGGCCGTCGCCGATTAAGGTTGACAACATCACGTCCTTTAGGTTGACGGGATTGAGGAACGGGGCTATTTACTATTTTGCCGTTTCGACATATTCTGACGATGAGGCGCAAATCAGCGGAAACCTTTCAAACGAAGCTGACGCGCGGCCTGGAAGATAAAATATAAGAAGCGATTATAAAAATGGAGATAAATTAATGTCAGAGAATTCTTTGCTTTTAAATAGAGCTGACTCAGCGGTCATGTCGCGCGACTACGCTTTGGCCGCGCGACTTTATTCCACCTTGCTAAAGGACAGGCCCAGCGACTTGGAGCTTTTGAAGCGCTTGGGAAATGTTTACATAAAAAGCGGCGAAGACAAAAAGGCGCAAGACATTTACGAAACGCTTTTGACGCTTGAGCCAAAGAATCCCGACTTTCTTTTGACTTTGGGCGGAATCTACCGCCGCATAAAATTATACGACAAGTCCATCGAGGTTTTGAACAAGGCGCTTTCCGCTGGAGCCAAGGACGTTCAAGTTTACTACAACCTTGGATTCACATACAAGTTCCAGGAAAAATTCAAGGACGCGATTGACTGCTTTGAAACCGTCGTCACTTTGAACCCCAACGATGTTTTGGCTTACAATCACATGGGTTCGATTTATGAGCTGAAAAAAGAATATGACGCGGCGATTCAGGCCTACCAAATGGGTCTTAAGGTTGACCCCAACCATCCGATTTTGCACTTTAACTTGGCGCACACTTACGAGTCTTCAGGCAACATCGACGGTTCGATCCGCGAGTACGAGGCCGCCTTGCGCTACAAGCCAGGCTGGAAGGAAGCCTACGTAGAGTACGCGCGCCTTCTTTTTAAGAAGGGAAGAATCAAGGAAGCGGAAAACATTACCGAGCAAGCGATAAAAGTGAATGGCGACAGCGCGCGGCTTCAGTCCTTGATGGGCGACATATACATGGCCGAGGATTTTTACGAGGGAGCGGAGGAGCGCTACAAGCTTTCGCTTAAGTCCGACCCAAAAAGAGTGAAGGCCTTGCTGGGCTTGGCGAAATCGTATGAGGCGCAGGGAAAGAACGCCGACGCGGTTGACGCGATTCAAAAGGCCAAGTCAATTGCCGCCGACGACGACAGGGTCACCAAGGATTCGGTTTCAATAAATCTTAGCGCAAAGAAGATGGCTGCGGCCAACAAAGACCTAAAGGCTTTGATGGACAAGGACCAAGACGATTTGGAAACCCTTGACCTGGCCGGCCAGTATTACATTTGCTCCGACGACGAAAATAGCGCCGACTCTTGCTACAAAAAAATAGAAAGTTTTGACCCTTCTTATAAGGAACACCTTAAGAACGCTTCAAAGCGCTACAAGCAAAAAGGAAACATGGCGAAGGCCGAAAGCAAGATAAAGGAATACATCAAGCAAACAGCGCCCAGCAGTTCAAACGCCTACGTCGCTTTGGCGCAGGTGGAAGAGTCAATGGGAAATATTAACGACGCTCTTGCCGCTTATAACAGGGCCTTGGAATTGGGAAGCGAAAACAAAATGGCCAAGCAGTCTTCCGCTAGAATCGCTTCCTCCATCGGAAAGGAAGCGGAGCCTCTTGACTTGGGCTTTGACATGAACGAAGACGAAGACTTGAACGCGGGCTTTGACGAAACGGACAGCGTTCAGATTGACATGGGCCAGGAAGAAAACATTGTGGAGGAAAAGGAAGAAGAGCAAGAGGAATTGACGACAGACGACTTTGACTTTGACGCCTTTGGAAAGTCTCCGCTTTTGGAAGACGAGCCTGAAGTCGATTTTGGCGACATAGCCGATTCAACCGACAAGGAAGAAGAGGAAGACGAGAAGACCAACGACATGGATCTCCTTGGCGACGAGTCAACGTTAAAGGATAAGCCTGAGGAAGATGAGACGCCCTTTGACTTTGACTCGAAGCTTCCTGGCGAGGACGTTTCTGGCGCCGCCTCTACAGCCGAAGAAGAGCCGGCCTATAATTCTGAACCCGCATACGAGCCTCCGTATGAACCGCAGCCTCAGCCCCAGCGCTACGAACCGCCGCGCGACTATCCTCCGCAAAACTATCCGCCGCAAAGCTACGCGCCTGATCCGCGCGCCGACGAACGCCTTCGCGAATTGGAAAACGCAAACCGCGACTTGATGAACAAAATGGCGCAAATCGAAGACAACGCCAAGAAGGCCAGCGACTCCGCCGAAAAGGCTTGGTACGCCGCGCAAAAGGCCGCCGACAACGCTCAGGCTATAGAGCAAAGCCAAGACGAGTTGAACGAGCGCATGGAGCAAATGGCCGAAGAAGCGGCGAAGAAAGCCGCCGAAGCGCTTGAGGAATACAAGGCCGAAAAAGAGGCCGAAAAAGAAGTTGACGAAAAAGCGCCTGAAGAGCCTCAGGAGACTGCGGATGACGACGGCCTTGACGATTTGTTTGACGATATTCTTGGAACGACTGTTCCCGGCGAAGAGGAAGCGGAAGAAGATGTCGCCGAAGACGCGGCGGACAAGTTTTCTGACGATGAAGAGTCTTTTGTGGACGCGCCCGCTTCTGAGCCTGCTGTTGAAGATGAGCCTGTTGCAGAAGAAGAGGCTGTCGTCGAAGAGGAACCCGTAATCGAAGAAGAGCCTGCAATCGAAGAAGAAACCGCTGTCGAAGAGGAACCCGTAATCGAAGAAGAAACCGCCGTCGAAGAAGAAGCCGCCGCTCCCGAACCGGAAGCTGAACCAGAGCCGGAGCCGCCGACCTTTGACAGCGCCGTGCAAAAGGCCACCGAAATGATTCCCGCGATTGAGAACATCCTTAAAAAGGACGGCTCCGACCGCGATTATTCGGCCGAGATAAAGCTTTTCAAAACCTTGCGCGCGCTTAGCGAATCCCTTCCCGAAAGCGAAAGAAAGGAATTCTTGCAAAGCCGCACGCGCGTCACTTTGGACTACTTGATTTCCAAGCTGGAAGGAAGGCCCGGCCTCTTAAAGACTTCGCACGCATTGAGAAAGAGCGGCGCGCTGTCTGACTTTGTTCAAGAGGAAGACGTGAACACCGACTATTCCCAGGACGAGCTTGCCCGAATCGTTGTTACCGACATGAAGGCCTTGGCCGGCTTCTTGGAAGAGGACGACTTGGTCATCGCCTTGAACAAGCTGGCGGACAATTTCTTGGGTAGCCAAGAATAGAGGCGCGGCCAAGATTAAATTGAACACAATTTACTTGCATTATTTTTAATTTTATGCTATGCTTAAAAAATGCAAGTAAATAAGAACGACCCGGAGCTTTTGCGCCTTGACAAGCAGCTTTGCTTTGCCTTGTACGCTTGCTCGCGCGAAATCATAAAAGCCTACAAGCCGATTCTTGATCCCCTGGACTTGACTTACACAGAGTATGTCGTTTTGATGGCCCTTTGGGAAAAGGACAAGGTTCCCGTAAAAGAATTGGGCCAGAAAATTTTCTTGGATTCGGGAACGCTGACTCCGCTTTTAAAAAAGATGGCGGAAAAATCTTTGGTGGTCCGCGAGCGAAGCCCCAACGACGAGCGCAGCGTAATCATCAGCCTCACTTCAAAAGGGAAAGGCTTGGAAAAAAAGTGCCGCGAAAATCCCGACAAGTTGATATGCGAAGCCAAGCTGGACCAGGTTGACGGCGACGCGCTTATGAAAAACCTTCACAAAATGCTTGAAAATTTTAGGGGCGGCGAGCAGGCTTAGGCTTCCGTAAAGCCGCAGCCCAAGCCGTTCATCAATTCGTAAAAGCGCGGGAACGATACGCTCGCGCATTCCGCTCCGACAATTTCAATCTTTTCTCCGGCAGGAAGCGCAAGTCCAAGACAGGCCGCCGCCATCGCGATTCGGTGGTCGTCGTGGCTTTGAATTTGCGCGCCATGCAATTTTTGTCCGCCGTAAATCGCAAGCCAGTCCGGGCCTTCCTCAACTTTGGCGCCGGTTTTTTCCAATTCCGCTTTAAGCGTAGAGATGCGGTCTGTTTCCTTGCGGCGGCAAACGGCGGCGTCTTCGATAACCGTCTTTCCTTCGATAAAGCAGGCGGCCACAGCAAGCGCGCAAATCGCGTCCGGGAATCCTGAAATCGGTACGCGCAAAGTTTGGCCCGGAAGGTTGCGCGCGCTCAAGGGCTTTCCGCCGTTAACGGTGAGCGTCTTTGCGTTTTTATCTTCCACAATGTCGGCGCCGACCGAGCGCAAGACGCCGACGATTTTGTCGTCGCCCTGGCTTCCCGAAAAGTCCACGTTTTGAATCGTTATTTTGCTGTCCGTCAAAAGCGCGGCGATTAGCGGAAAGGCCACTCCTTCCCAATCGCTGGGAATGGCAAAGTCCTTGGCCTTAAGCTGGGCGGGCGGCGTTACGGAAATCGTTTTAAAGTCGTCCGACATTTGAACCTTGGCGCCAAATTCTTCCAGCCACAATTTTGTCATCGTAAGGTAGGGCGTTTCTTTTGGGTCGGACAATTCGATTTTCAAGCCGCCCGGCAAGCGCAGCGCGGCCATCATCATTCCGGTTATGTATTGGCTTGAAATCGAGCCTTCGGTGCGGACGACGTTTTTTCCGTCGGCTTTTCCGCGGACGATTAGCGGGCAGGTCGTGGTTCCGGGAACGGCGCAGCAAGCGTCGGCTCCCATTTGCCTTATTACGTCGGCCACGTGATGCACGGGCCTTTTTCGGATGCTTGCGTCTCCGGTAAAGACAGCCGTTCCTTCAAAGGTGGAACAGATGGGCGACAAAAAGTAAAGGAGGGAGCCGGAGTTTCCAACGTTCACCACGTCGGTCGGAAGGTGGATGTCCTTTCCCGCGCCGCTCACAGTCCAAACGGTGCCGTCGCCAAAATCCACGCCCGCTCCCAAAAGAGGAATCGCGTTGGCGGCGCTAAGGCAGTCCGCGCTGAAAAGCGGATTTGAAATCTTTGACTTGCCTTCCGCCAAAGCGGAAAGAATGAGAGCCCTTATCGTGTGGCTCTTTGAGCCCGGCACCGTGATTTTGCCGCCAAGCTTATGCGGCGTGGAAATAATGTTCATGGAAATGATTTTAATGAAAAAAAGCCGCGCTTGCAAGACGGGCGGAAAGCTTCATGCCTTGCGGACAATTCGTTTTGTCACTATACTGTTCCCATGATTAGACTCGCGGCATTTTTGGGAAACATCGGCTCGCAATACGAGCGCAACAGGCACAACACGGCGTGGCAGTTTGCAAGCGCGCTTCCGTTTTATGGGGAACTGAACTGGCAGCAAAAATTCAAGGGCGAATGGGCGGCTCTTTCTTTTGACGATTTTTCGCAAAAGGTTGCGCGGCATTTTCCAAATCTTGTCACGCCCAAAAATCCGCCCGACAAGATTTATTTTTTAAAGCCCGGCACTTTTATGAACCTGTCCGGAGAGTCGATTTTAGCTTTGGCTCAATTCTTTAAAATCGAGCCGTCGGAGATTTTAGTTTGCCACGACGAGCTTGAGCTTCCGATTGGAACCTTCAGCTTAAAGTGGTCGGGCGGACTTGCCGGCCACAACGGCCTTCGCTCCACAAAAGAAAACCTTGGAACCGCCGACTTTTGGCGCCTGCGCTTTGGCATTTCAAAGCCGGCCGGCGTCAACATAGCCGACTACGTTTTGAGCGACTTTAAGGGCGACGAGGCTATAACGATGAGCTTGGTTTTCGCCTTGGCCGGCGAGCTTTTTTGCCGCGCCCTTTTGGCCAGCGATCCCCAGCGCCTTTTGCCGCAATGGGCAAAAGTAAAGGTGGACTAGGCCGCGAGTTTCCTGTTTGCCCCTCAAGCGTTCGCGACATTCTGCCGATAATAAAAGCGATGCATTTTAAAAACCGTGATGTCAAGGGGAATTATGAACAATACTGTTCGCACTTTTATTTACAAAATCGGCGACGTTCAGGCTGACAGAAAAATTTTGTCCATCATGCGCGAGGGCTGGAGCATTTCGGCGGTAACGCCCAACGGTTCAGTCCGCATTACAACCTTTTGCAAAGACGCCGCCCCAATCGCGTCCGCAGTTCCTGCCCGCGGCTAATTTTGTTGAAAAATTTCAAATCCTATTGTATAATTGAAAAATATGCAGGCAAGCGACATTTTTTTTCTGACAAACAATAACAAGACTCTTTCGAGCGTTTACGAGCAAAATTGTCCGGCGGAGCTTTCCATTCCGCAGGGAGTTGAAAAGATAGACCGCCGCGCGATGGCCGACGCTCCGGTAAACCGCTTGGAACTGCCAGATAGCGTCACCGAAATCGGCTACGAAGCCTTTGCCGGCTGCGACGCGCTGCAATTTGTCCGCTTGCCAAAACATCTTGAGCTTGTCGAGCCTAGAATTTTCAGCGGCTGCCTTTCGCTTGAAAAAATCGAAATGTGCGACACAATCAAGGCTCTTTCGGAAAGCATGTTCGAGCGCTGCGCGTCGATTGTGGAATTTCCTTTTAGGAACGGAATTCTGGAATTGCCGCGCAACGTTTTTTCGGAATGCGTTTCGCTTGAATCCGTAACGCTTCCGCCTAGCGTCGCCGTCATAAGAAGCGGCGCCTTTGGCTATTGCGAAAATTTGGAGACGGTCGTCTTGCCCGCCGGCCTTAAGTTAATAGAAGACGACGCCTTTAGAAATTGTACAAGCCTTTCTCGCATCCGTTTTGCGGACGACAATCCGGCCTTTTTTATTGACGACGACGGCTGCCTTTTTGCCCGCCGCGACGACGGAAGCCTTGTTTTGATAAAAGTTCCCGCGACCGCGCGCCAAATAACGATTCCGCAGACTGTAGTCCAAAGCCACAGCGAAGCCTTCCAAGGCTGCGACGCTTTGGAAAAAGTTTTCATCGACTGTCCGCTTGTCGAGCACCCGATTTTTGTCGCGCTTAAGACGGAAGTCGTCGCGGAAATCATCGACACCAGTTCCGAAGAATACCAAAAAGAAGCCGCCGCAAAAGAAAGCGCGGAGGCCGCCATCGTAAGCCAGGAAGACATTTTTGACGACGAGGACGGCGGTATAGAAGACAGCATTCTAGACGACATTGACGCGCCGGAAGAAGAGTCGGCGGAAGAAGAAGCCTCGGACGAAAGCGCCGGCGAATCCCCGGAAGCCGATGGCAAAGCCCAGGAAGCGGGCGGCTCCGACGACTTGCTCGCCGACATTCTTGGCCAAAACGTTGGCTCCGGCGACGGCGAAGATTCCGAAGACGAAGAAATGGAAAGCGTCCGCATAAAGCCCGAAGAGCTTGACGACGCTGTGGCCCGAGGCGTCCAGGAAGTGGACGAAGCGGTTTATGCCGCCCGCGTCGCCGACGCGCAGGCCCACGCCCACGACGGAGAAGGCGAGCCTGAGATTGACGACGAGCCGCAGTCGGCCGAACCGCAAGAGCCGCGCTTTGTTTACGGAATGCAAAGCGTGTCGGAATGCTTTGAGCTTGTCGACGAGCGCGCCCTTTATCCGGACAGGCCGGAAGAAGAACTTGACAAGCACGAGCCTAACGAGCTTGAAGACATAACGACAATGGTTGTCGTGACCGAAAAAGTCACGGAGCAAAAAACAGTTTCGCCCGAGGTCAAGGATTTTTGCGTCGAGCTTGCGCGCGCCCACGAACTTAAGCGCGTTTATTTTTTTGGCGGCCTTGGCTTGGACAACGACGAGTTTTTGTTCGGCTTTGGAAAGTTCGCCATGTACAGGAACGTCGTTTACGCCGCGCTTGCAAGCGACGAAAGCGGCCTAAGCAAGGAAATAAAAAACTTTGGCGAAATCGCCGAATTGCAGTCGCCGGTAACGCCTTTCCAAAACGCGGCCGCCCCCAACGCGCTTGAGCTTGAAAAGCCCTTTAAGGTTTACATACAGGATTCTTTGGGCAGCGCGGCTGGCGAGCCAGCGGTCGCAGCGGCTCCAACAATTGAGGCTGAGCCGACAGTTGAAGAGCCAACGGTTGATCTTTCGCAAGCCCAAGAAACGGCCGCGCCTGAAGTTGAAGCCGAGCCGACAGTGTCGGACGGCCCGCGCGGAATTCCTGGCCAAGGCTTGATGGAAAAGGCCCTTTGGATTTTGAATAACGATTGACGCTGTAAAGACAAAAAAATCCCGCCTGGAGCGGGATTTTTTTTGCGCGCAAGTCTTGTTAGACTAGCCGCTATAAGTTGGCCTGAACGGCGCGGCCTTTGATAAAGGCGTTGAAAAGGTTTGACACATATTCAACAAGCGAGCCGTAGCTCTTTTTTACCTTGTCTTTTTTGCCTATCATTTTTGCCAAGTCGCTTCTTGTAAACTCTGAGCGCTTGTTTCCGCTGGAGTAGGCGACGGCCAAAACTTTTTCCTGCGAATTGTCAACCGCCTCTTGGGCGCGCTTTTGGATTTCTTCCTTGTCGTGTTTTTTAAGCACGCTGTTGTTGGCGATTTCGTAAACGACGGCGTTAAGGTCTTGCGGAAGCAAGTCCATTTTGGCCGCGCGGATAAAGACCGCTTCTGGCTTTTCGTTTTTAAGGGCGGCGGCCACTTCATCCTTGCTCATGTCGTAGCGCAAGAGCGCGGCCTTTGAGCCAATCGTAAGAACGCTGTAAAAGCTTTCGATCGCCTGCGGAGAGTCGTCGATGAAAATCGCCACGCTCTTGGGCGTTTTTCCGCCGACGCGCAAGACGTTTGAAGTCTTAAAAACATCCCAGCGCATGTCGTTGTATGAGATTTTCTTGTCGCCGCCCAAAATCATGGCGGGCTTTTTGGCGAACTTCTGGAAGTTTGTCGCCAAAATTTCGGGGAGCGAATAAATTGTCTTAAAAAGATTCTTTTTTGCCATTTTATTTTCCTCTATTTATTAGACAACTTAATGGGGAATTTGTTGCGCCGCGTTAAAAGTTTTTGGCAAAAAAAAGCCCGCGCCGGGCGCGGGGCTTTCCGCCCGTTGAGGGCGGTGGTCTTGGCCTTTAAGGCTTTTTGCTTTACAAGCGCTGCCAGTCGTGGTCTTTGGCGTTCTTTCCCATGACGGCCACGATTTTGCTTCCGTCGCGCAGCTCCGACACAGGAACTGTGGCGCTTTCAAAAGTCTTTCCGTCAACTTCGATTGAAACGATTCCCTTGCAAACATGCTCAGGGTTTTTGACCTCGATGCTAAGGTTCATTCCGCGCCAGCGGCGTTCCACCTTAAAGCCGTCCCATTTTGCCGGAACGCAGGGGTCAAGCAAAAGCGCGTCGTATTGCGGTCGGATTCCCAAAATGTATTGGGTGATTGAGTAGTAGTTCCAAGTGGCGGCTCCGCTAAGCCAAGAGACGCGCGTGTTTCCGGCGCGGGGCGAGAATGTGGAGTAGGTTGTTTGTCCTACCGCGTAAGGCTCGCTTTGGCGGATTTCGGCCTTGTCGTTGTAGGCCGGCGGAATAGAAGCCTTGCTGTATTCAAAGGCCTGGTCGCCGTTTCCCATCAAGGTTTCGGCGATTACGCCCCAGCCCTGGGTGTGGTTGAAGATTCCGGCGTTTTCCTTGATTCCGGCGTTGTAGACAACCGATGTCATTATTTGGCGCGGGGCTTTGACGAAGGGCGGCGCGCAAAGCATAAGGCCGTAAGGCGTGGCAAGCTTTTCCTTGACCGTCTTAAGGCATTCGCGGGCCTGCTCTTCCGTCGCGGCGCCGCTCATTACAGACCAAACCTGCGTGTTAAAGTAAACTTGGCCTTCTTCCATTGTGTGGGTGCCGTAAACCGTTCCGTCTTCGGCGATGGCCCAAACGAACCATTTTCCGTCCCAGCACTTTTTCTGGATGTTGGCGTCCAAAGTTTCGCGGGTTTTGAGCGCCCAGTCGCTTTCTTCCTTCTTTCCAAGACGGCGGGCGATGTCGGCGTATGTCGTAAGGCCCAAGCGCAATTGGAAGGCGACGAACAAGGATTCGCCCTTGTAGCCCAACTTAAGGCAGTCGTTCCAGTCGGCGAGAAGGCCGCAGGGAAGGCCGTTGGCTCCCATTCGCTCAAGGTTGAACAAAAGAGCCTGCTTTAAGTGCTCGAAAACCGTCGCCTCGCCGCCGTCGGCGTAAGGAACGACCTTTTTGTAAAAGTCAAAGTCGCCCGTTTCGGCAACGTAGCAAGGAATCGAGTTGAAGAACCACTGGCAGTCGTCGCTGCGGAATTCTTCCGGGGCGGGCGCCTTTTCGTGGCCGGCGTTAAAGTCCTTGGAAATGACGGGAATCGCGCCGCCGTTTTTGCACTGGCCGCTGATCATGCGGACAAGGCGCGCTTCGGCTTCCTGGGGAATCGCCGCTGAGACGCCGAGGATGTCCTGGACGCTGTCGCGGTAGCCCAAGCCGTCGCGCTCTCCGTTGTAAACCAAGCTGGCGGCGCGGCTCCAGGCGAAGGTGATGAGACAGTTGTAGAGGCCCCAAACGTTTACTGTGTGGTTTATGTCCTCGTCGGGAGTCATAGCCTTAAAGCTTCCCAACTTGGCGTGCCAATTTTTCTTAAGCTTGTCCAACTCTTGGTCTGCGCGGGCGGCCGAGCCGAATTCCGCGGCGGTCTTTTTTCCTACGGTCCAAGCGTCGCCGATTCCAAAGAGGACGATGATTTCCTTTGTCTCGCCGGCCTTTAGCTCAAGGTCGCTTTGGAATGAGGCGCAGAAGTTGTCGCCGTAAGCGTTCGATCCAAAGCACTTTCCGGCGATTACCGCCGCCGGTTCCTTGTAGGAGCCGTAAGTTCCCAAGAAGGCTTCGCGGCTTGTGTCGTAGCCTGAAACGTCCGCTCCGCAAAGGGCCATCCAAGAATGCTGCCAAGGGCCGCCAACTTCTTCGTCGGGGAACTGCTTGTACAAATTGTCGTGGATGGCAAAGCGCAAAAGGTTGTCCTTTCGTTCGCCCTTGCAAATAAAGAGGGAGTACTGCAAGTTGACTTGGTCTTGCGTCGTGTTCCACTGGTTTGAAGGCTCGCAATAGGTAAAGGCCGAGATTTTTCTGGCTTTGCCGGATGTGTTTGTCAGCTTTAGGCGCCAGTATTCAAAAGTCTGTCCAAGGGGAACGTAGTAAAGCGCCTCGGACTTGATTCCTGAGTACTCAGACGTGATTTTTGTATAGGCTGTTCCATGGCGGCATTCAGTCTTGTATTGGTCAAGGGGCTTTCCGCAAGGCTGCCAGCTGGCTGACCAATAGTCGCCGCTTTCTTGGTCGCGGAGGTAAAAGTAGCGGCCGGGAGCGTCCATCGGAACCGAGTTAAAGCGGAGGCGCATAAAACGGCCTTGCGCGCCCGACTTGTAAAAGCCGTAGCCGCCGGCGTTGTTTGTGATTACCGCTCCGTATTCTGTGGAGCCAAGGTAGTTGCTCCAAGATGCCGGCGTGTCCGGGCGAGTGATGACATATTCTTTTTGCTCGTCGTCAAAATATCCGTAGGTCATAGTTTCTCCTATAAAAAATAATAAAACATTTTACAGAAAATAATAAATAAATTCTAGAGCGAAAAAAAAGGCGGGTCCCAGCGACGAAAAAAAATCCTTGGAGCCTCCCGTCCTTAGCTCTCGTCTTGATGCCTGCGGCCAAGCCGAGAGCTGACGGGTCCTTCCAAGTTTTTTTTTCTGCGTCCCGCCACTTCGTTTGCCTAAAAATTCTTTTCTATAATCTATTTTTTTCAAATTCCGATAATAGACGTATGGAAATAATAAGTTATGTGGGCGGGTCGGCCGCTGTCCGCCGCGGCGGGCTAAGCCGGGGGCTGGGCCTTCCAAAAATCGCGTTGCCGACGCTGCGATTTAAGCCTTTTTATCCTCTTTTGACGCTTAAAAAAATCGGTTCGTATTTGTGGACCCTTCCTTTGCTTGCAATCCTTGCGGCGCTTCCTCTTGCCGCCAACAAGGCCTACGACTTTATGCAAAGCCGCTCAAATCCGCTTTCGCTCAAAAACGAGGCGATTGACGAAATGCAGTTCATAAACGAGGCGATGTCGAAATTCGCGCTTAGCTCCGGCGACGCGATTGACGATGACGGAAATGTTTCCGGCGCTTCGTCCGCTCCGCTTTTCCATGACAAGGTGACTTACCAAACATACAAGGTAAAGGCCGGCGAGACCATTGGCGGCATCACAATCAAATTTGGCCTTAAAAACGTTTCGACAATCATAGCGGTAAACGGAATCGAAAACGTCCGCCAAGTTTATTCCGGACAAAAGCTTGTGATTCCTTCTTGCGACGGATTGAAGTACAAGGTCAAGGCTGGAAACACAATCCAGGGAATCAGCGCAAAGTACGGCGCCGCCGTCGAGGACATCCTTGACGCCAACGACTTGGACACAATGACATTGACTGTCGGCCAGGAATTGTTCATTCCCGGCGCCAAGCTGGACCGCGACACGTTGCGCCGCGCGATGGGCGAAAGTTGGGCCAGCCCCTTAAAGAGCCTTTGGCGCCTTACGTCAAAGTGCGGCTGGCGCGGAGACCCCTTTACTGGAGTCAAGCAATACCACCCGGGCTTGGACATGGCCTGCCCGACAGGAACTCCGATTTACGCGGCGCTTGGCGGAAAGGTTTTGCAGGCCAGCTTCTCCCGCATTTACGGAAACTACATCATCATCGATCACGGAAACGGCTACCAGACTTTGTACGGCCACATGTCAAAGAAAATCAGTTCAACTGGCGAATACGTTCAGCAAGGGCAAAAAATCGGACTTGTCGGGTCCACAGGATATTCGACAGGCCCCCACTTGCACTGGACAGTTTATAAAAACGGAAGGGTCGTTGACCCCTTGACGCTAATCAAATAGCGGTGCCTGCTATATTAGGAGAATGAAAATGGAATTTCCAAAAATGACGGCGGTTTGCGTTTGCGGCGGATGCGGCCGGACGATTGAAAAGGATTATGTCTTTTGCCCTTGGTGCGGAAGAAGCCGCGTGACCGACGAAGATTGCGAAGAGGCGATTGATTCCGCTTTTGAATGCATTGAAGAAAAACAAATGGAAAAATACTTTGAGCGCCTTGAAAAAATGGAAGAAAAAGTTGACGCTCTTGTGACAGACTTGAACGCTCTTGCTTTGAGCGCGGAGATGCATAAATGAATTTTTTTTGTCGAACCTTGAAAATCTTTTTGACGGCGCTTGCCGTCTTGTCTCTTGGCGCTCCGCTGTTCGCGGAACTTACTTTTTCTTCTCCGAATTTAAACGAGAAGAATGAGCTTTTGTTCACGCTAAGCCACAAAATTTCAGGTTCGGCAGAATATTCAACTGTATTCAAGGGAAAGGTTAAGGACGGCAAGGCGGAATATTTTCCAGAGGCCTTGACTTGCTTTCCGGAGCGCCTGTCTGTTTTTGACGGAGCCAGCAAGCTCTTGGTCAGAAACCGTTACGGCCGCGCGATTTACGATTTTTCGCAAAAGAAACTAAAATGGATTTCGCGCGTCCCCTCGATTCCCGAAAACGCGGCCTCGCCGCTTCCGGCGGAGATAAGTTCAACGGGAAGATGGTATTGCGAGTTTGAGCGCGTCGATGTATTTAAAGGCCGGCTGCTTGTCACCGAAACTTCTTCCGGAAAAAAAATCGTATTGAATGACAGCGCTCCTTTTAGCTATTCCGCCGTTCCTGTCAAATGGTCTCCCGACGGAAGCAACTTTCTTTATGAAAAGGACGGCGCGATTTATTTTTGCAATCCGGAAATGCTTTTTAAGAATCTTTTGATTCACGAAGAATTCAGGCGCCTTGGCTACGGAACGATTCACAATGTTTGCTGGAATGACGCCGGCTTCATCACCTACATTTCAAAAGACTTGATTTTCCAAGTTGACATAAAGGAACTTTACACGCTGGGCCTTTACGCGGATTTCATTCAAATCGGAAAAATTGTGGGCCGCCTTCCGCATAAGTTTGACGGAGTCACAGACCGCTTTTGGGTTAACAAAAACGGAAGCGAAATCGTAGTGATACGCGGAGACGAGCTTGTTTCTTACTACCGATGCAAGAGGGGCGAGGAAAGCGGAGCCTTCGCTCAAACTTTGTATTCATGTTCTTTTGAAGAGAACAACATGTGCCCCTTGAAGTTCGATGTTTTTTGGACTGAGGCTGGAGAGGCCGCCATTTGCGTGAAGCTGGCTAAGCGCGGAAGCGGCCGCCAAGCGTCGGCCATCTACACAATTGGCGCCAACGGAAGAATGTCGCGCCGGGTTTTTGTGCAAGACACTCACAACGGAATTTCCATCGGTCCTGACAAGATGTATGTGGCAATCACTACTGGCGACAACACTTACATTTATTCAATCAAGAATTTCCAGCTTTACCACCAGGCCAAGGGCGAGCGCGTTCTTTCTATAGTTTGGCGCGACAACGGAAACTTGATTTTAGGCGGCGTCAGGAACGTCATAAAACTTTCTTTGACTGACTATTCTTCCGAAGCCTTGTTTCCGTCAAGTGCGGCAAAGGCCGCTTGGAACAAGGACGGAGAAATTGTTTTTGACAACGAAGTCGACAAGGAGCGTTTTGTCTTTAACGAAGCGGACGGCTCTTGGAAAAGAGAGGCTTGCGCCTTTCCGCAGACAGAAACGCAAAACGACCGTTACCGCGCGTTTTGCGGAAGCACAAAGAATTCCTTTTATTCCAACGCCTTGTATATAAGGACTTTGGCCGGCGACATAACGACAAAGGCTTTGATAGCTCGAAGCGCAACGCAAAACAATTTGAACAGGCAAGTGGCGCTGGTGTTTGACGCTGACGAAAATCCGGACGGCTTGGACATCGTTTTGGCCTTGTGCCGAAGCTATGGTCTTAGCTGCAACTTTTTCTTTAACGGAGAATTCATCCGCCGCTATCCCAAGGAAACAAGGGAAATCGCGAACGGCGGCCACGAGTGCGCCGCGATTTTCTTTAACAACATCGACTTGACCAACAAGTATGTATACAGCGACAATAAGTACATCTCAAAAGGCTTGGCCCGCCTTGAGGATTTGTTCTTCCAGTGTTCCGGAAAAGAGCTTAACCTGTATTGGCACGCTCCTGAAAACAAGGCTGACGAAAAAATCAAGGCCGAAGGCGCGGCGGCTGGTTACCAGTACATTGACTTTGACGACCCAAGAATAATTGAAATCAACGCGGGAAAGCGCGACGTGTCGGGCCCCCGCTTGTATGAAAAGTTTGACTTGATGGTTAACGAAATCTTCGCCACCGGCGCCGAAATCGTAACGCTCAGCCGGCTGCGCTGACGCCTGTCGCCGTTGAGGTCTTGCAAGGCCTAAAGCCGGGCGGCGCGGTTTTGCAAGAGCGCGTCGGCGATTGCAAGGGCGGCCATCGCTTCTGCCACAGGTACGATGCGGGGGCAAAGGCAAACGTCGTGCCGGCCTTGTATTTTCAATTTTGTATCAGCCAATTTTCCCTTTGACATTTTGACAGTCTCTTGCTCGACAAAAACGCTGGGAACGGGCTTTACCGCGATTCTAAAAACTATCGTGTCGCCGTTTGAAATGCCGCCAAGAAGGCCGCCGGCATTGTTTGTCCTAAACGCGGCCTTTGAGCCTTTAGCGCGAATTTCGTCGTTATTCTGCGAGCCGGTCAAGTCGGCGGCCGCAAAGCCCGCGCCGAATTCGATGCCCTTTACCGCGCCAATCGAAAGCATGGCGGCGGCAAGGGTCGCGTCCAACTTATCAAAGACAGGCTCTCCAAGGCCGGCGGGAACTCCCTTTATTTGGCATTCAATGACGCCGCCAGCGGAGTCTCCTTTTGCCCGCAGTTCTTCGACGCGCTCCTGCATGGCGCGGGCGGCGTCAAGGTCAGCCGCGCGCATCGGGTTTCGCTCGATTGCCTTAAGGTCGAATCACGGACGAGATCAAGCGGAGGATGCTGCGGGAGGGGCTGGACGCGGGCACTGCCGTCCGCGTGGCCTGGGCGGAAGGTGTCCTTTAGGTTTGAGTAGTCGCTTGAATGTTGCGACGTGTTCCGTATTTCAATCGCGATTGGAGTCCCTTGCGCCTTTCCTTCAAACACGCCGCTCAAGATTTCGGCCTTATCGGCTTCGCTTCTGGCGGTGACGGCCGCGTTGAATTTTCCGTCGGCTTTGGCGCCGGGGCGGCGGCGGTCAAGGCGCTCTTGGATTTTCGCCAAGTCGATTCTTGTTCCCGCCGGAACTCCGTCTATCACAACGCCAAGCGCTGTTCCGTGGCTTTCGCCAAATGTCGTGGCCCTGAAAATTTTTCCGAATGTTGATCCGCTCATAATTTAATTCCAAATTGCACGGTTGGGAAAATGCTGAAATCATTGCTTATTACCCAAGGGTCGTGGCGATATTTTATGTAGTCTCCGTAAAAATAATCTTCGTTCATTTCACGAATGTTGTAGTTCAATTCAAGGGCCGAGAAGAATTGAATGCGCTTGGCCGGCTTTATCGAAAGCATGAAGCGGGTTGCCGGAATCATGGCAAAAAGCCATTTGTCGGCAAAAACGTCTTCGTCGGAAAATGAATAGCCCGTGTACCTTGCAAAACGTACGTAGGCTTCGGCGTTCAACATGACAGGTCCGCAAAAGCAGTGCTGCGTTCCGAGACCTAAGCTGAACGACTGGGTCGCGTTTGGATCCTTGGTGACAAAGCCAAAGAGGCCTATCATATAAAGTTTTTGCAGTCCGCTGGTCATGCCGACTTCCAAATATCCGTCGGTGTCGATGTGGGTTTCAAAGCTCATGTGCGAGACGTCTGTGTTTTTTAGCTTGCCGTCTTTGATCGCGATTTTGGCATCGTGGCCCTTAAGCTTTTTGTAGCTGGCCGGGCTTCCGTCTGTTTTTGCCAAGGCTTCCTTTCCGACTTCAAAACTGTAGACATTGCCCAGGTGGGCGCCCGCGCATTTTTTGCTTATGGTTCCAAGATAGCTTCCGTCGGAATCGTAGCGGTCTATCGTCACTCTTACCGGCGTAGGAACAAGCGAGTCGCGGTAAACCAAGAGCGAAAATTTTTGGGAGTAAGGAAAGCCGATTGAAATCGGGCCAAAGTTTCCTATTGGAATTTGCCAGGCGGCGAGCGGGGCTTTTGTTTCGCGAATGTTAAGCACGCCGTCGTAGATGCGCGCGTAAATTTTTCCCTTGTCGTCAACGACGGCTCCGTTAAAGACGCCCTTTATTCTGACGATTGTGCTTTGCCTTGCGGTAAAAAGGTCAAACTCGTCAAGCGCCACAAGCCAAGCCAAGTAGGATTGCATGGCGTGCATGTCGACAAAGGCGTTGAGACTGTATTCAATCAAAACTTGCGTTCTTGTGTCAGCCTTTTTCTTTATCGTGTAGAAGAGGCGCTTTAGGCCGGTAAGCGAGTCGTCGTGGCCTTTTTTTGCCATGCCCCATGCTTCTTCGCGCTTGCGTTCCTCCGCTGACGGAAACTGCTTGGCGATTGTTTTTGAAAGCCGCCTGTGCAGCGGGAACCAGCTTTTGTAAAACGACCTTACGCTTGGGTTTATCGCCGCAAGGCTGTCGCCGACTTTTGTCGGAATGAACGTTCCTGTGTTGAAGGGGTGGTATTCTCGGCCAAGCAATTTTGTGTAAAGCGCGTTCATTTTTGGAACAAAGTCTTCTTGGTATTCTTCAAGGCTGTCGCAGGTCCAGGAATTTACAATCGCCTTTGTGACGCCGAATTTTGTGAAGCGCCATTTTTTTTGATAGATTGGCGCCGCGGGAACCATGTCCTCGCCGTTTAGTATGTTGAAAATATAATCGTATTTTTCGTCATGCGCGTCTTGCCGAGTCGTCACGTTCGGTGTGGCGTAGGTGTACGCGAAAACTCTGTCCGGCGAAACTATGTCTTCGTCAACCAAGACGGCGCTCAAAAGGTTGGATGAGGCCGCGCCGCGCGAGTGCCCTGTAATCAAAACCGAGGATTTCTTTAAGTCAAGCTTGCGATTCTTTGCGTAGTCCAGCAAGCTTAGCTTGACTTTGGTGACTGCTTTTAAAAAGCCTTCATGGTATTCAGGCGGAGCGCTTTTTAGGAACTTTACGGAGCTGTCCTGGATGTTGATGTTTGAAAGCCATTCCTCTTCGTTGCCTGGCGTTCCCCTTATCACTACAAAGACCAAGTCGCGGCCGCTTGGAAGCCTTTTAAAGCCCAAAGAAAAGGCGGCCTGGTTTATTCCGTAAACTTCGTCTGAATAGTCGATGTCGTAATGCCATTCTATGTTTGCGTAAGGAACGCCGTATTTTGCGTAGGCTTGCGCCAAGGCGTTGTCAGGCGTTTTGTCCTTGGCGTCGTAAGCCAAGCAGCTCAACGCGCCGGCCGCCCTGGCAAGTTTATGATTGTAGACGGGCTTCTCAAACGGCTCAAACCATGCGTCGTTCCATTCCACCGTGACGGGAATGAGGTCGTCTTTACTGGCTCCCCGTCCTTCGACGTTCACTGTCACTTTTTGCGCGGCCGCTGTCTTGGCGCAAAAAAGGGCGCCAAGCAAAAGCAAGCTAATGTATGCGATTTTTTTCATCGCTTTATATTAGCGCATTTCGCTTGCTTTTGCTAGTCGGTCGGCGCGTTTACGGAGCTACAGAGACTCCCAATTTTCCTGAGTTGATGTTTTTTACAAGCGCGTCAATGGTCGCTGCGTCGTAGAAATTGGCCGGATCGTTGATGTAGTAATGCGGCTCAACGCCCTTGTCGATGTCGTAGTTGGAGCCGTTTTTCCGCACGCTCATAACCCACTTGCTGGACATTCTGAACGTCGTTCCGTCAGCCGCCGACGATTGCTGGACGCAGCCCGTTCCGCCGCCTGAGACCACGCCAAGAATCGTGACGCGGTCGGATGCCTTGAGCATGGCGGGAACCATGTTTCCGCAAGAGAAGCTGCACGGCGACACAAGGCAGAAAAGTTTTTTGTCCTTGACTGAATCGGCGCTTGACTCAGGGTTGTTGGCTTCGTCATAAACGCCGTCGCAGTTCACGTCGACAAGATAGGTCTCGGACCACTTGGCGCCAGAGATTGGGTTGGTGAATTCCAGCGTGCATTTTCCGAGCATCCAGGCGATTACAAAGGCCGCGGAATGCAAGGCGCCGCCGCCGTTGCAAGAAAGGTCCAAAACGATGTTTTCTATGTTGTCGCCTTCCTCCTTGATGAGCTTGTTGACATAGTGGATCAAGGCCATCGTGTCGTATTTGTTTTCATGTTCTTGGTCATTCTTGTCGAGGTAAACATAATTGTTTATTAGGCTGTTTGAATCGCTGACAAGGCCAAAATCGGCCTCATGCGCGATTTTTGCCTGTCTTCCTTCCAGCGGATTTGTCGGATTCAAGGAAAAACTGTCAAAGCGGACAATCGCGGTTTTGCCGTACTTGACATAGGCGGGCTTCCTTTTAGTCGCGTCATCGCCTGGGGTTCCGCGCGCTTTCAGATATTTAATGTAATTTTCTCTGGAGGTCGCGGTTTGCGGGGATGGACGTTTTCCCGGAACGGACGCGGCTTGGGCAAGGTAATGGGAATTCATTCCGTAGTTTGAGTGTCCGTCTCCAAAGAAAAACTCGCACACGTCTTTTATCGCGTTGGAGAAAGTGAGCGCGTCCTCGCTCTTTAGTTCGTCCTTGATTCCCGCATACTTAAAGTATGTGTCAAAGTCGGGAAATTTTTCTATGCCGTGAATCGCCTTGAGGCCGTAGTTAAAGTCCAAGTTAAGGCACAGCTCGTTGTAGCAGAATTCCGCCAAGGCCGCGCTTCGTTTTCCTGACTGGTTTCCTTCCGTCCAATATTCCGGCGTGAGCGCGGCCGAAAGATACGCGTCCTTTCCGTTGTAAAGAACAAACTGCTGCGACGGAGACTGGAAGACGTCGTTGACAAATTGAAGCGGAGCGGCAAGAGCCACGGAATCTCCGTCTTGCCAAAGGACGACGTCAATGTCCTGCGTCGACCAGTCGAGCGTCACGGGGCTTCCCGCGATATTCGCGGTTCCGGTTTCCGTTATCTTAATGTAGTCGAATTTTGTGGAATCGGTGGGGTCCATGTAGGTCAAGTCATGGTTTTGGAAAAAGCGGTCGTAGTTTTCAAATCTAATCGTATGCCTTGACAAGTCCATTTCTGCGGTTGTGTTTCTGTCCAGGTTTTTGAACGTGACCTTGTTTGTAAGCGCGTTGAAGCTTGAAACTTCGATGTTCTTATCCATGAAGGTTTTGAATGTGGCGGCGTTCAAGCGGACATAGGGAATGTCTTCCTTTCCTGTCATAAAGCCAAACTCGAGTGTCGTTGCGCTCGGTTTTAGCGCGACGGTCTTCTTTGTCAGGGCCGCGTATTTGACGGGGAATGTTTTTGTCGTCTGCGACTGCTGGATGATGTTGTAAGTGTCGCCGCCGTTCTGGCAAGCCGCAAGGCAAACTGTCAAGGCGGCGGCGGACAACAAGATGTGAATTCTTTTCATATACTCCTCCTAAATATATTAATACGCGGCGCCAAAAAGCTCTTTTAGCGTCGCGATCAATTCGCTTTCGGTATAAAATTTTTCGTAGCTGTCGCCGTTCATAAGAGCCTTGTCCAATTCGGCGCCGCCTTCTGTGCTTTTGCTAAAGTCTTGGGCGCAAAGGCGGTTGTTGCATGAATATCTATAGGGAAATCCGTCCGCCGTTATGCCCGCGCCGACAACGCAGCTTCCGCCGCCGGAGCGCTCGCCGATAATCTTTAGTCCGCGCTCGCGCGCAAAGAAAGGCAAGGCGTTTCCGCAAGAGAAGGAGTCAAACGAAGTCAAAATCGCGACGTTGAGGCCTTTGCATGTGGGCGACCTTGTTCCAAAAAGCTTCGCGCGGTAGGCCGCGTCGGCGGCGTCAATCTTTCCGTCTAGGTTTAGGTCGGCCTTTGTGATTTCGTGGAATTTTCCGCCTGTGTGGACGTCGTCGTAATAGACGTCGCCGCGCCCTGTTATCAGGTAAAGAATGTACTGCATCGCAGGCTTTGCGCCGCCGCCGTTGCACGAGTCGTCGATGAGGATTGTGGTGACGTTTTCGTATCCAGCCTTGCTATGCAAGATGTAATAGCAGGCCTTGTAGAAGAGCGTGATTGTGTCGTCGGGAAGAGTCACGCTGTCGGGGTTTGGCTCGGGAGTGGCGGAGGCGTAATAATTGTTCCAAGCGCCAGTCTGGTCAAGGTCAAAAGAGTCAAAGCGGATAATGAGCGTTTTTCCGCCGTCTATAAGCTCCAAGTCCTTGCCGTCTTTTAGCTCGCCGGTTGCGTCCACTATGCCTTTTTGCTTTCGCCACCAGTTTAGGCTGTTGATTTTGTCTATGGAGCTTTTCTTTCTGTCGTATTTCCACTTGCCGCTGCAGCCGTTCTCTTTTATTTCGTTGACAGCTTTTTTTATTTCCGCATTGTCAAACATTATAAAGTCTTTCCAATTTACGTTCGCGTGTTGGTCGCCGTAAGTGTAATAGGCCAGCTTGGCCAAGCCCTTTAGGTAGTCGGGATAATTCGTTGAATTTAGCAAGGCTTTTGTGTCGGAGTCGTACAGCGAGAGCAAGGCGTCAAGGGGCAGTCTGTCCGCCTGCGCGACGACATCCGCCTTTGCGTAGCCGTTTCCGTCGTCGGCAAAGCCGTAGTAGCCGGGGCAGCCGTAAAGGTTGTCGTGGGCAAGGCAAAGCAAGTTGTACGACGCTTCGACCAAGGCGGCGGGGCGCTTGTTCAGGTCCGTGTACCAAGGGCTGTCCTTAAAGGTCGTGTAGTTTTCAGTTCCGATGTATTGGTAAATTTTTTTTCCGTTGAAAAGAAATTGCGCATTCTTGAGGGCGGCGGTAAAAAGTTGGTTCATCACGCAGATGGGCGCGTAGGCGTCGTCAATGCCGCCGTAAATCTTAAAGCCGTATTTTCCAAGGTTGAACGTGGCGGCTTTTTGGCCGTCGAACAATTTCTTTGAGTCAAGCATCGTCGCCGAGCCAAACTTCAATGTTGGCTCCGGATCGAAAAAGCCGGCCCATGTCGGACAGTAAATCGAGCTGTCTTTGACGTTGACCACAAGCGGAAAAGATTTTCCCAGCGCCGTTCCCGTTATTGTGTATTCTCCGTCAGAATAGCTCATGCCTTCGATTTTTACGTCGCAGATGTATTCCAGCCAATAGCGGACGCCTGTGTATGGAATATATTCGTTTTTGTCGTATACGCGGGCGAAAACCGTGGCCAAAACATTGTCGTCCGTTACTGACACAAAGGGAATCGAAAGGCTTTCAAAATTTTTGTTTTCTTCCTTTGCGGCGCCTGAGAGGATGTAAGTGTCTCCTCCGTAATGGCAGGAGGAAAGGAAAATCGCAAAGGCGGCGGACAACAGAACGGCCGACAAAGCGGCCGAAAGTCTTTTCATTATTTTCCGTTCTTGATTGTCAATATTGAACCGATGATCAAGGCGTTCTTTGCCAAAACCAAAAGCCAGTGCAAAACCAATACAGACGTCCATTCCTTGATGTAGAAAATCAAAGTGATGACAGTTACGATTATCCAAAGGACGATTGTAACGTACTTTACATAGTCGTCAAATTTGCCGAAGTCGATTCCAAAGGCTTTGAACGCGAACATGATTCCGCAAACGCCCAGAATGATTCCGATAAGGACGTTGATTACTGGAGCGGCCTTGCCGAAAAGTCCGGCCACGGCGTTGATTTCCGCCGATGAAATGGACGAGCCTACCTTTGTGATAAGGCAGATCGCCGTGACGATTAAATAAATCGACAACGCCAATTGGGCGATGAAGATTCCCCATGTTCTTGCTTGTTTAGCCATATAAGCCTCCTTTTTGATGTTTTCCATTATACAGCGATTTTCGCGTTTTGGGCAAGAAAAAAATCTTATTGAATTTCTTTTTCAAATTCATTAAAATCTTTGCTAATATTTTTCCATCATTTGGGAAGCCGATAGGAGGTTATTTATGATAAAGTTGAAGGGAACTTACACAGCGATGATTACGCCGATGAAAAAGAACGGCGCCGTGGACTTTGAGGGATTCAGGAAACACGTCAAAAACCAACTCAAAGCCGGAATCGACGGACTTGTTCCTCTTTGCACAACAAGCGAAACTCCTACTCTTGACGAAGACGAAGAAGACAAAATGCTTTCCATTATTATGGAAGAGCGCGCGGCCTATAAAAAATCAAGCGGCAAAAACATTCCGATTATCGTAGGAACGGGAAGCAACAACACCCGTGACGCGGTTCGCTACACCCAGCGCGCCAAGGAAGCCGGAGCCGACGCCGCCTTGGTTGTGACTCCCTATTACAACAAGCCCAGCCAAGAGGGAATCTACCGCCACTTTGCCGCCGTTAGCAAAGTCGGCCTTCCGATTTTGGTTTACAACATTCAGGGCCGCACAGGCACCAACATCGCCACCGACACTTTGGCGCGCATCGCCGATTTGCCCAACATCATCGGCGTTAAGGAAGCCAGCGGCAACATCAACCAGATGGCCGACGTTCTTGCCAAAGTAAAGGCCAAGCATCCCAGCTTTGCCGTTTTGTCAGGCGACGACGGATTGACATTGCCGCTTTTGGCGCTGGGCGGAGACGGAGTCGTTTCTGTCGTTTCCAACTTGGCTCCCAAAGAAGTCAAGGCTATGGTTGACGCCGGCCTTAAAGGAAAGTTCGACGAGGCGCGCAAAGCGCACTTCCGCTTGCTTCCGATTTTCAAGGCCGCCTTTGTCGACGGAAACCCGACTTCGATCAAATACGCGATGAACCTTAAAGGCCTTCCGGCCGGAGGAGTTCGCGCGCCGCTCGTTGAAGTCAACGCCAACGCCAAGAAGGTAATCAAGGCCGCTTTGACGGCTTGCAAACTCTAACTAAGGGGAAATATTATGGCAGAAAATAGAATTGAAGTTGGCGTTTTGGGCGCGACTGGAATGGTCGGCCAGCGCTATGTAAAGTTGTTGGAAAACCATCCGTGGTTCCGCGTAACTTATGTCGCGGCCAGCCCCCGTTCCGCCGGAAAGCCCTACCGCGAGGCTGTGGCCAACCGCTGGCTTATCGGAGCGGAAATCCCGGCCGACGCGGCTGACTTGATTGTCCAGGACGCCAACGACGAAAAGGCGGCGCTCGGAAAGTGCAAGTTCGTCTTTAGCGCGCTTGAAATGTCCAAGGACGAAATCAAGGCCTTGGAAGAGCGCTACGCCGCCCAAGGAATCCCGGTCGTTTCAAACGCCAGCGCCAACCGCTGGACAAGCGACGTTCCGATGCTGGTTCCCGAAATCAACTATTCGCACCTTGACGTTATCGCCGAACAAAAGAAAAACCGCGGCTGGGACAAGGGCTTTATCGTAGTAAAGCCAAACTGCTCCCTCCAAACTTACATGATGCCGCTCCACGCGCTTATCCAAGCCGGCTATCCTGTAAAGAGAATGATTGTCACGACCGAGCAGGCTGTGAGCGGCGCGGGCTATCCCGGCGTTCCGTCCTTTGACATGATTGACAACATCGTTCCCTACATCGGCGGCGAGGAAGAAAAGACCGAAAAGGAATGCCTTAAGATTTTGGGAAAGGTAAGCGGCAACAAGATTGAAAACGCCGCCGGCCCCTTGGTTTCTTCCACCTGCACCCGCGTTCCCGTAATTGACGGACACACCGCGATCGTAAACCTTGAGTTTGATCTTCCGGAAGACAAAAAGCCCAGCCTTGAGGAAATCGAGCGCGTTTGGACTAGCTACACTTCCGTTCCGCAAGAGCTAAAGCTTCCCAGCGCGCCCGAGCGTCCGATTGTCGTGCGCCACGAGGAATACCGCCCGCAGCCGCGCCGCGACCGCGATACCGAAAAGGGAATGGCTTGCGTCATCGGCCGCTTGCGAAAGTGCAATGTCTTTGACGTGAAGTTTGTCGCGCTTAGCCACAACACAAAGCGCGGCGCCGCTCTTGGCGGAATCCTCAACGCCGAGCTGCTCAAAGCCAAGGGATTTTTTGACAATCTCTAAAAATTATTGATAAACAAAAAAAACGCCGCGATTTTTTCGCGGCGTTTTTTTTGGTCTTAAAACCGTTCCTACTTTAACTTTCCAGTCTGAACCAAATCGCTGAACCAGTAGGCGCTGTCTTTGGGAGTGCGCTTTTGGGTCTCGTAGTCAACGTGAACCAAGCCAAAGCGCTCGCCGTAGCCGCGCGCCCATTCAAAGTTGTCCATCAACGACCAGTAGAAGTAGCCGCGAATGTCGGCGCCGGCTTTGATCGCTTTTCCAAGCTCTTCCAAGTAGGCGCGGACAAAGTCGATGCGCTGGATGTCGTGGCACTTTTTGTCGGGGCTTAGGTTGTCGGCGCAGCTTATGCCGTTCTCCGTGACGAAAATCGGCTTTTTGTAGCGTTCCCAAATGTATTGGAAAAAGTGGTTCATCGACTTTGGCGTTACCGGCCACTTTGAGTGCGTCATCGGGTATCCGTGCGAAAAGTCCACTACGCCAAAGCCGTTCTTTTTTTCTTGTGCGGTCTTGGGCGCGCGGATTGGAATTCCTTCGTAGATGTTTTGGCCGTGGAAGTCCACCGGGGTTGAGATTATTTTCATGTCGCCCGGAAGAATTTTCGGGAAGTCTTTGCCAAAGGCTTTTTGCGCGCCGGCGGGGTAGCGGCCAAAGTAAATCGGGTCGCACCAGTAGGTAAGGCAGTGGCCCATGAAAAGGCCGCTCCCTTTTTGGAAGCCGTATTTTTCGCCAGGCTCGCGCTCGTAAACCTCGACCGATTTTTTAAAGGCCTCGATGTCTTCCTTGCTTTCCGAAATCGGATAGTTTCCAAAGCCTGTGTGGGCCAGGCAAATCTTTGCCTTGGGGGCGGCCGCGCGAATCGCTTGCGCCATCGTTCCGTGCGCAAGAAGAATGTTGTGCGCTACGTTCAACACTTCCGCCTGCTGAAGCTGCAAGCCCGGGGCCATCCAGCCGACGTAGCCGCCAAGAACGCAAGGCATTTCGTTAATGGTAAAAAAGTTTTGCACGCGGTCGGAAAATTTCTTTACGATAAGGTCTGTGTACTCCGCGGCCCAGTAACGGATGTCGCGGTTGCGCCAGCCGCCCTTTCGCTCCAATTCCAAGGGCAAGTCCCAGTGGTAAAGGGTAAGCCAAGGCGTGATGTTCTTTGACAAAAGCTCGTCGATGAGGCGGTCGTAAAAGTCCAAGCCCTTTTGGTTGGGAGTTCCGTGAATCGCGTTTCCGCGGCTGTCGGGGCTGTAGCCCATGACGCGCGGCCAAGAGACGCTAAAGCGGTAGTTGGGAATCTTTAGGTCCGCCAACATTTTGACGTCTTCTTTGTAGCGGTGGTAGTGGTCGCAGGCAGTCTCCGGCGAGGCGCCCCAAAGGGTCTTTCCGGGCCATCTTGAAAATTGGTCCCAAATGCTGGGCTGCTTGCCGTCCTCAAAGGCGGCTCCTTCAACTTGGGCCGCGGCTGTCGCCGTTCCCCAAATAAAATCTTTTGAAAATTGCATAGACGCTAATAAAAGCGTTTTTTTTTGAAAGTGTCAATAGCGGCTTGACGCCGCTTGGCGTGTTAAAAAATTTGACAATTATTGTTGCTTGCTTTATAATTATACTGCGAAAAGGTTTTCTTAAGTTAATCAGGAGAGATTATATGAAACGCCGCTTAATTTTGAGCTCTATTCTATTTTGTTCTATTCTATTTTACTCTTGCAGTAATTCTTCTTCCAGCGGGTCGGGGTCAGCGCCTACCCCGACGCCTACCCCGACGCCAACCCCGACGCCAACGCCAACCCCGACGCCTGACCCAACCCCGACGCCTGCGACTGACGAAACCTCGTCCGGCGGGGTCTTGCTTTCTATAAAAAATCTTGCGTTAAAGGTGGATCAAACAGAAAACAATGGCATCGTGACATTCACGCCGACAGTTGAAAGATTTGACGAAATATATGGGGAGGAAGGCGACGAGGCTCCATACATTGAATATGATTGGAAGATTGACGGCGCCTTGGCTCAAAGCATTGCTGGCGCCAACGTGGATTCAGAGTCCGGCGTCCTGACAATAGACACAAGTAAATTTAAAAAAGATACATACCAAATAAGCTGCCTTGCGCAAATTCTAGTCACAATCAAGTTCATGGACGAAGAGTCAACATTAAAATTGGCTATATTCTCGTCGCAAAATTCATTGAAGGTCAACTAGGAGGCAAAACATGAAAAAAATATTCCTTTTAATTGCGGCTTTTTGCGCCATGTCTTATTTTGCCGCGTGTTCGAATTTGCTTGACGAAGCGAAAAACAATGCTGCAATTGCGACTGAAAACGAACCTTCCAGCGGCGGGGCTTACCTTCCAGTTTCAAGCGGCGAGGCTATGCTTTCATTTTCGCTTGACGCAAAAAACGACATTTCCTGCAGCGCCTTGCCTAACATAAGCGCCGACTTCTTTGACTTGATAACCATTTATTACAGGCCTGTCGACGGGACAAGTGATATAGAAATCGACACGTGGCATTCAAACGGCGAGTTAAAAGCCGCAAGCGTTCCGTTTAAGACAGGAACCTGGATTTTCAGCGTTTTGGCGGTGAGCGAGACGGGATATTATTATACTGAAGAGACAAAGACGATAAAAGCCGGAAAAAATTCCCTTCTGTTTACCCTTATTCCTATGATGATGCAGGAGCTTGAGGCGCGACACGGCTACGGATCCCTTTATGTGTCCGCCGCGTTTCCAGTGGACAACCTTAAGTGTGTGACAGGCGGCCTTTATACGATGGACGAGGAAAGCGTTCCCGGCTTTGCGGATGAAGACTTGCAGGTGAACCAAAGAGGAACGACATATTACGAAAAGGACGACATTCCTGCAGGCGACTACATATTGATTTTTAAATTTTTCGCTGACACAGAAAAAAAGATTTTGTTGGGAACGTATAGAGAGTTTGCGGGCATTTACGCGCTTGCGCGAAGCGAGTCAAAAGTGGTTTTGCAAAGCCTTTCAAACTTATATTCTATCAGCTACGAAACAAATGGGGGAGCCTTTGCGGAGGGCTATAGCCCCTGCCTTTCCTACACAAGACATTCTCAAAGCCTGTCTCTGCCGGACAAAACTCAAATTGCTAAAGCCGGTTCGGATTTTGGCGGCTGGTATGAGGACGAAAATTTTGAAGGCCCGGTTGTTGACTTCATTCCAAGCGGCAGCGTCGGAAACAAAAAATTCTATGCAAAATGGCTTGACAAATGGACTGTGACATTCCTTCCAAACGGAGGAAGCTTTGCCGACGGAAGCAAGATTAAGACGCAGCAAATAACAAAAGGCGATTCCGAAAATCTTGTCACGGCAGACGGTTTAGGCCTTACAAATAATGGAAGAAATTTTTTGGGCTGGATTACAAACTTTACGAATGTAAGCGCGGATTACGCTGACGGAGCGCCAATCACGCCCGACAAAAACATTGTGTTGATGGCGCTTTGGTCGAAGGGAAACGTGTCGGGAGGGGACGACGGAATGACAAAGGACGCTGACGGCGACGGCGTCTCGGACTACGACGAACTTTATAAATTCTTTACGGATCCTGCGAACAAGGACACCGACGGCGACGGCTGGACTGACGGACAAGAGTTGAATTATTACACGGAAGGGTCAAACACCTTTAATCCGCGCATAGCGGACGTTCCTCAATTGGAAATCCAGTTTGTGGGCCGTCCTGAAATAGGCTTCAATTATCAAACATCGGCTACTAACTCTGTGATGGAGTCGCTGACCCATACCGACGGAACTGTCCACAGCCAGAGCGCCACAAACACCAACTCGCACACGCGCAACGAAACGCACGGATGGCATACAAAAGTTGGGTTTGGCTTTGAATGGGAAGCGACATTCAATTTTTTTGAAGATAAAGCAAAAAATACCTTTAATTTTGAAGCCGGCTATAACGGCAGCGTCACGTCTGGCGACACGTTCACATACTCTCAAAATCAGAGCGAAAGCTTTTCTCAAAGCGTCACCAAGGGGCACACCACAAGCGAAACCACGGGAAAGACGGTGACTGGCGGCACAATTCTTGTAAACGCAAAATTTAAAAATCCAAGCAATCTGGCCTATACTGTGCGGAGCGCCACTGTAACCTTTGCCGGAATCACTGACTTTAGGCAGCCTAACGGCTATCCAACGCCAGTCGCAAGCGTTGAACTTACGAACGTCGGAACAATTCCGCCCGGAGGAGAGACCGGGATGATGACGATAAAGTACGACAAGCTTAGCGTAGCCCAAACGGAAGAGCTTTTAAAGTGGTCTTCCGGCCTTAACATGAGCATCACAAACTACACGATTGCCCTTCAAAAAGAAGGCCTTGTCAACGGAAACGACTTTACAGGCGCTCTTACTACCGTAAACGCCATGACAGCGTGCCTTAACATAGATTACGGACCTTCCGCTAAGCACAAGGCCGAAACTCATCATGTCTCCACAAAATACAAGTATAACCCAGATGCTGTTGACATCAACGACTTGTATGAGCCAGTCACAATCAAGGACCTTTTGGAGATAGCGGGCATTTCCGAAAGCAAGGGAAACCTTGTTCTTGGAAACGGCGGCCGCATAAAAAGAATCAGGGACTATAACTATCAAGGCTACCAATACGGAGCCTGGTATGTCCAGCACACTTACACCAGGAATAATCTATCAACGTATGACACGTATAATTATTATTCAGATCCAGAGTCTGGACAAGTGGTGGACATCTCAAAAATTTATGTTCAGGCGGGAGATTTAATCAACATTTTTTACAGCATTGACAAAGACAAAGATGGAGTTCCCTATAACGAGGAGCTTATCTGCGGCACAAGCGACGACAAGCCAGACACTGACGGCGACGGACTTATGGACGGGGAAGAATTGCATGGCTGGAAGCCGGCGACAAAGAATCGCTCAATTCCAGAGGGAAGCGAAACTCCGCAGCATATAAAAATAACTGACGCTACTAAGAAAATTATCACAAATCCAAACAACCCCGACAGCGACGGCGACGGATACGATGACTTGAACGATCCAGACCCCATAGAGCCAAAGATGAAGAACATCACAAGCCTTAGCGTGACTCAATATAAAACAAGCGCGGACGAAAACGCCAAGTTTAAGGATTTTAATTTTGAGGCGGCCCAATATTTGGAAGACATATATGAATCTGTGTATTTGAATCTTGTGCCTACGATGCCCCATGAAAAGATTGAATGCAAGCAGAGCGAAGGAGCCGCTTATAAAGATTTTTCTTCAGCCAAGGAATTTAAACTGGGGCTTGGCAAAAACAAAATATGGATTAAGGTCACGGCCGCCGACGGTTACACATATAAAGAAAGCGTGCTGACTTTTGAATCCCGCTTGAGGCCGCTTGAAAACTTGCAGATGCGAAGTCCTGACGGCAAGGGCAATACTATGACGCTAAGCTATAATGCCTATACGGACAGGCGCGTAGTAGCAGATGATAAAACAGCAGGATTGTTATTGCATATAGTGAAAGGCTATGAATTGTATGATTCGGAGCCAGATTTGGGACTGGCCAATCCGAATGATTTGCCTGACTTTATGAGTTATGTTGCTACCGCCAAGGATAGAAACGGAATAAGCGAGAATGACTATGAATTTTGGACCAAGGTAAGCGTAGCTGACCTAACAGCGGGAACAACTACGATAAGCGGCTTGAAAAGTCAGACTCTTTATTCTATCGACTCAATCATGTACTATGAAAGCGGAGCGAAATACGCGAGAGTAAGCAAGGGGAATAAACGAGGAAGGTGGCTGAATTCTACGTATTGGGTTTCAGGCACAACCGGAAAAAGCCAAAAGGCCACTCTTACATTCTGGATGCATTATCTTAAGGCGGATGAAGACGAGGATGACGGCTATGACCCGCAGTATTTTTGGTCAATAGAATCAAGCGAGGAATTTTTGAAGAATCTTTCAAACGATTGCGCGACTATGAACAACACAACAGGTCGGAAATTTGACGATGACGATAATATGTGCTACACTTTTGGTGACCAGCAAATGAATGGAAAAACCGTACCAGACTATGGAACGGCTAAAAGCAAATACTATAAGGGCGTCTATGATCGCTTTGAAAAAGACCGTGAATTCAAGATTAATTTTGCATGTTATGAGCATGATGAAGGACCAGACGATCTTGTTGGAAAAGTGGAGATGACCGCTAAATACAGCGTGCAAGACGACAAATGGTATTTTAAATGGTCGGGCGACCATGCCGACAGCGGCGAAATGACAGTGGGCTTCCGGGAGGGCCGCAAAGACGGCAAGTGGAACATTCCTAATAAATCTGAGGGGCAGATTTCTGTTCACTGGGGCGCTGAATGGAATGACGAGCCTGCCTCCCAAAAATAACATGAAGAAATTCTTTGCGGGAATCATGGCCGGCGCGCTTTTCGCGCTTGGAGCCGCGGACGTTTTTTGTTCCGACTTTACGGAATACGAAAATTCTCTCGTGATGGGCGCCATGCAGATTCGCCTTGAGTCGCGTTCACAAAAGGACCAAAAGGCGGCGTTGGAATGGCTTGAAAAAAAGCGCGAGGAGTTTCTTTCTTCAATAAAAAAAGGCGAGGCCGGCGAAGAGGCCTTGCTTGCCGTTGAAAACGTTTTTGTCTGCGAGCAGTACCATTACGTGTGGGAGCTTGACTCCAAGGCAAAGGCCACCGGCGATTTGATTTTGTCGCAATTCAACAAAGTCGTCGCGTGGAACCAGAGCCACCCCCTTGCAAAGCGCGGCGAATGGTACACGCTGACCGCCTGCGAAGTCATAAACAACTCGATGCCCTGGTTCAAGTATTCCAAAAGAATTTCGCTGGGAATGGAAAACAAAAAGGTTTACGAATCGATGTTGGCGTCGGGCTGCAAAAAGGGCCTTTTGTATTTGCACACAGGCCTTTGGTACGCCTTTGCCCCGGCAATCGGCGGCGGAAGCGACGCCAAGGCAAAAAGGTATTTCGCCGTCGCGCCTCATATCGGCCCGACCGATTACGAAAAATTCTTGGGCTGTATTTTCCTTTCCCAAATTGAATTCAAGATGGGCGACGCCGCTTCTTGCCAGGCGCATTTGGCCGAGGCGGACAAAATTTCCCCAAACAATGCCTACACAAGTTTTGTCCGCTATTTGAACAAGGCCGGCTGCGATTCTCTTGACTACGCCACCGACAGGGACGACGTGGAAGAAAAAGTGAAAAAGTTCTACGAAAAAAACAATGGCAAAAAATAGAAAGCAGCCTTAAGTTGAAACTATTTGCCTTTTCATTTATTATAATAGTATGAAGAAGATTGTTGCGGCGGCGGCCATGCAAGCGCTGCTTGTTTTTTTTGCGGCCGGCGCTTTTTGCCAAAAGTGGACGGAATACGAAGAATCTCTTTTTAAGCAAACCTTGCAAGTCAGGCTTGAGTCGCGAAAAATCGACGGCAACAAGGCCGCGCTTGATTGGCTTGAAAAAAAACGCGCTGATTTTTTTTCTTCAATAAAAGAGGGGAGCGTTTGCCAAGAGGCGCTTTTGGCTCTTGAAAATAATTTCGCTCTTGAGCGCTACCATTTTTTGTGGGAAATCGACGACAAGTCAAAGGAAACAAACGACTGCGTTTTGGAGCAGTTCAACAAAACTGTGGCTTGGAACGACGCTCATCCCAAAAGCGAACGAAATCCACTTTATGATTTGACCGCGTACGAAGTGGCCAACGGAGCCATGCCGCTTATGAAGTATTCGCAAAAAATTTCAATCGGCTTGGAAGAAAAAAAGTTTTACGACGCGATGATAAAGCAAGGCTTTCAAAGCGGCTGCCTGTACATCAACGCCGGCTTGTGGTACGCCTTCGCTCCGGCGATTGGCGGAGGAAGCGACGCAAAGGCGGCGGAATATTTTACGAAGGCGGCGCGAATAGGCTCTACGGATTACGAAAAGTTTTTTGGACTTGCCTATCTTTCTCAAATTGATTGGAAAAAAAAGGACGCCGCCGCTTGGAAAAAACATTTGCAGGAAGCGGACGCTGTTTTGCCGGAAAATGTTTACACGCCCTTTGTCCGCCGCTTGAACGAAGCCGGCATTGACGCTTTTGAATACGCCGACGACAAGGACGCCGCCGTCGCCAAGATGAATAAATTTTACGGAAAGAAAAATGGAAAAAAATAAAAGCCGCGCTTTCGCTCTTGCAAAAAAATTGTCTCGCCTCTGCGCCTTGTCCGTTCTTTGCCTCTTTGCGGGGCGGGCTTTTGCCGGCGACTTTAGCGATTACGAAAAAAAACTGCTTTCCGAGATTTATGACATGCGCGCGCGCTCCAGGCAGGAAAAAGATTATTTGGCGTCCCAAGCGTTTTTGGAAGAGTACCACAAAAAAATTTGGAGCGATGACGTTCAGTCCAAAATCGGCGACGAAGCGCGCTTGACTTTTGACAACCTTTTGACGCTGGAACGTTGGCAGTACCTTTGGGAGACGGATCCCGAGATGGACGGCCTTAAGCCGATGATTACGGAGCAGTACGAAAAAATCATCGCGTGGAACGAAGACCATCCCTTTGACGAACAAAATCCCTACTTAAAGCTTTCGGCCTTTGACTTGATTAACTCTACGATGCAATACATGAAGCGCGGCCAAATGATAAAGCTGGGCTTGCAAGAAAAAAAGGTTTACGACAAATTGCTTGATACCGATCCCGACAATTGCATCGTTTACTTAAACGCCGGCCAGTTCTACTACAACGTTTCGGAAGTTCTTAGCGGCGCAAAGCCCAAGGCCAAGCGCATTTACATTAAGGCGGTGGAGACCGCTTCCAACAATTACGAAAAATATTTCGCCAACATTTTCATCGCGCAAATGTTCCTTGAAGAAGAGAACATGGACGAATACAACCAGCATATCGCCGCGGCGGAGCAAGCGATCCCAAACACGCCTTACATGGATTTTGTAAAGGCCGTAAACGAAAAAGGCTACACGCTTTATGAATACGCGCTGCACCCGGCAAAAATAAAGAAACGTGTTTTTGTCGACAAAAAGGCGAAAGTGAAAATCAAATGACTGTAAAGAACATTATCTTTGACTTGGACAACACTCTTTACTCTCCGACCAGCGCGATGGACGCTGGGATTTCAAGACGCATGATGGCCGCCGTCGTTGACTTTTTGGGAACGGATTTAGAATCCGCGACCGGGCTTCGGAAAAAAAAGGTTCCCTATTTTAGCACGACCCTTGAATGGCTTAGAAGCGAAGGCCTTAAAGACATTGAAGGTTACTTTGCCAAAGTCCATCCCGACAACGAAGCGGACGAGCTTATGCCCGACCCAAACTTGCGGCCCTTCTTGCAGTCGCTTGAACAAAACAAAATCGTTTTGACCAACGCGCCGCGCGAGCACGCCGACCGCGTTTTGCAAAAGCTGAAAATCGCCGACTTGTTTTGCGCCGTCGTGGACATACGAGCCTGCGGCCTTTTGGGAAAGCCCTACGCGCAAAGCTACAAAATCGCCTTGGAAAAATGCGGCGGAACAATTGACGACACGATTTTTTTGGACGACCAATACAAGTACACCGACGGCTACGTGGCTTTGGGCGGAACAGCGCTTTTAGTCGGAAACAAAAATGGCGCCCGCTTGAATCCAGAGAGCGCCGCTTGCAACCATGATGTTCCGCCGCATCCAGGGCGGACAATCAAGATTGATTCCGTTTACGATTTGCCGAAAATCCTATGCGGCGACGTAGGCCTGCATGGCGCGCATTGAGGCGGGAATTCTCGCGCGCTCGATGGCGTTCTTTTCAATCTGGCGAATGCGCTCTTTTGTAAGCTTGCAAATGTCGCCGACTTCTTTAAGTGACATTGGCTCCGCTCCGTCCAAGCCATAGCGCAATCTAAGGACTTCCGCCTCTTTGGGCTTTAGGCTTCCTAGAACGTCGCGCACTTCGCGCTTCATCGCGTTGTCAAGCGAACCGTCTTCCGGTCCTTGGTAGCGGTTGTCTTCGATGAAGTCTCCAAGAACAGCGTCTTCGCTTTCGCTTCCTTGAACGCTTGAATCCAAGGAAAGCATTTCCTGGCTGATGGCCAAAAGGTCGCGGACTGTGTCCCGTTCCATGTTAAGCTGGGCGGCGACTTCCTTGATTTCCTCTTCCTCGCTCTTGCGCGCTCCCAAGGATTTCTTGACTTTCTTTATCTTGACCAATTCGTTCACTCTGTTTAGGGGCAGGCGAATGGCGTCCTTCTTTTCGTAAATGGCTTTGAGAATGCTTTGGCGGATCCACCATACGGCGTAGGAAATGAAACGGTAGCCCTTTTGCGGGTCGAATTTGTCGATGGCTGTCATAAGGCCGATGTTGCCCTCGCTGATAAGGTCTGTCATGTCCATTCCGCTGTGGCGGTATTTTTTGGCGATGTTGACGACAAAGCGCAAGTTGGCGCTGGCGATTCTTTGGCGGGCGGCCTGGTCTCCGGCCTTAGCCTTGGCCGCCAAGTCGTTCTCCTCTTCCTTTGTTAAAAGCGGAACCTTGTTGATTTCCTTAAGATACATAGAAAGAATTTTGTCGCTCGCCATATTTTCCCCCTTGCGTTTTATGCTAAATATAGAGCAAGAATCGTGCCAACTTTTTAAAAACTGAACGGAAATTCAAAAAATCCGGCCCGCTTTGGCGAAAAGCCCGATTTTTGGCGAATTTTAACGATTTTTCTTGCCGTTTGGAGGAAATTTTATTAAATTAAAAGTATAAGTTGGAACATTCTGCGTCTTTTTGACGCGCCGTCTCTTTTTTACGCCAAAAGTGGGTCAAAATGACCCGTTTTTTTATTCGTTTAGATATTCTTTCGTTGTCATCAATTTAACGTGGAGCGGCGACAAGCCTTCTAGCGTAAGGCAAGTGGCGGCGGCTTTTTCTTTTGTAAGGCCGCTGGTCGCGTCGGTCAAATAAACCGTGTAAACGCCCGCGTCAATCAATTCAAAAACGGTGGACAAAACGCAGCAGTCGTCAACGACGCCAGCGACCACGACGCGCTTGGCTTTTAGCGCCGCCTTGCGGATTTGGGGAACGCTAAGCGACGAGTACTTGGATTTTTGGTAAACCTTAAAGCGGCTGGCCAGCGCGGCGATTTGGGGCAAAAGTTCGTTGGCGTTTTTGTCGTCGTTTATCGATTTGTATTTTTGGTTGTAGTCGGCCCACACGCCGCGCGGATTTTTGTCCGCGATGAATTTTGTTATGATGGCGGAGTCAGCCGCGCCGGACTCCACGACGCGCAAGATGTTGGCCGCCGCGCCTTCGGTGTCCATGCATTCCCATTCGCCGCCTTTTGCGTAAACCTTTTGCATGTCGATTATCAATAGCAAGTCGCCTTTCATTTATGGTCTCCTTAATCGTTAATGCGCATAAGCTGCGCGGCTTGGTAGGCCGGCAAAAACTTTTTTGTTCCGCCGTTTTGGAACTGAACGTGAATCACGTATTCGTTTTCGCGAATTTCGGCTTTTACTATTTGTCCCTCTCCGTAATCGTCGTGGTAGACCGCTTGGCCCAGCCCGTATTTTTTTGCCAGCGGGTGGTTTATTTTTGGCGCGCCGTAAGCGGATGAGGCGCCAAAATTGCTGGAGGCGCCGTAAGCGCTGGAGCGGCGGCCTTCTTGTCCGCCAAACTGCGGGGTGTCGTCGTAAAAGTCTCCGTCGGAATATTCGCCGCCGCCGTAATCGCCTTCATCGCCAAAACCCGCGCCGCCTGAATAGCCGTTAATCGCGCGCTCAAAACTGGGCGGAATGTTCCCCAAAAGGCGGAAGGTGTCCGCGCCCGCTTCCTGCAAAAATACGCTGGGCTGCATGAACTCGGTTCTTCCGTACATGCGCCGCGCGGCGCAGCTGGTTATGTAAAGCTCGTCCTGGGCGCGCGTTATGCCGACGTAAAAAAGGCGGCGCTCTTCTTCCAACTCGGCGCCGGACTTGTCGCCGCGCGGAAAGATTCCCTGTTCCAAGCCTGTGATGATGACGCGCTTAAATTCCAAGCCCTTTGTGTTGTGCAAGGTGATCAAGGTCACGCGGTCAAGGCTTTGGTCTTCTTGGCTTGCGAGCGTTCTGTCCAATTCGATTGAATCCAAAAATTCCAAAAGGCCGTCCATGTTAAGCGGATAGAGGCTTGCGTTGTTTGCCAGTTCCTGCATGTTGGCCACGCGCTGGGTTCCGCTTATTTCGTCGTCGGCCTGGTGGTATTCTTCCAAGCCGCTTTTTTGCATGATCTCTTCGACAAGCGTTCCAAGGTTTTGGCTCGCGCTTGCGGCTTTTGCGGCTGGAACGGTTGGCGCGCCAAAATCGTCGGACGTGCCGGAATCGTTTGCCGCGGCCGTGGAGTCGCCGAGTTTTTCCTTAAACGAATCGACGAGCGCGGAAAATTTTTCCAAACCCTCCCGCGCTTTTTTGGAAAGGCTTGGCGCGAGCTCTTTTGAGGCCGTGACCAGGTCTTGGCTTTTTTCTTTTGCCGCGTCGATGATTTTGTCTTGGCTCGTGGGGCCAAGGCCGCGCGCGGGCTTGTTGACGATTCTGCGGAAGGCGATTTCGTCCTTGGGGTTTGCCAAGAGCGCAAGGAAGGCAAGCAAGTCTTTTATTTCTTCGCGCTCGTAAAATTTTAGCGTTCCCACAACTTGATATGGAATTCTTTTGTGAAGGAACTCGCTTTCAAAGACAAGCGACTGCGCGTTTGTTCTATATAAAATGGCCCAGTCGGAATAGGCGCCGCCTTTTTTGACTTGTTTTTTTATTAGCTCTGCGCAAAAGGCCGCCTCGTCGTCTTGGTTGGGCAAAAAAATCAAGTCGGGCTTTTTTCCGTCGCCGCGCTCGGCGCTGAGGGTTTTTCCAAGGCGGTCGCTGTTGTTTTTTATGACGCAGTTGGCGGCGTTCAGGATCGCGCTTGTTGAACGGTAGTTCCGCTCCAAGCGTATCAACTGCGTTCCCGGAAATTCTTTTTGAAAGTTAAGAATGTTCTGAACTTCCGCTCCGCGAAATTTATAAATCGACTGGTCGTCGTCGCCCACGACGCAAACGTAAGTTCCGCTGTCTTGGTCAACGCCGCTCAGGGCTTTTAAAAAAAGGAACTGCGCCACGTTGGAGTCCTGGTATTCGTCAACCATAATCACTCGGTAGCGGTAATGCATTTGCCGCGCGATGTTGGCGTTCTCCGCCAGGACTTGGACGGGCAGCATGATGAGGTCGCCAAAGTCAACGTTTCCGGTGGAACGCAGGCGCTTTTGGTAGGCCGCGTAGACTTCCGAAAAAAGCGGGTCGCTAGAAACTTCGCCAAGGCGCAGGCTGTCGGGCGGAAGGCAATAGTCTTTGGCCAGCGCGATGCTGTGGGCGTATGAAGCGGCCTCGGACTTTTTTAGGCCGGGCGTGGATTTTTGGATAAGCGTCACCATGTCGTCGTCGTCGTAAACCGTAAAGTTTTTGTCAACGCCGGCGGCCTCCGCGTATCGGCGCAAAAAATACGCGCCAAAGGAATGGAAGGTGCGTATTTGGCTTTCTTTCGCGCCAGGCTCCATCGCCTGCACCCTCTCGCGCATTTCGTTGGCCGCTTTTTTGGTGAAGGTTACGGCAAGGATGGAGCGGGGGTCCACGTTTTTTTCTGAAATGAGCCAGGCGATTTTTGTCGTGATTACGCGCGTCTTGCCCGAACCCGCTCCCGCCAAAATCAAAAGCGGCGAGCCTTCGTGCTCCACGGCCTGCTTTTGTTCAGGATTCAAGAGAGAAAGATACTTTTGCAATTCTGGCGTCGCGGGCATGGTTTTATAATAGCGCGCTTCGCAGAAAAAATCCACAGGCGGAAGGAACGGTCTGCGCTTTCACTTTTTCTTTACTTCCAGCGCTTTTTTGTTTTTTGCGTTCAATGAAGAAACCGCTTTTAAGCCGGTCGCCTTTTCGTATTCCTTCTT
>CADCBK010000014.1:0-38963 GCA_902799665.1 uncultured Spirochaetaceae bacterium | reverse complement strand
GGCGGTGTTGGCAACTTTTCCTCCGCGAACGGCGACGCTTTTGTTTTCTTCAAAGCCTTGCGGCTCTTCTTGCTTTGAAATTGAAGTCGCGGTTACTTCGGCAAGCATGTTCAAGACCAGCTCAATGTTCGTCATGTTGTCGCGCAGGTTTTCTTTTTTAAGGCCTTTCTTTTGCTTGTATTCTTTTACAGTGAGGCCGCTCCAGGCTTTTGTCATTTCGTTGGTCAGAATGGCGAAGTCCGCTTCTTTTTCAATTCCGCGGGCTTTCCATTCGTCCGTCAATTCCTTTCGCATTTCGATGGTCTGGAGGCGTTGGTTTATCCAGCCGTCGGTGTAACCCTTGGCGCGGTAGTATTCCGCTCCGCGAGAAATCGCCTTTTCTGGGTCGGCGTATTCTTCCAGCCTGTCGTTGCCCACTTGCGCCAGCCACATTTTGAAGGGTTCCGCTTTTGGAGAGGGAATTGACTGAATCAGGCGCAGGACGTTTTTTGTGGAAAGAACGTCGGTGGAGTAGTTTTTTCCGTCTGCGGCTGGTAATTTCAGTTGGTGACATTTTGTCACCAACTCAGATCCTTCCGCCGAAAGTCGCTGTTTTAATTTGTTCCAGTACTTTCTTGCGGTTAAGTAATTCTTGCTTTCCGTCAGAACTTCCACAATGTCCACAACCGAAAAATACCATTCCTCTTCTTCGGAGTTCCATGCATAGCGAATCTTTTTGTTTTCAAAAAGCTTGAGTTTGTTTTGAGAATTTTCCATACCTTCCTCACAAGACGTTTGATTTTCAGCGCCAGTCCAACATCGGCCTGAATTGCGGTAAAGAAAATATAAGGTCAAAAAATGTCGTTTTTTTAGCCGCGCGCGTTAAAAACAAAATAGGTCATTGTTGGAGGCGGAACTGTCTTCGCGCGGCAAACTTTACGCTTTTAAATATAGCGATTTTTTGGCGGAAGGGCAAGGGCGGAAACGCTTTGCGCTAAATGACCTTGCACTGGCAGCTTTTCATCACTTCAAGGGCGGCTTGGTGCTTTTCTTTTGTAAGGCCCGCGCAGCAATCCGAAAGAACGGTCACGTCCACGTTTTCAATCATCTTAATCGCCAGCGCGTTTGACACAACGCAAATGTCCGTGCAAGTTCCTACCATTGTGACTTCGTCGCCCGGCTTGATAAAATCCTTCCACCCGTCATATCCAAAATGAAGCTTGTCAATGACTAAATCGGACTGGTTCGGGCAAAGCTCGTTGACTATTTGCCAACCGTCCGTTCCTTTTATGCAATGCGGAACCGGCAAATATTTTCCTTCGCCGGAAGCCATGTAATTTTCCGCGGAATGAGTGTCTCGTGTGTAAATGACATGCGCCTTGTCCAGCCTGGCTTTGTTCAATCGATCTTTTATCTTGGGAATAATGTCCACAGCGTCCTTGTTAGCCAACGCGCCGGTGGTAAAATCATTTTGCATGTCGATTATGATGAAGTGTTTCATGTGGTCTCCGTAGAATATTATATGACGGGGCTTTTTGTTCTGTCAAGCGGAATGCTGCAACCAGTTTTTATGCTTGACTTTGCAAAAAAGCGTTGTATAATTTTTGTTGTGTTGTCTTTCTTTTTCGGAAGATGAGGCAATATGGAGGGGGTGATATGAATGCGCATTATGATGAAACACCTATTGAAAATCAAAAATGGCAATTAAAATATGGCTTGAAAAATGAAATTCTATAACAAATACATGAGGAGAAAATAACATGATTTGCCTAGATGATTGTACTTGTTGTAAAAATAGAGGCGACGGCCACTTGATTGACGGCTGGATTCCTACATGCGATGCATTTCCTAATGGAATACCTCATGACTTTAAAACAGGGCTTGCTCATGAAATGAAGGAATGTAATAATGGAATCGGATTTGAGCCGGACGAGAATTATAAAAAATGGTTCGGCAAAAAAGATTCAGTTTAATCTAACATACAGGGAAGCTAAATGATTTTATCACCAGAACAAGATGCAATTTTTGACGAATGGTTAGATTTTACCTCCGAAGAATTTCCTTTGCCTTTGAAGCCGGATGCGCCCGAATGGATAAAAGAGGCTAGGGAATTTTCATTGCATAAACAATGGAAGGATTTTTTTGCATTGCTAAAAGAACATAATGTTTAACCTACAAGCCTGCAAGTTCGTTTTTTGTTGTCCTTTCGGTTATACGAAAAGTTGTTTTAATCTTATTAAAAGAAGGTTTGAAATATGCTTTTAAAAGGTGAAGTTATAGATTACATTGAAGCCGACAGAACTCATGACGGTTTTGTTCACGCAATAGATTTGGAAAAAAACTCCGAAGCGTATTTTAAAAGAAATGTTAAAAGCCGATCACACCCATGTTTGGCTTTACGGCACGCATTATTTTTCAGACCTTGAGGAAATCCAGCGGCTTGTGGAAAGCAAGTAGAACTAAGTGACCTTCCGTTTGCGGAAGGCGAGGCATCAAAAATGGAGTTGAAATAGAATGACGAATGTCTGTTTTTTTAATGAAATGATGCCAAAAATAGGAAATGGCAGCATAAATGACTTTCTGGTTGATAAAATCGAGTATGACAAAGACAAGGTTATTGCATATTTAGCAAATGGACATAAACAAGCATCCTGCCCAAGAGACGCGATTGATTGCGTAACAGGTGAAAAAATTTCTGACAACTTTTATGTTTTTGATGACAAAGAGTATTGTTGGTGCAGTTACCTTGCTTATCATATAAAGAAATATAACATACAACTTCCAAAGGATTTTATAAAAAAGATTGGATCTTGATGTAAATCAACCTTTCATATTTAAGAGAATAAAATGAAAAAAAATAAGAGAAGTTTTTGACAATTCCATTACTCTCTGGCAATTTGCCAATTTCCAAGGCATGGACTATGGCGATTGTGATGAATCTTTCGATGTATTCAAAAATTATCACAATGAAATTCCAAAGGAAAAAATAATCAAACATATTGAAGCCTTGGAACCGTATTGTTGCATGCCAATGACGAGCCATGAAATTTTTACAGGAAAAGAATTTAAACTCAGCCCTGGCTACTATCGAGATGGAGATTTCATCTTTCCTACTGATTTTTTATACTATCTAAAAAAATATGATATCGGCGTTCCGTTAGAATATGAAAATTATTTAAGAACACTTTCCGATGTTGATATGTGAGCCTAACTTGCGGTGTGTGTTAAATTCCTCTGCAATTTTCGCGCAAACAGTCAGGTGTTTGACAATTTATGCTATATCCCATTCCGACGACTTTTTTTACAATAGGCGTTCCGCAATATGGGCAAACTTTATCAGTTTTGCCGTTTTTCTCATAGTCTTCGAGAACGGCGTCTAGCAAATCAAAATCTTTTTGATTCATCTTAATGCCCATATAAAAACTCCTTGTTTATAAAAATATTATACGGCGGTCTTTTTGGTTCTGTCAAACGGAAATTGCAAAGCGCGGATATTTGTAAATACCAAAAGTTTAATAAAATAAATAAAACATAAAGCAATTCTAATATTTACAATTGAGGCTTTTTAAAGTAAAATTATAGGCGCAAGGAGGGCGACAATGTCTGACGCGATGATGGATGATTTTATTAAAATGGCCGATTCATTTTCGGGCGAAGAATTGGTTTCCGCAATTTCCATTCTTTCGGAAAAGCTAAAAAAGGTTTTTGTGAATGAAGATGACGGCAAAGACAAAGATTTGGAAAAAAGAAAAAAAGCGCTCAAAAAACTTTTTGCGCGCGCGGACGCTCTTCATTTAAATTCCCATGGAGCGAAATGGACTCGCGAGGAACTTTATGAGCGGTAAAGCGTTTTTGGACACGAACATTCTCTTGTATTGTTTTGACAACGCGGATTCTAGGAAGCAAGAATTGGCCAGAAATCTAGTGAACTCGTTGCTGGATGTGGACAGCGCGCGAATATCGACGCAAACTTTGCAAGAGTATTACAATGTTATTACAAAAAAGTTAAAGTGCGACAAAAAGGAAGCGCTTAAGAATGTCGAACGTTATTCAGAAATTTTTCCAGTTCACACAAATACCGTCAAGGATATTCTGTCCGCAATTTCAATCAGCGTAAAAAATAAATTGTCATTTTACGATTCGCTTATTATCGCTGCCGCTAAAGCGGAAGCTTGCGGAACTGTTTATTCAGAAGATTTGAATGACGGCCAGAAAGTTGATGGCGTTAAAATTGTAAATCCGTTTAAATAGTCATGTTCGGCATAAAGAAAAACGCAAAAAAGGAATTGGAACGCCTCAAAAAAAGCGAATGGTCCGAGGCCGGCGCGCAAAAAATTTTGCAAAGCGAAAAACGGCTGGACAAAATTACGCTTGCGCCGGCGCTTAAGGAATGCGCGGCCGACGTAAAATTGTTTTTTGCGATGCTGCGCGATTTTGTCACAAAAAAATATCCCTACTTGCCCTTGCGCGTCTGCATTGTCGTGGCGGGAGCGTTGGCCTACCTTTTGGCGCCGCTGGACTTTTTGCCGGACTTTATTCCCGCGCTGGGCCTTGTTGATGACGCGGCCTTGATAGCGCTATGCGTCAAATTCGCCGCGCAGGACATAGACGACTACAAGGCTTGGCTAAAAGAAAAGGGCGCGGAAAGCGGAGAGCAAAAATGAGCGAAACGAATGATGATGTCCGCGCGCAAAAGGGCGGGGCCGCGCAAAATTCTTCCATTCCAAAAAACGTGGCCGCGCCTCGCGAAAATTTCATCCTTCCGCAAACGGAGGCGACGGTTCAAAAAATAATCGGCGGCGCGCAAGCCTTTTTTGTTTGGGCCAGGATGGGCCTTTACGCCTTGTATTTTTTATGGGCCTTGATCCGCGTTTTTGTTTACGCGGAATTTTTTAGGCTGAACCTTGTCATCGCGGCGGTGGCCTTCGCGCTCGCGCTTTTTTACTTTTTGGAAAATTTGCTTGGCGTCCGTTTTCTTAAGGCGGCGAGCGTCGCGCTAAAAATCGTTTGGCGCTTGGCCTCGCTTTGCATGGCCGTCTTTTTGTACGATAGGACAGCGGAACAAGCGAGCGCGTCTTTGCCTTTGAGATTGTTTTCACCGTTTTGTTTTTGTTGGGCTGGACGCTTTCGATTTTGGGCGACGTTTTTAATTTGACCGTTCCCATGTGGACGGAACAAATCTTGCAAAGCTTTAAGAGCGACATCGAGCCAAAAGGCCTTGCCCGCCGTTCCATCAAAAAAGTGGAGGAAGCCAGCGGCGACGCGCTAAGAAAGGCCGGCCCCAAAATCGCAGCCGGCGTAGGCGCTTCCACCGTGGCGCTGGGCCTAGCCATGCTAAAAAGGGCGCTGCGGAAAAAATAGGAACGCTGGCGCGGCCCAATAAATAAAACTGGCGAAATTTGCGATTCCGTGTTATAATTCATGCCATGAAAGAGAGAAACAAATTTACATGGGCCGGCTGCATTTTTGCAAGCTTAATTGCGTTGGCGTTCTTTTCTTGCCCCAACGCGGCGTCTTCAAATCCGCCGGGGGGTAATTTGCCAAAGCTGGCTGGCGAGGATTTTGACTCCCAGGCGCAATTTGCCTTTGAGTGCGTGAAGCTTATGCATCCAAAAATGAAGGAAGCTTGGCCCGGCGATTCCGTCCTTAGCGAAGACAAGTTCAACCTTATGATGGCAAGGTTTACAAAAGAAGACTTTAGCGACATTCGCATGTTTTTGGTCACTCCGCAGGCAAAGGAAGAAATTCCGAACGCTCCCCAGGTTGTAGCCTCAAACCCTGTCGTGAAGAAGGCGATAGAAGAAATGTTGTCCAGAGGATATGAAAAGAGCGAATACGACGGAAAACCAGTCACTTATGTAAGTTACTGCGACCCAAGCCCAAAGGAGCTGGAGAAATACAAAAAGTACCTCAATGACGCCCAGTCAATCGCGCTGGACCATCTTGACACCTTTTACCACGAGTCATTTCATTTTTACATTCAAGGCAAAGATTGGGGGAATCCTGAAAGCAAGGATCGCGATCAAGTTTATCCAATTGACTTTGGACCGCGAACATACCGCGTTCTTGAGAATCTTATGCTTATAAGGGCTTTTGACAATTATAGCGACGCTGCCAAGCGCGCCGAGTATTATGGCCGCGCAAAATACTGGCATGAAAAATACAATTCTGAATTTGGCGATGAGTTCAAGCGCATAAGCCTTAATGACATCAATGAAGGAACAGCCAACTTTTTTGGAAAAGCCGTCATTCATTCAATATTCTCCAATTGGCAACCCTTTGAACGGCTGGCAAACGAGGCTTTGGCGACGTCAATCGACGGCGAAAGCTATTCATTGGGGGCCGTAGCCATCGCGCTCTTGCAAAAGGAAGGACGCCTTTCTGAAAGCGTGGTTAAATTCAAGGAGAACAAAAACACATACGACTCTAGGGCTTGCTCTCCTGTCTCATGGCTACCAAAAGACACGGCCGCTCCGTCTCCCTATGACGAAAGCCAAGACAGCGCCGACAAGTCAACGATAAATGAATGGCAAATAAAAATCTTTGGCGATGAATCCAAGTATGGAAAGAAGCTCAAGGCCGCCATTGATACTTATAAGCAAGGAAACAAAGTTTATGTCATTGACGCTTCCAGCGGCGCGGAACAAAGCGGCACTTATAAGATGACAGACCGCGATCTTGAGGGAATGGTATGCAACCTTGAATTGCAATTTGAGACTACGCGAACTTCCATAAGCGGGCTGACTTGCTTTGAGCAAAAATTCAGATTGCCTGGAGAGTCTAACCCTGACGGCATAGAGCGCTACATGATTCCTGTGGCCAGCGTGGCTTTTACACCTGCTGAGCCTCAGCCCGCGACGGCTCCACAGTTTGGCAGGGGAACCCACACCGATTCGACAGGTCAGGCGGATGCCCCCAAGGAATGGATGCAAAATGTCACTGTTGGAAAAATCACGGCCATAACGCCTTTGTCCGGCGATGATGTTCAATTAAAAGACGCGGCAAAAGAAGAGGAAGTTTACAAGGGAACGGATCTCGCCGGCAACACCTATTACATCTTTACGGAACTGGCGAGCGGCTCTAACGGCGGATCGGGAAATTAACGCGCGCTCTGCTCGATAAAAAAAAACCTTCTCAAAACTGAGAAGGTTTTTTTTCGCCCCCTGCTGGGCTTGCCCTCTGGTCGCCGCGTCCGTGCGGCTCCCGACGGGCCGCTTCCGACCGCTGCCGCGCGCGTCCTGCTCGCTCTTCTTGCAAAACGCTTTCGCCTTTTGCAAGCGCGGTATACGGCTGGTCAAGGCGCGCTGCGCTCAAGGCCTTGACTCAGCCGTTTTCGCGGTTGCTAAAAAATTATCAACCGCGAATCCCTTTCAAGCCCATAGATGTAATTTTTATTGTTTTAAAAACAAAAACCTCTTGCGCTAGACAAGAGGTTTCCGACCGCCCCCTGCTGGGCTTGAACCAGCGACACACGGATTAACAGTCCGTTGCTCTACCAGCTGAGCTAAGGGAGCATTTGCGGTTTATTTCCGCGAATGTGAAAATTATTATAGCAAAAATCGTGTCTATTTGTCAATATCTTTTTTCCGATTTGGCAATTTTTTTTTCGGGCGGGCGCGTCTTGGGCTTCCAACCGTTTTCTGTGGCCGGCGCTTTATGGTCTTTCTATCACTCTCCGTTTTATCGGTTGAATTTTTCTTGTTTTTGCGCTATCTTCATTTCTATGGCTTATGAGGTTACGGCGACACGCCGAAGGCCGCAGAAATTCGAGGACTTGATTGGCCAGGAATTTGTCGCGGCTACATTAAAGAATTCTATTCAAACAGGAAAAATTGCCCACGCGTATCTTTTTACCGGCCCTCGCGGTTGCGGAAAAACTTCCACCGCGCGCATTTTTGCCAAGGCCTTGAATTGCGAAAAAGGCCCTACGCCTTGTCCCTGCGGAGAATGTTCCGCCTGCAAGGAAATCACAAAAGGCTCAAGCCTTGACGTAATCGAAATAGACGGCGCGTCAAACACCAGCGTGAACGACGTGCGCCAAATCATCGAGGAAGTCCAGTTTCCTCCAAATTCCAGCCGCTACAAAATTTACATCATAGACGAAGTGCACATGCTGACCAACAACGCCTTCAACGCGCTCCTAAAAACAATCGAGGAGCCGCCGGAATACGTTGTGTTCATCTTTGCCACCACGGAATTGCAAAAGGTTCCGGCAACAATCAAGAGCCGATGCCAGCAGTTCAACTTTAGGCTTGTTCCGATAGAAAAGGTAAAGGAGCAGCTGGCTCTTGCCGCCGCCGAAATAAACCTTAAGGCCGACGACGAGGCGCTTTATTGGATAGCCAAAGAGTCAACCGGCTCTATGCGCGACTCCTACACTTTGTTTGACCAAGTGGCCGCCTTTAGCGAAGGCCATTTGACTTATGAAAAAATCCGCGACAAGCTGGGCCTTGTCGGAACTGAGCGGCTTAACCTTTTGTTTGAGGAATGCGCCGCCGCAAATCCCGCCGGCGCCCAGGAAAAGCTCAACGATTTTTTGCAGGCTGGAATTTCAATCGAGCAATTGATAACAAACAGCGCCGACTACTTGCGTTCGCTTCTATTAATTAAGAACGGAATCGTAAAGGAGTCTTTGCTGGGCCAAGACCCCGCGCGCTTTAGCAAGGCGGTTTTGGACGCGTGGAACGGAACGCAAATCGAGCGCGCACTTTCGATTTTCCTTCAACTGTATCGCGACATTCGCTACTCGCTTTCGCCGCGCTACGAAATCGACTTGGCCTTTAGCCGCTTGTGCTGGCTTAAGGAATACGTCTCTCCGTCTGAAGTCAAGGTCGCCATTGACCAAGCGCGCTCGCTTTTAGGGGCGGCTCCGTCAAGCGCTCCTGCGTCTGAAGTTCCAGCGGCTGGAGCTGCGGCGGCTGCGCCTTCGCAAATCCACTTTAAGCTTCCGACAGAAAGCGGCAACGAAAATCCCCCCGGAGGAAATCCGCCGGGTTTTAATCAAGGCGCGGAAATTGGCATTGGTGGCGCGCCTAAAGAATTCCACTCTGCGCCAGTGACGCAAATGCCGGACGACGTTGACCAAATTAGGGACGCCTTGATAACTTCGCTTTCGTTGGAGGACGAGGCCCTTGCGTCGCTTTTAAAGAACACAAGCGATTGGGCTTTTGACGGTCAAAAGATTTCCGCGCGCATTCCTGACGCCTTTCAAAAGAGCAGGATTGACGCAAAGCTTCAAGGCCTAAAAAACAAGGCAAGGCAATTGTGGGGCAAGGACATCGCGTTTGACGTCCAAGTCCATGAGTTGGAGCGGCAGCCGGAACAGGCGGTCCAGATTCCAAAGGAAGTTGACTTGCTGGTAAAAGTTTTTAAGGGCGAAATCGTCGGAGGAAAGGTAGCGGCGACTTAATCGATTGCAAGCCTAGAATAGCAGGACGCCGCATACGGTCGGGCAAGCCCGCCGTTTTGCAAAGTGGAAAATATTTACTTGCGCTCTCACGAGCGCTGGGCAATAAGCCGCTACATTACGGCGTTGCCGTTTTGCGCAAAGAAGTTATCTACTTGCTCGCTTACGCGAGCGGGCAATCGCGCTTGCGACCAAGCTCGCGCGAACAGCGGTGCTGAGAGGAGATTTTATGAATCCATTTGAATTGTTGAAAGACATCGACGCGATGAAAAAGCAATTGGGAAACGTTCAGAACGACTTGGCTGGAATCAGCGCGACAGGCTCTTCCGGCGGAAACATCGTCAACGTCACTCTTAACGGAAAGTTTGAAATCACAAACTTGCGCCTTGACCCTGTGTGCGTCGACCCCCGCGACATAAAAATGCTAGAAGACTTGATTGTCGCCGCGCACCACGACGCGATGGCGAAAATCCAGGAAGAAATCAAAAATAAATTCGGCCCCATGCTCGGCGGCTTGCAAGGCCTTGTATGAACGCGATTGACGAACTTACGGAAAGCTTTTCGCGCCTTCCGGGAATCGGAAAAAAATCCGCTGGCCGCATCGCGAACTTTTTGCTAAAGGCCGACTCCGCTTACGTGGAACGATTCGCCTCGCAAATGGCGACGCTCCAACAAAAAATTCATCCTTGCTCCGTTTGCGGAAACTGGACAGAAAAAGACCCGTGCCCGATATGCCAGGACAACCTTCGCGACAGGAGCGTTATTTGCGTGGTGGAGCAGCCGCAGGACGTTATGACGATAGAAGGCTTTCACGAGTTCAACGGCCTTTTTCACGTGCTTGGCGGAGTGATTAGCCCGGTGGACGGAATCGGGCCCGACCAGCTTAACGTCGCCGCCTTGATAAAGCGCGTCCAGGAAGGCGAGGTTTCCGAAATAATAATCGCGACAAACCCAACCGTTGACGGAGACGTCACCGCGCTTTACTTGCAGCGCTTGCTGGCTTCGCAAACAAAGGCAAAGATAACGCGCCTGGCGAGCGGCCTTCCGGTGGGCGGCGACTTGGAGTACGCCGACAAGCTTACTTTCGCGCGATCCTTTAGAGGAAGGACGGAATTGTAGCAAGCCCAAGAAGGGGGCGCAATTTATAATGTTTTGCAAGCCTAAAAAGCGGGCGGGAGGAAAATCATGGCAAAAAAAGGCGGAGCGGCAAAGACCAACGCCATGCGCATTTTGGAAAAGCTTGGAATCTCCTACGAGGCCTTGGCCTATGACGATGACGGCGAGCACGCGCTTGCAAAAGGCGCCGCGGGCCTTACCGCCCAAAAAATCGGCGTTGACCCGGCCACAGTCTTTAAGACAATCGTAATGCGAAGCGACTCAAAAGAAGTTTTCGTATTCCTTCAAAACGCCTTGCACGAAATCAACCTAAAAAAAGCCCGTGCTGCAAGCGGCGCCAAAGAAATCGCTCCCGTAAAGCCAGAGGAACTCTTGGCCCTTACAGGCTACGTCCGCGGCGGCTGTTCCCCCTTGGGAATGAAAAAGCAGTTTAAAACCTTCATCGACAATTCCGCCTTGGCCTGCGAGAAAATCCACATAAGCGCGGGCGTTCGCGGAACCCAGCTTTGCCTGGCCCCCCAAGACTTGGCCAAGGCTTGCGCCGGAGAATTTGTGGACTTGGAATTGGAAGGCTAGTCCGCTTGTGTTGTGGTTGGCAATCCATTAAGCGTTGTTTCGAGCGGTCCTCGCGCGAGCGCGGCTTGTTTTTGGCGCTTTTTTGGTCATCTTTTAATACTTATAAGTTGTAAAAAATAATTGACTTTACAACTTATCTATGTTAAAATAAATATAGATTTACAACTTATAGGTGAATGAAAATGGACGCTCAAAAAGCGAGGCTTAGGGCCTTGGACAAAAAACTATCCTCTGTAAAGCCGCTTGTTCCTGTTATTCCTGCAAAGCAAAGCTGGATAAAAACTATGCGGCAAACGCTCGGCATGACCACTCGCCAGTTGGCAAATAGAATCGGCGTGACGCAATCGCGCGTGGCCTACATGGAGCGCAATGAAAAGAATCTAAAAGTTTCAACTCTTGAAAAAGTCGCGCAAAGCATGGACTGTGTTTTTGTTCCGCTTTTTATTCCAAAAGAAAGTCTTGACGCGATGATAAAAAAACGCGCAAAAGAAAAAGCCGCGCAAATGTTGCGTTCGGTAAATCAAAACATGGCTTTGGAAAATCAGCTTAGTTCTTCGGAAGAAATTCTTTCCGACCTTACGGAAGAATTGCTTTTGAAGAACCGCAAGCGTATTTGGGATTGAGAGGAAAATGGATATTTTTGTTGCGGATGACAATTCAACTCCTCTTACGCCTGATGAAAAAGACGGCTTGAAATTAAAGTGGTTGACGCTTAGAAGCGAGTTGAACGAGTTTGAAACGAGAAATATCCTTGACGCGCAAAGATGGCTTTTGCAATCTCCGCCAAAAGACATTTTGAATGATTCGTTTTTGCGAAAGCTTCATAAAAAAATGTTTGGCGAAGTTTGGTCGTGGGCTGGAGAATATCGTTCAACAGAAAGGAACATCGGCGTTGTTCCTTATCAGATTCCTGTCAAATTAAAAGAACTTTTTGACGACGCAGCCTTTTGGATTGAAAACAAAACTTATAGCTCAATGGAAATTGCCGTTCGCTTGCATCATCGGCTTGTTCAGATTCATCCATTTCCAAACGGCAACGGCCGTGTTTCCCGTGTTATGGCGGATTTATGCATGAAACAAATGGGGCAACCGCCTCTATATTGGGGAGACTGTAGTTTGACTGAGATTTCAGAGATTCGCGCTAATTATATTTCCGCTCTGCGAAAAGCGGACTCAGGCGATTATGCGGATTTAATTTCGTTTGTGAGCGGAAAGAAGTGAGTTTTTGTTGTAATTAGTTATATGTTGTGATAAAATATGATAGGTTTGTGTTTTACTTTGTAGGAGAAAAAAATGGGGATAGTTTATGTTTTGACGAACGACGCAATGCCCGGAATAGTAAAAATTGGAATTACTGAAGATTCGGTAGAAGCGCGAATAAAAAGTTTAGATAATACTTCTTTGCCGTTGCCTTTTAGATTTTATTTTGCAATTGAAAGCAAAAGGTATAAGGAAATTGAAAAGCTTGCTCACGACACATTTTCTGCATTTAGAATTAGGGAGAATCGCGAGTTTTTTAAAATGGATCCTGAACGAGCGGTGTCTGCTTTGAAAATTTCTGGTGACAAAGAAATAAAAATTGCGAATAAAATGATAGATGAAGCCGGCGCCGAAATTGAAGATAAAATCGTTCCAGCAAAAAGAACGGGCAAAAGATTCTCATTCGCTTCAATTAATGTTCCTGTAGGCACGGAATTGACATTCACACGAAATGAAGATATAAAGTGTACTGTAATTCCAGATGATAAAGTTGAATATAAAGGCAATAAATATTCTCTTTCTGGACTTGCAGATAAGCTCCTGAGGGAGTTAGGTTATGATTGGAAATCTGTGCAAGGTTCAAATTTCTTTGAATATAATGGCAAAACTTTATACCAGATAAAAAAGGATTTGGAGGATGATGACCCTGAAGAACTTTCAGAAAATTCTGTGTAATATAATTTATTCGTTTAGGGACTTGATCCAAAGGAAATCGCGCCTTTAATCGCGAATGTTATACGGAGGCCGTAAGTTTTCTTGCGGCCTCGTTTTTTTTTCACATCATACGCCCCGTCTTGCCTTTACTCCCCGTTCTCGCTACAATATTCCCCAATGACGGAAGATGAATTTATTTCCAACAACGAAATAACAGACCCAAGCCTTCTCTTGAATGAATTTTTCAGGCTCTTTCCTGACTTTGAAAAGGACCGCGAAAAGATTTCTTTGGCGTGGGACTATCTTCTTCAAAAGACTGAGGGCCTAAAGCGCTCTTGCGGAAAGCCTTACTATTTGCATCCGATGCGCGTCGCCGCGATTTTGGCCAGGAACAAGCTGGACGCGGATTCGATTGTGGGCGGCTTTTTTCATAACATTTTGGACTTGCCTGGCGTTGACATTGAGGAAATAAAGGAACGCTGGGGCGCGGCTGTCGTGACTATTATCCAAGGAACGGCGCGCATAACCAACCTGCAAATTTCAAGCAAGACCTTGCAGCAGGCCGACTCAATCCGCAAAATGCTTTTCGCGATGGTTGACGACGTTCGCGTAATTATGGTAAAGCTTGCCGACCGCTTGGACAGAATCAGAAACTTAAAGGGCTACGACGCAAAGACCCAGCGCGCCGTCGCCGCCGAAGTCATAGACATTTGGGCGCCGCTTGCCGACCGCCTTGGAATGAAGGGCGAAAAAAACGAGCTGGAAGACCTTAGCCTAAAGTATTCCAACCCGGACGTTTTCCAGCAAATCAAGGCGATTGTTTCGGCCAAAAAGGACGAGCGCAAAAATTATTTGGAAAGCGCCGTTCAAAAGATTGAGGAAGCGGCGGCCAAGGCCGGCATAAAGGTTTCGGTAAAAAGCCGCGCCAAGCACTTTTATTCAATCTACCAAAAGATGCGAAAGCGCAACAAAGAGGCCAGCGAGTTGTTCGACCTTTTCGCCCTGCGCATTTTGTGCGATACCGTTCCCGAATGTTACACGCTGGTCGGCCTTGCGCATTCTTTGTGGAAGCCGCTTGACGGCCGCTTTAAGGATTACGTCGCGATGCCCAAGGCCAACGGCTACCAGTCCTTGCACACAACCGTTCTCTGCGAAGGAAAGCCGCTTGAAATCCAAATCCGCACGCGCGAGATGGACAACGTGGCGCAGCACGGCGTTGCCAGCCACTGGCTTTACAAAAAGGGAACGAACCACGACATGGTTGACCTAAAGGGCCTTTCGATTTTCAACCAGCTGCGGGAACTTAAGGAAAACCGCGCCGACGACGAAGGTTATTTTAGCGAATTTAAGAGCGAGCTTTTGGCCGACAAGATTGTCGTCTTCACTCCCAAGGGAGACGTGGTTCAGCTTCCTGTCGGCGCGAGCGCGATTGACTTTGCCTACCAGATTCACTCCGGCGTCGGCGAAAAAATAGTAGGCGCCAAGGCCGACGGAAAAATCATTCCGTTAAGCGCGCCCTTACAGAACACGCAAATAATAGAAATTCTCACAAACCCCAAGTCGCATCCGGTTGAAGGCTGGCTAAAGTGGACCAAGACATCAAAGGCCCGCCAAAAAATCCGCGCCTGGCTTAGCGCCAACGACCAAGGCTTTGTTGACAAAGCCGCCGCCGCAAAACAAGCCGAGTCCAACGCCCGCGAAGCCGCCGCCAACAAAGTTAGGCAAGCCCACAAAAAGGGCACAAAGCCTTACGACGCGGCCGCCCATCATTCCGGCAAAGTGCGCGTGGAGAACTCCAAAAATTATATGGTGACTTTCGCCAAGTGCTGCAATCCCAAGTATCCCGACACAATCGCGGGCTATGTTTCGCGAAGCCGCGGCGTTACGATTCACCGCGCCAACTGCTCAATCTTTTTGCGCATCCCCGACCTGGAAAAGCGCATGGTCGACGTTTCCTGGGAAGAGGAATAAGCGGCTCGGATGTCGCGACAGCTGGTGATTCCAATTTTTCTAACTGTTCGCCTTCAAAATCTTCTTTGCCGCGGCCTTGACTTGTTCGCGGAGCTCTGTAGGGGTGAGGACTTTTGCTTCTCCTCCGAATGAAAGAATCCACGAGCAGAGTTTGTTCATTTGGTTGGTTTTGAACGAAAGGCGGACGCTGCCGTCGCGGCGGGTCTTCATAACTTGGTCTTTGCGCCATTCGCGTTCGGTGACGTAGGACTTTAGTTCCGGCGAAAATTCAATTTCAACTTTTACTTTTTTTGCGGTGGTGCGCCATACGCCCATCTCTGGATCGATGTGTTTTTTGATGTCAAAGTCTTTTGGCATGGCAAAAAAATTTTGCGTCACTTGCGCGTTTTGAATTCGAGCCATCGCGTAGATTCGAATTGCGTCGGAATGGTGGGAATGCCCCAAAAGATACCAACTTCCGCCCTGGCAAATCAAGTGGTAGGGGTCAAATTCGCGGGGTTCGAATTTTGTTTTTCCGGAGGCCTTGTATTCAAAACGCAAGGTGCGTTTGAGTTTTGTTGCTTTGAGCGCCGCTTCAAAAACGCCTTCGCCAAGCTTTGTGATTGGCTCGCTTATAAAGCGCACTTCGTTGTTTATGAAGGCCGAGTCAACGCTGATGTTGTCGGGCAGCATCTCCGAAAGTTTTTTCATTATGCTTCTGAACGACTCTTCCAGCGGCGTGTTTTTGTATTGTTCCAGCAAAGGAAGAATCGTGGAGAATGTCAAAAGCTCGCCTTCTTTTAGAGTGACTTGCCGCATGAAATATGTCGGGTCGGTGTAGTAGTAGCCGTTCTTCTTGAAGTCGTATTCCACCGGAGCGTTGTAAGTGTCGCGCAAGATGTCGATGTAGCGGCCAAAGGTGCTGCGGCTTATGTTCCAGCCGTGCTTTTTGTTCATTGTGTTTGTGTTGGGGTATTCGCCGTTTCTTATGTCCTTGTCGATTTCCATTATGTAGGCGAGTATGTGCGGGGCGTTTCGTTTTTTTTGCGGCATATTTTCTCCTTTTTATATGCTGAACCATTCTAGCGCGGGGCGGAAATTTTTTCTACCCTGTAGCGCTAGGTGACGCAGGGTGTGTGATATACTATAGGCAAAATACCTTTTGTTGTTTATAATTGAGTTTGAGGAGAAAATTATGAAAACAATTGAAAATTTTTGTGGCCAAAAAAATGGTTATTCTCGCTCTATTACCTTGCGAAACAGGTTGATTCCAATCGGAAAAACAGAAGAAAATATTGAAAAACTACAACTTCTTGATAATGACATTAAGCGTTCAAAGGCTTATGTTGAAGTCAAGTCGATGATAGATGATTTTCACCGCGCATTCATAGAAGAAGTTCTTTCTAAGGCAAAACTTGAATGGGGGCCATTATATGACCTGTTTGATTTGTTCCAGAATGAAAAAGACAAGCATAAGAAAAGTAAAATAAAAAAAGAGTTAGAAACCATTCAAGGTGTGATGCGAAAACAGATTGTAAAAAAGTTTAAGGATGATGATAGGTTTGACAAGCTTTTCAAGAAAGAAATTTTAACTGAATTTGTTCCAACTGTAATAAAGGCTGATGAATCAGGAACTATATCCGACAAGCGGGCAGCTCTTGATGTGTTTAAGGGATTTGCGACATATTTTACAGGTTTTCACCAAAACAGACAAAATATGTATAGCGAAGAGGCTAAGGCTACCGCTATCAGCAATAGAATAGTTAATGAAAATTTTCCAAAGTTCTATGCAAATGTAAAGGTTTTTGAATGCTTGCAGAAAGAGTATCCTGCAATTATCACTGAAACGGAAGAGGCTCTTTCTGAAATCCTTAATGGCAAAAAACTGGCTGATATTTTTAGCGCGGACGGATTTAATTCAGTTTTGAGCCAGAGCGGCATTGATTTTTATAATACGATAATTGGCGGCATTGCAGGAGAGGCAGGAACTCAAAAGTTGCAAGGCATAAACGAAAAAATAAATCTTGCCCGCCAGCAGCTTCCTACAGAAGAAAAAAACAAGCTCAAGCGGAAGATGAGTGTATTATACAAGCAGATTTTAAGCGACAGAAGTACGGCTTCTTTTATTCCGATTGGATTTGAATCAAGCGATGAAGTTTACGAATCTGTAAAACAGTTTAAGGAACAGTCATTAGATAATGTCATTTCCGCTGCAAAAGAATTGTTTGAAAAATCTGATTATGATTTGAGTCAGATTTATGTTCCTGCAAAAGAAGTCACCGACTTTTCATTGAAGCTTTTTGGCAATTGGTCGATTTTGCATGACGGGCTTTTCTTAATTGAGAAAGATAATTCAAAGAAGACTTTCACGGAAAAGCAGATTGAAAACCTAAGAAAAGAAATCGCAAAAACAGATTGTTCTCTTGCGGATTTGCAGAACGCCTATGAGCGATGGGCAAAAGAAAATGATGTTAAAGCTGAAAAGACTGTAAAGAACTATTTCAAAATTGCAGAGCTTCGCGCTGATGGAAAATCAAGAGAAAAAACTTCTGTGGAGATTCTGAATAAAATTGAATCGACCTTTGAGAAAATTGATTTTGAAAAGCGAGATAATCTTATAAAGGAAAAGGAGACGGCAACTCCGATAAAAGAATTCCTCGACGAAGTTCAGAACCTTTATCATTATCTGAAATTGGTTGACTATCGTGGTGAAGAACAGAAGGACACCGATTTTTATTCAAAATATGATGAAATACTGCAGACGCTTTCTGAAATTGTTCCGCTTTATAATAAGGTGAGAAATTTTGTCACAAAAAAGCCTAATGAGGTGAAGAAAGTAAAGCTGAATTTTGATAATGTTTCATTAGCAAAAGGTTGGGATGTAAACAAAGAATCTGATTATACATGTATTTTACTCCGCAGAAGTGGACTGTATTATTTAGGAGTACTAAATCCAAAAGATAAGCCAAAGTTTGACTCTGAGAACAATGGTGAAACAAGTATAAATAAGAATGATTGTTACGAAAAGCTTGTTTATAAGTATTTTAAGGATGTAACAACCATGATTCCAAAATGTTCGACACAGTTAAATGATGTTAAACAGCATTTTAAAAACTCTAATGAAGATTATATTTTGGAAAACAATAATTTTATTAAGCCACTTGTAATTTCAAAGAGAATTTTTGATCTGAATAATAAAACTTTTGATGAAAAGAAAATGTTTCAAATTGACTATTATAGGAATACTGGCGATTTAAAAGGTTATACAGAAGCTGTAAAAGATTGGATTTCATTTTGTATGACCTTTGTTCATTCCTATAAAAGTACCTGTATATATGATTTTTCTTCCTTAGGCGATTGCAGCCAATTTAAGCAGGTTGATCAGTTTTACAAAGAGATTAATCTTTTACTTTATAAAATTTGGTTTGTGAATGTAACTGCTGAAAAAATCAATTCCCTTGTAGATTCCGGTAAACTTTTCCTTTTCCAAATCTACAACAAAGACTATTCAACTGGTAAAGACGGCGGAAACGGTTCAACAGGCAAAAAGAATCTTCATACGATGTATTGGGAAAATTTGTTCAGCGAAGAAAATCTTCGGGATGTCTGCCTTAAATTGAATGGAGATGCAGAACTTTTCTGGCGGGATGCAAATCCTGATGTGAAAGATGTATGCCATAAAAAAGGTTCAGTTCTTGTAAACAGAACGACCTCTGACGGTGAGACAATCCCAGAAGAAATATATCAAGAAATTTACAAGTTCAAAAATCCTAATAAACAGGAAAAAAGCTTTAAACTTTCTGATACCGCAAAAGAACTTCTGGATAGTGGAAAAGTCGGTTTCAAAGAGGCCAAATTTGACATTATCAAAGACCGTCATTTTACACAGAAAACATATCTGTTCCATTGTCCGATTACCATGAATTTTAAGGCTCCTGAAATTACAGGAAGAAAATTCAATGAAAAAGTCCAGCAGGTGTTGAAAAATAATCCTGATGTAAAGGTTATTGGTCTTGACCGTGGCGAGCGTCATTTGATTTATCTTTCGCTTATCAATCAAAAGGGCGAAATCGAGCTTCAGAAAACGCTCAACCTTGTGGAACAGGTTCGCAATGATAAAACTGTTTCTGTAAATTATCAGGAGAAACTAGTCCAGAAGGAGGGAGAGCGTGGCAAGGCTCGCAAGAACTGGCAAACAATCAGCAATATCAAAGAATTAAAAGAAGGATATCTTTCAAACATTGTTCACGAGATTGCAAAATTAATGGTAGAAAATAATGCAATTGTCGTAATGGAAGATTTGAATTTTGGATTTAAACGAGGACGATTTGCGGTTGAGCGTCAAGTTTACCAGAAGTTTGAAAACATGCTCATTGAAAAGCTTAATTATCTTGTGTTCAAGGATAAGAAAGTCGCTGAGCCTGGTGGCGTTTTGAATGCATATCAGCTAACTGACAAAGTTGCAAATGTAAGCGATGTTGGCAAACAGTGCGGATGGATTTTCTATATTCCGGCTGCGTATACTTCAAAAATTGATCCAAAGACTGGTTTTGCAAATCTTTTTTATACTGCAGGGCTTACAAATATCGAAAAGAAAAAAGATTTCTTTGATAAGTTTGATTCTATTCGCTATGACAGAAAAACAGATTCGTTTGTGTTCACTTTTGATTACAGCGACTTTGGAGATAATGCGGACTTTAAGAAAAAATGGGAACTCTATTCTAGGGGAGAGCGACTTGTTTTCAGCAAGGCAGAGAAATCTGTTGTTCATGTAAATCCAACAGAAAACTTAAAGGCATTGTTCGACAAGCAAGGGATAAACTGGAGTTCAGAAGATAATATTATAGACCAGATACAGGCAGTGCAGGCTGAAAGAGAAAATTGCGCTTTTTATGACGGCCTATACCGTTCGTTTACTGCAATTCTCCAGATGCGAAATTCCGTTCCTAATTCTTCAAAAGGGGAAGATGATTATCTGATTTCACCAGTCATGGCAGAAGATGGAAGTTTCTATGACAGCCGAGAGGAAGCTGAAAAAGGAAAAACGACTGACGGAAAATGGATTTCAAAGCTTCCTGTTGATGCTGATGCCAACGGCGCGTACCATATTGCGCTAAAGGGACTTTATCTTTTGCAGAATAATTTCAATTTAAATGAAAATGGCTATATTGAAAACATTTCAAACGCCGACTGGTTTAAGTTTGTTCAGGAGAAGGAATATGCAAAATAAAGATGAAAAAAATCTGCAACAGATAAAGCTTTTTGAAGACAGCAAAATCCGTTCTGTTTGGGATGAAAAAGAAGAACAGTGGTATTTTTCTGTGGTGGATGTAGTTGCTGTCCTTACGGAAAGCGTGAATCCGCGTGATTATTGGTTCAAGATGAAGAAACGCGTTCATTCGGAAGACGGAATCGAGTTGTCGACAATTTGTCGACAACTCAAAATGCAGTCTTCTGACGGCAAGTTTTACAATACTGACGCCGCAAATGTTAAGGCGCTTCTACGCATAATTCAGTCAATCCCTTCCCCCAAGGCAGAGCCATTTAAACAGTGGCTTGCGCAGGTGGGGTATGAACGGATTCTTGAGATTGAGAACCCAGAACTTGCCCAGGAGCGGATGAAGGAGTTGTATGAGAAAAAAGGCTACCCAAAGGACTGGATAGACAAGCGGCTTCGTGGAATTGCAATAAGGCAGAATCTTACTGATGAATGGAAAGAACGCGGGATTACAAAAGAAAAGGATTATGCCATTCTTACCGCGGAAATTTCTAAGGCAACATTTGGGCTGACTCCAAGTGAATACAAAGCTGTAAAAGGGCTTACAAAGAAAAATCAGAATCTTCGTGACCATATGACGGATCTTGAATTGATTTTTACTATGCTTGGGGAGAGAGTCACAACTGAAATCAGTCAGCAGGAAAAACCTGATTCCTTTGATGAAAACAAAGAGGTGGCGCGTCGTGGTGGAAATGTCGCGGGAATTGCCCGAAAAGAAACAGAAAAGGAATTGGGCCATTCTGTAATTTCAAGTGAAAACTATCTTGATTTGGATGGCGGCAAAAATGGAACTCTACCTGAAAATCAGCTATCTGAATGATTTTATTTTTTGTCCTCTTTCAATTTACTATCATCAGCTGTATGGTGAGCTTTCCGAACGGATGTATTATGGAAGCGCCCAACTAGACGGTAAGGCTGCGCACTCTGCAATAGACGAGCGGCGTTATTCGACCCATAAAAATATTCTGCAGGGGATGGATATTTACTCAAGCGAGTATAATCTGTGCGGAAAAATCGATTTGTTTGACGCTGAAAAAGGACTTTTAACCGAGCGCAAAAAACATATTGAAACTATCTATGACGGCTATGTTTTTCAACTATATGCCCAGTGCCTTTGTCTTCGTGAAATGGGTTACGCCGTAAAATCCATGCGTTTTTATTCCAGCGATGACAACAAAGCGCATCCTGTCGCGCTTCCGGAAGAAAATGCGGAGATGTTTGAAAAATTCAAGTCGACGAACAAGGCCATGCAAAGTTTTATTCCTTCCTCTTATGAGCCAAAAACTGCGGACAAATGCCGCCACTGCATTTACAATGATTTTTGTGACAGGCCTCTTGCGCCAAAAGCTTATTGCGGAGGGTTCTAGCGGGGTAAGTCTATGATGAGCGCGAGGGATTTTGAGTTCAAGCAAATTGCCTTTGTTTTTACTGGCGAAGGTGAGAAAATAAGTTTTAAGAATGACAATCTCTTGATTGCTGATGCCGAAGGAAAAATAAAGCATCAGTCGACTTGTTACCGGCTTTTTATCCTTTTTATCTGCGGGGACTATTGTCTTACAACAGGTTTGCTCGACCGTTCAAAAAAATTTGGCTTTTCCATCGTCTTTATGACGCCTAATCTACGGGTGACGGCGATGCTTCCTTCAAAAGCGGAAGGAAATGTTCTGCTCAGAAAAAAACAGTATGAGTATGCCAGCGCTGAAATAGCTGCCCGCGTCATATCTAATAAGATTCACAATCAATGCGCCGTCTTGAAGAAAAAGCGGAAGAAATCTGAAGAAGAAAAAGAAGTCATAAAGAAACTTGAGCAATTTGAGAAAGATGTTGTAATGCCTGGCTTAAGCGGCCAGGAGATTATGGGCATTGAGGGAATTAGCGCCAAGCTTTATTTTAAATCTTTGTTTTCGGATTATGGCTGGAAGGGCCGCCAGCCTAGGACAAAAAGCGATGTGACAAACACGCTGATGGACATCGGCTATACAATTCTGTTCAATATTGTAAACGCTCTTCTTGAAATGTATGGCTTTGATGTTTATGTGGGAATTTTGCACACTCAGTTTTTTCATCGCAAGTCTCTTGTCTGTGACTTGGAAGAGCCGTTTCGACCAATTGTAGACGCCGCGATTCTTAAGGCGCTGAACTTGGGGCAGGTGAATGAAAGAGATTTTTGGAAAAACCAAAATCAGTTTATCTTGCCTTGGAAGAATTCAAAAAAATATGTTGAATTGATTTTGAAAGCGATTATGGAATATAAAAATGAAATCTTCATCTATATTCAATCCTATTACCGTTCTTTTATGAGAGATAGGGCGGCGGAGGAATTTCCTCTTTTTGAGATGTGTGATACGGAGGAATAACGGAATGCTTTTAATCAGTTATGACATAAGCAATGACAAGATTAGAACAAAGTTCGCAAAGTATCTTTCAAAGTTTGGTTTTAGATTGCAATATTCTGTTTTTGAAATTTCAAACAGCGACACGGTTTTAAAAAACATTGAAGCCGAAATACAAAATACATACGTAAAGGCCTTTACAGAGGAGGATAGTATCATTATATTTAATTTATCTGAAACATGTAAAAAAACATGTTATGGATATGCCAAGAATGAAGAAAAAGAAATTTTCGTAATTGGCTGACAATTGCAAACCCTGGGTCTTACTGGAGAATTTGATGAAAAATGAGGTTTTTTTGTCAATTTTGACCGCGCTAAATGCGGAAAACAGTAACAGACAGTACTGTTGTACATTGATAAGGGTTTGAACTTCATACTAAATTTCTACTGTTGTAGATAATTGATGTAATCGCTCCGCGAAACGTTTGAACTTCATACTAAATTTCTACTGTTGTAGATTGTGGGTCATAGTTCTATGACTGTGGGTGTTTGAACTTCATACTAAATTTCTACTGTTGTAGATCTCGAGACCAGTGGCAGACTTCTCTGTTTGAACTTCATACTAAATTTCTACTGTTGTAGATATCGGCGATGGCCGCCGCGAATGAGTTTGAACTTCATACTAAATTTCTACTGTTGTAGATTTGTGCTTTAGCGCTGCGGCGCAAGGGTTTGAACTTCATACTAAATTTCTACTGTTGTAGATCTCGGTGCTGGTTTAGGCCTGGCTAGTTTGAACTTCATACTAAATTTCTACTGTTGTAGATGCTTATAACGATATGATTTCAGTCAGGTTTGAACTTCATACTAAATTTCTACTGTTGTAGATCATAATCGTCAAGGTTGATCTTGTTTTGTTTGAACTTCATACTAAATTTCTACTGTTGTAGATCAGTAGCACCCCAATTCAAAGACAACGTTTGAACTTCATACTAAATTTCTACTGTTGTAGATAAATGTTCAAGTTGAATCTCGCGAGAGTTTGAACTTCATACTAAATTTCTACTGTTGTAGATTTGCGTGCGTGCGCGCGTGTTTTTCGCGTTTGAACTTCATACTAAATTTCTACTGTTGTAGATGCGTCGCGCGACTTCGGAAACGACGGCGTTTGAACTTCATACTAAATTTCTACTGTTGTAGATGTTATGTCAATCTCTGGGTTTTTATAGTTTGAACTTCATACTAAATTTCTACTGTTGTAGATCTATCAGTTCAACGAAAACCTTGTCTGTTTGAACTTCATACTAAATTTCTATTATTATATATTAAAAACGTTTTCCGGGGGTGTCGCGGGGAGCTCCCCGCGGAGGGGGCAGCGAAAGACGCCTGAGGCGGCTGGAGCGCGGGGGAGGCTTCCCCCGTCCAAAAATTCCCCCTAAAAAAATCTTTAAAAAAACGCTAAAGTGATTTTGCCAAAATCCGATAAGTTTAGTATAGGGTGGTGAGAACCGGCCGAGCAAAACCGGTTTTTCTAAAACTGCTCGAACAAACTGATAGGAGATACACTATGGTTATCAATCACAACATGAGCGCTATGTTCGCTCAGCGTTCACAGGGCCTTACTGATCTTGCAAACCAGAAGAGCATGGAAAAACTTTCTTCCGGTATGAGAATCAATCGCGCCGGTGACGACGCCTCTGGCTTGGCCGTTTCTGAAAAGATGCGCGCCCAGATTCGCGGCTTGAACCAGGCCTCTCAGAACGCTGAGAACGGCATTAGCTTCATCCAGACAACTGAAGGCTACTTGCAGGAGACAGAAGACATCTTGCAGCGCATCCGCGAATTGGCCGTTCAGTCTTCAAACGGAATCTATTCTGACGAAGACCGCATGCAGATCCAGGTTGAGGTTTCTTCTCTCGTAGACGAAGTTGACCGCATCGCTTCTGCCGCCCAGTTCAACGGAATGAACATGTTGACTGGCCGCTTTGCCCGCCCCACAGGCGAGAACGTTGTTACAGGATCTATGTGGTTCCACATCGGCGCCAACATGGACCAGAGAACACAGGTTTACATTGGAACAATGTCAGCCATGGCTCTTGGAATCCGCAACATCGGCGACGAGTCAAAGATTTCTTTGCAGGCTCCCGATGACGCCAACCGCGCCATTGGAACAATCGACGAAGCCTTGAAAAAGGTTAACAAGCAGCGCGCCGACCTTGGCGCCTACCAGAACCGCTTGGAAAAGACAGTTGTCGGCCTTGACATCGGCGCCGAGAACCTCCAGGCCTCTGAAAGCCGCATCCGCGACACAGACATGGCCGCCGAGATGGTTGAGTTCACTAAGGATCAGGTTCTTAGCCAGGCTGGAACAGCGATGCTCGCCCAGGCCAACCAGCAGAGCCAGAACGTTCTTAGCTTGCTACGCTAATAGCGCTGTTAATAACTGCGTTAATAGCGCCGCATAGAACGGCAAAAAATCCCGCGATTGATTCGCGGGATTTTTTTTGCCCTGAGCGTTGCGCCGTTTTTTTTGCGGGGCTTTTTCCCTTTGCCAAAAGCCAAAAAATATGCTATTAGTTATACATGCGATTCAAGCGGAGGAATAATAAAAAAGCGCTTTTCTTTTTTACCGCGCTTTTTGCGGCGGCTGTCACGGCCTGGGCGCAAGTCGCGCTTCCGCCTGGGCTTGAAATTCCGCGCTGTCCGGGAAACGCCGCCGCCTTCGACTGCGCCAACTTCGACCAAAACGCCGCCGAACTTTCCGATGGTCTTGGCGCGGGCCTAAGTTCCTACGACCAGCCCGCCGACAACGGCCAAAATGCCGACGGCAGCCAGCCCGACGCTCCTGACCACCAAATACGCGCTTTCCAATACTACACGCTTTGCTACCGAAAATCCTACGAGCAGGCCGAATGGTCGGCGTATTGCCTGCGCGACTGGATGCTGCAAAAAAACGCCAAGCGGACAAACGACTTTAGGCCCGACCAGCAAATCGAGGGCGGCTCGGCGACGCTCGCGGACTACAAAAAGTCCGGCTACGACAGGGGGCATTTGACTCCGGCGGGCGACATGGTTTTTAGCCGCGAGGCGATGAGCGAAACATTTTACATGAGCAATATGTGCCCCCAAGCCGCCGCCTTTAACCGGGGAATCTGGAAGGACTTGGAAGACCAGGTCCGCGAGTGGGCCAGGCTTTACGGCGCGGCTTATGTGGTTTCGGGCCCGGTTCTTTCCAAGCCCGCAAGCGAATATCCTTTTATCGGCCAAAGCAAGGTGGCCGTGCCGGAATTTTTTTACAAGGCCATACTGGTTCCGATTTATGAGGACGGCTTGGACCAGGCCGGGGCCGACGCTTTGCACGCTTGCGCGGATGTGATTGCGATTGCCTTTGTGATTCCCAACAAGGCTTGCGAGGGCGATTTCTGGCGCTACGCGAAAAGCGTTGACGAAGCGGAAGAAATCACCGGCCTGGATTTTTTTCCGCTTTTGGAAGACGGCGTTGAGAATCGCGCGGAAGCCGAATGCGACCCCCGACCTTGGTATTAAAAAGCGCTTGCGAATTAGTCGCGCTAAAAAATTTATGGCAAAATCGCACGCGGTGTGATATAATGGAAAGGACCGGCGGGCGCCTTTTTGTTCCGCCAAAAATGGAGGAATGACATGAAAAGAATTTTCGCCGCCGCAAAAGCCGCGGCTATTTGCGCGCTTTGTTTGTGCGTCGCGTCTTGCGCGAAAAAGACAATCGCTGATGAGGCTGCAAAGAAGGGAGTTGACTTTGGCTTTGCCGTTTCTGTGACCGACCTTCTGGATCCAAACACGGAAAAGCTTCTTGCATACGAGTCGAAAATTTTAGTGGCCGAAAACTGCATGAAAAGCTCGCAGTTGCGCCCAAACAAAACATTCTGGAACTGGAGCGACCCTGAGAATTTGGTAAAGTTCGCCGCGGAGAATAAAAAGGTCGCCAAGTGGCACACGCTCTTTTGGCACGAGATGAACCCGCCCTTCATCAATTCCCTAAAGACAAAGGAAGAGGCCGAGGCGATGATGGACGAGCACATCACGACCGTAATGCAAAAGTTCAAGGGCCGCATCCGCGACTACGACGTGGTCAACGAAATGTTCAACGAAGACGGAAGCCTTCGCGACACGGTGTGGCTTAGAACCCTCGGCCCAGGCTACCTTGAGCGCGCCTTGCGAAAGGCCCACGAGGTTGACCCCGCCGCCCACTTGTTCCTCAACGAATACAACAACGAGGCCGCCGGCTACGCCAAGGCCGACGCGATGTACAATCTGGTGAAGGATTTTGTCGAGCGCGGAGTTCCGATTTACGGAGTGGGAATGCAGCTGCACTTGGCCGCCGACCTTCCTTACGACGAGGACGCGATTCGCGCCAACATCCGCCGCTACGCCGAGCTTGGAATAAAGATTTGCTTTAGCGAAGTTGACGTTCGCATTCCGCTAAGCCGCTTGGAGGAACTTGAGCCAAAGCAAAAGCAAATCTGGACTTCCCTGATGAAGCTAGCCGTGGAAGAGCCCAACGTGGAAAGCTTTATCGTATGGGGCGTGTCCGACAAAAACAGCTGGATTCCCGCATGGAAGCCCGGCTACGGAAACGCGCTCTTGTTTGACAAAAATTTCAAGCCAAAGCCTATTTACTTTGAGATGCTTGAAGTCGCCAAAAGAAAATAGAAAGAAAAGCCCCGCCTCAAGCGCGGGGCTTCATTCGTTATTCGCGGCGCGTTATGGCATAAAAAAATCCTTGGCAGAGCGCGAGCGTTCCGCCAAGGACAAGGAAGTTTTTTCTTTTTTTTAGAATTAGAAGGCTACGGCGATTGTCACGGGGACAGCGAATTTCAATGTCGTGTTGTCCTTAGACCATCGCGGAGTGAATTCAAGTCCCGCTTTTACTTTCGCGCTTTCGTGCGGAGCGTATTCAACATACGGCATGGCCCTTAGCTTTCCAGCCGTTGAGTCTGAGTTAAAGTCAACGTAGTTTTCAATGTCCGCGCCCAGGCTGACGGTTTCGGCGATCGGGAAATTGATTCCAAGGCCAGTGTAAAGAACGTTGTGGTCTTTGTTGAATGTCATGTTGTTTTGAAAGGTCAAGCCAAACTTTTCAAATCCTTTTTCAAGGCGAAGTTCAATCGCGATGCGGTTATTGTCCGAATTCTTTGAGTCGGTCTTGAATGCTGCGCCCGCGAGAATCGGAAGCCCTTCAATCATATTCAAGCGCGCGTAAACGCTCGCCATGTTCACGAATGTTTCGTCAACGCCAGAGGCCGGGTCTTTTTTGTAGGAAAGCTGCTCGTTCAAGACAATCGAGGCCGGCTCAAAGTTCAAAAGCGCGCGGGCTTGGGCGCCAAAATTTTTTTTGTCTCCGTCAAACGAAGAGGCTACCGGAGCGACTTGAATCGTGGCGCTTCCAAAATACAAGTCAAGCAAGGCCTGTCCGTTCATAAGGTCAGATTCCTCGTCAAGTTCCAAGCCCGAAGAAACAAAGCCCAGCTTGTTTTCGTCAAGCCAAGTGTTTACCCTAAAGCCTTCAAGCAAATTGTCAGTTCGCTCTTTGTATATACCGCCGCGAAGCTTTGCGGTTTCGCCGAATCTTACGCCGGCATACAACTTTGTAAAGCCTTTTACGATGTTCTTTCCCTGAATGTTTGAGTCAAGGCCGTCTTCCCAGAAAAAGCTTGGCGTGATTTCTATCGCGCCCTCGTATTTATCTCCGTTGTAGAGAAAGCCGATGTGAGTGTCTTCGTCAAACATGTCTCTGTCAAACGCCTTTGTCGTTTGAGCGCCAGTGACATCTTCCACGGTTACGGCCTTTAGCTTGGCCTGAATCTCGACTTTCCAGTCTTTTTCTTCTTCTGCGAACGCTCCGGCGGAAAGGACGGCGCATGCAGCCAAAATTGTGACAGCTTTTTTCATAATAGCTCCTGTATGTTTAATTTGTGGTTAGTATAAGCTAACACAAGTTGTTTGTCAATAAGTTCAAGAAAAAAAAATCTTGACATTCCGCAAAATATCGGTTATTCTGTTAAAAGTTGCGTGAACGAACACGCAAAAAAAGGGATTTTTTTTGAATGACTGTCAGTGAAATTGCTAAAATTGCGGGAGTTTCCACCGGAACCGTAGACCGCGTCATGCACAACCGCGGCCGCGTAAGCGACGAGACCCGCCAAAAAATCCTCAAAATAATCGACGAAAACGGCTACAAGCCGGACCCGATCGCGCGATTCCTTAAAAAAAAGGGCGACTTTAAAATCGGCGTTTTGATTCCTTCGGTCAGCGAAGAGAGCGGCTACTGGCAGGAAATTTACGACGGAATTCAGGAAGCCTGCAAAAACGACTACGCTTCCTTTGGCTTTAGCGTCCGTCCTTACGAATTTAAAAGGCCTGACAGAAATTCCTTGCACGAGCAGTTCAAGAAAATGGCCAAGTCGGACTGCGCGGCCTTTATCATCGCGCCTGTCATGCAGGAAGAAATTTTGGTTTTGCTGAGCGAGTCGCGCCTTTCGTCTCCTTATTGCTTTGTGGACTCGACGGTGCCCGGCTCGGAGCCCTTGTGCGCCGCGACGCAGAATCCTTTGAGCGCCGGCTTTTTGGCCGCGAAAATCACGCGCCTTTTTTCCAAGGGAGAAGGAACCTTTGCCGCGATAAAGCCTTTTTCGGAGTCCTTTAACTTGAACGAGCGGGCGCGCGGCTTTGAAAAATATTTTGAGGAAACGAACAATGGAAGGGCGCTTCAAAAGGTGGCGCGGGGCGCGGAAAAAAAGCAGATTTACGAAGCCGTCGATTCGCTTGTAAAGGAATGTTCCGACTTGCGCGGCATTTGCATCGTAAACAGCGAAGGCCATTTTGTCGGCGACCGAATTTCCGAGCTTGGCCTAAAAGACAAGATTGCCGTGACCGGCTTTGACTTGGTTCCGTCCAACAAGGCGGCGATACGGAACGGAAAAATCGACGCGCTTATTTCGCAAGACCCAAAAGGCCAGGGGCAGGCGGTGATGAAGGAGATTTACAAAAAAATCGTCCTTCAAAGCGACGCGCAAAAAATCATCAGCATGCCGCTGGACATTTACTTTAAGGAAAACATTATGGAGGAATAGCGGCAAGAAAATTGCCGCTAAGCCTAAAAATTATAGAAAGCCGCATAAGCGGCAACATTCGCGCTTGCAAGCAAGCTCGCGCGAACAGCCGATTGTAAGGGGGACAAAAAAAATGACGCAGGCGGAATTGGACTCATCATGCATTGGAATTGAATTTGGCTCGACCAGAATCAAGGCGGTCTTGATTGACGGCTCTTTCAACCCGGCCGCTCAAGGCGCCTTTGACTGGGAAAATTCTTTGGTCGACGGAGTTTGGACTTACTCGCTGGACTTGGTTCAAAAGGGCTTGCAGACCGCTTTTGCCGAACTAAAGGCCGACGTAAAAAGCAAGTTTGGGCTGGAACTAAAAAAGGCCAAGGCGCTTGGAATCAGCGCGATGATGCACGGATACCTTGCCTTTGACAAGGACGACAACTTGCTTGTTCCGTTCCGAACCTGGCGCAACACGATTACAGGAGCGGCCAGCGAAAAGCTTACCGACTTGTTCAACTTTCCTGTTCCGGAACGTTGGAGCGCCTCGCACTTGTACCAAGCGATTTTAAATGGAGAAAAACACGTTCCCCAAATCGCGAGCATTAACACGCTTGCCGGCTGGGTTCACTTTAAGCTTAGCGGCCAAAAAGTTTTGGGAATCGGAGACGCTTCCGGAATGTTCCCGATTGACTCCGCGATAAAAAATTACGACAAAAGAATGCTTGCCGCCTTTGACAATCTTGTGGCCGACAAAAAATTTCCGTGGAAGCTGGAAGCCATTTTGCCGCGCGTTTTGCTGGCCGGAGACAACGCTGGAACGTTGACAGACGCGGGCGCGAAATTCTTGGATCCGACAGGAACCTTTGAGGCCGGATGCCTCCTCGCTCCGCCGGAAGGCGACGCCGGAACCGGAATGGTGGCGACAAACAGCGTGGCGGCCAGAACCGGAAACGTCAGCGCGGGAACGTCAGTCTTCGCGATGGTCGTTTTGGAAAAGCCATTGAAGGCCGCCTACAAAAACCAAATAGACATTGTCCAGACCCCGGACGGAAGCGCCGCCGCAATGGCCCACGCCAACAACTGCACCGGCGAATACGACAAGTGGATAAAATTGTTCGGAAGCGCGGCCACGGCCTTGGGCGCCAATTTTTCAAAGGGCCAGCTTTACGACACTTTGCTGGGATTGGCATTGAACGGCGACAAAGATTGCGGCGGCTTGGTTCCTTACAATTACATTTCGGGCGAATCGATCACCGGCTTTGCAAGCGGCCGCCCGCTTTTTGTAAGAACGCAAAACGCCAACTTCACTTTGGAAAATTTCATGCGCGCCCAATTGTTCACCGCGCTGGGAGCCTTGCGCGCCGGCATGGACATTTTGTTTGAAAAAGAAAAAGTCGCGCTGGACTCGCTTACGGGGCACGGCGGATTTTTTAAGACTGCCGGCGTCGGCGCCAAAATCATGGCGGCCGCGATGCACACCGCGGTAAGCTCGATGAAAACGGCGGGCGAGGGCGGGCCTTGGGGCATGGCGCTTTTGGCCGCCTACGCTTCCGACAAAAAGGGAATGAGCCTTGGCGATTGGCTTAACAAGGTTGTCTTTGCCAGCGCGGAAGTCACAAAGACCGCTCCCGACGCGGCCGACGTTGAAGGCTTTAACAAATTCTTCGCCAACTACAAAAAGGCGCTCCCGGTAGAACGCGCCGCCGTTGACAATTTAGATTAAGGAGAACAAAATTATGTCAGCCTACCAGTCATTAAAGGAAGAAGCCTACGAAGCCAACATGCAAATCCCCGCGCAGCATTTGGCGCTTTACACTTGGGGAAACGTGAGCGCCTTTGACAAGGACAAGGGCGTCTTTGCGATTAAGCCGTCGGGAGTTCCCTACGAAAAACTTACGCCCGACTCTATGGTCGTTCTTGACCTTGAAGGCGCGCGCGTTGAGGGCAGCCTCAATCCGTCGAGCGACACGCCGACCCACATTGTTTTGTACAAGGAGTTCGCCGTAAAGCAAGGCGCAAAAATCGGCGGAATCATCCACACGCATTCTACGGCGGCGGTCTCTTGGGCGCAGGCGCTAAAGTCCGTTCCGCTTTTTGGAACGACCCACGCCGACCACATCCAGACCGCCGTTCCCTGCACGCCCTACCTTTCCAAAGAAATGGTGGAAAGCGACTACGAAAAGGAAACAGGCAACGCGATTGTCGAGCACTTTGCCGGCCTAAAGCTTAATCCCGACGAGGTGACGATGGTTTTGGTTGGCGGCCATGGTCCCTTTGCCTGGGGAAGCGACGCGCAAAAGGCCGTCTACAACGCCGCCGTCTTGGAAGAGGTTTGCAAGATGGCGCTTAACACGCTGGCGATAAATCCCGGCGCCCAGCCGCTCCCGGACTACATCATAAAAAAGCACTACGAGCGAAAGCACGGGCCAAACGCCTATTACGGACAGAAGTAGGGTGGTCAAAAAAAATCCGCGGTGGTTGCCGCGGATTTTTTTTGTCTTGCTAATTTTTTGCAATCTTTACAATCAAGTCGCGGATGGAAGCGCGGAGGTCGGGGGAAAGCTTTTCTATCGCGCTGATGATGTCCTTGTTTTTGCGGTAAAGAAACTGTTCTTCTTTTTTGGAAGCGGCCACAGCTGAGATTTTTTTTCCGCCGTCGTTTCCGAAAACTAAATACTCGATTGGAACGTCAAGCCTTTCCGCGATTTTAAGGGCGATGTCCGCGCTGGGAACGCTTCCTAGCGCGACGCCGTTGTGTATGCTGGAATACGAGATTCCCACTTGAGCCGCAAATTCCTTGCGGGGAATGTCCTGCCGATCAAGCAAGTCAAGAACTCTTTCCCAAAAATTGCCGTCCATTCTTATATAATACAATTATGTTTTAAAATATATTATTATTTGACACTAATATATTAGAATGATATAATTGTGTTATTACTTTTTATGCTCAAAATGGAGTGGAATAATGAAAAAGACTTTATTGCTTTTGGGAATCGCGCTCACTATTTGCACGGCGGGAGTGTTTGCTGAAAAGGCGCCTGTCGCAAGCGGTGGTTGGGGTTGGGACGAACCCGTGGAATTGAACGGAAAAAAATTCACAAAAGTGGCGGATTCATACAAGGAGCAAGACGGCTGGGCGCGTATCATGGGCTATGGAAAGCTTCATTATTGGCTCTACGACACTTACGCGTACTGGAACGGCGACGACCATGTTCTTATAGAAGACTGCCTTCCGGCATGGATTGAGTCAATGGGGTATGCAATCGACTTTAAAAATATGCGTCATGTGGCACCAAATAATAATTTGGCGGCCTCGGTAAAAGATTTGATGAAGCAGCGCGGTTGCGATGTGAGCGTTTCGTTAATCACGTCAAATTCGGCCGCGCCGTATTATGTCGTGAACAATTACGACAAGGACAAAGATTTTTATTGGACAAATATTTATCCGCTTACAGTTTTGACGGCTTCAAAGAGCGGCTCTTCCGGCGGCAAAGGCGACAAATTAACTTTTGAGCAACAGTTGTATGAATTAAGGCATATGAATTGGAGGCTTGCTTGTTTTGTTGGGGTGGCTATAGATTATAAGAATTCCCAACGAACTTTGGAGACACTCCGACGACTTGGAGAGACATATGTAAGGCGCATTTATGATGACAAAGGAAGAAAAGTCGGCGGATACATTGTAGACCTTAACGGCAACATAAGAAATGAGTATGGAGGAGAAATCCTTGAGTATTATTCAGTCCCAAAAGAAATACGTAATCTTGCTTTAAAGTCGCTGGAATAGGAGAGCTGTTTTGAAAAAATCATTGTTGCTATCGCGCTTGCGCTTTGCGCGGCGGCCTGCTTTGCTTGTCCGACAACAAAAATCCCGGCTCGCAAACGGCGGCATACGATGAGGCACTTCCTACGGCTTATTTCATTTGGTCAAAATGGTTCGAAAACTCCAGCGAATACTCAAGCGCCGTCAGCGCGGCAAAAGAATTCTTTGATAAGACCATGACGATGGTTTACCTTTCGGACTTAAAGGACATTTGCGACATCGCCCCATGCTGCAAACAATTGCATTACGGTGTAAAAGAGGCACGCAAAAACTCAAAGTACATTCACATTGAATACGACTGTTCCGACTTGGAGACGTTGTTCAAAATAGCGGCGGAATACAACGGTTACGGCCGAGATTATGTTTTGAGGAAGTACGCGAGATAAGGAGGAGAAAATGGATTTGGTAAATTTTCAGAATTGGTTGATGACTAAAAAAAGAAAGGATGGCAATCCTTATAGATCGCCAGCGATTGCTACAAGAATAAGAGATTTAAAAATAGACGAAAAAATGCTTGGTGATATAGATGAATGCGTTAAATCAGAGGAAGCTATGTACAAGGCTTTGCTTGTTTTGAGAAAATCGGATAATTTAACGCATGCTCCCTTGCAGACTGCGTTAAGACGTTATTGGGAATTTAAATATGGAAGCGACTTTCCAAAACTATGCGATTATGAAAGAGCTCGTGCGCAAAAATAAAGCATAAAGAGTTGGTTTATGAAAAGAAGATTGTATTTTTTGTCTTGCTATTAGTGACGTTCTTTTATAATGCAAGCGCACAGCAATTGAAACCATATTACGATTACAAAAATGGTTTCGCCGGCCGTGCTTTTGCAATATATAGGGGTATGATTAACTCTATAAATTATGACGCGCATGTTTTGCAAATTTTGCGGAAAAGAATTAAACGACGGTTCTAAATTTTGTTCATAGCGCGGAAAGCGGCTTGTCGCGGCGGATGACGCTCCGACTAACGAAGTTGAAATGTCTGTCATTCCGCAAAACGATAAAGCAGAGCCAGAGTCTGAACCTAAAATCGTCGTTGAGGAAAAACCGTATGAAGAATCAAAGCGCCAAGACAATTACAATTCACAGATTTTTCAAAAATGCGTTTCGCTTGTAAAAAGCGACAAAACAGTTTTGAGATTAATCGTTTTGCACTTTGTGGAACTTGCACTTTGTTTCGTTCAAATTTATAGGATTGTGGATTCGGTAAGTACTTTAAACTATTGCCAAATAGAAGTCGCACGAGAGGAGTTATAAGCTTTATGGAAAAACTGAAGCACTTCCGTTTTTCTCCATTCCTTCATTCTAGCACAAAAAACTACCGAGGCCGGTATTGCATTCGCGCGTAGCGGCTGTTGCGTTCCGACGGAAGCTTTTGAAGCTCAAAGTCGTCCTTTAGGTAAAGGATGATGTCGGAAAGTTTTCTAAAGCCGTAGTCCAGCGTGTCAAAGCCCGGGTCTTGGCGCTTGAAGAAGTTTCCGGCGGCGCTGACGTCGGCCCAGCCGTCTTCGGCGGCGTACTTTTCGTAGGCGTTGGTCAAGAGCTTGAAGATTTTCCTAAACTGGCGGTCGGTCATTTTGTCGCCGGGCGATTTTCTAAAGAAAGCGCTGCGGACTTTTGTCACCTTGTGCTTGGGTTTTGAGTCGTCGGCTTTTTCTTCGGCCTCTTCGTCTTCGTCGTCGGTCAAGTTTTCAATGTAAATAAAATCGTCGCAGGCGTTTACAAAGGACGGCGGCGTCTTTTTTTGGCCCACGCCAAAAACGTAAATCTGGCTTTCGCGAAGGCGCGTCGCCAATTTTGTAAAATCGCTGTCGCTGGTGACAAGCGCGATCGAGTCGTACTTGTCTGTGTAAAGCAAGTCCATCGCGTCGATGATCATCGCCGAGTCGCTGGAGTTTTTTCCTTGCGTGTAGGCGAATTGTTGGATTGGGATGATGGCGTTGTCGTTTAAGTCCCGCTTCCAATTCTTTAAGTGCTCCGAAGAAAAGTCTCCGTAAGCGCGCTTGGTTATGATGTGGCCGTGAACGGCGATTTCCTGCAAAATCAATTTTAGTTTTTTGCCGGGCGTGTTGTCCGCGTCAATCAAAACTGCGATGCTTTTTTCGCTTGTGTCTTCCATATATTATTGCCTCCGGGAATAAGTATAGCAGAAAGTCGCGCGCGGTTCAATGCGGTGCGTTTGGTGTGGCTAGACTAAAATTCCGCCATAATGTAAAATGCCCGCGAGGCATTTATGAAAAAATTTCTTGGCTACGAAAAAGGCGTTAATTTTGGCGGATGGCTTTCGCAGTGCTCGGAGTACACGGACGAGCATTACAAGACCTTCATTGTTGAAAGCGATTTTGAAAAGGTTGCGGCTTGGGGAGTTGACCATGTCCGCGTGCCGGTTGACTGGCAGGTTTTTCAGCGCGAGGACGGAACTTTTATCGAAAGCGGTTTTTCCTACGTTGACAACGCGATTTTATGGGCAAAAAAATACAAGCTGAACTTGATTTTGGACTTGCACAAAACTTTGGGCTATTCCTTTGACGCGGGCGAAGAAAAGAACAATTTTTTTGCAAACGAAAAGCTCCACGCGCATTTTTACGCTTTGTGGGAAGAGTTTTCAAAGCGCTACGTTAAATACGAAGACATGATTGCCTTTGAGCTTTTGAACGAAGTCACCTCTCCGTCTTACAGCGACGCGTGGAACAAAATTTCCGCCAAGGCGATTGAGACAATCAGAAAACATTCAAAGACGATAAAGATTTTGATTGGCGGCTATTGGAACAATTCGATTGACGCGCTAAAAGATTTGGAGCCGCCCGCCGACCAAAACATCGTCTACAACTTTCACTGCTACGATCCGCTTATGTTCACGCACCAGGGAGCGCCTTGGGTTGCGGGAATGCCGCATGGCTTTAGGCTGGAATATCCTACGACCTATAAAAAGCACAACGACGCGGCGCTCTCTTGCGGCTTTCCGGATTTTGTAAGCCATGTCGAGGACGATTCAAAAACATACGGTCCGGAATTTTTTGTCCAAAAGTGGCAGGCCGGAATCAAGGTTTGCCAGGAGCGCGGCGCGGCCCTTTACTGCGGCGAATACGGCGTTATCGACCGCGCCGCTCCCGAGCAAACGTTGGCCTGGTACAAGGACATCAACGCCGCCTTTAACGAATGCGGAATCGGCCGCGCCGCCTGGAGCTACAAGCAAATGGACTACGGCCTAAGCGACGACCGCATGAAGGGTGTTATCGGCGAATTGGTGAAGCATCTCTGATGGAATACAAATTTTACGGCTGGCAGGGCGCGGATTGCGCTCCAGTAAATCCGGCCTATTCAAAAATAAAAAATCCCCGGCATCTCTACGATTTGCTGTCTGGAATTTGGAGCGCCCAAACTTGCGCGCCTCGGATGAGGCAGGACTGGACTCCAAAAAACAAGACGCTTGGCCAGTGCTCCATCACGGCCTTTTTGGCGCAAGACATTTTTGGCGGAAAAGTCTACGGCATCCTTCGCGACGGCGGAAACTACCATTGCTACAACGTTGTTCCCACCGCAAGCGGCGACTGCGTCTTTGACCTTACAAGCGAGCAGTTTGGCGACGAAAAGCTTTGCTACCAAAACAACCCCGAGCAGTTCCGCGAGGTTCACTTTGCCAAGGAAGAAAAGCGCCTTCGCTACGAGTCGCTTAAGGCGGAACTGGAAAAGGCGCTTGGACTATAGGCCGCCCCAATGCAAGCCAAGACCTATATCGCGATTGACTTAAAATCTTTTTACGCGTCGGTTGAGTGCCGCGAGCGCGGGCTGGATCCGCTGACGGCAAAGCTTGTTGTGGCCGACAAAAGCCGCACAAGCAAGACGATTTGCCTTGCGGTGAGCCCCGCGCTAAAGGCCTATGGGCTTGGCGGCCGTTGCAGGCTTTTTGAGGTTGAGGCCAAGGCGCGCGAGGTAAAGCGGCAGACCGGAAAAGACTTGGAGTACATCACGGCCGTTCCGCGAATGGCGCTTTACATAAAGTATTCCACCGACATTTACAACGTCTACCTAAAGTATTTCGCGCCAGAGGACATTCACGTTTATTCGATTGACGAAGTTTTCATCGACGCGACAAGCTACCTTGCGCTTTACAAGACAGGAGCGCGCGAGCTTGCGGTAAAAGTCATCCACGACGTTTTGGACGCGACCGGAATAACGGCCACCGCCGGAATCGCGCCCAACCTTTACTTGGCAAAAATCGCGATGGACATTGTGGCAAAGCATATTCCCGCCGACAAGGACGGAGTTAGGATCGCGGAACTTGACGAAATTTCCTACAGAAAAAAATTGTGGAGCCACCAGCCGCTCACTGATTTTTGGAGGGTGGGGAACGGAACCGCGCGCAGGCTTGAAAAATATTTTTTGCGCACGATGGGAGACGTGGCTCGCCTTTCGTTAAAGAATCCCAAGCTTTTGTACAAGGAATTTGGAATTGACGCGGAGATTTTAATCGACCACGCCTGGGGCGTCGAGCCTGTGGGAATGAAGGAAATCAAGGGCTACAAGTCGCAAGCCAAAAGCCTTGGAAGCGGGCAAGTCCTTCACGAGCCATACGACTACGAAAAGGCAAAAATCATCGTCCGCGAAATGGCCGAACTTTTGGCGCTGGACTTGTTCAAGAAAAAGCTTGTGGCGAATTCCATCACGCTTTACATAGGCTACGACGCGCAGACTTTGAGCAAGGACGATTTTGACGGAGAAGTTGTCTATGACTATTACGGCCGTCCCGTTCCAAAGCCGGCCGGCGCGAGCCTTTCCCTTGGAACGCACAGCAATTCCTCCAAGCTGATTGTGGAAAGCTTTGTCTCTCTTTTTGAGCGGATCGCGAATCCCAAATACCTTGTCCGCCGCGTCAACGTTTGCGCCAACAACACGATTCCAGAAAACCAACGCGAGCCAAGCCTTTTTGACGGCATCGAAGCGGAGGCGCTTGGCATAAAGCCCGGGCAGGAGGAGAGCCTTCAAAGCGCCAGGCTAAAAATCATCGGCAAGTTTGGAAAGAACGCGATTTTAAAAGGAACGAATTTGCAGGAAGGCGCCACGACCCGCGACCGCAACGAGCAAATCGGAGGGCACAAGGCATGACCGAAAAAAATTACGACGACATAATCAATTATGACTGGAACCGCGATTCCCTAAAAGACCGGATGCCCCTAAGCCAGCGCGCAAAAATCTTTTTGCCCTTTTCCGCCCTGACCGGCTTTGATGAAGCCCTGCAGGACACTTTGCAAAAGGAGCTGGCCGCGATGGAGGAAGTGGGAGAGTGAATGTTCACAGCATCGCAACTTTTAGTTGCTTGCCAAATACTGAAGCGACTTTTCGGAGAGTGGACAACCTCACATCTTCCGAATGATTTTCCATTCTTGAGATGACGCTTTTTTTTGTGTCAAGTTTTTCCGCAAGTTGTTCTTGCGTCATTCCATTTTTAAGGCGCATTTCTTTTATCATCATTCCGATTTTGAATTCTTCATAGCCAGAA
>CADCBK010000013.1:11391-52278 GCA_902799665.1 uncultured Spirochaetaceae bacterium | reverse complement strand
TTCCGAGTTCGTGGCCAAAGTCAAAGAGAACGAAAAATTCAGAAAGGAGTTCGCCGACATGAATTTGCACGATTTTGACATTATGACCGAAGCCAAGGAAGAAGGTCTCGCCGAGGGCGAAAAAATCGGCGCCCAGCAAAAGGCCATTGAAGCCGCGCTTGTCGCAATAAAAGATTTCGGCGCGTCCCCAGAAGCGGCGGCGGAAAAAATGGGCGCTCCCTTGGACTTGGTTCTTGAAGCGCTAGAGGCTCAAACGACGGTTTCCCCCGTAAACTAGGCTTGCCAGCCCGCCCCCGCAAACTAAGAGCAACCTCACGGCGCCGTGCGGACCACGCGGAAGCCCAGGACGTTGAAGCGGCTGTTCGGCGAGGAGTCGTTCCGGTAAGCAACAGAACAGAAGCGGGCGCCACCGTCCCAACTGCCGCCACGGTAGACGCGGTAATAGCCGGACAAAGCGCCGGCAGCGGGCGTGCTTGCGTCTACGTCTATGCTGCCGGACCAATCCCAGCACCATTCCCAGACGTTTCCGCTCATGTCGTAGATTCCCAGGCTGTTGGCGCTATTCACGCCTGTCTGCTTTTCTTTCTTTACCTCGTGGGTCTTTGAGCCGCTGTTGGTCAAGTACCAGGCGTATTTTCCCAATTCGGAACTGCTGTCCGTTCCCGCCCAATCGGTTGGGTTGGCCGCCTCGCAGCCGGCCTTTCCTCCGCGGGCCGCGTATTCCCATTCGGCCTCTGTCGGCAGGCGGTAGCCGTCCTTTGTAAAGTCGCAAGTCGCCGCGTTCCATGTCGCGTCGCTTGATGTGGGAACAGTCACACTTCCTGAAAAGTCTACGCCGCTGACCGTGTAGCAGGGCTCAAGGCGTTCGGCAATGCTCTTTTTATTGCAATAGGTTATAGCGTCATACCAACTGACTTTCTCAACGGGAAGGTTGTCGCCAGTAAAACTGCTTGGGTTCGTTCCCATGACGGCCTGGTATTCCGCCTGAGTCACCTCGTGGTCGCAGATCCAGAACGTGGAAATTGCCACGGAACGGCCCTCTACAAAGACGCCTGCATTGCTAGCGCTAGTTGCGTCCTTAAACTTGTCGTCGCCGGCTACAGTCGAGCCTTCAACTACTACAAATCCCGCAGGAACGCCGCTGCCGCCCCCCTGCACTGTCCAGCCGGTGGGAATGCCGTGCTCGCTGTTGTGCGGCCAGTCTGCCATACTGGCCGCCTTGGTGAATGTGCCGGTTGCGGCAACGCCATCAAGCCAGCCATAAGTATATATGTGGCTTCCATTGCGAATATATGTGGCAAGACAAGTGACGCTGTTAAGGTTTGAACAGCCATTGAACATGTTACGGTAACTCCATTCCTCCAATGTTGGAGCGGGAAGTTCCGGCGCTGTTGTAAGGCTTGTACAACTTCGGAACATGCTCTCATAACAAGATTCCGTCAGCGTTGTTGCAGGAAGTTCCGGCGCTGTTGCAAGGCTTGTACAACCTCGGAACATGGCGTGATAACAAGACACAGCCAGCGTTGTCGCAGGAAGTTCCGGCGCAGCTGTTAAGCTTGAACAACCATCGAACATTCCTTGATAACAACCTCCTGCCAATGTTGTAGCAGGAAGCGCTGACGCGCTTGCAAGGCTTGTACAGCCAGAGAACATTGAGCGATAACAATTGCTTGCCAGCGTTGTCGCAGGAAGAGCAGGCGCGCTTGTAAGGCTTGTACAGCCATAGAACATTGACCTATAACAAGATTCCGTCAGCGTTGTCGCAGGAAGAGCGGGCGCTGTTGCAAGGCTTGTACAACCATTGAACATAACATAGTAACAACGATCCGCAAGCGTCATAGCAGGCAGTTCTGGCGCGCTTGTCAAACTTGTACAACCATAGAACAAGCCTGTGTAACAACCATCAGAAAGCGTCGTAGCGGGCAAAGACAAAGGAATTCCAGCCTTATTTTTTATGTGGGTGTTGCTCATAAAGAGACCCGTTAAAGCGCAAGGCGACGCAAAACTCATGGCGCTTGCAAAGCCTGCGCTGTCCACAAGGCTCATTATATTTCCATATACATAGCAATCGGCTGTACAAGCGATATTTGACGCCGTATAGTTTTCTACATTATAGTTACCAGAGCCATCATGCGTCGCGTAATATGTATTGTCTCCAAAGAACTGGACTCTGTCGCCGACGGCAGAAAGCGTTATGGCCTCAGACGTACCGCTTGCAATTTCATGTTCCGCTCCGCCGTTGACCCTGTATTTAACAACGTCTGTCGCTTTGTTGTCAAATGTTACTTTCGCTCCGGCGGCCATCGCTTCCAAAGTCAAGGGCGTGTATTTGCCGCCGGCGGCAAAGGGCAAGGTGGTGTCGTAGGTTACGCCGCCAATAACGGCCTTGCAGTAAAGCTCGTATTGGCCTTCGGTCAGGTATGTTGCGGTCACTTCTTGCGCTTCGGCGGAATAAACGGGCGTTCCGTATTGCAAAATCTTTATTTGCGCCGAACCCGCCGGCAGCGTTATGTACGCGGGCGGCGTTACGGAACTGTCAAGGACGTTAAAGCGAGCCTTTTCGCCCGACGCGCTTGGCGTGGCCACTTCAAACGTGATGTTGCCGCCAACATTTATCTTGATTCCGCCGGCGATTGACTTGTCAACCAATTTACCGCAAGGCGGCGAGGCCGTTCCGTCGTATTCAAGGCCAAGAGCCGTTCCTCTTGTGACAAAGCAGTTGACTTGATCCTCGGTGATTGAATGCGCTGAGCCCGCGCCGTCGTCGTAGCCCAAGACAACAACGGAGCCTGCGACAAAGGGATTTGTCGCCGCAGGGCCTACGGGGCCCATATTAGGCGCGACAGGAATTTGCGCGGCGCCGGTCGCAAGGGCAAAGTCTTTCGCAACTTGAATCGGATTCATGTTGCTGTCCAAGAAAATATCGCTGTCAATGTTTATCGATCCGTCAAGGATAAGATGGCCTGCGTAATCGCAATAGATTCCGCTTCCATCCTTTTCAGCCGCGCATCTTGTAACAACCGCATTCTTCAAAATCAATGTTCCGTTGTTGTAAATGCCGCCGCCGTTTGCGCTGTTGTCATCAGCGCGGCAGTCTTGAACGGTAAGATTTATAGCGGTCAACTTGGCGCCGTCGGAGACGCAAATGCCGCCGCCGCTTCCGCCACCGGAAACATAGCAATCCTTTACGGTAAGGTTTTCCGCATCGACTTGGGCGTTGTTTCCTAGGTAAAGTCCGCCGCCCGCTATGTTGTTGTTGCAATCGCTGATTGTGACGTCATTGAATTTAACGCCCACCAAGTTAGAGCCGACATCCACGTCGCCCCAAGTTGAGAACTCTATTTTCTCGAACGTCGTCACCGCGCGCACATTAAATACTTTATCTGTCGCGCCCGTAATTTTCTTTTGCGTCGCGTCCGCGCTCTTTATCGTAAGGCCGGGATAGGCGGCGGGAATTGTAAGCGCCGCCGTTTCCGACGTGTCGTTCTTAACGATAATCGTGCTGTTGGCCAAAGAAACACTGCCAAGCGCCGTGGCGAGATACTTGAACGGACTGTCCTTTGTTCCGCTTCCGTCTGTAACGACGGATCCGTCAACGTAAATTGTGGCTGTCTTTAGAACGCCGTAGTTGCCGCTTGCCGCGACCGCCCAGGCCTCGCCTTCCGCGTCGTCTTTTACCGCAAACTTGACCGATTCCGACGTCGCCAAATCGCCGCTTGCAAATGATATGACTTGCGTGCCTAGGCCATATTCTTCAGGACATATTGAGGCCACAGGAAGTTCCGCAGAAGTCAAGGCGGCTTTGACGCGAATTATGGCCACATTGCCGCTGGAATTTTTTGCAAGGTATATGCAGTTGTCCACAACTTGCGCTCCGCCGCTCATAATAAAGCCTGCGCCCAGACCGTCGTAAGTTTGCGCGACATAGGCGCCGATTCCATTGTCGGAAATTTTTCCGTCGCTCATGTCAAAATTGTTTCCTTCGCCTTCAAGAAGGCGAACGCCGCAATCTGTGTGGCCGCTGATTTGGCCGCCGATCATAGTCACCCACGCTCCGCCTGAGGGGTTGTCAATATACACGCCGGTTTCGTCATTGTCGCAAATTTTTCCGCCGTTTATTTTTAGAGTACTGTTCTTATGGTAAATTCCGTCGCCTTGGCTTGCGGCGTGGTTTTCGCTGATTTCGCCGCCGTTAATTTGAACCTGATCACTGCCGCCCAAGGTTGTGTAAAGGCCGCCGCCGTTATCGGCGCTGTTGCCGCTGATTTTTCCGTCTTCTATTGAAAGACTTGCGCCATTGGCAATATTGATTCCGCCGCCGTTTCCGCTGGCTGTGTTGCCGCTGATTTCGCCGGCTTCCATTTTAAACGTTCCGCCATACGCATAAACGCCGCCGCCCTCGCCCTTGTTTGAGGCATCCAAATTAACGGCGCTGTTGCCGCTGATTTTTCCGCCGGTCATCGTAAAAGTCTTTCCGCTGGCGTTCAAGCATATTCCGCCGCCTTGGCAAGAGGAGGTCGCGCCTTCTTTGTTTGCAACATTGCTCGCAATCTCGCAAGTGTCGTCCATGGTGGAATTTCCGCCGCCAGCGAAAATGCCGCCGCCGCGGCTGGCAAGATTATTCTTTACTACACAGGCTGTTAAGTCCACGTCGGCCCCAATGTAAATGCCGCCGCCATATACAGCCGCGTAGTTGTAGCTTATTGTGTTGCTTCCGTTAAGGGTCAGCTCTCCGGTTCCCGCAATATAGATTCCGCCGCCGCTGCTAGTGGCCTTGTTTGAATGCTTTGTGTCGGCGGCTTGGGCGGCCTCTGAGGCTTCCGCTCCGATAAGGCAGTCCTTTAGTTCCGCTTGACCGGCCGTGTAAATCGCGCCGCCGTAACTAGCCTCGCAGCCGCTTACCGCGCAACTTGTCAAGACCGCTTTGGCGCCGTCTTTTACCAACAAGCCGCCGCCGTTTTCGCTGCTGCCGGCAACTCCGTTTGTAATCGAGCAGTTTGCAAAGTTTGCCTGGCCCGCCGAAATTTCAAAGCCTTTTACACGGTCAAAATTTATGTAAGAAAAACTCAGGTCGCTCGCGCTTGCGCTCAAGCCATAAGTAACGGCGCCGTCAACTTTATATAACGCGCTTTGGTTTGTTCCGATGGCCCTGATTTTTTTTGAGCTGGCAATAGCGACGTTTTGCGTCAAGCTTATGTTGTCTTGGACGTAGATTTTCACGCCGTCAGTTGGAACCGATATCAAGGAATCCGCGATGGCAAAGGCGCGTCCAAGCGTTGCGACAGGGTCAAACTGGGTTCCGTTGTTCGCGTCGGACGCGGCCGTTCCCGTTCCAATTCCGACGCCGCCGACATAGACCACCGACTGTTGGTATTTTGTTATGACGCCGTCGCTGACATTGACAGAGCCGCCGCTTATGTAGGGCGCGCTTCCGTCAATTTTGTTTGTCGTGATGTTTGAATAAATTTGAACGGTCTGGTCCAAGCGCATTATCGTCGCGCCGGAAGCCGAAAGGAATTCCGCGACAAGGTCGTATTCTCCGGGAACAAGAGTTCCTAGATCAGAGGACGCCGCTGAGTCAAGAGTAAAAGTTCCAGAGGCAGGCGCCGCGACAGTTCCCGCGAGCGGAGAGCCGCCGGATTTTTTTTGCAGCGAATAGCGTATGCTGGCGATTCCAGCCGTTGTGGAATAATTCAGCGTGAGCGAAAGAGAGCCCGGCACGGAAGGGTCTTGCAAGTAGTTTAGCGAGAACGAAAGGTTTGCAAGCGGATTGTCTTCGTCCAAAACAAGGGGCGCGGCTGTTGTCTTGCTTAAGACGACATTTGAGGAAGAGTCCAGCGCGTCAGCGCGGACGGTCCAAGTTCCGTAGTCAAGGTCAATGCTGAACGTAACGCCAGAGCCGCCTGACGACACAGTTCCGCTTATCGGAGAAGTTTGCGGAACCACCGTTCCGTCGGCCTTTGTTCCCCAAGCGTAAACCGCGTAGCTGGATGCGGAAGAAATTACGTCGGCCGCTGTTGGAACGACGCTGGCCGAAACGCCGGAATCTTTTTCTATCGTTCCGCAAACGCGGGCCTTTCCGATTTTGGCCTGGACAACAGCCTCGCCGGACTGGGGCTGCGAAAAAAGGCCCGCCGAGGAATAGTCGTCGCCCATGTTGCTGCAAGAAAAAAGCGACACGGACGCGAAAAAAGCCGCCGCAAGCGCTGTCGCCAAAAGCGCCGCCCCGCAAGAGAATGCCCTCACTGTCCTAAAAAAGCCTTTGTTAGCCAAAAACTCGCCCTTTCTTCTATAATAAATATCGGCTTTTAACGCCCAAACGGCGCGCTTTTCCGACAAAAAAACGCCCGCTTTTTTTCGCGCGTTTGGTTTTAATTATACAACAGAAAGGGCAAAAAGTCTAGGAATTCACGCAAGCGCCCCTTTCCTCCGCATTAATTGCTGACATCTATCTCCACTTCGCCAGAGTATGTGGAACCGCCGTAAACCGCGCTTATCTTCATTATATATGTTCCGTCAGCAAGCGCGGACAAGTCCATCGTGTTTGTGGCGGAAGTCATTCCGGTGTAAGTGTTAAGGTAGTAAAGCTTTAGCGACCAGGCCGTCACTTCGCTTGTGATGTCGGTCGTCGTTCCGCCCATCGAAGTCGCGCTGGCCGTGACGGTGTAAACGCCAGCCGAGCCCGCGGCCGCAAAGCTTACGCTCGCGATGTCGCCGATGTCGATGGAGCCGCCGTTAACCGCAAGGACAGCGTCCGTTTTGCCAGTGTTGTAAATAACAGACTGGCCGCTTGTGTCGCTGACAAAGTGGTCCGACGGATCGTCTGTCACGCCAGAGGCCGCGTAGCCGCTTGTGACTGGCACAGGAATTCCGCCTGCAGGAGCGACGGCCGTGTTGACGCCGACTTTGGTTCCGCTAAGATTGCTTTGGTTAATCGTAATCACTTGGCCGGACGCAAGGTGGACGTTTTTTCCGCAGGGATTGCCAAAAATCGTTACATGGTCTTTTATGATGAAGGTTCCGCCTGTAACGCGAACCGCTCCGTTGGCCGCCGCCGTCACGTTGGTAATCTTTACATGGCGCAAGGCAAGCGTTCCGGTGGAAAGGTCAATGACAGAGCCGTTCGCGGCCAAGCGCAATTCTACAGGCTGGATTGTTTCTCCATTCGAGTCTACGCCCACGATGTTGTAATAGTCGCTGGAATTTCCTACAGTTATGGAGCCGGTCATGTTCAAGAAGTCGCCCATAATGTAAATCGTGTTGGCGCTCTTGTCGGCCGCGCCGTTTGCGTCAAGTATGTTCATGGCGCGGTCAATCGTGGGAACTGGATTGTCACGCGTTCCCGTTCCGCTGGCTGGAGCGCCGCTCTGTACGTAAACTTTTGTGGCAACGACATTGTAAATAAGGCTAACAATGCCGGAAGACTGATAATATTCCTTTTCCGCAAAGAAAGCAAAGTTGTTTGCGCCCGCTTTTTCAAGCTTTATCTCTACCGGACTGGGATCGGTAGAGAGAGGATGCGTAGATCCCGTCCAAGTCAAATCCGCGTTTTGCGGGCTTGTGACTGTGACCACAGTGTCTTGCGCGAAATTCGCGGCGCTGCTTGGGTCAGGGTCTGCGACTGGGGCGTCAAGCTGCTTTCCTGATATGTAAAGCGACCTATAAACGCCTCCGCCGCTCATCCAACCAGGCTTAGAGGCGTAAATGCTGACATAGTAATACTTTGATTGTCCGTCAATCTCAGGATACAAGTGGAAGGTGGTGGCGCCATCGCAAGTTTCGGTGTTGCCGTTTATGTCAGCGATAACATTGTCGTCAGCGTCCCTGACATTAAGATACAAGGTCGCGTCAGGCGCGTTTGCGGGCGGATTGACGGTAAGCTCGATATACGGCTGGTCGAATGTGTTTTCCAGCATGTACGCTGTTTCGGGAATGTTGCAGGTAAGCGGATCCAGCATCTGCACTCGCGAAGGAACGTAATTCATGCCTTCCAAGCCCGCTTGGTCGCGAAGAACCAGCCTTAGGTAAAAGATGTCAAGGCTCAAAATGTTTTTTACGTCAGTCGTGACATAATACGGCGTTCCGCTGTAAAAGCCAGTGGGGTCAAAGACGGGGCCGTCGGGCCAAGTCGGCTCCAGCGTTCCGGGCGAAACCGTGTCTATTTTCCAGCCCTTGTCTTCCGTTCCAACGGTTATCGAGCCGTTTGAAAATCCAAATTCATGGACGGTGTTTTTCCGCTCGTCTACAATAGAAAAATAGTTGACGTCATTTGGAATGTTGTCCGGAAGAACAAAGCAAATAATCATTCGCTCGCCGTCGCCCGACAGTATTTGGCTAATCGCGTTGTACACGCTTGGCGGCGGCGCGTTCACCCTTATAGCGCGGGTGTCGTAGCTTTGTCCGTAGTTGTCGCTTACGCGCGTCAAGAAAATTTTTGGCGAAATGTCGCCAGAGCCGCCATAGTCCATGTTGCGCGAATCAATGAAAGCGGCAGGATATGTGACCGAAAGCGAAGTATTTGAATTTACAGAAATTTTTATTCCCTCGGCGTCAGGGTTTTCAACTCCGGCCACGCCAAGGGACGCTGAGATTGCAAAGTCGCCAGGGTTGTCTATTTCATAGTTCACGACAAGGTCTCTGGAAGAAGTGGTTATGTATTGCTGCGGAGCCACATTGTCCCAACCGTTCCTGTCGTGGACGATAAAACCGCTTTCATAGGCAAACTTAATATTCTGGACAGTGGCGATGTCGCCATACTTTTTTAGGAATTCATATGGCGCCGCGTCCATGTTGCAAGAGAACAAGCAAATGGAAGCGAACAAAACGAATATAGAAGAGAAAAAGAGGCTTGCAAAACGAATGGACTTACATTTTGTCAAAATCTTCCTCCTACGCTGACAGAAGGATACGCCATTCCAACCGACATATCCTTGAACTTGGAGTAAATAAAATCTACATCCCCTTCTATATAAAAATGCTTGGCGAATATATATTGTATAGCCAAACCGCCTCCAAAGGCAAGCGCGGAACCGTTAAAGTTATAGCTGCTTTGGCCAGTGTGGTTGTTTTCAAAATAAGCGTTCATCATAAAGGACATTCCAGCTCCGCCGTGAATGTCAAGGATAATTTTTTCTGGCTTAATGGTCCTTTGATAGGCCAAGCCGCCAAGCGCCGTTATGTAATGTCCGCTGAACTTGTAGTGCTTTGTTTCCACCTTAAGCATGGAATAATATCCGCTTCCAAACAAACCAAAATTTCCCATCTTTGAATTCAAGAGCATAAAGGTTAAGCGCCCGGAGCCGCTTATCGGATAGACGGAAGATTTTCTATAATGGCTAAGGGGACTGTTCAAAGCGTCCAATGTAATTGAATAGCCGACTCCGCCAGAAAAATGGAAATCAAAATAGACGTCCTTGTTTTTTCTAATCTGAATCGTTCTAGAGATTACGCTAAGGCCGCCTGGGTTTTGCGCGTAGATTTCGTACTTTCCTTCGTCGATGTCGTTTATGTCAAACTGAACCTGAGCGCTTTTTCCGTCGTCGCTAAGGCTAAGGACTTTTCCGTAAAGAATTTTGGGCGGCTCAACGTCTTTCTTTTCCATCGTGAAAATCGTACTCTCGTTTAAGTTGCTTCCGTTAAGGGTGAAAACTCCGTCCGCCTTTTTTGAGCTAAGGTACATGGAATCGGTTTTCAAGTTGTCGATTCCGGGCTGGAGCGCCTTCAAAACTTCAAAGTGTTGCCAGCCGGAAGATTTTTCCAATTGGTCGAACAAGTTTATAACCGCGACTTGGAAACGGTATTTTCCGGCTTCAAGCGAAACTTCGATTTTGTTTTCGAACAAGTCCTTTTCCATAACTTGGACCCAGCCCTCGTCGGCAAGGCGCTGGATTGTTATGCGGTAATTCTTTATGTCTGGAATTTTGTTCCAGCTTAACTTTTGCACAAAGCTAAAGTTGTTGTTTTCGTCGCGGGTGATGTAATAGTTCTTTCCTTCGGAGGCGTCTTCGATCGCAGAAATTTCGTAGCGGGAACTATTGTAGTCCTGGCTCTTGGGCGTTTCAGCCGCGCCTTTTTCCGCCGCTTCTTTTTCAGCGTCGGACAAATCAACCATCGTCTCTTGCCCCCATGCAGGGGCAAAGATCGTCAACGAGAAAAGCGTGAATGCTGCAGCCAAACGGAAGAACTTACTTGCCATAAAGCACTCCCGTATCGTCGATGATGATGTCGCCCGCAACCGGCAAGTCAATCGTAAACGCGCTTGAGCTTATGTCGCCGCGGCGGACAAGCGTTCCGTCCGGCAAAAGCTGGCTGGCCTGGACCGTGTAGGCAAAGCGGCCGCGCTTAAGCTCCGCCATGTCCGGAATCGTATAGCGGTTTTCCTTAAGCGTTTTGCTGACCAAAACTTCGCCGCGGTCGTTGCGGATTGTAATCGTATAGTTTGTGGCCAACGGAACAGCGCTCCAGGCAAAATCGATTTTCCTTGAAACGCGGATTTGCGCGGGGCCGTAAACCTTGCCCGCGGCCGGGCTTGTGATTCTTGGCGCGGCCAAGTTAAGGATTCGTCCAACCGTAAACGACCGCGGCTTTGCGGCGCTTGAATTTGACCCAAAAGAATTTGTCGCGCGAATCGTCCAATAGTAAACGCCGGGCTCCAGGCGCGGAAGCTTAACGCTCTTTTCCGGGTTTGTCACAGAAAGAATCGGATTTGAGTATCCGTTGGGATTCTTGCTAAGAGTGAAAACGCTTTGCTTTAACTCCTGCTCGCACGACCAGCGGACGCTGTCGGGATTAGTAAGCGCCTTTATGCCGTCAACAACCGCGCCGTCCGCCGGGTATTCCAAAACCGCGCGGCGCAACTGGACGATTCTAAATTCGCCGTCGGCCATCGGGCTAAAGCGGCGCGACGAGTAAGGCGTTTCTTCGGCCAGCGCCTGCACCGACCAGCCGTAGCTTCCGTTTGCGTAGCTGGCCAGGTTCAACGTCATGGAAGGAGCCTTTACATGCTCAGACACGATAAAGGTGTCCCTGTTCTTTGTGTCGTACAAGCTGAATTGATACAAGTCCGCGCCGGCGACAGGCTTCCAGCTAAAGCGCGTGGAAGACTCGCCGTAAATCGTAAGCGTGTCTTGATCGGCCGGCGACAGCAAAGACGGCGCGACAAGCTGGCTAACGACCTTAAACGCGCGCGGCTCGGTTGAGAATTTGTCGGGCGAATCCGCGGAGCTTATTCTCCAATAATAGTCGCCGCCCGAAAGCTGCGCGCCTTGGAAGAATTTTTCGTTGGCCGTCTGGTTCACAACTAGGTTAGAAAATTTTTTGTCGCGCGCGATTTGGAAGCGGTTGTCGCCCGGAATGTTCGTCTTCCAAGTGAACCGCAGCTCCGCCAAGTTGCTGTCTGTGACGGCAAAATCGTTTGGCGGATACAGCGCGCGCTGCTCAAACAAAATCTGGTCCGTGGTGAATTTTCGTATTTCCGACTGGTCGGAAATGTCGCCGTCGGAATCGGTTTGGCTTACGCACCAATACCAAGTTCCCTTTTGCATTCCGCTTTGCGACGGTTGAACCGTAAAGAAATTCGCCTTTGTCCTTTGAACGATTTTCGGCGCCTCGCACTTGGGCTCGTCCGAAATTTTTATTTCATATCCGACGGCTTCGGGATTGTTCTTCCAAGAAAAGTTTATCATGTCCTTTTCGGCGGTGTTCACTGCGTCGCCGGTCGCGGGCAAAATCAATTCCGGCGGAAGAATTTTGCTGCGCTGGTGAATCGTAAAGGCGCGCGCTTCGCTTGGCTCGCCAAGGCCTATTTTGTTCAAGGCGTAAAATGGAGTCACGCGCCAATACCAAGTGCCGCTTCCAAGAGTTGAAACAATGCTTGAAGGGGTCGTGGTTCTTTGCGCCACCACGGGATTTTGCATTTGCGGATTGTCGGCAATCTCCAAGTCAAAAGCCGTGACGACATCGTTGGTTGTCCACGAAAAGCGCACGTCGGGAAGCTTTGACTTGTAGGCAAAGTCGGCGCGGCTTTCCGGCGCGATAAGCTGCGGCGGAAGCGCGGCGTAAACCTTGACCTTGCTTTGCGCCGAAAATTTGGGGCCGGCTTTTTCCGGATAGATTCTCCAATAAGAAGGGCCTTCCTCAAAGTCAAGAGAAATTTCGGTTAGGCCCGAAAGGTCAACCGTCCGTTCCACATTCTCAAACTTTTTGTCGCGCGATGTTTGCAAAACAAGATGGTCGCCCTTCTCCAAATTTTGGACGGACCACGCGAAGGCGACAGGAACTCCGCTTCCGCCAAAATCCATTATCTTTGCGTTGGCGCTTGGAGACGAAACGGTTATCAAAGGAACAATCTGCTCGTCGCCTTCCGCGTCCAGCGCGATGCCGTCGCCCTCCTCAATCGCGCGCGCAAGTCCAGACTCGTCGGTAAAGAAAACTTCGCCTTGCGAAACGTTGACTTTCGTTCCGCCCTCTTTGGTAAGCGAGGCGCTTATTGAGGAGCCTGAGTTCACTATCACGCTTGAAGTTCCCGCGCTGACAATGACTCCGTTTTTTGAGCCGCTGGAGTTGATCGAAAAGCTTCCGCCCGAAACGCTTGTCTCAACTTGGCCGTCATGGAAGAAGACCTGGGCCATCGTGTTCTCGCCCAAGTCCATGATGTTTCCGTCTTCAAAATAAATCGTCGCTTCAGAAGCTTCCGCGGTGCGGATTGTGTCTCCGTTGTAAATCGGGGAGTGTTGGCGCAAGCGGTCCCAAATCATTCGCTCCTCAAATTTTCTTTGCGCCGTTTTGTATTTAAACGTGATTGTCGCGATGGGCTTTTCGTTGAGCTTTGTCATTGAAGCGTTCAAGCTTTCAAAAAATTTATCTATGCTCCAAACCGCGCCCGCCGCGCACGAGAGAAGAAATATCAATGTCAGAAAAAATCCAAGAACGCTACTTTTGGATCTTGTACTTCTTTTCTTCTTCATCCAAGTTTACCGTCGCCAAATCTGGAGCGTCGATTCCCAACAAATCCCGAACCTCGGCCATTGTCTTTGGCCCGTCTTTTCCCGCGCCCGGAATGTCTTCCGCGTAGGGCATGTTTATCACAGCGTACATGTGAACCGGCTTTGCCTTTCCCTTTACGGTTACGGAAGGCATCTGCTCCACAAGCACATAGTCCTTTATCAATTCGTAAGTGTTTTCAGTCAACAGAATGTCTGTGTGGAGCGGCTTGTTGAGCGACTCCGTGCGCGACGCGAAGTTTACCGTGTCGCCGATTACCGTGTATTCCATTCTTTCGTTGGAACCAATCTGGCCCGCGATGACCGGCCCCGTGTTGATGCCGCAACCGATTCTGATGATTGGCTTTTTGTCTCCGCCGCGTCCCTTGTTGAACTCACGCAAGGAAGCGCGCATCATAAGCGCGGCGCGGACGCAGCGCAGGGCGTCAAGCGCGGGGTCTCCGCTAGTGACGGGCGCGCCCCAAACGGCCATTACCGCGTCGCCGATAAATTTGTCAACGACGCCCTTTGTGTCGTTGACGCAGGCGACCATGCGCGTCATGTATTGGTTCAAGAATTCCACGACTTCAAACGGCTCAAGCTTTTCGCTAATCGCCGTAAAGGAACGGATGTCGCTAAAGAAAACCGTGCAAGTCTTTGTTTCGCCGCCAAGCGCCAATTCGCCGCGCGCCGCTTTTTCGGCGATGTCCTTGTTGATAAAGCGGCCAAAAGTGTCCTTTAACCTTTCGCGCTCGGCAAGGCCCGCGCTCATTCGTCCAAAGGACTGGGTAAGAACGCCAATCTCGTCGTGGCCGCGCGGCTTAAGGCGCACGTCGTAGTCGCCCGCTTCGATTTGAACGCTGGCGCCGGTCAGCCTCTTTAACGGGCGGCTCAACGTCAAAGACCAGAACCAAACGAACATAATCGACACGAACAATACCGCCAGCGTAAGGTAAATGTTTCGCTTTGTCGTCGCGCGGACGTTCTCAAAAATCAATTCAGACTGAACGGTTGTCAAAACGCCCAAGTCGCCCAATTCCAATTTTTGGTAGGCTCCAAAATATTCCTTTCCGTCGCCGTCCCTGTAAAGAATCTGGCGGTTTTCGTCGTTGTTCTTTCGCATTTGAACAATCAGCGGCGAGTCCGAAAAGTTGGCGTTAAGGCGCATCGTCTCAAAGTCAGGGTGAATCAAAACGTCGCCGCGGTTGTTGATTACAAACGAAGTGCTGGCCGAGCCACCGCTAAAAGACGAAGTCAACGAGTCGGTGGAGCAAATGATTACAACCGCGTCGTCGCGGCCCAAACCGTTCCATGGCAAAAGCAGGGCCATCGTTCCATAGTTAAAGAAAGGAGTCGCGTTCAATACCGTCACTTCCTTTCCAAAAGAATTTTCAATCGCCTCGCGCTCGGTGGAAACAAAGACTTCGATTTGGTCCTCGTCCAATTCGTTTTGCGCGAAGAATTTGTTGTTGACCAAGCGCAAGTCGTAGTCGCCGCGCTTGAAATTTTCCTTCGACAAAAGAACGATGGCCGCCGTGTCGGGATTGCGGTCAAAGTAAAGCGACGACGAAGAGCGGGCGATGTAGTCCGAGCCGTTAGAGTTTGCGATTACGTCAAGCAGCAAAAGCGCGTTGGACCTGATTTGCGCGATTGTGTTTTTGACCACGTTGGCCGACCTTGTGTTGGCGTCAAAGTTTGTGTTCTCCGCCGTGATGCGAACGTCGTCGCTGACAAAGAAGTTGACCAAGTACGTAATCGAGCCAAGAGAAACAATAATCAAGAATGAAACAATCAACACAAGCTTTATGCCGATTGGAAACTTTACGGTTAAATTCTTTTCGGCCTTTTCAGACTTTTTCTCATTTTCCTCTGCCAAAATCTGCCCCTAATTTTAAACTATAATATTATAGCGAATTTTGCGGCTTTATTCTATATATTGCCGCCAAGAAAACCATTTGGGCACAGTTTTCCCTATCATTAGATTTTCGGCAGAATTTAGGGGAATCTTTAAAATATGGATCAAACATGCCATTATCGGGCTTGCCCCGATAATCTTTGGCGGCAAAAAAAATCGCCGGACCGCCCCGCAAACAGGACCAATCCGGCGAATGTCAGCCTAATTTTTGCGGCTTTTAGCGAATTTTAAGCAGATTCTTTTTTCCATCAAGCACAAAAACCCATACATCAAGTCCGCTTAGTTCAGGAAGGTCAAACTGTATATTCCAAGTTGTATAAAGAGTGTCCTTGCCCGTCGCATCAAAAATTTCATTGAACGTTCTGGAATCCCAATACTTAGCGTCATCCCAAACAAATTCATCTACTACACCAGGAACGCTGTATCCACAAATCCACGAAACTGCGTAATCAGTTCTCCAATCAACACTGCCGTCTTTCAACTGGCTTTGATTCGTCGCAAAAAAATGACATTTGGTTTTAAGATTTTGTATTTTCCCTGCAGGCGACTCAAGGCCTTCCGCTTTTACTGTTGGCTTTTGTCCGTCATAAGACAGTATGACTTCGCTGTGCTTTGGCGCTTTTTCAATTTCGCCAATTCCCTCTTTAGCCGCCACGACAAGCTTTTCATATATGGTGGAACCTCTCAAATTATCATTAAAAGGCAGTATCTGAATTTCGTACTCGCAAAGCTTTCCAGGCTCGCAAAGCGGCCAAAAGAGAGTCAATTCATCCTTGTGTTCCGTCAAATCTAAACTTACTTGCACGCATCCATTTGAAAGGCCTCCAGAAGTTGAAATAAGCACATTGCTCCAACCGGATGGAGTCAGCAGGCGGGCGTTCTTAAAAAAATTGCCCTTGCCTTGGCCAACATATTCATAACCCAAAAAATTATACGAGCCGTTCCCAGCTCCCACTTCGTAATACACTACATCTTGTACATACGATCCATTTCCTTCTCCTACATACTCATATCCAATTTGATATCCGCCGCCCGCTTCCCATACGTATTCGCCATTTTCATTTTTTTTGTGCGTGCCCATGCCCGCGCCTACAGCTTCATAGTTTGCCTCAAAGTTTCCCTTGCCGGATTGAACAGGAAAATATTTGACTGACTTATTATAGCTGCCGTTTCCATCTCCTACATTTTCAACTTTTTGAAGACAGTTGCCTTCACCTTGCACAACTGCATTGTAATCATACACGATGTTTCCGTTTCCGTCCCTCGCATATTCATACTTGAAGCCGGCCGCTGACGGCTGCTTAACCGTAAACTTTAGTCCGCCCGCGACTTTCTCAACCTTGGCGTGGGCGCTTTGCAAAATTTCGCTGCCAGGGGTAACGGGCGTTGGTATGGTTGGCGTTCCGATGCCCGGCATAGGATCGACATTCGGAGGAACGCCAGGCGCGTTGGAACAAGACGCAAGGAACAGCGCGACAAGCAAGGCCGCGGCAAGCGCGACTGGACAAAAACACATTTTTTTCATACCTTCTATCTCCTTTTTTATAGCCAAAAGAACATTTTTGGCAAAAATTCAGCAAAATTCCGCCTGTAAAACTATAAAATTATAGTCTAACAAGCGTATTTTGTCAAATTTAATTTAAATACGCCTATTAAACTATAACACAATTCCGAATTTGCGCTTATTATGAAGGAATGGGCGTTAGAGAAACATTCAAGGAAAACTTAAAATACTGGCGCAACAATGCCAATTTGACGCAAGAGCAGCTTTCAGAAAAAATCGGCTACGGAAGCGGCTACATTTCGGAAATAGAAAGCCGAGACATTTTTCCAAAACCAGAGACCATCGACGCAATAGCCAACGCCCTCAAAATCGCGCCTTCGCAGCTTTTTGAAAGCCAAGGCTGCCCCAAAAACGCGCTTTCATTTGACAAAGAGAATTTTATAAAAGAAATTTCAAACGGCCTTTACGAAAAACTGAACAAAAGCATGGTTGAATATTTTGACAGTTCTGTCGGAAAACTGTAAGCAAGGCCTCCTGTCAGCCCGCCGCAAAAAAGAGCTTGCGTAAAACACAAGACAAAAATCTCAACTTGCGCTATAATTGCAATGCAAGAGACGCATTTTCATGAACAAAGACTCTTTTGAATTCATAGTCTACATTCTCCACGCTTGCTCAAACAAATGGGCTCGGCTTCCTTCCGCCGTATACAAAAAATTGAGCGAATCAAATTGCATAAACCAATTTTTAATCCCACACTACGACATCCTGCACACGCAGGGAACGCAATTTATCATCCACGACATCGAAGACTACCTTAGCGCCCGGGGAATAAAAATATGATTGTTTTCCACGGTTCAACAGAAATCATAAAAAAGCCGGACACAGAACATTCGCTGCGCCCCTTGGATTTTGGAAAAGGTTTTTATGTCACAACAGTAAAAGAGCAGGCTGAAAAATGGGCAAGGCGAAAGGCCGCTATTTTTGAAAAAAACAAAGCGATTGTCAACAAGTATGAAATGTCTGACAATTTTACCAGCCTAAACAAAAAACAATTCGACGATGACTTGTCGGAATGGATTGACTTTGTGTGCGATTGCCGCGACGGAAAAGACTGTTACAAAGACTTTGACGTAATTTTAGGAAAAGTCGCCAACGACAAAGTTTTTAGGGTAGTCGATATGTATCACCAAGGAATTTGGAACAAAGAACGGGCCATTAAAGAAATGAAGGCCTACCCAAATTACGACCAAATAGCTTTCATAACTCAAAAAGCCATAGACCAACTTTTGGCATTTGTTTCTTTTGAGGAAGTCTAAAATGGACGACGAGCTTTTAGAAAAGAACTACCAAGAACGTCTCGAAGAACGAATCATCGCGAAAATCGCCGAAACAAAAAATATTTCCCTTTCAGACGCAATGGAATTTTACTACAACAGTTCCATCGCTGACAAAATCGCGACAGGCCTGTACGGAATCCAATACCTTGACTACAAAGTGTTGGCTCAACTCGCCTGCGACCAAGCGGCCTTTACGAAAAACTGAACAAAAGCATGGTTGAATATTTTGACAGTTCCGTCGGAAAACTGTAAAGGCGCGAGCGGCTAAAAGTCCAGTTCCTTATGCTCCAAGCGCCAGTTGATGGCTCGCGTAAGGTAGTCGATGTAGGCCGGGTCCTTGCACATGTTCTTTCCTTCAACGTCGGAAAGCTTGGCCACGGGGCCGTCGTTGCATTCGGTGACTTTCATCACGATGTTGAGCGGCTCCACGTCGGTGTCGTTGGCAAGGTAGGTGCCTATGCCAAAAGCCACGCGCGCCTTGTCCTTAAAATGCGCGTAAATGGCGGACGCGCGCTCAAAGTCCAAGCTGTCGCTGAACATAAGGCTTTTGGTCTTTGGGTCGATGCCAAGAGACTTGTAGTGCTCGATTAGCTTTTGGCCCCAAGCGTAGGGGTCGCCGGAATCGTGGCGGACGCCGCTAAAGAGCGTGGCGTAGGTTTTTCTAAAGTCGCGCAAAAAGACGTCGGTGCCAACGGTGTCGGTAAGGGCGATTCCGTTAAGGACGCCGTATTCTTTTACCCAGGCTTCAAGCATGAACCAGTTTGAATACGCGGGATTATGCTTTCTGTCGCCCTGGCCCACGCACTGGACAAACTCGTGCGCCATCGTGCCGATTGGCTTTACGCCCATTTTTTTTGCAAGGAAAACGTTGCTTGTTCCCACAAAATAGGAATCCTTGAAGCCGCCGTTTTTTTGCGCGTCCAAAATTTTTTGAATCACGTATTCCTGGGCCTCGGAGCTAAGGCGGCGGCGCATTCCAAATTCCGAAAAGCCTCCGATGTTCCAAGTTCCGTCAACCAAAGCCTGAACCTTTTTGTCGGCGCGCTCCTTAAAGCTTTTATAAAGGTCGTCGTAATTGTGGGCCATCCTAAAATAAACTTCGTTGACGATAGCCAAGGTCGGTATTTCGTAAAAGGAAGTGTTGGCCCAAGTGCCAAAGGTCTCTATTTCAAGGCCGCAGCCGGAATCCGTCGCGCGGATTTTAAATTCCTCAAAGCGCGGATGCCACAAGCGCAAGTAGTCAACGTAGTCGCGCTTGATCCATTCGATTTTCTTAAGGTAGCCCAGCTCGTCCTCGTTAAACGAAAGCTCGCAATAGGCTTTTATCTGGCTGCGGATTTCTTCCACCATTTCCGGCGTAAACTTTACGTCCTTGTTGCGGCACTTAAAGTCCCACATCGTCATGTAGCTGGGGAACTGGTGGAATATCGCCTGCCCCATGCTGAACTTGTACATGTCCGTTTCAAGCAAACTTGTAATTATCTGATGCATTGTTCACTCCTAATTAAAAAGTACGTCTGTTAGCGCGAGATTTGCCGCAAGCGGCCGCTCACCAGCCGCCGCTTGCTCCGCCGCCGCCAAAGCCTCCGCCGCCTCCGCTGAATCCCCCGCCGCCAAAGCCGCTTGAGCTTCCGCCAAAGCCTGACGACGAGCCAAAGAAACTGTCGTGGCCGCCGCCCTTTCCCTGGTGGCTGATGAACCACGAAGCCCAAGGAAGCCAGCTTAAGGCCCGGAACTTTGTGGCCATTCCGCCAGAGAACATGACGAACCAAATTATCCAAAAGACTCCCATTATAAGGGCCGCGGCCCAATCGTCGTCGTCGTCATCTTCAATCGAAACCTCGTTTCCTTCCGCGTCGCGCGCGACGATTCCCGCAATGGCCTTGGCGCCTTGGACGATTCCGCCTGAATAATTGTCCTTTTGAAATTCGGGGGCGATTACGTTTCTGATAATCATGCCGCACTTGGCGTCGGTAAGGTCGCCCTCGGCGCCGTAGCCCGCTTCTATGCGGATTTTCCTTTCTTTGTAGGCCACCAAAAGCAAGACGCCCTTGTTGTCCTCGCTTTCGCCAAGCTGCCACTCGCGCGCGACTTTTATCGCGTATTCTTCCAATGACTCGCCTTCAAGCGACGGAATTGTAAGGACCGCGATTTGCGCTGTGGAATTTTGGTCCACCTGCAAAAGGTATTCCTCAAGCGCCTGCCGCCTCTCTTGGCTCATGATATTGGCAGTGTCCATGACAGGCCCCGTAAGTTCGGGAACGTCAAGAGAAAAAAGATTCGCGGCAAAAAAAGCCGCCAAAAAAAAGATGGCAATTTTTTTCATCGTCATAATCAGCGGTCTAAAATCACAACTCCATCGTCAAGCTCGTCGGGATTGTCGTCCTCTCGGGCCGGAAAATATTGCGCCAAAAGGTCGCCGCATTTTTCCACCGCCTCGCAAAAGGCGGCTTCGGCGTTCTTCCTTCCGATTTCCTCAACAAGGCCGTTTACAATCAAGCCCCACAAGTCGGGCCCGATTTTTTTTGCGATGCCTTCGTCGGCCAAAACGCGGGCCTGCTTTTCCAAGAACGAAACGTAAATCAAGATTCCAGTGCGTTCCCGCGTGGCGTAAACCCCTTGCTCGCAAAAAGTCCGCAAGGCCCGCTCGCTTACGGCCTTGGTCCTAAAGGCGCGGGGAATCACAAGCCTGTCAAGCGGCTCGAACAAGTTAAAGAGGCCAAAGAACAATAGAATCAGCGAAAAGCTTGTGAAAGTGTAGATTGCCGGAAGATACCACTCAGGCGAGGCCCAATTGAGCGATTCGTAATAGGCGCGGATGTTTTCGGCAAAAGGAAGCAAAACAATCGTGGCCAAAAGAGAGACGACCAGCGCGGCGAAAAGCTCCCAAATCGAATAGTCGCTGCTCTCCGCCGCCAAAGCCAAAACAATCTCGCCCGAACTTTTGCTTTCGGCCTTTTTAATGCTTTGGCTTACGCGGTCCAATGCCTCTTTGGACAAATTGTATTTTTTAACAAGCGTCTTAGAGTTCACTAAAACTCAACCTTGGGAGCGGACTGCGCTTCCTGACTGGCTGCGAACTGCGGCCGTTTTTCAAAGCCGCGCTGGCTTGCGATTATGCTTTGCGGGAAAGTCCTGATGAAAGTGTTGTATCGCTGAACCGCCTTGTTGTAATCCTGGCGGGCCACGGCTATGCGGTTTTCTGTTCCTTCAAGCTGGTCTTGCAAGGCCAGGAAATTTTCGTTGGCCTTAAGCTCCGGGTAGTTTTCGGCGACGGCCAAAAGGCTTCTAACGCCCGCGGTCAAAGTGTTTTGGGCGGCCTGGTATTTTTCCATTTCCTGCGCGTTTTGCGGAACGCCCGCTCCGGCAAAGCCCTCGGCCGCCGCGCGCGCCTGAGTCACTTGGACAAAGGTGTCCTTTTCGTGGCTGGCGTAGCCTTTTACAGTAGACACAAGGTTGGGAATCAAATCGGCGCGGCGCTGGCACTGGTTTTGAACCTGCGCCCACTGCGCCTCGACGTTTTCGTCATAAGCCACAATCGTGTTGTAGTTTCCGACAAAAAAGCGGTAAAGCCCAAAAACCACGACGACAATCGCGGCGACCACAATTAAAATGTTCTTTGTTTTGCTAGTCATGCTTTATAAGATATTGCATTTTTGCGCAAGCGTCAATGACAGTCCGCGCGAGCGGACCAGTGGATAATTTCATTGCCATAATGCCGCGTGAGCGGCTTAACTTCCGCGGGCGCAATTGCGGCCATGAGCCTTGGCGCTGTAGAGGGCGGCGTCGGTGACCTTAATCATTGTCTCAAAATTGTAGTCGCTTTCCTCGCGGCCAAAGGCGGCGTAGCCAACGCTTATAGTCACGACGCCATTGGAGGAGCCGTCTATGTTAAAAAGAATTCTAAGGTCGCGGACGGCCTGCAAAAGCTCCTCCGCGCAAGAGGCCAACTCCAAGTAATCCATGGACCAGCAGAGGCCGCAAAACTCCTCGCCGCCGTAGCGGAAAAATTTCATCTTGCGCTTTTCGCCAAAATCCGCGAAACACCTTCCTATAAGGCCCAGGCAAATGTCGCCGGCGCGGTGGCCGTAATGGTCGTTGTACTGCTTAAAGTGGTCTATGTCTATCATGAACATTCCGGTGGGCCTCATTAAAAGGCTTTCGTTTCCGCGCCGCAAATACTCAAACAGCTTTCGCCTGTTGGCCAGCTTGGTCAAAGAGTCGGTGTTTCGCTCTATGGTCAAAACGCGCTCGCTGTCGTAGCCCTTAAGGCGGCTCATGCGGACGCTGCGGCCCATAACCATTCCGGCAAAGTAATAGACCAAAAGGTTGACGACATCCTGGCTAAAAAGATGCGGCGTCTTTTTGCGGAACGAAACGTAAAGGCTGATCAAAAGGGCGGCGCTGGTGAAAATGGTCACCCTGTAGCTTCTGTCCAAAATCAAGATCGGCATGATGAAGATGACGCAAACCACCGACACGTATTCCCGCGTAAAGCCGTTGGCATAGCTTACCAAAATGGCGAACGCAAAATACATCGCGAAGAAAAGATAGACAAAGGGAATCACGCATTTCTTGAAAAATCTCTTGACAACATAGTAAAGCGCGATATAGGCAAGATTTATGAAAAAAAACAAGATATAGACTTTGCGAACCAACTCGTCAAAGTCCAGGCTGAACGAAGCGACGGCCAGGCCCATTAGAATTATTCCCAAAATGGCGCTGACAACCGGAATGACCGCCGAAGAAAAGTCTTCAGCCGCCTTATAGTTATTGTTAAAGAGATCTTTTTCGCCAGTCAAAAAAAAGCGCCTTATAAAAAACATCGCAAAATCCAATGGCTATGATAACCCAAAAAGGCCTTTTTGTAAATATTTTTCCGTTTTTCCTATTGAAACTCACTAAAAAAACGTGAAAAAAGCACGATTTTTCCCAAAAAAAGCCATTTTTTTCAAAATTTAGATTGTTTTTACGCCGAAAATGATATATAATTCGGAAAAATTATAAAAGTTTAAGTTTTATTATGGAAGACACAAAGAGCAATATTTTCAAGCCCAAGAAATTTTCGGCTTCGGTCAAAGATTCGGACTTGAACGACTTTATATTCTTAATTGACCTCAACACCGACACTTGCTCGATAAGCGACGAATGTGTCAAACAGATAAATATTCCATCGTCAAATTTTCCAAACGCGATTAAAACGGCATATGAAATCGTCCATCCCGACGACAAGGCGCTTTTGTCCGAATGCTTTAAAAGGATTGTGAACGACGAAAGCTCGTCAAACGACTTTATCGTTGAATGCCGTTTCCAAACGCCGGACAACAATTTCGTTCCCGTGGCGATAAGGGCAAAGTACATTCCGCCGGCCAAAATCTTGACTGGAACAATCCGCTTAAAATCAAGCAAGCACGACGACATAACAGGCCTTCCGCTTGAGGCGCAGATGGTTTCAGACTACAACGAGGCGCGGCGAAAGCGCGGAAACGTTTCGGGCTTTATTCTGGCCATCCGCATCGAAGGCTTGGAGCACATAAACGCCAGCCTTGGACTTGAAGTTGGCGACAACATCTTCAACATTGTGGCCAAAACTTGCGTGGACGCGCAAGAGGACTCGACCCGCGCCTATAGAATCAGCGGCAACAAAATAGCGATGCTCAACATCGGCGGAGGAACAGCCACCGACGCGCAGAACCTTTACCAAAACTTAAAGCGCCGCATAAGCGACATCGAATTTGACTTGGACTACTCGGTGGTCTTCACGATTTCGGCGGGAATAGTCGCCTTCATCAACGACATGAGCGACCTTAAGGAATTGATAAAAAAGGCGGACTTCTCCCTTTCAATGGGAAGGAAGAGCGGAAAGAACAACTTGTACTTTTTCAACAATTCCGAATACTCCCGCCACATAAACCAGCTGGACTTGCGCGACAAGCTGCGCGAATCCGTCAAGAACAACTTTAGCGGCTTTGAGATTTACTACCAGCCTGTCATCGACGCGACTGAGTTTGACTCAAAAACAGACGGACGCAAGGTTCATGTAATCGGAGCGGAGGCGCTTTTGCGCTGGGGCCCGCCCAATTCCGAAAAGCTTCCCGCCGACCAAGTCATTCCTGTTTTGGAAGAGACGGGCCTTATGGCTCCCGTAGGCCGCTGGATTTTGATGAAAGCCTTCAACCAGTGCCACGTTTGGAACCAGTACGACAAGAATTTCCACATGAGCGTGAACCTTAGCTACGTTCAAATTGAACGCAGCGACATCCTCTTTGACGTGGAGTGCGCGCTGGAAAAAACGAAGGTGAACCCAAGCAACATCACGCTTGAAATAACCGAGTCTGGCTACATAGACCACGACGAGCTGCAGCGGCTTTTTGACGAGCTGCACAAGCTGGGCATCAACGTTGACATAGACGATTTTGGAACCGGCTATTCAAACCTCCGCTACTTGCAAAACCTGCACGCCAACACCCTTAAATTGGACTACACTTTTGTGCACAAAGCCGTCAAGGGAAAGGACGGCGACAGCGAGCGGCGCGTCATTGAGCACATAATCAACATGGCCCACGACTTGGGAATGAAAGTTTGCCTTGAGGGAATCGAGTCCGAGAACGACGTGGAAATTCTTTCAAAGCTAAAGCCGGACAAGTTCCAAGGCTTTTTCTTTGGAAAACCGGTTTCGTCATACGCTTTCTTGGACAAGAACAAGCCCTACTTTAGGGACAACGCTCCGCAAAAAAGCGACGAACCGGAAGAAATAAGCTAAGCGCGGTGGCGCTCGATTGTGCGCGTGTTGTTGGCCACGATGTAGCAGCCGAACATTACTGTGGCCGCGTCAAAGAGCGCCGAGAAAGAGCCGATTATAACGGCGGCCGGCTTTAAGAGCAAGTAGCCGGTTTCCATTCCGCGGCCAAAGATAGAGCACAAGATTGTAAGCGTTACAAAAGTTCCGCCTACAGGAAGATTTCCCATCACAAAAGAAAGCAAGAAAGCCGTCATCGAAATCGCGAGCATGTCGAAGAATTCGATGTTCAAGGTTGAGTATGACCTCCAAATCACGACAAAGCTGATGATAGAAACCAAGGCAGTTCCGCCGCGGGCGAAGATTGAAAAGAGAGGAAAGGCAAAGCCGTTGACCCGCTGGCGAATTCCGAGAGCCTCTTTTCCAAGGCGGATTTCGACAGGCAGAGCCAAGTTGGTGTCGCCCGAGAGGAAGGCAAGCAAGAAAGGAGCGATAGAGGCGCGCAAGACCTTTAGCGGCTTTCCGTTTCGGCAAACTGAAATAACAATCAGCGGATAAATCGCTCCGGCCAAAATCACAAAGTCAACCGCAAGCATGATTATCAACGGCGTAAAGACTCCGCTCTTAAGAACGTCGCGGAACTGGATGGCCCAGCTGCACATTACAAAGACGATTCCGGCGGAAAAAAGTTCCGTAAAAATCACTGTGACGTTGTAGAACAATTCGCTAAGCGCGTCGGCCAAGGAAAGAACCGGCTTGATGTTGGAATGTTCCATGCAGCAGCCGATTCCGATAATCACGGCAAAGAAAAAAGCGGGAAGCAAGAAAGAGCCTTGCGTCAAAGACTCAAAGGCGGAATTGGGAAAAATCATCCTGCAAAATTCCTTTAAGTCCAAAGTGGAAAGCTCCGCCGCACGCTCGGTTGTGATTGGAATGCGGGGAAGGCGGACGATTACGATGGAAATGAATCCAAGCGCGGTAAGCAAAAGGGACGAAAGCGCGATCACGCCAAAAGTCCAAAGGGAGGCGCGGACGAGCAAGCCGTCCTCGCGCATTCTGACCACGGCCATAATGCCGGAAAAAAACAAAAGCGGCAAAAGGGTGTAGCGCCCGACGCGGACGATTATGTCCGTAATGAACGAAAGAGCGGCCGCTCCCTGCAAAGAGTCAAGCGGCAAAATCAAGGCGGCGGCCAAACCAAGCGCGGCGCCGATCAAATATTTTAGCCAAAGTTTCATACCCCCATTGTAGCATAAAACGGAAATTTATGCTACAATGGGGGTATGAGCAAAACAATTTTGATTGCGGGCAAAAACCTGCCTGACGGCGCCGACCTTGTGGACGGAGCCGAAGTAAAAATGAGAAGCGTGGCCGTCACGGCGCCCAAAGGCTCCAAGCCCGCGTCAACCCCAAACACCAGCGCCTTTGAATGGACAAGAACATCGCCCATAAGCGCCCGTTCCTTGGTATTGGATGCGGAGACCGAATTTGGAAAAATCGACGAGGCGGTTCTTTATTTTGACGAAGGATACTACGCCACAAAATTCAGCTTGCTCACTCCGCAAGAATGCTCCGAAAGCATTGACGAAATGATTTTGGGCTACCAATACTTGGCCTTGGAAATTCTTGGCCGCTATGAAAAAAAATACAGCATGGGAAGCGGTTTGGAAGAAGAAAAAGCGGCCGCGCCAAAACTTGCCTTTTTGATAAAGACTTGCGCAAGCGAATGCGACGTAAGCAAAAACGGAGCGCTTAGGGCTTCAACCCCGATGGCGTCGGGCCCCTTTGTAGCGGCGGCCGCGGCAGCCTTCAAGGCCTTTGCGGAAAACATCGCCGCGATTTACGGAGGCCGCGAATACGTAACGGTATTGCTTGCCCACGGCGACCAAAACATTGAGGTTGCCAAACGCGACCGAACGCTAAGCGAATGGATTTGTTCCTACATGGACGAGGTTGACAAGCTTAAGGCTAAGCTTTCGTTAAAGCAAAGCCTCAACTGGATAAAGGCCGGCGCCAAGGGTCCAGGATTTTCGCTTTTTAGATAAAAGAATTTTTTCCAAAAAGGCGGCGGAGGTTGCAAATGGATTTTATTAACAATATTTTTGCGGACCACTTTATGGCGGAATGCTGCTTTAAGATTTTTTTAAGCGCGGCCTTTGGAATCATTTTGGGCGTGGAGCGCTCAAACCGCATGCACGCGATTGGAATCCGAACGATGCTTTTAATCACAACCTCTTGCGCGCTTTTGGGCGTTCTTTCTTACTACGGAGCGGAAAACCCTGCAAAAGCGCTTGGCGACCCGACCCGCATCGCCGCCGGAGTCGTGACCGGCGTAGGCTTTTTGGGCGGCGGCGTCATCATGCACCAGGGCTTTAACATCAAGGGAATTACGACGGCGGCGCTTATTTGGACAGCGGCGGCTTTGGGCCTTTCTGTCGGCTACGGCCTTTACATTCCGGCGGTCGTCGTGTTTGTCCTTGTGATTTTGACCCTGCCCCTTTTCAAAAAGATCGAGCGGACGTATTTTCCCGCGTCAAGAATCAAGACAATCCATTTGATTTATTCCAACGACGACGTCGACATGGAAAGCGTAAAAAAAATTCTCACTTCCTGCGGAATCTTTTTGCGCGACATAAACTATTCAAATTCGTTTGAAGAAGACAAATTCAAAGTTGAAATTATCGTCAACACGCCGGCCATCGTAGACTTTGCCGCGCTAGGAAAAAAGCTAAAGAAGACCGGCGAGCTGGCTAAGTTTTCGTTCCAGTAAGAAGATTCCCGCGTCATAGCGCGGGAATGACACCTATGTCATTGTCGGGCTTGCCCCGACAATCTTTTAGCGAATGGGAACTGCCTCTTTGTCAAACTCTCGGCAAGGATGGAACTGCGCCAAATCAAGAAAAAAAATTATTTTTTCACCCATAACCACTCCTAAAAAAAAGTTTTGTCATATATAAGATATAGATAGTTGATGAAAATTTATGTCTTTTTTAGTGTTTTTGTAAAAGAAACGGCTTTCCCGCTTGAGGAAAGCCGCGCGTCAAACCGCAAAATGAATCCTTGCAGTTCTATTTTGTCAACAATTTACTCCAAAGTTATTTACTTTAGAGTAAATTGTTTACGGTTGATAATCCACTACCGCCCAACCTGGCGGGATAATTGCTAGCGTTGCTGTCATGCTGGCGGCTTTAGTGAATGTGCCTGTAGATTTTACAGACTCATAAAAGCTTTGAACACAACTTTCTGCGGAAATATCAGTGGCAAGACAAGTTATGCTCGAAAGGTTTGAACATCTAACGAACATGAACCTATAGCACTCTTTCACTAATGTTGTTGCTGGGAGAACCGGAGCGGTAGCTAAGCTGGAGCACTCCAAGAACATTCCGTAGTAGCATTTTTCCTCCAATGTAATTGCTGGAAGCGTCGTAGGAACTGTGGTCAGGCTAGTACAACCACTGAACATGCTGTAGTAGCAGCCACCCGCCAACGTAGTGGCAGGAAGATCTGGGGCTGTAGACAGACTAACGCAACTTTTGAACATGCCTCCATAGCAGCCATCTGCCAACGTAGTGGCAGGAAGATCTGGGGCTGTAGACAGACTAACGCAGCCATCGAACATGCTTCCATAGCAGCCATCTGCCAATGTAGTGGCCGGGAGAGCCGGGGCTGTGGTGAGGCTGGAGCATCTAGAGAACATAGTGTAGTAACAATATCCTGCCAAAGTTTCAGCCGGAAGAGTTGCAGGAGCTGTGGTGAGGCTGGAGCAACCAGAGAACATTGCACTGTAGCAACCTTCTGCCACTGTTGTTGCCGGGAGAGCCGGGGTTGCGGTCAGACTGGAGCAATCAACGAACATGCCGTGGTAGCATCTTTCTGCCAAAGTTTTGGCCGGAAGAGTTGCGGGAGCTGTAGTGAGGCTGGTGCAGCCAAAGAACATTTGATAGCAGCAATATCCGGCCACTGTTGTTGCCGGAATCTCAGGAGCTATGGTCAGACTGGAGCATCCATAGAACATTTCAAAGTAGCAATTCCGTTTCAATGTCGTTGCTGGGAGGAGCAAGGTTTCTCCGGCCTTGTTTTGAATCTTGTCGTTGTTTTTGAAAAGACCACGAAATGTTTGTGATTTATACAAAGTCTTCGCGTTGTCGAAATCATGGCTTGAAACAAGGCTCATGACATTTCCATAAATATAGCAAGGGGCCGAGCAAGCGATGTTGGAAGATTCATCGTCTTTTGCGTAAGCCGAATTGTTTCCGTAAAAAGCGACTTTGTCGCCGGCGGCCGCAAGAGCTATTTCTTTTGTTTCTCCGCTTGCAATCGTTTGCTTTTCGCCTCCGTTTACTTTGTACCATACGGGGCCGTCGGCTTTGTTCACAAATGTTACGGTCGCGGCGGAGGACACCGCCTCCAACGTTAGCGGGGTGCCGGTGGGCTCTTGGGCTCCCTTTACCTCCCAACCGCTGGGAATGCCGTTTTCGCTTGTCGGCCAGTCGTGCATTTGGGCGGCTTTTGTGAACGTTCCTGCTTTTGCCACTTTGTACGTCCAATCGGTCACACAACCTTCCGCGGAAATGTCCGTGGCAAGGCAGGTTATTTTTTCAAGTTTTGAGCAGCCATGAAACATTTCGAAATAAGACCTTTCAGAAAGAGTTTCAGCCGGCAGCTCTGGCGCCTCGGTTAAATTTATGCAGTCCTTAAACATTTTGTGATAGCAATAATTTGTCAATGTTGTCGCAGGAAGCGCCGGCGCGCTTTTAAGGCTTGAGCATCCATTGAACATGTCGCTGTAACAATTTATTTCCAAGACGGTCGCTGGAAGGGCTGGCGCTGATTCAAGTTTTGAGCAGCCCTCAAACATGCTGCCATAGCAATATTTATCCAACTTGGTTGCAGGAAGAAGAGCCGGAGCGGATTCTAGGTTCACGCAGCCCTTGAACATGCTGTTGTAGCAACTGTCCTCAACTTTCGTTGCTGGAAGCGCAGGCGCTTTTGTAAGCCCCGTACAATCCATGAACATATATTTGTAGCAGCCGTTTGACGCTGTCGCGGCGGGCAAGAGCAAGTCGGAGCCGTCTTTGTTTTTTATATGAGTGTTTTTGGCAAAAAGGCCAAAGAAGGCCTGCGATATATCTTTCTCAAAATCGGCTTTTGCAAAATTCTCGCTTTTGATGAGACTCATTATGTTTCCGTAAACATAGCAGTCCGCGGAGCAGTCGATGGAGCTTCTCGTGTAGCTTTCAAAACTCCAGTCGTCCGACGGCCAAGGATGGCTTGCGTAAACTTTGTTGTCGCCGTAAAAGGTCACCTTGTCGCCCGCGTTTGCAAGAGTTATGGCCTTTGTCTCGTCTTTTGCGATTGTTTGCGCCTCGCCGTCGTTAACTTTGTAGGTTACGGCGCCTTCCGCCTTGTTGCAGAACGTAACTACGGCGCCGGCTTCAATCGCTTCCAAGGTTAGGGGAACTTTGAGCGCGGGATCGATTGGGGCTTCTGGTTGGCCGCCTTCCGGCCCCTGCGTTCCGCCTTGGCCGCCGCCAGCTGGGGTTCCGCCATTTTGCGTCTCGGCGTTGCCTGACCCTCCGCTAGCGTTGGAACAAGACGCTAACAGCAACGCCGCGACTGTCGCAAAAACAAATAAGATTTTCTTCATAAAAACAACTCCGTTTTTACCATATAGGTTATATATTTATTAATAATAGACCTTACAATTCTATTTGTCAACGAAATTTTGACCTTATAGTAGAATTTTTTCCACTAAAAAGCACCGTAGCGTTATTGGATTATCAAGAGAATGCCTTATCATAAAAGCAATGAACGTAAAAGAGATTTTTGGAAACAACATTCACACATACAGAAAGGCAAAAAAGTGGTCGCAGGAAGTCCTTGCGGAAAAAGTTGACATATCGTTAAAGCACTTGAGCAACATGGAGACCGGCAAAGTTTTTGCCTCGGCTGAACTGATAGAAAAAATCGCGGCCTGCTTGGATGTCTCCGTTTCCGCGCTCTTTTACAGCCCCCAAGAAAAATCACTTGACGACAGCGACCTGCGCAAAATAGAAAAAATCATCCAAGAAGAATCGCAAAAAGCGTTCGTCGAAATAAAAAAAAGAATGCGAACAGAACGCAAATAAAGCGCGCCGAGGCGCGGAAATGGCAGGGTCTTTAACGATTGCCGGGACCTTTAGGACCGGCGAACTGGCTAAGTTTTCGTTTCAGTAATAGGTTTACAACTTCTTTTTTTCCAATTGTTTGTAGAGGTTTTTCTTAAAATCGCGCGCGGAATGAAAGAATTCTTTTTCTGAGTTGGAAAGAGCGTTGCGTTCGGCTTTGTCATTGATAAGTTCCATTGTGCAAATCAAATCCGCCACTTGGAACAACTTATAGTCGGCAGGTTTTACTTTTCTCATTTCCACATTTGCAAAAAGACTTGAAAAGACCGAAAGAATAATTTTTGTCAACTCCGCCTGTCCGTAATCATAATAATTTATAAGCAAATCAAATGAATCAAAATAATCGTAATGCTTTTTTAATTCGTCGGAGATTGTTTTTGACAACTTTGAAATGTATGCCATTTCGTCATTGGAACATTCCGCCTTATTGATTTTAGGGCAAATGTAGTGAATTGGAAGCCTTCGTGTAAAATGGATTACGCGGATTGCATTTTCCAAAATCGCCAGACTCATCGATAAAGACGCTGAGTCTTTTTGGTTCCAAAAAAGTCCTCCGAACAAAAAAAATGGCGGGGTATATCCCCGCCTTTCGGTGGACCCGGAACGCATATCGTTCAGCCCTATGATTTTATTATAGCGCAAGCGTTCTAAAAGTCAAGTGGGAATTCCCTTACATATAAGATATAAATAGTTGATGAAAAATTTGTCTTTTTTTGAGAAAAAATCACTTTTTTTCTAAATTTAGTCGAAATTTTGCGCAAAAAGATGTATCTTATATATGTATGGCAAAAAGTCCGGAGCAGATTTTAAAAAGCGTTTTTGGCTACAAGGAATTCCGACAAGGGCAAAGAGAGATCATCCAAAATATTTTGGACGGCCGCGACACTCTTGCGGTGATGCCCACTGGAGGCGGAAAATCTTTGTGCTATCAAATCCCCGCGCTGATTTTTGAAGGCATCACGGTCGTAGTGTCGCCGCTCATCTCGCTTATGCAAGACCAAGTTGGCGCGCTTTTGGAAAACGGTGTCGACGCTGCCTTTTTAAATTCTACGCTGAACCTTGACGAATACAAAAAGACTGTCCGCGACATAAAAAGCGGCCGCGCGAAGCTGCTCTACCTTTCGCCGGAAGCGCTTGCCACAGAGCGCGTCAAAAGCATTTTGAGCGAAGCCGACGTTCCGGTCAGCTGCGTGACGATTGACGAAGCGCACTGCATAAGCGAATGGGGCCACGACTTTAGACCCGATTACATGGAAATCGCGGCCTTTAGGAAGAGGTTCAAGGACGCGGTTTGCCTTGCCCTGACCGCGACTGCGACAAAGCAAGTCCAGGCCGACATCGTAAAAAATTTAAAGCTCAAAAATCCCGCGATCCTTGTGGCCAGTTTCAACCGTTCCAACATATTCTTGAACGTGCAGCAAAGGACAGACGGTCTTGCGCAAGTCCTAGAATTTCTTTCCGACCACAAAGACGAAAGCGGAATCATTTACTGCCTTTCGCGCAAGGAAGTCGACTCGATCACGCAGGAACTTCAAGAGCGGGGAATCAGCGCGATGGCATACCACGCGGGCCTTAGCGACGAGGAGCGGGCCGACCACCAAAACAAATTCATCAAGAGTCAGGTTGACGTGATTGTGGCCACCGTCGCTTTTGGAATGGGAATCAACAAGCCCGACGTGCGTTTTGTAATCCATTACGCGCTTCCAAAATCAATCGAAGAGTATTACCAAGAAATCGGACGCGCGGGCCGCGACGGTTTGCCAAGCGAGGCGCTTTTGCTTTACAGCGCGGGCGACATCCACCGCATACGGTTTTTCTTCAAGGACAAGTCCGACGACGAATCCTTTAAAGCCGAAAAAATTTTGCAAGCGATGATAGACTACGCGCAATGCCGAACTTGCCGCCGCAAATTTTTGCTGAACTATTTTGGGGAAGAATACACGCCGAGCGCGAACAGTTCGCAAGACCAGGACGCGCGCGGCGAAAAGGCTTTGCAAGACCAAAATGGGGCGGCTCGCGGCGCAGACTCTTTGCAAGGCCAAAACGCCGCTCCGTGCTGCGACATTTGCGAAAGCGGAGGCCTTCCGTTAAAAGACGTGACCGTGCCCGCGCAAAAATTTTTGTCCTGCGTCTACCGCGTGGACCAGCGCTTTGGCGCCGCCCACATCATCGACATTTTGCTTGGTTCCCGCAACGAAAAAATAAAAAAGTTCAACCACAATTTTTTAAGCACTTGGGGAATCGGAACGGAACTTTCAAAGCAAGCGTGGTTTGAGCTTTGCGACGCGATGCAAAACGCGGGCCTCATCGAGCGCGTAGGCGAATGGAACATCGTAAAAGTAACTTCGCTTGGCCGCGAGCTTTTGCAAAACCGCGACAAAATAGAGCTGCCCGTCCGCATAGACTTTGGCTCGCAAAAAAAAGCGGAGCTCGCGCTTCCAAAAAAGAAAGCGGTTCTCCACAAAAAGACGGAACTTAAGGACGACGCGGCCACGCAAGAACTTTTTGACCGCCTAAAGGCTTGGCGGAAAAAACTTGCGGAAGAAGAAAACGTTCCGCCCTACTTTATATTTACCGACAAAACTTTGGTGGAACTTGCCAACCAAAAACCGTCGACGCGCTCAGGCCTTTTGTCAATAAGCGGCATCGGCGAGCTGAAGGCAAAAAAATTTGGCGATGACATTTTGCGAATCATCGACGGCGCTTAATGGTCAGAGCAAACCTTGAACGAAAGAAAAACAGTTAACGAAAGAGCCGCGAAAGCGACCGGGAGTAATAATGCAAAAGATTTTTTATGACACGCGAGAACTGGACAAAGCCGCGCGCGACGCTTACGGCTTGACAGAAGACATAATGATGGAAAATGCCGCCGCCGCCCTTGAGCGCCAAGGAAGCGAACATTTTTTTAGCCCCGACAACAAATACATAAACCGCCCCTGCGTTCTGGTTTTAGCGGGCGGGGGCAATAACGGCGCCGACGGATACGCCTTGGCGCGAAGAATCGTCCAGCACAAAATCGACGTGGCCGTCTGCCAAGTGTACGAACCAAAAAGCGCGATGTGCGTTTTGCAAGCCGACCGCGCCAAAAAAGCCGGCGCGATTTTCATCAACCCATACGACTTGGACGAATGGATCGAGCGCGCGTCCTTTGACTTGCGCGTGGTCTACGACTGCGTTTTTGGAAGCGGCTTTCACGGAACGCTTGACGCGATGGCCGCCGCCGTCATCGCAAGCGCCAACAAAATCGACGGCGCCTACAAGATTGCCTGCGACATTCCGACGGGAGCGGATTGTTCGCAAGACCAAAATGCGACGGCCTTTCGCGCCGACACAACCGTGACGATGGGCGCGCTAAAGCTGGCCCTTTACTCCGACGCGGCAAAAGACGCTTGCGGAAAAATCGTCGTGGCCGACTTGGGAGTCAGCCGCAGCAATTTTGAAAGTGCCATGCAAGCCCAAGAAGCGGCCGCGCCTTGCGCCAACTTGCTGGAGCCGGCCGACGCGCGGCTCCCCTTGCGCGGCAAAAAGCAAAACTCAAACAAAGGAACATACGGCCACACCGCAATCTACGCCGGAACAAAACCCGGAGCCGCCGTCATAGCGGGCCACGCCGCGCTAAAGTTTGGAAGCGGCCTTGCAAGCCTAGTTCCAATTGCGGAACAAAAAATCAATTTTGAAAACGTCGCGGACTTTGAGCTTATGATAGCGGACGCAGTTCCGCAAAACGCGACGGCGCTTGTAGTTGGTCCAGGCCTTGGCCGCCCCGACAGTTCTGGCAGCGGAAACGATTCTCAAGACCAAGAAGCGGGCGACAATCTTAGGCTTGCAAACGATTCCATTCTTGCCGCCGTTTGCGGGCTTGCGTCCGTTCCGCAGCCGCTTGTCCTTGACGCGGACATCTTCTACTGGCCGCAAATAAAAGACTTGCTCGCCGTAAAGAAAAACGTCGTCCTAACGCCGCACCCAAAAGAGTTCGCGGCGCTGCTAAAAAATTTAGGCATGGGAGATTATACAGTCGCGCAAGTCGTCGCGCGCCGTTTTGAATTGGTTAAAGATTTTTGCCGCGCCTACCCGGACTGCGTTCTGGTTCTAAAAGGCGCCAACGTTTTGATTGCCAGCAAATTGCAGGACGAACTTGAGCCGCGTTTTTACATAAACACGCTCGGCTCAAGCGCCTTGGCCAAGGGCGGAAGCGGCGACGTTTTGGCAGGAATGACTGCCGCGCTTTTGGCGCAGGGCTACCTTACGCTAGAAGCCGCCGTCACCGCGTCCATCGCGCACGCGAGCGCATGCCACGCCTTTGACGGCGCCGACTACGCGCTCACGCCGTTTGGGCTGATGGAAAAATTGTAATAACGAAATTCCAATAGAAATCAACGCAGAACAAATGTATTGCGCATGCTTTGAAAAGCAGTAAAAATTTTTTACGATTTTTCAAAAAAAAAGCAAAATTTCGAACAAAAATGTCTATCTTATATACATAAGGGAATCGCAAAAAGCGGTTCCCCTTTTTTTTATAAGGATTGGGGTAAAAATGAAGGATTTTATTGACACCCTACTCAATAGGGTATATACTACAACACGAGAATTCATCATTTCTAAAGAATTTGACCGAGTTTGGAAAGAGCTTGGTTTGGACGATGATGATTTGAATGAATTGGAGTTGTTTCTTTGCAAAAACCCTAACGCTGGGGTTTTGATGCAAGGAACTGGCGGAATTAGAAAACTGCGATGGTCGTTGGAAGGCAGAGGAAAAAGCGGCGGCGCTAGAGTGATTTATTTGGATGTCGTTTTTTCGGAGCATCTTTACTTGATTACAGCTTTTCCAAAAAATCAAAAGGCAAATTTGAGCAAGGAAGAGCGCAATCAAATGAAAACGCTTGTCGCTGCGATAAAACAAGCGGAAAAGGAGGCGCACAATGACGGAAAACAAAGCGTTTAAAAGCATAATGAAAGGGCTTGAAGAAAGTCTCGAATACGCAAAAGGCGACAAGTCAAATGCAAGAAAAATGAGCGTAACTGTCGCGGAACTTCCTTCTTACCGTGACAAAGAGATAAAGCGAATTAGGGAAGACCTGAATCTAACCCAAAGAAATTTTGCCTTTGTTTTGGGCGTTTCGCAAAAAACAGTTGAGGCTTGGGAATCCGGCAGAAACATGCCTCAAGGAATCGCGCGCCGCTTTTTGCAAATGCTCCAGTTTGGCGGAAAGAAATTCTTGCGAGACTTTAACATAATTTCTGTAAAAATATAGTTCTACTTCGTAACCCAACGCACCGAGTGCAATTTGGCCCCACAAAAAAAGTGGCCATTCCGTAAGGAGCGCCGACTACGCGCTCACGCCGTTTGGGTTGATGGAAAAAATTACTTGAATGCCAGTTCAAGTTGTTTTTTTTTCTTTGACGCAATCTAAAAGATAGTAATTGATAATATTTTGATATGGCATTCCCGTTTTATCGGCCATATTCTTAAAATAGTCTATCACTTTGTCGTCAAGGCGTATTGCAATCTGCTTTTTATGTTTGTCGGCATAAGGATTCTTAATGCCGTGTGAAAAACCGTAATGGTCTCTCATATTATTTGCCTTTGACTGGATCCCATTCAAAGATTAACTCATCCATAATTACATTATAATTATGACATTGGAAATTTGTAAAGAGGAATTTGAGAATACAGCACTTCTTTTGGTACAAGCCCTTTATAGCCGTACAGCGTGCAATTTATCCCACAAAAAAATAGGGCCGCCCCGTAAAGGACGGCCCTGAATTCAGCCTAATTTACACCTCTACCGTTCGCCATCCACTAAGGAGCGAACCGCGCAAAAGCCCATGGTAACGACTGCTTTACTTTTTAGATTTTTTTGTTGAACGCACAAAGCAGTAAAAACCATAAGCATTACGTTCAATGCCAGAAATAGAAATGCTATTACCATTGTCCTTAGTGATACCATAAATCTCGCCATTAATTTGATCACTTAATCCCATTTTTATAATACCAAGATCCTTCTCCGAGGGAAATCTAAAACCATTTGCAGAATCATTATATGACCACCTAAAAACAATTTTTCCTGATTCTTCGTTTTTTACAATCTTTATTCCGTACACAGGTTCAAGACCAAGCTTTTTGCTTTGCTCGATGCAACAAGAAAGCGTCAACCAAAACGCATCACTATCGTTATCAGTCGCATTGAAAACTTCCCAACATCGAATCAAAAAAGCTCGTTGCCGCAAAAGCGGAAAATTCCATTCTGTTCCTTCTTCTATTATCTTTTTAGCCTTAGCCGTTATTTCATCAAGCTTAACCTGAGCCTCTTTTAGGGCTTTTTCCTGTTCAAGTTTCTTGCGTTGTAGAGCATCTTCCTGTTCACGTTTCTCGCGCTCTTGAGCAAGCCGTTCTTGTTCGCGGCGTTCAGGAACAGCCATCGTTTCTCCAAAATTTCCGCCCGTTTCATCGTTTAACGCATATTCGGAACCATTCCAACGAGCGATGACACATTTGCTCAGCGGTATTTGAACTTCGGGCAAATTCCCTACAAACATTCTATCATTTTTAACGCCGTTCATGGGGCTATACAATCCATAATCAAGATAGCATGCCACAGGGTTTAAGAAAGCTTCTCCCTTCTCAATCAAATCCATAACGGCCGGCGTAATGCCAGTGAATTCTGTTCCGCCAGGCCATCCTAAAAGACATCTTCTAGGTTTTACAAGCTCTTTTCCGTTCTTGTCAACAATATTCAATGCAAAATCATATAGATATACATCGGCAAGAGGTGTGGCAAAAGCGTTAAAATAAAACATCTGGGATTTTCCAGTCTGAGGATTCTTGCCCTGATAAGCCAGTACAAGCGCGCCGTTGACATTGTAAACAGCCGCCATTATTGCCAGAGGCCGCAGGCAAATCTTTCCAGTCTTCTTGCCAAGCACATATATATCCGTTTTGAACAACATTTATAGTCGCTTCATAACGATCCCAAATTCGCCTACTTGTGTGTGTATAAGCCCTCGCAATGTATGTAGCGGTTTTTGTCGCATAATCCAATTTTTCTTTTGTTAGACTTAATTCAATATCATGTATACAGAAGCTTGAGCCATACTTTTCCGCGTCAATCAAAAGTTTTCTCCACTCATCGTGCATTGTAAATTCGTTGAATGTGCCAAGCCCAGGTTTTCCATCCATTATCGCATTCGATAATTTTTTATAAGCATCATACGCCTCTTTCTTGCTTTCAAAATCGCCTTCCGTTCCCAACGCGTCATAATAAGAGCCAAGCGCGAAGCACCATCTTTTCTGAGCTTCGAATTTTTTCGCTTCAGCAAGATAGTCGTCGTACCCTTTTGAAAACAAGGGCAAAACGCTAAACAAACCGATTGCAACCAACAACAGTTTTTTCATATTTTCCTCCAAAACTTTGATATTCAAAGCGCGTATATATCACACTTCAATCGAATACCACAACCTCAATATTAACACGCTAATTAGATACTGTCAATAAAATCAAACACTTCGATTGAGTATAATAGAAATATGGGCAGAAATTTTAAGGAAAACTTGCGTTCAGAATTGGATTATCAGGACATCACAATAAAAGAACTTTCCGCCATGACGGACATTCCCTACCGCTCGATTGAAAACTACCTAAGCGCAAGGGCTTCCATTCCGCCAGCGGATTACGCGGTGCAAATCGCGCGCGCGCTTAAAACAACGGTCGAAGACTTAGTGTTAGGAAAAGACAAAAATACAACTCAAAATAAAGAAAGCAATTTAAATAAAAGCGCGCGCCTTTTTTCAAAACTGCCCGAGGCCGACCAAACTGTCTTTATTCGGCTTATGGAAGGAATATTAAAAAAATAGGGCCGCCCCGCAAAGGGCGACCCTTATCATTCGGTCAAAAGATTGCCGCGTCAAGCGCGGCAATGACACTTATCATTTACCATTAACCGCCGAATTTAACGCATCCACCATTCCATCCACCTGCTCTTGGCTTACTTGGTTAAAGCTTCTCATCGCGCGGATGGGGAGGCTCTTTAGCATGCCAAGCTGCATTTCGTCGCTGATGCTTTCGCGGGCGCTCTTGCCGCGCTTTTCCTGCGGCTGTTCCGTATCGGAAAGCGGGCCGCCCTTAAAGGCTTTAGCGGCGGCGAAGGCTTTGGGATTTTCCATAATCTCTTCAAAGACCGTGTTGGGCGTAACGCGGAACGGAAGTTCCTGCGCGGCCTCAACCTCAACCTTGGCGCTAAGACGAACGTCGCGCGAAGAAGCCGCCGCAAGGATTTGATACATTCCGCCGGGAACATACCAGTCATGCAAAGACTCGTCCCAAACGCTAAAGGCGCGCGCGTCCAAAGTTACGGTTACGGTTTTTGTCTCGCCAGGCTTGAGCTCAACTTTTTCAAAGCCCTTCAATTCCATCTTGGGACGCGGCTCGCGGTAAGGCGGCTTGCATTCCATTCCCTGCGGAGCGGCAACATAAAATTGAACGATTTCTTTTCCGGCCTTTTTGCCTGTGTTCTTTACCTTGACGCTGGCCACGACGCTTTGTCCGCCCTTGATTTTTTTGGCGTCAACTTTTAGCGCCGAATACTCAAAGGTTGTGTAGCTAAGCCCGTGTCCAAAGGGGAACAAAACGTCCATCTCTTTTTTGTCGTAGTAGCGGTAGCCGACAAAAATTCCTTCGGCGTAGTTGGCCACGGTTCCGTTTCCGGGATAGTTAAGGTAAGAAGGATTGTCCTGCAATTTTATCGGGAACGACTCGGCCAATTTTCCGCTGGGATTGGCGCGGCCAAAGAGCAAGTCGATTTGCGCGATGCCCACCGCTTGTCCGCCAAGATAGCTTTCCAAAATCGCCTTGGCGCTCTTGACCCAAGGCATCTCCACCGGGGAGCCGTTGTGCAAAACGACAACGACGTTTTTGTTGACCTTGGCGATTTCTTCTATCAAAATGTTTTGGTTGGCCGGAAGCTTCATGTGGCTGCGGTCGTAGCCCTCCGACTCGTAGCTGTCGGGAAGGCCGGCGAATATTACGACGGTCTTGGCTTTTTTGGCGGCGGCGACCGCGGCCTTTAAAAGCTTTGCGTCCTTTGCCTTGCTTTCCTTTATGTCAAAGCCTTGCTCCCACTTAATGTTAAGGCCCGCGTCTTTTGCGGCTTGAAGGGCGCCCGTCACTTTAAAGGCGTTGATGTGGCTTGAGCCGCCGCCTTCGTAGCGCGGCTTTTGGGCAAAGGCGCCGACGAACAATATTTGGCTTGCGTCTTTTTCCTTAAGCGGAAGGATGTTCTTTTCGTTTTTAAGCAGAATCATCGACTCCGCCGCGATTTGGGCCGTGACCAAGTGGTGCGCGTTTTTGTCAAAGTTTCCTTTTTGCCTGCCTTCCAAAAATTTGTAGACTATTTTTAGAATGCGTTCCACCGCTGTGTCCAAAACCGCTTCGTCCAACTTTCCGTCGCGGACGGCTTGCGCGATTTGCTTGTCGGTGTCTCCGCCTGACGCTGGCATCTCCAAATCCAAGCCGGCCTTGAGTCCCGCGACGCGGTCGTTCACCGCTCCCCAGTCGCTTACGACAAAGCCGTCAAAACCCCACTCTTTTCTTAAAACGTCGGTGAGCAAAAATTTGTTTTCGCTGGCAAAAGTTCCGTTGACCCTGTTGTAAGAGCACATGATTGTGTCGGGCTTGGCTTTTTTTACGGTCGTTTCAAAGGCCGGAAGGTAAATCTCGCGCAAAGTCCTCTCATCCATGTTGGAGGTGGAAGACATTCTGCGGTACTCCATAGAGTTTGCGGCAAAGTGCTTTACGCTGGTTCCGATGTTTTTAGACTGAACGCCTTGCGTGTAAGCCGCGCCAAGCTCGCCGGCCAAGTAGGGGTCTTCGGAAAGGTATTCAAAGTTACGGCCGCAAAGGGGCGACCTCTTTATGTTGAGCGCGGGGCCAAGCAAAACCGCGATGTCCTCGGCCTGGCATTCGTCGCCCAAAACTTCGCCTTCCATGCGCAAAAGGTCGCGGTCAAAAGAGCAGGCCGTCAAACAGCCGCTTGGAAAGCTTACCGCCTTGATGCTGTCGTTGACTCCAAGGTGGTCGCCGTTTTGGTCTTGCTTGCGCAGTCCCGTGGGGCCGTCGCTGACCATTATGTTTGGAACGCCCAAGCGCTTTACCGCTTTTGTGTGCCAAAAGTCCAAGCCAGAGCAAAGGCCGGCCTTTTCTTCCAATGTCATTTGGGAAGTTAATTGCTTTATGTTTGTTTTCATAAATT
>CADCBK010000013.1:0-11338 GCA_902799665.1 uncultured Spirochaetaceae bacterium | reverse complement strand
TTTAGCGCGGAATTTGCGGGAAAGCAAGAAATAGTTTGCGCCGTTTTTTGCGCCTTATATGTCGATTTTGACATGCGCCTTCCCTAAAAAAAATACACAAAACACAAAAAGTGTGGTATAATTTTTGTGTTTATGGCTAAAAAAACGCCCAAACGGCAAAAAAAAGACAAACTTCTATTTAGATTCGCCTCTCTTTTTGGAGCTTTCATTTTAGCGACAATGTTATTCAGCTCCATAACGATTTACGCGATTCAAATGAAGGAATACAAGGCGCAAAAAGTTGAGGAAATCCGCGACATCGGAGACTACTTGGAGCGCCTGATTCAAGAGTCGGGAGAAGACTTTGCCGCCTATCAAGATTATTACATGAAGCATTTTGCTGAAGCAGACATTCCCTACGACTTTAGCGAATACGTGACCGCCCAAAGAAAATACGAGGCGCTTTTAGCCGCTCAGCCATCCATAAAGGACACAAGCGATTTTGACTTTGACTCTTTTTCAGAAGAAGCTAAGATGGCTTATTTTATATACATCCACGAGTACTGGCTTTTGACATTTGAAAATGCGCGCAGGGCCTTTAACCTTCCCTACACCTACTACCTCGTTCCAAAAGAAGACATATACCACATGGTCTACATGATAGACGGCGAGCGCAGCCACAAGGACGCCAACGGAAACAAATCCAAATCTGGAAACTACCTGTACCTTGGAGACGAATACTACGACCCGCCGGAGAAATACAAGATTCAATGGAAAACTTGGTTCAGCGGAGAGCGCCAAAACGACTTTGAGGTTTGGGACAACGAGTGGGGCCACACCTACGCCTACTACACTCCGCTTAAAATCAAAGGGAAAAAATTGGGCCTCATCGGAACGGAGATAGAGGTTGACGCGGTGAACAAGGTGATTCTTTTTACATCGATGAAAATTTCAGTTTGCATCGCGCTTGGCCTTATCGTTTGCGCGGTTTTAATGATGGTTTTCATCAGCAGGCGCTACATAAACAAGATAGAAAATTTGGAATCGCGCATGTGGGAGTTCGCGCGCGAAAAAGATCCGACAATCGCCAAGCGCATCCTATCTGAAGTCAATGACAACAACGAAATCTCAAGCCTCTCCAGACAATTCGCGGATTTGATTTTGGAACTGGACCAATACATGAGAAGGTTGATTTCGGCAAAAAAGGAGCTTGACGACACAAGGCAGCTAGCCGACGAAATGAACGCGCTCGCGAAAAAAGACGCGCTCACAGGCGTAAGAAACAAAACAGCCTACGACAGCGAAGCGCGGCGCCTTGACAGTCAAATCGCCGAAGGCAAAAAAGATTTTGGAATCGCAATGATTGACTTAAACTTTTTAAAGCGGATTAACGACAACTACGGCCACCAGCAGGGAAACCAGGCGATAAAAAACCTTTGCCGCGTAATTTGCGACGTCTTCAAGCATTCCCCCGTTTTCAGAGTCGGCGGAGACGAGTTTGTCGTCATCTTGGAAAACAGCGACCTTCAAAACATACAGAGCCTTGAGGAGGAATTCAATTCAAGGCTTGAAGCGTTTTCAAAAGATGAATCGTTGGAACCTTGGGAAAATGTTTCAGCCGCAATCGGATACGCGCATTATGAAGCGAACGACAGCTCTGTCGCCGATGTGTTCCGGCGCGCCGGCATAAAAATGTACGAGCGAAAAAGCCAAATGAAAGCCTCAAGAAACGACTAGGCCGCTCGACAACACGCGTTTTTTTTGCTAGCATTGTTCCATGAAACACTGTCCAGTCCTGCAATTTAATTCCCTGGCCCAAGCGCTTGTGTCGCTTTTTGGAAATTCCGTCGCAATAAAAAGAACCGACCGCGTGACAGGCGGCGACATAAACAAAGCTTACGCCGTCACGCTAAACACCGGCGACACAATCTTTATGAAAGCCAACGAAAAGGAAAAAGCCGCCTCCTTCGTTGCCGAAGCCTCAGGAATTTTCGCCATCGCGCAAACAGGAGCGATCCGCGTTCCAAAAATTCTTTGCGTAGGAACGGACGACGGCCAGGAAGTCGGCTACAGTTTTTTGCTGATGGAATTTGTCAAAAGCGCCGAGCCTAGAGCCGACTACTGGGAAAGTTTCGCGCAAGAATTGGCCGCGCTTCACCAAGCGGACGCAAGCGCTTTTTGCGAGCGCGAAGACGGACAAAATGGCCGCTTTGGATTTTTTGAGGACAACTTTATTGGAGCCAGGCCGCAAGACAATTCGCCGTCTGAAAGCTGGATAGAATTTTTCAGGAACAAGCGCTTGCTTCCGCAATTCAAGGCGGCGGACTCATACTTTACGAGCGCCGACCGCGAAAACGCGACAAAACTTTTGGATCACTTGGACGAATTTTTGATTGAGCCAAAAGCGCCCAGCCTTTTGCACGGCGACCTTTGGAGCGGAAACGCAATGGCAGGCCCAGACGGAAAGGCAATGCTCATCGATCCCGCCGCCTATGTTGGCGCTTGCGAGGCCGACCTTGCCATGACCGAACTTTTTGGAGGCTTTCCGCCAAACTTTTACCAAGCCTACCGCGCGGCAAATCCATTGGAGGACGGCTACGAAAAGCGCAGGGACCTTTACAACCTTTACCAGCTTTTAAATCACTTGAACCTTTTTGGAGCAAGCTACCTTAACGCCGTCCGAAGCGTTGTCCAGGAATATGTTGGTTGACGCCGGCAACAAAAGGCAGGGCTAAAGGCCCCGGCCTAAAAAGTTCAGCGCAAAAAGCCGCGCCTGAGCTAGTTCCGGTCGCTCATATTGGCAAGAGTGATCGCGCCAAAAATCAAGGCGCAGCCCAAAATCATTATAGGCGTAAGGCGCTCGCCCAAAAACACCGCTCCAAATACGACGCCAAAAACTGACTCCAGCGACAAGAACAAAGAGGCGAGCGACGACTCCATGTACTTAAGGCAAACGTTTTGCAAGACAAAGGCCACAAGCGTGCTGAAAATTCCCAAGTACAAGACGCCCAAAAAAACGCGCGGAGATTGCATTTGTTCAAGCGGAAAGGCTCCGTCGTAAAAGGGCGCGAAAATCCAAGAAAAAAGCGCGGCGAAAAAGAATTGGATTATCGTAAGCAAAATCGCGCTTTCGTTTTTGTTGTAGCGGCTTGTAAAAACAATGTGGAGCGCGTAAAAAATTCCGCAAACCAAAGTAAGCGCGTCGCCGATGTTCATCGTAAAAATGCCGTCAGACTTTTTTAGCGCTAGCATTCCGATTCCGCACAAGGCTATGACAGCCGCAATAACCGCGACAAACCTTGGCCTTTTGCGGAAGACAGGCCAAGCGAAAAAGGGAATTAGAATGACGTAAAGCGTGGTCAAAAATGCGTTCTTTCCCGCGGTGGTGTAAGCGCAGCCTACGGTTTGAAATGCATAGCCCAAAAACAAAAAAGCGCCCGTCAACGCTCCGTGAAAAAACTTTGTCCAAGTGAGCGCCTTTAGTTTTTTAAAAAAGACAAGCGCGAGAGCCGCCGCCGCGATCGAAAAGCGCGCGGCCATCATCCAAATCGGACCGATGTAGTCAAGAGAGTCTTTTACTATTACAAAAGCAAAGCCCCAAATGGCCGCGGTTGTCACCAAGCCAATCGAGGCGAAAAATTTCATCGAGTTGTTGTTCATAGTTTTACCGCGGACAAAAATGCGGCGGCTTTAAGGTCTTGCAAACGCCTCTAGTCTTTTCGGGCGCGGACAAGGTAGTCTTTAAAGCCTTTTCGTTCCAAAGCGTCAAGGACGGACTGGACTTTCTCGGTCGGCAAGTCTTTTACGATTACGCGAACGATTCCGCTCTTGGTTGTTTGGTAAGCCAAGCGCTTGATGCCGGCGGCCTGCGCGTCGGCTGCAAAGAGGGCCGCGTTTCTTCTGGAAGAAAAGGCGCCAAGCTGGATGTTCCAGCGGTCGTAGTTTGCGACGTCGGCGTTTTTCGCAAAGTCAGACGCGCTGGGAATTTCAGAAGCGCCGGCCTTTTGGACTTGCGCCGCGCTTGCCGCGCCGTCGGAGCCGATAATTTCAAGGCTGACTTTTGCCGTTCCGCTTTTAATCATTCCGATTTTTACGGCGGCGGCCTTTGACAAATCGATTTCGCGGCCTTTTACAAAGGGGCCGCGGTCGTTGATGCGGACCACGACCGACTTTCCGTTGGAAAGGTTTGTGACTTTCACTTTTGTGTTAAAGGGAAGGGTTTTGTGCGCGGCGGTCAAGTCGTACATGTTGAAGACTTCGCCGTTTGAAGTTTTGCGGCCGTGATATTTGTCGGCGTAATAAGACGCCACCGCGCTGCTTTTATAGACAGAAAGCGCGGCGCTCGCGAAAACGTCGGCCGACAACAAAACAAGGGACAATGCCAAAAATAAAATCGACTTTCTCATGCTTTTATTGTCGGCAGAATTCGCCTAGGACAAAAGCATTTTGTCGCTTAAAGTGTCCTCGCCTTGGTGAACGCTAAAGCGCTCAAGCAAGTCCTTTACCTCAAGCTTTTTCTTTTCCTCGCCGCCGACTTCGTAGACGATGTGGCCGTCCAGCATCATTATCAAGCGGTTTCCGTAGCGAATGGCGTCGCGCATGTTGTGGGTTACCATAAAGGTCGTAAGCTTGTCGCGCTGGACAAAAAATTCCGTAAGCTCCAAAACCTTTTTGGCGGTCTTGGGATCAAGCGCGGCGGTGTGCTCGTCAAGCAAAAGAAGCTGGGGTTTTTGCAAAACGGCCATCAAAAGCGTCAAAGCCTGGCGTTGGCCGCCGCTCAAAAGGCCAACCTTTGCGGTCATGCGGTCTTCCAAGCCCAACTCCAATTTTGCCAGAGCTTCCTTGAACAAGCCGCGCTCCTTTTGGGTGATTCCCCAAGCGAGCGTGCGCTGGCGGCCGCGCCTGTAGGCTAAGGCCAAGTTTTCTTCTATCTGCATGTTGGAGCAAGTTCCAAGCATCGGGTCTTGGAAAACGCGGCCCAAGTATTTGGCGCGCTTGTGTTCCTTTATATGGGTAAGGTCGTTTCCGTCAAGCAAAATGGAGCCCGAGTCGCAAGAGTGGACTCCGGCGATAAGGTTGAGGAGCGTTGACTTTCCGGCGCCGTTTCCGCCGATGACGGTGACAAAGTCGCCGTCGTTTAGCGTAAGGCTTACGTCCTTAAGCGCCTTTCGCTCGGTGATTTGGCCGGGATTGAAAGTTTTTGAAACGTGGCGGACTTCAAGCATTCTGATTTCCTCCCATAAGTACGTCGTCGGTTTTAGAAACGTTCTCCGCGACAAAAGAGTCGTTGGGCGGATTGGCGACAACAATTTTTCGTTTGCTAAATTTCTTTTTCAATACAGGAAGCGAAAGCGCGAAGGCTACGATAATCGCGCTGAAGAGTTTCATGTCCTGCGTCTTCATTCCCATTTGCAAAACAATGGCGATGATCAAGCGGTATATGACGGAACCTATCACGACGCCCAAAAGCTGAATCCAAAACGAAAACTTTTGGCCAAAGAAAACTTCGCCGATGATGATCGAGGCTAGTCCTATTACGATAGTTCCGATTCCCATGCTGACGTCGCCAAAGCGCTGCTGTTGCATGACCAAGCCGCCGCTTAACGCTACAAGGCCGTTGCTTATCATAAGCGCCAAGAGCTTCATGTTGTCGGTGTTGATTCCCTGAGCGCGGCTCATGCGGGCGTTGTTTCCCGTGGCGCGAATCGAGCTTCCGATTTCGGTTCCAAAGAACCAGTAAAGCGCGGCGATCAGCGCGACGGCAAATACAAAGCCGGCGGCAAGGCTTGACCAAGTGGGAGCCATGCCCTTGAACTTTTGCGAAAGGCCAAGCGCGTCGCTGATGTAATTCATTATCGTTTTGTCGGCGCGCGCGAGCGGCTTGTTCGGGCCGCCCAAAACGCGCAAGTTGATTGAGTAAAGCGCAAGCTGCATCAAGATTCCGGCGAGAATTCCCGGAATGTTCAGCTTTGTGTGCAAAAGCCCCGTAATCGCTCCCGCAACCATTCCGGCAAGAATCGCGAACACAAGCGAGAGCAAGGGATTCATTCCGCCCGCGATTAAAATGGCGCAGGAACAGCCGCCCAAAGCAAAGGAGCCGTCAACGGTCATGTCGGCAAAGTCCAAAATTTTAAATGTAATGTAAACGCCAAGCGCCATGATTCCCCAAAGGATTCCCTGGCTGGCGGCTCCAATCATCGATGCTACAAGCGGCGGCATAGTTTTTCCTCTACTTTATAAGATCAGCGGGAATCTCGATTCCCAATTCGTCGGCGACTTCCTTGTTGCAGCTAAAGTCGCACTTTTCCAAATACTGGATCGGCATGTCGGCGGGCTTTTTTCCGTCCTTCAAAATCTCTACGGCCATCTTGGCTGTCTGCAAGCCAAGCTCGTAGTAGTTGATTCCGTAAGTGGCCAAACCGCCGCCTTGAACCATTCCTTCCTCGCCGCAAATCACCGGGATTTTGTTGGGAGTGGTCACAAGCGCTACAGTCGCCATTGACGAGGCGATCATGTTGTCTGTGGGAGCGTAGATCGCGTCAACTTTTCCGACCAAGCTTTGGACTACTTGCTGAACTTCGTTTGTGTTTGAGACCGTGGCTTCAACAAAGTCAAGGCCTTCTTTTTGGCAAGCGGCCTCGGCAAGGTTGGCCTGGAAGCGGGAGTTCTCTTCGCTTGAGCAAAAGAGAATCGCGACTTTTTTTGCGGAAGGAAGCAAGCGCTTTAGCAAAGAAATCTGCGCGGCGCAAGGAGTCAAGTCGGAAGTGCCTGAAACGTTGGTGCCGGGCTTTTCGTTTGACTCGACAAGCTGGGCCGTTTTTGGGTCCGTCACTGAAGAAACCAAAATCGGAATATCGCTTGTCATGTTGGCCACAGCCTGCGCGGCTGGAGTGGCGATGGCGAAAATCAAGTCGCTCTGGTCGTTGACCAATTTTTGCGCGATGGTCACGCAGTTGGCCTGCTCGCCCTGCGCGTTCTCGTAGTCAATCTCAATGTTCTGTCCGTCAACGTAACCGGCGGCCTTAAGCCCGTCAACAAAGCCCTGATAGTTTTTGTCCAAGGCGGGGTGCTCAACCAATTGAATCACGCCGATTTTGATTTTTTTGTCTTTCTTTTGGCAAGAAGAGAACAAAGCCAACGCGGCAACCGCAGCCGCAAAAACGATGAGTTTTTTCATAAAACATTCCTTACTTTTATTAAAAAAGTGAAGTATATTTTAATGAATTTGAGGAAAGAATTCTAGCGCCTTTGCTGGAGTTTGCTTTTAGCGGCGGAACTTACGCCAGTTTTTGCAGCCGCGCGATTTTTCTTTTTAGCTTTGCGATTTCCTCATTTCTTGCGGCCAATTCGGCGTCCTTGTCGGCAACTTGCTGTTTGAGCTCTTTACGCAACTTGCGGATAATCTTTTGGTCCTTTTCCTTTTGCTCTACGATAAGGTCTCTGTCGTGAAGGTTCATTCCTAAATACATCTCCCTGAATAGATTGTCGGAAATAGTCCGCCTGACGCGGCTCTCAAGCTCTTTGGTGAAGTCCGTGGTCGCCTCGCGCTTTTTAATATAGCGCAGGAACGCCGAAAATTCAAGGTTTTTTTCGCTTTCAAACGCCGCCGCGTTGACGAAGATTTTATGCGTGGCGTCGCCCAGTTCCGTCTCGCGGTCTTCGTCGCAAATCTCCTTGAACGAATAGCGAGAAAAGCCTTTTCCGAACATATCGTTCTTGCAAATGAAAATGATGTAGGATTCCCGCAGTTTGGAATAGTCCTTGCCGCGCAAAAGGTCGTTGCAATCGATAAGCGACTGGTAATATCGCGCCCGCTTCGGCAGATTGTTCTTGAGCCGCGCCTGAATCTCAATGTCGTAAACCTTTTTGGAATCCTTTACATAAATGTCAAAGCGCGCGCCGTGGGTTTCATAGTAGGGCTTGAGTTCCTTTTGAATCGTTGGATACTTGATTTTGTCCGCCTTGATTCCAATCACGCGCTCTATCACGCCAGCGCAAATCTTGGGATCCTTCATCAACACGCTGAACATATAATCGTCGGTGAAGTTCAACTTTTCAATCGGCTTAAAATGTCGTTTCATAATTCCTCCTTAAAGCGCGGCCTGATTTTTTTCCGCCGCAACTATAAGGTAGAAATTTTTTTCAAGAATTTAGTCTTTTTTTGAGAAAATCTTAAAAAAGTTTTAGTTTTTTTCGAGGAATGCTTGCGCTTTGTATGGGGAAGGGCGGAAATCAGCAAAACGGCGGCGTGACTAGCCAGACAATTTACTTTCTCGCTACTATAACCATTGTGCTCATATTCTGGTTATACGGTTCAAAGTTATAGCCGCCATACACCTCCGCGCTGGAAAAGCCGCTTGCCAAAATCAAGCGCTTGAGTTCCACCGCGCTGTAGAGGCGCTGGACAAATTCGTGCTCGATGCGGCCGCCGTCCTTTCCAAGCAAAATCCACTTGGAGCGAAGTCCTTCCCACGCGCCTTCAACGCTAAACTGGGTCAGCACCGTCATGCCGGCGCGCTCAAACCATTCGCCTTCAGTCCAGAACTTAATCGCGGTTTCGCGGCTGACGCATTCCAAAATAAAAAAGCCGCCGTCCTTAACGCAGTCGGCAATGTGGCGCAAAATCTGGATGTCCTCTTCAATCGTGTCGCAATAGCCAAACGATGTGTAAAGGTTGATCGCCGCGTCAAATTTCTTTTTGCTGGTGAACGTCCTAAGGTCGTCTTTTATCCATTCGATTTTGACGCCCTCGTCGGCGGCGCTTTCTTTGGCCGCGTCAAGTTCAGACTGAATCAAGTCAACGCCGGTGACCTTTAGGCCGCGCAAGGCAAGCTCGATGCTGATTCTTCCCGGACCGCAGCCCGCGTCCAAAACGCTCGCTCCTTTAGAAAGACCCGCGATTTTGCAAACCGCTTCCGCCACGCCCGGAGCCTCCGCCCACTTTGGCGCGTCAAACATAATCGGCCCGTAATTTTTCCAAAAAGACTCGTTTTCAAACCAAGAGCGTTCCGCCATAAGACCTCCCCCTCGAATTGTTTGTAATATTATAGCGCGGCTTGGGAAAATTTTCCAGCAAAAACTAAAAGCTCGCGCCGCCCGAAAAACTGTACTGGAAGCGTTTTTCGTTTACGTTGTAGGACGCGCCCATCGCAAATGCTGGAAAGGCAAGCTTGGCCAAATAAAGCCTGACGCCCGCCTCTGGGCCTGAGCAGACATAAACCGAATTGTTCAGCTCGCGGGCCACGGCCAACTCGTAAAGGCCGTAGACGGAAAGAATTCCAAATTTGGCTTTTATCACCGCGGCTTCAAAGCCAGCCAAAGCGCCAAAAATCTGGTCTGTCATAAAGGCGCTCGGAAGCAGCGTCACGCCGGACATTCCGCGGCCGACATAGTTTGTCTTTAAAAGATTGTTTGAAACAAACCCGCGCGCGCCGGTTATAAATCGAACGCGGCCGCAAACTGGCTGCTGGACCTCGCCGCTAAAGGAAAGCGTTTGCGCAAAGGTTTGCTCGGCTACGTCGGAAAACAAAAACTCTCCGCCAACGCTAAAAGAATTCACGCTCAAGAAAAAACCGTTCCACGACGACGACGAAAATCCGCAAGAAGCGTCAACGCTCCATTGATTGCGCCTTTGGACTTGCGGCGAGTCTATCGGATTAAAGAACGAATAGCCTGAGCCAAAACTTGCGGTCATAAAGCGAGCGGGCTTTAGCAAAAGCTTCGCGCGCGCGCCGACAAAAATATTTTCGTAGCCAAAGACTTTGTAGTTTTTTGAATTGGCAAAATCATGCTTGCCTTTTGAAAAATTTGCCGAGACGGAAAAGCCAAGCTCTCCTTTTTTTACAGGCGGCCTTTGGAAAATTCCTACAGCCATTCCGCCGTTTGAAGAATACATTCCGCCAATGGCCGCCATGCAATGCATGCCAAGCGCGTTCATGTCCATTACAAAAAGGCCAACGCCGTAACTGTCGCCGGTGTAGTAGCCGATCGGCATCGGCAAAATCGTCCACTTTTCCTTGAACGAAATGTCAACCGCGACGCTTGTTTGATCCAGCGGCCGAGCGCTTACCTTTATTTGGTCAAACAAATTTTGCGCCTGCAAAACCGTTTCTATCGCCTTTAAATTTTGCTCGGACGCGGGCTTTTGCAAAAAGTCGTGCAGGATTCCGTCCATGTAGGATCTCTTTGTTCGCTTTAATCCGCTTATGTCAAACTGAACTATTGCAAGCGCCGGAAAATCCTGCGCCGCGTTTTTTTGGTTAGCCAAGCCTTTTTGGCCGCCCGCGCTTTGCTGGCTTGCGACCACGCCGTCTTCCTGGCCAAAAATGCCGCCCGCCAAAAAAAGAGAAAGAAATAAAAACAAAAGAGCGTTTCGTTTTTGCATCAATTAAATAGTTTACATTTTTTCACTGCAATTTACAAGTGAACTTTGAGCCAGGCCATTTTGGGTCAGGCTTATTCACGCCCATCTCGCCGCTTTCAACGGCTGGACTTTGCGCCGACAAAACAAAATTATGGCGGACGGCGATTTCCCTGGCAATCGCAAGGCCCAAACCGCTTCCGCCCTTGTTCCGTTCCGAAGACTCTTTTTTAAAGCGCTCAAAAACATGCGGCAAATCCTCCGCGCTTATTCCGCTTCCGCCGTCGATTACCGCAATCTCGCCGTCACCGATTTTCATCACAACCTCGCCGCCCTCCGGCGAAAACTTTACGGCATTGTCCAAAATCGTCATGAACATTTGGCGAACGCGGCCTGAGTCTCCTTGGATTATTTTTGATCCGCCAGTCCGCTCAACTTTTATCGAAACGTTTTTTGCGGCGGCCGCTTTTTGAATCGCGCGGGCGGCTTCGGCGGCGGCTTCCTTTACGTCAAAAGGCTCGCTTTCGATTTTAAAGTCAACTGTTTGCAAGCGGCTAAGCTCCAACAAGTCGTTGACCAAGCGCTGCAAGTGAATCGTCTCCTTTAGCATTTGCCCTTGGTATTCGGCAACATCATTGGGAGAAGAAATCACGCCGTCAACAAGCGCCTCAAGCGAGCCCTCCCATCCCTTGACGTCTATCGGAAGCTCTATCACCTCGCCCGCTTCGTCCGCCTTGCCAGGCTGGCGCTGCGAGATCGACAGGTGGTGCTTTTCCGCGAGCTCGTCCATCTTCCTGAGCCACGTAGTGTCCGTCTGCTTCTCGCGCTCGAAGAGCGGCATGCGCGAGCGCTCCTCGGCATAGCGGTCCTCCCACTGGCGCTTCTCCGCGATGAGCGTGCACTCCGCGGCGTACTTGTCGCGCGCGCGGCGGTAGTTCTTCGCGGCCTTCGTCCAGGCGTCCTTCTGGCTGAAGAACCAGAGGCCCGCCGCAAGGACGT
>CADCBK010000012.1:12430-51425 GCA_902799665.1 uncultured Spirochaetaceae bacterium | reverse complement strand
CAGGGTCGTTTTTTTGCGGGGAATTAGTTTGCGGCCCGCGCGCTTTCGCTGACGATTTCCTTGACTTGATCCACGGTCATGTTCAAGGATTTTGCGATTATGTCAACAGAAACGCCGTTGGCGTAAAAACTCCGCGCGTCTTCAATGGCCTTTTGCTGGGCGCCTTGCTGCATTCCCTGTTGCATTCCCTGTTGCATTCCCTGTTGCATTCCCTGTTGCATTCCCTGCTTTAAGCCTTTTTCCAGGCCCATCTGTTGGTAATGCTCCATCGTGGAGTTGTAGTCGCGGCGGGCGATGTCGATCGAATTTTGGCGGAACCAGTTGGCGTCCTCCTCGCTCATTCTTTGCGCTATTCTGTCGGCTTCCATAATCCCTTCCTCGCTTTTCGCGATTTGGCTTATATATTCTGTCTTGCTCCCGTCGTCGGCGTACGAAAGGAACAGGCCCCATTTTTGGAGCGGAGTGAGCTGTTCGACAGGCGTTCCGAAAAGCTTCTTAATTTCCAGAAGGTCGATGAAGACCACGTTGAGCCGCCCGGCAAGCTCCGCCCCGCTTTGGCTTTTCATAGTGTAGCGCGAAACTTGGCTTTTGTCATCTCTTGAGACGTGGAAATTTAGCACTGAAATTTGGAAGACCTTTTTAGCGTCGTAGTTTCCGCCTTTCTTTGCGTTGTTGTTCAAGAGGCGGGCGGCCTGGATCTCCGCCCTGGCCTTGAAGTCGTACTCGCGGTCGCGGCCCTGAATTTCTATGTCGGCCTTCTCGCCGTCGTCAAAGGTCACGGCGACGTCGAAGGACATTTGCATCTGGCTGGGCGTGTCCGCCGGCGGCTCGTTGGGGTCAAGCTTGAGGCTCTTGATTTTTCTTCCGATCGCCGCCGAGATGAATGACTGGAGGGCCGCGTCCGACTCCTTGGTTCCTTGCGTGAAGAGCGCCTTGAAGTTTACGTCCAAGCGCGGGTTGAGGATGGCCGTCGGCGACGGGCGGCCCATTAGCTTTTGTTCTGCCATAGAGAGCTCCCTTAAAATAAATTAGGGAATTCTCGTCTTTGAGAATTCCCTATATATATCATATAAATTTTATTCAAGAATTTAGCGTTTTTTTAGAAAAATTTATAAAAAAAAATCTGCCTTGGTTTACTCCAGTGCGCCCATGCTAGAAAGAATCAAGCTGGCGCTGACAGTGGCGGCAGTCTCGGTTCTCATCACTCTGTTTCCCATGCCTAGGCGGACAAAGCCGCGCTCTTCCAAGAGGGCGCGCTCGGCGGGAGACCAGCCGCGCTCGCTTCCGATTGCGGCAAAGACAGGGCGGCCTGCGGGCGGATTGGCGCGCAAAAAAGCGCCCAGGCTTTGCGCTGGCTTTACGTTGTCCAAGGCAAGCAAAAGGGGCGCGGCGCTTTTTGGGCTTGCGTCGGATTGGGGAAGCGCGGCGGCGTTTTTGGCTTGCGAACAATTCTCTTGCGAGGATTGCGCGGCATCTGCGTCCAGCGCGTCCAAACACTCCGCTAGCGTTTGGTAAACACTAGGCTCTGGAACATGCGCGCTTGCGGCTTGAACGGTTCCGTCCAAAAGCATTTTGTAGACTTCCGCGGGGTCGGAAAGGCTTGCCTTAAGGTAGGATTTTTCGCCCAGCTCGGTTCCGCAAAGGCGGACGCTGGATACTCCAAGCGCGGCCATGTCGCGAAGCAGGCGCTTTAATTGAATTGGGCGCGGAAAGCCTATAATCATGTGCAGCGGAAAAAGCGGCTTTCCGTCGGACTGGGGCGTGAATGTAAAGTGAATCGCGCCGTCAATCTTTGTAATTGTCGCCGTTCCTGCCTGGCCGCCGATTACGCCAGCGTAAAAACTGTCGCCGACGCCTTTATGCAAAACTTTAATTATGTGCTGCGCTCTGGGGTCGTCGGCGTTAAGAGGCTTTGATATTTCTTCCGGCGCAAAAAGGCAAATGTTCATACTTTAAACTGGTCGATTTGGCTTCCGATTTCGCCAATGGATTTTTCCATCACCGAAGAAATGTTGGAAAGGGTCGCGCCTGCGTCCTTGATTTTTTCGGCGTTCTGGCTCATCTCGTCCATCGAGCGCTTCATCGAGCTTGTCTTTTCTTGCAAGGCCATGATTTGGCTCATAATCTCTTGGCTTTCGTCCGCCATCTTTTTTGACGACTGGCGCGCCTGCTGCGAGCTTGAGTTCATGTCGCGCAAAGAATCGGTTATCTTTGCCGAGCCGGATTCCTGCTGGTCCATTGAGTCCTTGATTTTGCGGACCACGCTGTCGGTTTTTTGAATTTCGTTTGCAAGCTGGGCATAGCCTTGCACGCCGCGCTGGGTGGCTTGCACGACCATTACAATGTTTTCGCTTATGCGCTTTAACTGTTCGCCGATTGTCTTTGACTGCGCCGAAGAAGTTTCGGAAAGCTTTCTGATTTCGTCGGCGACGACGGCAAAGCCCTTTCCGGAGTCGCCCGCGTGCGCGGCTTCGATGGCGGCGTTCATCGCAAGAAGGTTGGTCTGCGCGGCGATGTTTGCGATGACGCTGTTGGCTTCGTTCAAGAGCTTTGACTGCTCTTCGATTTCGTTGATTTTTGCCTGCAATTCTGTTTGCGTTTTTTCGCCTGATTCCGCTTCGCCGGCGATGGCTTCAAATGACTGCGCCATGTTGTCCACCGAGCGCTTGACCTCGCTGATGTTTGAAATCATTTCTTCAATCGCGGCGGACGCCTTTTGCGCGACGTTTGTTTGGTTTCCTACAAGGCGCTCCAGCTCTCCGACGTTTTCTATGACGGAACGGATTTTTCCGCTGGTCTGCTCTACGCTCGCGCTTTGGGCGGAGATGCTTTCCTCCACGCCGCTGGCCGCGCTTGCGATTTGCCCGATGGCCGTGGACGTTCCCTCGGTTCCGTCTTTTAAAAGATGTCCCGCGCTAATCAAGGAGTCCTTGGACTGCTTCATATTCTTTATGATGTCCTGCAATTTTTCTGAGAATACGTTAAAGCCGTCGGCGACGTCCCCGATTTCATTCTTGCTCTTTATGACAACGCGCGTTCCCAAGTCGGCGTTTCCAGCGGCGATTTGGTCGGCGAATTGAATTATGCCGTTGCGGATTGTCTTTAAGGGCTTTATGATTTTTCTTGTGACAAGAGACGAAACTAGCGCCACTATGACTGTGAACAAGGCGCAAATCGCGACGATTGAATTGAGCGTTTTGCGGAAGGCCTTGTAGACAGTGTAGTCGGGGCAAAGCGCGATGATTTGGTAGGCGGTTTTTGGATTGTTCACATAGTGGGTGAAGTATGGAATTTTTCCGATTTTTATTTGCCCGCTTCTGGAATGCGCTTGCAGCGCTTTTTCAAGTTCCGGAATGTTGATGTCGGCGATGTTCTTAAAGTTGTTTTTGGCCGGGCTTGTGTCGGCAAGAATCGTTCCGTCCTTTTGAAGCATCATCACAAAGCTGTCTTTTCCAAAATTAAGGCGGCCAAGAATTTTTGTCAAAGTGTCAAGCGAAACTTCTATGGAAGCGTTTCCGATAAAGCTGCCTGCCCTGTCGTAGGCGCTTCTTGTGATTCCCACAACTGTGGCTCCGACGGTGGAGGCGAAGGCGTCTGTAATCATGACCTTGCCGTTTCCCTTTGTGGCGGTGACATACCAGCCGCGCTTTCTTGGGTCGTAGCCGCCCGACATGGAGCTGTCAAAGTTTGTCGCGTAGCCGCCCCACTTTGTTCCAAGGTAAATCTCAGCGATGTCGGAATCGCTTTTTGCGAAGCTTTTGCAGACGGAACGGATTTTCTCTTCGACCGGACTTTTTTCGTAGCCCAAAATTTGAATTTCTCCGGCTTCGTTCACGAATGAATGGATTGTGTTGTCGGCGGCCTTCACTTGCTCTGATTCCGCGAACACGTTGAGCTCGATTTCTTTTGCCCCAAAGAACATTGAAATCGAGTCCGAAAATTCAGAAAGCTCCGCTTCCGCGCTGGAATAAAAATTGTCGATGCATTCCTTTGAAAAGAAAATCGCTGTTGTTGCAGAAGAGATGGCGACAACCGAAAGGGTTATGATTATGGACATTGCGGAAAATACTGTTGAGATGGAAATTTTATTTTTTCGCATGGCTATACCTCTACAACAATTTTACAGTATTTTTAAAGTCTGCGCAAGAAAAAAAATTCGCTAAGGCGCGGGGCGGCCGCTGTTGCGCGCAGCGATTTTGGGCTTCCCTTTAGGTTAGTTGAAAATTTCCCCAAACCGCCGATTTTCCTTGACAAAAGGCAAAAGCGCGGTTAAACTGTTCCTATACCATCAAAGCAGGTTGGTTGAAAAAATCACCAAACAGGAGCAATCTATGAAATTTGGATTCTTTGACGACGAAAAGCGCGAGTACGCCATCACGACTCCGCAGACGCCCTATCCTTGGATCAACTACTTGGGAAGCGAAAAATTCTTCTCGCTGATCTCAAACACTGCGGGCGGATACGCCTTTTACACGGACGCGCGCTTGCGCCGCTTGACCCGCTACCGCTACAACAACATTCCGCTTGACAACAACGGCCGCTACTTCTTCATCAAAGACGGCGACACAATTTGGAACCCCGGCTGGCAGCCCACTCAGACCCAGCTTGACAAGTACGAATGCCGCCACGGCTTTGGCTACACAAAGTTCGCTTCGGAAAAGAACGGAATCGCCGCCGACGTTTTGTACATGGTTCCCGTTCACGAAAACTGCGAAGTAGAGCAAATCACTTTGACAAACAAGTCTTCTAGCGAAAAGAAAATCAGCCTTGTTTCTTTTGTTGAATGGTGTCTTTACAACGCCAGCGACGACTGCCAGAACTTCCAGAGAAACTTCAGCACAGGCGAAGTTGAAATCGAAGGAAGCGCGATTTACCACAAGACAGAGTACCGCGAGAGGCGCAACCACTTTACTTTCTATTCTTGCAACCAAAAGATTGACGGCTTTGACACAGACCGCGAAACGTTCCTTGGCCTTTACAACAACTTGGGCCAGGCAAAGACTGTCGTAGAAGGAAAGAGCGGAAACTCAGTCGCCGACGGTTGGTCTCCGATCGCCAGCCACCGCTTGGAAATCACCCTTAAGGCCGGCGAGTCAAAGACCGCGATTTTTGTTTTGGGCTACATCGAAAACGACGACGCCAAAAAATTCCTTTCCGACGCCGACAAGGAAGCCGCGCTCAAAGCCGGCCTCTTGCGCACAAACACCGCAAGCGGCGTAATCAACAAGGAAAAGGCTTACGAGCTTCAGAAAAAGTTTGACACGCCCGAAAAAGTCGCCAAGGCCTTTGACGACTTGCGCGCCTTCTGGGACGAAACATTGAGCCACTTTACTTTGAAGAGCGGCGACGAAAAGCTTGACCGCATGGCCGTTTGGAACCAGTACCAGTGCGTGGTAACCTACAACTTCGCGCGCTCGGCCTCTTACTTTGAGAGCGGAATCGGACGCGGCCTTGGCTTCCGCGACACTTCTCAGGACATGCTTGGAGCCGCGCACCAGCTTCCGGCAAGCCGCATCCGCGAGCGCCTTTACGACGTCGCCGCCACGCAGTTTGAGGACGGCTCGGCCTACCACCAGTTCCAGCCGCTCACAAAGCGCGGAAACGCCGACATCGGCTCTAACTTTAACGACGACCCGCTTTGGCTTATCCTAGGAGTCGGAAACTACATCCGCGAAACAGGCGACGTTGACTTCCTTAAGGTTGACGTTCCCTTTGACAACAGCGAGACCAACAAGGCCACGATGTTCGAGCACCTCAAGCGCTCTTACAACTACATTCCCAACCACATGGGACCGCACGGACTTCCGCTCATCGGACGCGCCGACTGGAACGACTGCCTTAACCTCAACTGCTTCTCGACCAACCCCAACGACTCCTTCCAGACTTGCACCAACAAGGAAGGAAAGAACGCCGAGTCCGTAATGATCGCCGAGATGTTCGTTTACGTAACTCCCGACTACGTTCAGATGTGCCGCTTGATGGGCGAGGAAGAGGAAGCCAAGCGCGCCGAAGACGCCGCCGCCAAGATGGAGGCGCAGATTTGCAACGCCGCTTGGGACGGAGAATGGTATGTCCGCGCCTTTGACGACGCCGGAAGAAAAATCGGCTCAAAGGAATGCGAAGACGGAAAAATCTTCATCGAGTCTCAGGGCTTTGGAACGATGGCCAAAATCGGAAAGGACAAGGGCTATCCCGAAAAGTCTTTGGACAGCGTAAAGAAATACCTTGACTCAAAGTACGGCATCGTCATTTTGGATCCGCCTTACAAAGAGTACCATGTTGAGTTGGGAGAAGTTTCTTCTTATCCGCCGGGATACAAAGAGAACGGAGGAATCTTCTGCCACAACAATCCGTGGGTAATCATCGGCGAAGTCGTCAACGGCCGCCCGCAGGACGCCTTTGAGCACTACAAGAAAATCGCGCCGGCTTACTTGGAAGACATCTCAGAAATCCACCGCACAGAGCCTTACGTTTACGCGCAGATGATCGCCGGAAAGACCGCCCGCCGCTTTGGCGAGGCCAAGAACTCTTGGCTTACAGGAACGGCGGCTTGGAACTTCGTGACGCTTTCGCAGTACCTTTGCGGACTCCGCCCGACATGGAAGGGCTTGGAAGTCGAGCCCCGCTTGCCGGAGCACGTAAAGAACGCCCAGCTTGTCCGCAAGTTCCAGGGAGTGACATACAAGATCAACGTCATCAACAAGAAGAACGACGGCGCTGTTTCTATCGTTGTCACAAACGGAAAGGCCGACGTTGACGGCACAATCGTAAAGGCGCAGGCCGGCCAAAAAGAAGTCAGCCTCGAAGTTACGGTTGGCTAGCGGCAATGTGGGCTGTTTCAGGCCCACAATTGTATGATTGCCGCATAAGCCGCAACATCCGCCCTTGCCAACTGGCGCGGGCGGACAGCGGTATTTTATTGGAGCGCCTATGCAACAATTCATCCTGGCCCTGGACGAGGGGACGACCTCTTGCCGCGCTGTCGTTTTTGACAAGCGCTGCAAAATGGTCGCGGTAGAGCAAAAGGAATTCACGCAATTCTATCCCAAGCCGGGCTGGGTTGAGCACGACGCCCAGGAGATTTTCGACACGCAGATGGCCACGATTAACGCGGCCCTGCAAAAGGCGGGAATCTCCAAAGCGGACGCAGGCCAAAAGGTGGCCGCGCTCGGAATCACAAACCAGCGCGAAACCTTAGTCATGTGGGATAGGCAGACCGGAAAGCCTGTTTGTCCTGCAATCGTTTGGCAATGCCGCCGCACCGCGCAAATCGCCGACGACCTTGTCACTCAAGGCTACGGCGAAAAAATCCGCGCGGCCACCGGCCTTATCCCCGACGCGTATTTTACCGGAACAAAAATCAAATGGCTTTTGGAAAACCTTCCGGGCCTGCGCGCGCGCTGCGAGGCCGGCGAAGTCTTGGCCGGAACAATCGATTCTTGGCTTATCTGGAAGATGAGCGGCGGCAAGGTTCACGTTACCGACTACACCAACGCAAGCCGAACGATGCTCTTTAACATTCACACGCTTGAATGGGACAAAGAGCTTTTGCATTTGTTGAACATTCCCCACAACATTTTGCCGCGCGTCGTTGACTCAAGCGGAGTCTACGCGACGACCGACAAGGACGTTTGCGGTTTTGAAATCCCAATCGCGAGCGCCATCGGCGACCAACAGTCCGCGCTCTTTGGCCAGGGCTGCTTTAAAAGCGGCGAGGCCAAGAACACTTACGGCACCGGCTGCTTTTTGCTTATGAACACTGGAAGCAAGGCCGTGCTTTCTAAAAACAAATTGCTCACGACAATCGCGATTGGCTTTAACGGAAAAATCGAATACGCGCTTGAAGGAAGCGTCTTTATGGGCGGCGCGGTCGTCAAATGGCTTCGCGACGAACTGAACATAATCAGCGCTTCAAAAGAGTGCGACGCGCTGGCTTCCACCGTTCCCGACGCAAACGGCGCGATACTGGTTCCGGCCTTTACGGGCTTGGGCGCGCCTTACTGGGATCCCTACGCGCGCGGAATACTGGTCGGCCTTACCCGCGGAACCAACAAGGCGCACATTTGCCGCGCCGCGCTGGACGCGATTGCCTTTCAGGTGACGGACAGCTTAAAGTGCATGGAAGACGATTCGGGCATTAAGATAAGCGCGCTCAAGGTTGACGGCGGCGCCAGCGCCTCCAACATTCTTATGCAAATCCAAGCGGACTATTTAAATGCAAAAGTCATTCGCCCTCAGAACACGGAAACGACAGTCACGGGCGCGGCTTTTTTGGCGGGCCTTGCGGTGGGCTTTTGGAAAAGCAAAGACGAGATACTTTCGTTTTGGAAGGCCGATCGGGAATTCGTTCCGGCGATGGAAGATGCCGACAGGGCGCGCGCGATTGCCGCTTGGAAAAAGGCCGTCGTCCGCGCGCAAAAGTGGTCGGACGACTAGCCGCGAAAATTGAGCGCAAGCCAAAAATTGTTGGCCGCCGCGTGAGCCGCAACAAACGCGCTCGCAATACTCGCGCGTTCAGCGGCAATGTGTTGGCTTAAATCAAATGCTTTCGCTTGTCGGGGTTTGTTGATTCCTTGTAAAGAATCGCGACGTTTCCGATGATGCGCACAAGCTCGGCGCTAGTCTTGGCGCAAAGTTCCGCTGTCAAATCTTTTTTCTCTTCTTTAAATTCGTTGAACTTAACTTTAATCAATTCGTGGTCGTCGATTACCTTCGCGATTTTTTGGACGACGCCGTCGGTCAAGCCGCCTTGCCCGACTATTACAAGAGGATTCAAATTGCTTGCCGCGCTGGATAAAATTTTTCTTTGTGATGAAGTCATACTTGCATTATAGCATACTGCGCGCGCTTTTGCTATAGGAAAAAACGCAGCGTCCGAAGGACGCGGTGAGACCGCTCGAAATATCAATTGCGGTTTTGCGTAGATAAATACGAGCGGCACTTGACATATTATTTTGTTTTCTTGTAAAATTGAAAATATAACTTAAAGAACATTTTTTGGGGGAAAGAAAAATGAACAAAACAGAACTTGTAGATGCCATCGCTAAGGAAACATCACTTTCAAAGAAAGACACAGAAGCGTTTGTAAAATCATTCGTAGACGTTGTTTCAAAGGCTCTTAAGAAGGGCGACGATGTCGCCTTGGTTGGATTCGGAACGTTCGCTGTCGCAAAGCGCGCCGCCCGCACAGGCCACAATCCTAAGACTGGCGAGACAATCAAGATCGCCGCTTCAAAGACACCCAAGTTCAAGCCTGGAAAGGCCCTTAAGGACTTGGTCAACGGAGCCAAAAAATAAGTTGCCGCGCCGCAAAGCGCAAGTCAATGAAGGCCGCCCCTTACGGGGCGGTTTTTTTTTCCGCGCGTCTTTGTCTTGCAAACGCGCATAAAATGCGCTACCATAATTATATGGATATGCAATACTTGCTTTGGCTTCAAAGCATAAGAATGCAAGCGGAACCAACAATAGAAATAATCATGGCGGCGCTTTCGGATTCAGCGGCTTTTTTTGTGGCCGTTACTTGCGCGCTTTGCGTGTTGGTTGATAAAAAGAAATTTTATCGCGTCTTGTTTTGCTATTCAATTTGCGCCGCCGTCAACGCCTTTGTAAAAATCACCGCCTGCGTTTACAGGCCCTGGATACGCGAACCTAGAATCATTCCGGCAAAAAAATCCTTGGGCTCGGCGACCGGCTATTCTTTTCCAAGCGGCCACACCGCGGCGGCGGCTTCTTGTTCGTTGGGAATAATCTGGCAATACAAGTGGAAAAAAGTTTTGGCGGCGCTTCTTTCGCTTTATGTTTTAATTGTGGCCTTTTCAAGGAATTTTTTGGGCTGCCACACGCCGCAAGACATTCTGTTCGCGCTGGCCGAGGCGGTCTTTGCCGTGATTGCGGGAGCGGCTTTGACAAAGCATATTGAAAGCAAAGAAGGCGCCGACAAAGTCATCCTTGTGGCCGCGAGCGCGTTGTTCGCCGCTCTTTTAGCGTATGTTTTTTTAAAGCCCTATCCGATTGACATGGACGAGGCCGGAAAAATTTTAGTCGATCCAAAAAAGATGCAAAACGACGCGATGTTTGACTTTGCGTTTGCCATCGGTTTTGTCCACGCTTGGTTCTTGGAGCGCCGCTTCATTAATTTTTCAACCGACAATCTTAACGCAAAAAAACGCCTCTTGCGCCTGGCCGTCGTCTTGTTTTTCGCATTGACAATAACTTTTGTCGTCTACCCGGCGGCCAAGCATTTCTTTGACAAGAGGCTTGCCAAATTCATAAAAGGATATTTGTTTTCGTTTGCGGCGGTCTATTTGACTCCGCTTGTCTTTACAAAAATAGAAAGGGCGTTAAAATGGTAACTGTTGTAGCGAGCGTTGATTTGCCGGTTGACGAAAAGCTTACGGTAAAAAAGAACACGATTAAGGGCGAAGGAAGCGGCAAGCGCTTTTGCTTGTTGACAGGCATCCACGGCGACGAGTTGGAAGGCCAGCTTGTTTGCTACAAGGTTCAGCAGAGAATAAACGAGAGCCCTGAAAATTTTCACGGAACCTTGGACATTTATCCAGCGCTTAATCCGCTTGGAATCGACTCAATCACGCGCGGCATTCCCGCCTTTGACTTGGACATGAACCGGACTTTTCCCGGCGAAACCAACGGAACGATGACAGAATACATCGCGTCAAAAATTTTGGAGGACGCAAGCGGCGCGGATTTCGCTTTGGACGTTCACGCAAGCTCAATTTTCATTCGCGAGCTTCCGCAGGTTAGAATCCCGCCGGAGTTCAAGGACAAAATCATTGACAAAGCGCGGTTTTTGAACATGGACTTGCTCTGGGTTCACAACAATGGTTCGGTGCAAGAAAATTCTTTGGTTTACACGCTCAACCAAAACGGAACGCCGGCCGCCGTCGTTGACATGGGAATCGGCATGAGTTACACAAGCGAGTTCGCCGACCAGTTGACCGACGGCATTTTTTGCCTTTTGGCCAATATGGGAATGTGGACCGGGCAAACGATAAAGCCGCGCGAGCCTGTTTATTCCGACAAAGAAAGCGACATGACAATGCTTGTTTCCAAAATGGCGGGTTTTTTTGTCCGCAAAATTGAATGCGGCCGCCGCGTTCAAAAGGGCGATTTGCTTGGAGAGATAATCAGTCCGCTGGAAGGAAAGCTTTTGGCGCAAATCAAGGCGCCTCGCGCGGGACTTTTGTTCACCTTGCGCGAATATCCAATAGTGGAAATCGGCTCGACCTTGGGGAGACTTTTAAATGAAGGAAATTAGTGTCGTAGATTCGCCCGCGCTTTACCGCGACAACTACCGCGTCCGGGGCTTTGTTTTTGGAAGCGGAAAAAAATCCGTTTGCGTCGTGGGACCCATGCGCGGAAACGAATACCAGCAGCAGTTCATAGCGGCCCGCTTGGTGAATCGGTTGAAGGAAATCGAAGGCGCGGGCGAGCTTGTCGCCGGCCATGAAATTTTGGTGATACCCTGCGCCAACACTTATTCGTTCAATGTCCGCAAGCGCTTTTGGCCGATAAACAATTTTGACATAAACCGTTCGTTCCCCGGAGACGTGGAAGGTGCCAGCACCGAGCGCTTTGCGGGAAAAATCCTGCAGGCCACAAAAAACTACCAATACGGCATCCAGCTTTCTTCCTACTACATAAGCGGAACTTTTATGCCGCACATAAAAATTTTCAAGACAGAGCTTGACTGCGAGCAAAGCGCCAAGGATTTTAAAATGCCCTTTGTGCAGGTAAGGAGCGCCCGCGCCTTTGAAAAGACCACGCTCAACTACAACTGGCAGATGAACGGCGTGCAAGGCTTTAGCCTGTATTCCAGCGCCACAAACTACATCGACAAGACTTCGGCGCACACTGTAATGCGCTCCATACTGCTTTTCTTAAAGGCGCGCGGAATTATAACGACCGACATTCCTGGCGGCTACGAGACAAAAATCATAAATTCCAGCACTGACTTGATGGCCTTGCGCGCGCCGTCGGCCGGATTCTTTTCCCCAAAAGTAAAGGTTGGCTTTGAGGTGAGCGCCGGCGACTTGTTGGCGGAGATTCGCGACCCCTATACGGATGAAGTGGTTTCCACGATTGTTTCGCCCAAGGACGGAACGATTTTTTACATGCAGTCCGACCCGCTGACCTACAGCCATTCGTCTGTTTTTAACTTAATATTGAAATAGGAACGGGGCATGGTCCGCTCCGCCTTAAAAGTTTCGCGCCGCAATAATTTTTTTGGACTTTTTTTAAAAAGTATGCTATAATAGTAAAAATAGATGCGCTTGAAACGACTGTTTTTGACTGTTTTATTATCGGTTTTTTCTCTGTTCCTTGTTCAGGCCAAGCCGGAAATTTCTCCGGGCGCAAACACTAGGAACATATTGTTTTTGTCAAGTTCCGAAATGGAAAGCAGGGCCGGCCTTGAGCAGATAAAGCAGCTTACAAAGTTCTTTCCCGACGACTCAAAGTTTTATTATCAATATTCTAATTTTGGAACGAATTTTACAAAAAAAGAGATTGAAGAATTTAACGCGATGTACAAGCGCATTGTCAACGAAATTTCCGTTGACTTGATTGTCGCCGCTGACGGCTTGGCCTTGGACTTTGTGAAGCAAGCCCAGGACAGCATGTTCAAGGGCATTCCTATTTTGGTTTTGGGAATGGCAAAGGGAATGCGCGTCAACGAGGCGATGCTGATGATGAACGCGCACATCGTTTTGGACACTCCGTATGTCGAGGAGAACATAAAGCTTATAAATTCCTTGTTCCCCAGGCGCAAGAAAATTCTTTTTTTGGGGTGCAGCGACGAGCAGCGCGAGGCCTTAAGAAGCGTTGATTATAAATTTGACATTGAATCTGAATTTAAGAATATTGCGGGAATGTCTGTCGAGGAGCTTAAGCAATTCGCCGCTGGCATGGACAAGCGCTCGATTTTGTTCATGCCGTCTGCGTTTGAAATGAACGAGTATCCTGTAAAGGCGGAGGAAGCCTTGAAGGCGATTACCTCAAACTGCGAGAATCCGGTTTTTGTCTGCCACGACATAAATTTTGGCCAGGGTGTTTTGGGCGGCTACTTTGTTTCGATAGAAAAAATTTGCAAGGCCGGCAGCATGATTTTCAAAAACCTTGGCGTTTACAGAATCATGTCCAACAATTTTGGCTCCAGCCAGCCGATTGAGCCAAGCTATTATTTTGACACCGAGCAGATGAAGCGCTTTAACATCACAAAAAGCTCGCTCAACGCAAAGACAATTTACATCAACGACAATCAGGATTTGGTTGACAGCCGCAACCGTTTTGTGGCCGCTTTGGTCGTATGCTTTTTGCTTGTCGTCGCCATTTTCATTTTGGCGTCTTTGTTCATCAACCAGTTTAAGTCTATGGACGCGCAGTTGGACGAGGAGCGGTCAAAGCTCAACGCCATCATCAGCCAGAGCGACGCGCTGTTTTGGGAATGTTATTTTGACCGTGACGAAGACGCGATTTTCCTTGACGACGACGATGACGGCGACATCAACTATACCGGCGACATCGCGCAAGGTTGGATAGACAGCGGCATTATTCCGGAAGAGTATCTTGAAAAATACAACGAGATGATTGCCGAGCTTAAAGGCGGCAAGGAAACTGTGTCCATTGACTTGCCGCTCTTGCAGGAAGACATCCACACGCATTTGACAACGACCAGGTGGAAGCACATCGTTTACAAGACCATCGAGCAAAAAGGCGGCAAGGTTACAAAGGCGATTGCCACGGCGATGGACATTACAAACCGCAAGCGCGCCGAAGAGGAATATGAGGGCGAGATGTCCTACCGTTCCTTTGTGAACAAGGAATATCCGGCGTACACCCGCCTTAACCTTACCAGCAATGTCATCATGGAACGAATGGTCAACGTGGCCGAGTTGAACCATTCAATGCCTGACACAACCGCCGACAACGAGTTGGACGCCGTGATCGCGATTTCAACGACGCATGGCCAAAACGAAAACCTAAAGGGAGCCTTGACCAGAAAAGAGCTTCTTACGATGTTCATGAACGGAACAAGGTCCAAGGATTGGGATTTTTACTACGAGTTCAAGAACGGAATCATACGATGGTTCAAGCTAAGCGTGGAGCTTACCTCCAACCCGCACACCAACTGCATCGAAGCCAACATTTACTTGCGCGACATCACAAACACAAAGATTATGTCAATTTCAAAGGACTCGGTTTTGGACGAGGAAGTTGAGTACATTTACTGGCTTGACTTGTCCAGCGCCAACTGCCACTTTATCCACCACGCGCGAAACGTTTCTTGGCTTCCCGCTGACGATGAAGAAGTTGACTATTACACCATGATAGACAAAATGCTGAGCGATGTGGTAAGCAGCAAGGACCGGGATTCTGTCGCGGACTTCTTCGCGCTAAAGTATTTGACCGTAAAGCTTAAGGACAAGCAGGCGGCCAACTGCACGTTTGAAATCATAACCGACAACTTGAGAATCGCCATCAAGCAGGTTCACTCTTACTTCCTGAACGGAAACCAAAACATCATCGTATTCATTTGCCGCGACATCACCGACATCACGCTGTTCGAAAAGCTGCAGAACGAAAAGCTTTCAAAAGCCATCGAGCAGGCCGAAAAGGCCAACGCCTCAAAGAGCGACTTCCTTTCGCGAATGAGCCACGACTTGCGCACTCCTATGAATGGCGTTATCGGAATCGCCGAGCTGGCCGAGGACGAGGTGGACAAGCCGGAAGCGATTAAGGAAGACTTGCGCAAAATCAAGTCTTCGTCAAAGTACATGGTAAGCTTGCTTAACGACATCCTTGACATGGCCAAGATTGAAAGCGGAAAGCTTGAGATTCACAAGGAAAGGACCAGCATCGGCGAGATGTTGGAATTTATTTGCACCCAGGCGCAGGCCTTGTGCGAAAGCAGGCAAATCAATTTTTATTGCAACCAAGATTCCAAAAAGTACATGCATTACTATGTCAATGTTGACAGAATGCACTTGCAGCAAATTGTAATGAACCTTTTGTCCAATGCCTCAAAGTTCACTCCGCCGCAAGGCCGCATAGAATTCCTTGCCAAGAGCGTCGCGGTAAGGGACAAGACGCTTAGCCTTGAATTGACTGTAAGCGACACCGGAAGCGGCATGACAAAGGAATTCCAAAAGGTAATGTTTGAGGCTTTTACGCAGGACGTAAACTCAATCAACAAGCAGGGAACAGGCTTGGGCCTTTCCATCGTAAGCAATTTGGTTCAGCTTATGGGCGGAACAATCAAGTGCGACTCGGCGCCTGGCGAAGGAACCACATTTACGATTTACATAGACCTTGAAGTGCTTGAAGCGAACATCGGCGACGAAACTCCCGTTGAGGAAAAGAAAGAAAGGGAGCTTATCGACCTTACCGGAAAAAAGATTCTTTTGGTGGAAGACAACGCGCTCAACCAAGAAATTTCGCGCCGCGTCCTTCAAAAGAACGGCATGGAAGTCACCATCGCCGAAAACGGTTTGGTCGCGCTGGATAGGTTCTCCGAAAGCGAGGAAGGCTTCTTTGACCTTGTGTTGATGGACGTAATGATGCCTGTAATGGGCGGAATCGAAAGCGCGAGCCTCTTGCGCAAAATCGAGCGCGAGGACGCGAAGACAATTCCAATCGTGGCGCTTACGGCCAACGCCTTTCAGGAAGACATTCAAAAGTGCTTGAACGCGGGCATGAACACGCACCTTTCTAAGCCTATCAATCCAACTCTTTTGATTCAAACTATTTCGGACTTGATTTTGGCAAAGCAAGAGGCCGCGCAAAACGCGTAAGGCGCTTGGCGCGATCCTGGCATTGCAGGCAAGAGTGATGAGTGGGCATGAAAAAACCGCGTCGATTGCGACGCGGTTTTTTTTTAGCGCTCTATGGATGGCGCCTGCCCTTCTTGCTGCTTTGGCAGCTCTTCTGTTTTTTCCTGGGGGCGCGGCTTTAAGGGCCGTACCTTTTTGACTTTGGGCGGCCGCGGCGCGTATTTTACAAATGACTTTGGATTAAGCTTCTTTGAGGAATACCTAAAGCCTAACTGCGCTTGGTATTCCCACGCGTAGTCAAAGGGCCGCATCTTTTTGTTTGAGCCGATATTGGCGTTGTCCCATGTCCATATTCCGCCAACGTTGAATGACCAGCGGCTGGAGATTGGCGCCTCGGCTTCCAAGCCAAGCCCCGCTCCAAGGTGGACGTAATGCCATTTGTCGTGCAGCTGGTAAAGGACGTGCACGCCGGGCTTTGCGCTTAGCGTGACCCAATCCCAAAAGTTCATTGAAAACTTCACGCCGGTGAACAAGTCAAAGTTGTACAAGAGTTGCTGGACTGTGACTTGCTTTACTTTGTTAAAGGTGTAGGCGTAGGGGTAATAAAAGCCGTTTCGCGCAAAAAGGTCGATGCTGATCCTTTTGCCCATGACCAAAAAGTTGTTTGTGGTCATTTCGTAGTAGGCGCCAATCAGCTTGTCGTTCCATACAAAGTTGCTTCTGCCGGACTGCTTTTGTATTCTAGTGATTGAGGCCCAGGTTATTCCCCAGTTGTGCAAAAGGCCAAACTTTCGGCCTTGCTGCTCTATCAATTCTTGAATCGTCGCCCAGTGGCCCGGCGTTTCTTCGTCGGGAATTGGGTTCGCGATTTGCGTGCCGGTGCCGGTGTGCAAGACGTTTGGGTCTTGCATTGCCTTTGCGAACGAAAGCGTTCCTAGGCAAAGAACGGCGGCGGCGGCGATTTTTGTTTTGTGCAATGTCATTTTTTTGCGCTCCCGCTAGTTGTGGTAGAGTTTCAGTTCAATTGGATCGCCATAGGAGTCAAACCAAGTCAAAATCAACATGCCGCCGCGAATGTCCCATTCGCTGTTGATGCTTCCGTCGTCTTTGGAAAAACTTATGATGTTTTCTATGACGGTGAATGAGCCGGAATAAGTTTTTTTGTCGTGGTTTGTGTCTATGATTGTCGCTGAAAAGGAACCGTCGTCCGCGAAAGAAATCTTGTTTCCGGCGTTGTCGGACCAGGCTCCGTAAAGGGGGCTTGGCTGGTAGCAGGAGACAAAAAGCGCGGAACAAAAGACAGCGAGCAAAGTTCCAAGCATAGCGAATGACTTAAGATTCTTGATTACATTTTTCATTTTATTTTTCTCCCCAGGTCCAATCGGCCTGAACTGTAATATTTTCTGTTTTTCCTGCGTCCATAGATCCGTCGTCTTTGTATAGCGAAAGATTTCTAGTAACGCCGTATGTTCCGCCGCCGGCGGCTCCGCCCTTGATTTTAATTCCATCGTAAACCACGCTTCCCGGATACATTCCCTGCACTGTGACCGTTCCGTCCATGGTGCCGTTGGTGTCCATGCTGGCGCTTGTGTTTGTGTTTCCGTTAAGCAAGAAGTAAACGCCAAGCGATTTGTCGCCCATGATGTAGTAGTCCGCGTAGTTGTCGTAATGCATGATTACACGGCCGCCAAGACCCGCGATTGAGGCGTTGTAACTAAGGGAGCCGCTGATGTCGCCGTATGAGCTTTCTGAGCCAAGCTTGTCGGTGGCGCCGCTTTTGTGCATCAAAGTCAATTTCTTTTGTGAGTTGAGCGTTGTCTTTATGTATTCGCGCACATACTGGTATGTGGTCAAGGCGCCGTAACCGATTTGTGTGTCGGTGTAGTTGGCGCCTTGTCCAAGGCTGTTGAGAGAAAGGACGCGGTAGTAGTAGTAGTTTCCAGCCTTGGCCTGCTCGTCTTTGTAAATGTAAGACGTTTCGGTAATGGGGCTTTCGTTGATTTTCTTAAAGCCGGAGTTTGGCTTTGTAGAGCGGTAAATATTGTAGCCGCCGTCCGCGCCGCCGTCGGGGGCTTTCCAATAAAGCTTTATGGCGTGAACGCCGTTGGCGTTGGCGTTGGCGTCGTTGTTTGTGTAGCCGCTAATAGACGCGTTCTTTGTGACAACCAAATTCTTGGCCGCGTAAGGAGCCGGCGCGATGGCCGCCGATGTGTCGCTTTCTTCGCTTCCGTTTTTGACAGAAACTTTGTAGAACTTGTAGGCCGCCACTTTTTGCTCATACATGCCTTCTTCCGTTGACTTTGCCGGAGATGGGAATTCCGCTATCTGAGCAAAGCTTCCGGCGGCGCTGTCCCCGCCGTACACGACATAAGTGTATGACTTCCAGTCGGCTTTTTTAATTGTGGCAGCAGAATTATTAGTACAGTCCTGGCTTCCGATTGCGGCGCTAAAGAGAATTGTGTTTTGCGATATATCGCCTTGAATCTTTTTTACGGCCACGCTTTGCGGCGGGCTAAGGAGATAGGCCTCCGCAGGATTGTCGGATTCGTCGCCGGATTCCGACATGGCGCCTCTTAGTTCTTCGCCAGACTTTGAATCCACGCAATAGGCTTGAATTTGATAGTAATAAAAGAGGTTGGGCTTTAATCCGCTTGTGTCATGGTAAGTAAGAACAGCCAAGCCGTCAGCCAGTTTCTTTTGTGTTGAGTCAGCGGAAGAATAGCGGTACACTCTGTATTTCAACTCTCCTGTTCCGCCAGAGGCCGCTTGCCATGAGACTGTAAAACCGTCCGATGTTGTTTCTCCGCGGCCTTTTGTTATCTCGACGCCTGAAACTTCGGACGGCGCTCCGGGTTTTAACGCGTAGCCAAGAGCAACTGGGCTTGCAACGCTTTCCTTTCCGCTGGAACCTACTGAAACAACGGTAAAGTAATATTCAGTGCCCTGGTTTGCAGGTTCTATTTCAATCGTTGAATCAGATCTGTTTCCGTAAACGGTGGCGATTTGAGTGCCGGAACTTCCGTCGCTGTTGAGGCTGCGGAAAATCTTATATGTAGAAATCGCGCCTTCCGCCTTGTCCCAGGAAATTTCTATTTTGTTTGTGTATTTTCCGCAAGAAGCCTTTACATTTGAAGGCGGAGCTAAAAGGATTCCTTTTGCTTCCGGGTCTTTTTTTTCTGAAGAAACTGGGTTTCCTTTTTCATCGGTTTTGTAATAGTCAGGGAACCAATCGCTTTCTTCGTATTTGTCGATTTTGTTTTCGGCAAGAACACGGTAAAAGAAAGCGCAGTTGTAGGCTTCGTTTTTGTAGTCCAAGACATTTGAAGGCGTATCGTCTATGATTGTGTCTGTAAAGCTTGTTCCTACAATAAAGGTTGAGTGGGGCATCGCTTCAAAAGCGCTTTCGTCAGGAATCTTCCATGAGCCGTCCGCGTTTTTTTCTGTGGATTTGGCGCGCTGCAAGTTATATGAGCGGGCGCCAGTAACCTTTTCCCAATTGATGATAATCGTGTTGTTGTATTCGCCGTTAGTGACAAAAACTTGGCTTGGAGCTTCAAGTTTTTCTATCTCCAGCTTTTTCTCAAATATTTTGCTGAGCGTGGCTCCGTTTGTGGACGATTGCATGGGCACGCGGTCTTGGAACATGTCGGCGCAACCTGTCAGCAAAGCGGCAGACAATGCGGCCGCCGCAAAAGTTTTGATGGTCATTCGCTTTATGTAAGTTGTCTTTTTCATTAGTCTTTGCCTCCCTGTCTGGGCTCCCACCAAAGGCCTGTGTAGGTTTGGAACGAGGTATTAAGTGAGGAATCTCTTTCTGGATGGCTTTCACCAAAATTGTATGGAAAGTAATCTTTACTTGGAACATCGCTTACAGTCCAAGAGCCTTTGTAGCTTTCCAATCCACATTCGTGAGTTATTATAATATTCGTACTCGGGAGTTTTTTTAATTTATTTTTATCGAAAAGTCCTCCTCCACAGGAGCCACCCTCTGTATCGTTAATTGAAATCTTAAAACCACTGTTCAAAAACTCTTCTTTGCCTAATGTTCTCGGGAAAATATGTTGATAAAAACCACCACCAGTACCCCATATGGCATTGTCAACAGTGGATCTATGCCCAATTTTTATTTTTCCCTCATTGCCTGTAAGTTCCTCATATTGTACATTTTTTACACCGGTTGCTCTTGGAATTCCCATTCGATATAATGCGTCGGCGCAAATAAGACCTACGCATTTGTTTCGTTCGTCTTCAGTGATTTTGCGGTAGGCGTAGTCCTCGCTGGTGGCAGTAATTTCCTCACCTTGGCTGTTGGTTCGCTTGGCGCTGATTCTGTAATAATGCTTGTAGTCGCGCTGGACTTTCAAGAGGCCGTCGTGATACCTGCCGGCATTAGTTTTAAATGTCGGTGTTATTTCAACATCGACTTGCATTCCGCTTGTTGATGTTGAAAAAGCGCAGTCATACCAATCTTCGTGTCCAGCGGTTTCGTTGCCTCCGGCAGCGTCGTAAGTGTAGATTGTCCACCACTTGCCTGAACAGTTGAGGTTTTTCAATCCAAGCTCATATTGAGTTATGTCGCTTCCTCCGACGGCTCTATTTCCGTCCTTGTCATAAAAATACCACACAACATGTTCTGCTTCTTTTTCAGGGTGATTTAAAGTGCCGTCTTGTTTTACAGGTTCGATTTGAGGCATTGTGAACATATAGCCTACGCATTTTGTCTCTTTGTCGGTTATCTTTAGGTTTTTTAGTCCTGCTTGATATGAGACATAAGCCGCGTCTTTTCCTTCGGCGGCGGAAGAGTCCATGGAGTCGCTGTAAGTGACTGCGTATTCAAGAGCATTTACTCTGTCGCTAGGAACTATTTCTGCTTTGTTGTTATTTGCGTTTAGCGATTTTGATAGTTTTGTCCATGAATCGCTTGAGCCCTTTTTTCTCCAATATATGTTGGGATGCATATTTTTGATTTTCGCGCTTTCCGGCTTTTCCCACTCCAAAATAACTTTGTCCGAGTATTCCGCCTTTGTGGCCTCTAGCGCGATGCCATAGCCTACGGTGTAGCCGTCTTTTTGAACATTCGCAATGTTTTTGTAAGCGTCGCCTGCGGCTGGATATTTTATGTCGCTTATTTGGTTAATTTCGGCGATGTCGTTAAGGCTTTCTTCCAAAACAGGAAGAACAGTGTATGTAAAGGGAATGCCCAAGGCCAAGTATTGCTGGTTCAAGGCTGGCGTGTCGTTGGACGCGGCTTTTTTGTAGATGTCAGTCAGCGTGAAAGTCGTTCCGTCGTCAGAAGTCTCGATGCTGGCGTTGCTAGGGCTTACGGCAGTTCCGCTTTCATTTACATAGTAAATGTCATAGGATTCGTCTTTTTTTGCCAAACTTCCGTCCGCGTTTGTGTTCATCGTCATTTGCGGCCGGCGGCGGTAAATGGCGTAGCCCTTGGCGCCTTGCAATTTTTTCCAAGATATTTTTATGCTTGTGGTTTCTAGAGTCGCGCAGCTTTCTGAGCCTTGCAGGTTTATGGCGGCCGGTCCAATCGTCCAAACATCCTTTGCGGCCGGGCTTATGCCCTTTATGGCGTTTTGCTCGTCAAGGCCGCTCATCGCCGTGATTTTTAGCGGAACCGCCTTGCCGGAAAGCGTGGCGTCGTTGTAGCCATAAGGCTTGTTAATTGTAATGCTGATGGTTTTAGTCGGATCGTCATAACTTGCATTTACAGCCAAGCCGTCCGGTATGTTTGTCGCGACTCCGGCTGTGTCAACTGTGAATGTCGCTCCGTTTCCAAAGCTTCCGGCGCTTCCAAGCGTTACTTCGTATTTTTCGGCGGCGACAACTTGCCGCCAAGAAGCGGTTATTGTCGTGTAGGAATTGGCTTCAAAGTTTATGACCGGCGTTCCAAGAGTTTTGGCCGACGGGATGCTTCCGTCAGTGTTTCCTGGCGTTGAATTGTTAGCGATAATCGCGTAGTTGTATTTGTAGCCGCCTTCCAAGGGCTTGTGCTCGTATCGGCCGGTGTATTGGCCTTGGCTGTCCTTAAGTTGGTCTGCCGCAATCACTCCGCTAGAAACTTCGTTGTCGTCTTTGTCATATTTTGTCCAATTGATTCTATAGTCAACGCCGTCTTCCACAGTCCATGTAAGAAGCGTGTGGTCTGTCCAGCCGCCCTCGGCCTTTAAGTCGCGGTTGGGTTCTGTGGCTGTCTGTGAAACGCTTATTAGGTTTTGCGCCTTGACTTTTACCAAGTAGTCGCCTTTGATTTTGCTTGGGTCGACATACTTCGCAGGGAAAACATACAGGGTGTAAGTGTAGGCGCCTTCTATATTTGCCGCGTTGTTCTTTACGTCATATTCTTTTGTAAAAGAACGGACTTCGTCTAGGTTATCCATGATGACGGCTAAATTCGAATTTAAAAGCCAATCTGTCTCAGTGGAAGCGCCGTTGTTGTAGCTGCGCTCATATTCTATGGCAAACTTGTAGTCCGCGGCCTTTCCAAGGTCGTTCCAAGAAACGTCAAAACCGTGCGACACGCTCTCAACTTTTGTTTGGTCGTCACTTAGAATGCGCTTGTAATTCTTTGTAGAGAAGGTAGGAACCGCAGCCGCCCAGCCTTGAGCGGTATTAGCCGTGGATTCCTTGCTAGCTGTATAGGCTTTGTAGTCAAATCCTTTTACCAAACTGTAGTTTATGTCCACGCAAGAAATTATGCGGTAGTTGTATTTGGCTCCGCGTATCGCGCTTTCGTCGTCATATTCAACTATAGAGCCTTCTTTGTAAGCGTCATAAGATTTGTCGCCGCTTGGCTTTTCTGTTTTACCGGTGTAATAAAGCGGAGAGGCTATTTTTGTCCATCTGTCTTCGTTGGAGCGCTTGCGGTGGACTTCAAAGCAAAGCGGGTAGTCTTCGTCTTGGGCCGGCGCGCCGTTTAAGCTTGTTTGAACTTGAATCTTTGCGGGAAGCGTTATGAAAAGCTTTACATGCTGGGTGGATTCGCCTTGGCTTGCGGTGAATTCCGGGGAAACAGGCGTGTAAAGGGCCAGCGTTTCTTTTGTGACTTCCGGGCTTTTTTCGACGCTGTTTTGATCGCTTGTTATGTATGCGTCAATGCGGAATTTGTAGTCAGTATGGCCGTTCAAGTTTTCGAATGTGTATGCTTCAACAATTCTTTGGTTGGCTTCGTCCCATGCCTTGATTGTGGTAACTTTTTCTTCATTGCCGTTGATGGCGCGAACTTCGTAAACCAAGTTTTTTACATAGGAGTCGATTCCAACATTGCCCATGTACCAAAAGACGCTGGCGCTTGTGTCAGTGATTTTAATGTCTGTAATTGCTGGTTTTGCAAGGCTTGTGCCTTTTACTACCGAGCTGAAATCCGAAAACGCGCCCTTGGAATTGACGGCGCGCACTTTATAATAGTAGGTTACTCCGGCTCCAACTGAGTCTTCAAATTGGGCCGATGTGGGCTCGCCGACTTTCACAAAGTTGTCGTTTAGGTTTTGCGCCGCCCAAACTTCATAGTATTTGGCGATTTCTACCTTGTTCCAAGAAATGGTGATTTTATTTTTTTGGCCTTGGCTTACGGTGTAGTAGCGTTCGGCGTAGGTGACCGCGATGGGGTTTCCTTCGTTGTCAGTGGTGTGTTCCGGGAAGGTGGGCGCGGAGAGGGTTTTGGACGCGGTGGCCACCATTGTGGGAGCGGGGGGATTGCCTAGGTTCTGGCATGACGCCGATAAAAACAAAGAGCCGGCAACTACCGCCGCGCCCATGACCCTTTTAAGAAGGGAAAAGCGTTTAAGAAGTTTCATGTTGTGTAAATCCTTTTTTTAGTTCTTTCTAAGAATCGCAAAGGCGCGGCTATTGTTCAGCCTGTTGTTGCGCCAAGGCGAAAAATAGAAAATCCTGCTAATTAGACCCTTTTCCCATCCCAAAAGTTTTAAAAACCTATTATATCGTATAAAATGAGGGGGCCTTTGTCAAGGGGTATTATGACAAAAAAGCAAAAAGTGTCAAGGTTGGCAATGAATCCAGGTAAGCTCGTGCTTGTTGTAGTTTAGGTGGACGACGCGGCTTGAGGGGATGTCGGCGAACTTTTGGGCGGCGGCCCAGTCGATTCCGCCTTGCATTTTTATCGTGCAAATCATGTTTTTGCAAAGGCCGCTTGAAAGCCACTTTTGGGCCCATTCGTAAAGGCGGTCGGGGTAGCAGATTACATCGCTAAAGACCCAGTCGCAGGGGCCGATGTCTTCCGGGGCCAGGGTAAAGGCGTCGTGGGCTTGGAAGGTGACGAGCGGGTTTTTCATAAGGCGCTCGTCCAAGGGGGAACGGTCCACGGCCAGGACGCTGGCGCCCAAGCCCGCCAAAACCCAAGTCCAGCCGCCTGGACAGGCGCCGGCCTCAAAGCATTTTTGGCCGGCCTTGGGAAGTTCCGCCCCAAAAAAAAGGCCCGCCAAAGTAAGGCTTTCTTGAACCTTTAGGTAAGCGCGGCTGGGCGGGTTTACGTGGTCTTCCACGAATGAAATCTTTCCGGCCGGCAAAAAGCTTGAGGTTTGGGCGCTGGCCAAAATCTGCTTTTGTTCGGTCAAACAGTAAAGGCCCATCGGCGTTTGGGGAACCTTTGCCGGAAAGGTCCTGTCTTTTAGGTTGATGTATGGAAGCTTTTCTTGAACCAGGGCCGCGCGCCTAAAAAGCTGGTACTGCGCCGGAGCCCAGTTGCGCTGGATTTTCTTAAGTTCCGCCGCCGCCTGGCCTATGGAGTCAAAATGCAAAAAAAAGGGCTTTCGCATAACGCACTGGGCGAACCAGGGGTCCGGCAAATCTTTGGGGTAGTCCTTAAAATAAAAGAGGCGGCCGTAGCGTTCCGGCTCTAGGCTTAGGTTAAAGCGCTCCGAAAGTTCCGCCTCCAAAAAAGGCTCGCAGCCTTCAAAGGCCAAAAAGGCGATTCCTTCGCTTTCTTCTATATAAATTGACATTGTGAGTCCACGATTTGGCTTTGGCCGCCTTCTTCCTTGGCGTGCTTTTTTTCCAAGGATTCGACAAAGGCCTTTAGCCGTTCAGAGTCGGGGGAACGGAGGATTGTCATGCCCAAGACCGTTTGGCCTGAATCTTCGTTGGCCCAAACTGGATGGCAAATCAAGGTGAAGTCCGCGGTGGAGCTTTCGGCCACTTGGATCAAGAGAGTATAGTCGTCCTCAAGGTGTATCGTCACCGGAACCGAATAAAAGACTTTGCAGCCGTGGGCGCTGATGTCGATGAGGTTTCCCGGAAGCGCGGAAATCTCCTGGCACTGCACCCGGCCCAAAACTTCAAACCTTGGATCCTGACGCGATTTCGCTCGCATGCGATAATTCTAGCGCAAAACGGCGATATGTTCAACAAAAAACGCAACTGGGAGCATTTTTTGTTATTGCATTTATATTGCGCTTGCCATAGTACTTGCCGAGGGGCTGCAAATTTAGTGAAAATGGCAAAAAACGAATTCTTTGGCGCCTTTTTGCGCGTTTTTAAGGCCTTGCCCTTGTTCATCTAGTTGACTAAAAATTGATTCGCCCTTATTCTAAAAATATTGGGGCCTTGTTGGAATGGCCTGATAATTCGCTCTTTTAGGAGTTTATATGCGTTTTGTTGAAGAATTCGCTGGAATGAAGTCGGAAGAGTCCGCTGGCTCAATCGAAAAGTTTGCGGGGCAGACTTGGTACAAAATAGCCAACGTCGATTCCATTCCGCCCTTCTTTATGACGATTACAAGTTCCAGCGACGCTTGGAATTTCATTTGGTCCAACGGAGCCTTGAGCGCCGGCCGAAAGGACGCCAACCGCGCGATTTTTCCCTATTACACCGCCGACAAGATTTTGGACTTAAAGGCGACTACCGGCAGCTTTAGCGCGGTAAAGGCCAAGGGCGACAAGGGCGTCTTTGTTTGGGAGCCTTTCGCGGAGGCTCCGGAATTTAAGGTGGAACGGAACCTTTACAAGAACGCTTCTGGCTCGCATGTGATTTTTGAGGAAATCAACAAGGAGTTGGGCTTGGCTTGGAGAACCGAGTGGACAAGCGGCGACAAGTACGGCTTGGTGAAAATTTCTTCGGTAAAGAACGTTTCTCCTTCCGCCAGCAAAATCCAGGTTCTTGACGGCGCGCAAAACATAATGCCCGCCTGCGCCAATATGGACGTTCAGGCCACAACCTCAAATTTGATTGACGCCTACAAAAAGACCGACCTTGACCCGTCGGGCTTGGCGCTTTTTTCAATGTCGTCGGTTTTGACCGACAAGGCCGAGCCAAGCGAAGCGCTTTACGCAAACGTCTCGTACTTTACAAGAAAGGCCCAGGTTTACCTTTCGCCCAAAACGCCCGACTTGTTCAGGCGCGGCGCGGAATTGCAGGTTGACGATGTCCTTAAGGGCGAGCGCGCCTCTTGCTTCATTCAGCTGGAGCTTTCGCTTGACGCCGGCGCGGAGGAAAAGTGGCTGGAAGTTTTTGACACGCGTCTTGAAGTTGGCCAAGCTGAGGGCTTGATAGCCGCGCTAAAGGATCGCGCCGCTTTGGAAAAAGAAATTTTGGCCGACGTTGACGCCACCCGCGCCTTGCTGGAGGAATATGTCGGAGCCGCCGACGGCTTGCAAAACACGGCGGACACAATCGCCTGCATGCACCACGAGGCCAACGTTATGTTCAACATTATGCGCGGCGGCGTCTTTGTCCAAAACAATACGGTCAACTGCGACGACTTTGTCTCTTTTGTCGCGACAAGGAACAAGTCCAAGAGCGCCGACGCGAAGGCTTTGGGCTTGCCAAAGACAATCGACTATTCTGAATTGGGCGGCATAATCCGCCAAACCCGCGACCCGCAGTTGGAGCGCCTTTACTTGGAGTACCTTCCGCTTTCGTTCTCGCGCCGTCACGGCGACCCCAGCCGTCCGTGGAATAAATTCTCAATCAACCTTAAGGACTCGCTTGGCCAGCCGATTTTGAACTACGAGGGAAACTGGCGCGACATTTTCCAAAACTGGGAAGCGCTTGCGATGAGCTATCCGGTTTACATTACCGGAATGATAGCCAAGTTCCTTAACGCGACGACTGCGGACGGCTTTAACCCCTACCGCATCACAAGGAACGGCCTTGACTGGGAAATCCCCGAGCCCAACAATCCTTGGGCGAACATCGGCTATTGGAACGACCACCAAATCATTTATCTTTCAAAGCTCTTGGAATTGCAGGACAAGCTTGACCCAAAAACGCTGTCGGGCCTTTTGAACAAAAAGCTTTTCACTGCGGCCAACGTTCCCTACCACATCAAAATGTATTCCGACATCGAAAAGAATCCGCGCGACACAATCACTTTTATGCGCGAGCTTAACGACAAAATTTTGGCTGAGACAAAGCGATACGGTAGCGACGCAAAGCTTTGCGGAAAAGATGGAAACCCCTATCTTGTAACGATGGCGGCAAAGCTCTTGCAGCTGGTTTTGACCAAGCTCGCCAACTTTGTTCCTTACGGCGGAATCTGGCTTAACACCCAGCGCCCCGAATGGAACGACGCCAACAACGCGCTTGCCGGCTACGGCCTTAGCGTCGTGACTTTGTGCTACTTGCGCAGAATGATGGTCTTTGTTCGCGGAATCTTTGAAAAATCCAGCGACGAAAGCTGGACCGTTCCGATGGCGCTTAAGTCTTTCTTTGACCAAATTTGGGAACTGTACAAAAACGCCGACCTTAACGCTTTGAGCGGCGCGGCGGCGAAAAAGGATTTTGTAAAAAAGTGCGGCTTGGCTTTCCAAAACGAGCGCTTTGCCTTTTACGAAAATGGCGCGCGCTTGGAAGAAACGCTGGACATTTCAAAGGCCGAAATCTTGCAAGCTTTTGACGCATTTATCGCCGCCGCCGAGCATTCAATCAAGGCCAACAAAAGAAGCGACGGCCTTTACCATTCCTACAACACGCTTTCTGTCAGCGCGGACGGAATGGAAATCGGCTGCTTGGAGGAAATGCTCGAAGGCCAGGTGGCCGTTCTTTCAAGCGGCTTGCTGAGTCCAAAAGAAGCCGCCGACTTGTGCTGCGCTTTGGAAAAGAGCGCGATGTACGAAAAGCGCCAGCATTCCTACATGCTTTATCCGTCAAAGGAGCTTCCGCGCTTTGTTAAAAAGAACATCGTTTTAAAAGCCGACGCGCAAAAGATTCCGGCGTTAAAGGCGGAATTGGAGCGCGGCTACACGGCGCCCGACGAAGGCTCGCTTGTTTACAACGATCCGCTTGACAAGGCTATCGTTCACTTTAACCCCGACTTTAGAAACGCCGCTGTAATGCTGGATGCCGCCGCGCGCCTTTACCCGGACTTGCCGCAAGAGCAAAAGGACCAGGTTGCCGCGCTTTACGAAAAAACTTTTGACCACAAAAAGTTCACGGGCCGCAGCGGAACATTCTACGCCTTTGAGGGAATCGGCTCTATTTACTGGCACATGGTTTCTAAGCTTTTGCTCGCGGTCCAGGAAAATTTCTTTGCCGCGGTGGAAGCTGGAGACGCGGCCGCAAAAGAATTGGGCGCGCGCTACTACAAGATTCGCGACGGTCTTTCGTTCAACAAGACGCCCGAACTTTACGGGGCCTTCCCGGTTGACCCTTATTCTCACACTCCCCATAACCAGGGCGCCAAGCAGCCCGGCATGACCGGCCAAGTCAAGGAGGAGGTCATCACGCGCTGGGGCGAGTTGGGAATGGACATTAATGGAGGCCGGCTTTCCATCAAGCCCGCGCTCTTGCAAAAGAAGGAATTTGGCGCGGACGGAAAGCTTTCGTTCACCCGCTTTGGAGTTCCGTTTGAGTACGAGCTTTCTTCCGGCGGCGAAGTGAAAGTCTTGGTCGACTCCAACGCTTTTGGCGAGAGCTTGAGCGAAGACTTGAGCCGCGACTTGTTTGAGCGAAAGGGCAAGGTAAAGAGCGTTAAGGTCGAAATTCCTGCGTCCGCGATTTTTGAGTAAATCCCGCCACCGTTATTGCAAGACCATAAAGGCCGCTGCCGTTTTGGCGCGGCCTTTTTTTTATCTCTAAAGTTTTTTTCTTCAATTCCGAAAATATGAGTATAAGACTAGAAAAAATTTGAGGTCAAATTATGGAACAGAAAAAGACTTTGTGGATTGTAGCCGCCAGCGGCGTATTCTTGTTGGTGGTAATCGGAGCCGCGCTTTTGTTGAACGCGCCATCTTCAAACGCTCCCGCGACAGCGTCTATAACTACGATTGACACAACGCCTGTTACGGCCAAGGTTGAAGAGCCTGTAATTAGTCCGGTAGAGACGCCGGCTTCTACAAGCGCCTTGGATTCAAACACTTTGGCTTTTCAAAGCGTGGAAAACGGCGAGCCCGCCGCGGACAGCGCCGCTGTTGACGGCCAAGTTGCCGCCGCGACTCCCGCTCCCGCCCAAACAACGATTGAGTTGAGCGCGAACACATCTAGCGCCGTTACGGCCACAAGCCGAGCCGGACAGGAAGCGCTTTCTAACGCCGGCGCGAAGTCAACTGCCTCTACAATATATACTGGAAATCCCGGAGCGAGCGAGGCGTCTAAGACTGTTGCCGCCGCTCCCGCAAAAAGCTCAAGCGCCGCTCCCAAAAAGAAGGTTTCAGCTCCCGCGCCCAAGGCCCCGGCCCTTTCCTCAAAGTACTGGGTTCAGGCCGCTTCGTTCACAAACAAAAAGAGCGCCGACAGCGCCCGCGCCGCGCTTGACGACAACAAGATTCCGGCGGAAGTCTTTACATACAAGGACAACAAGGACAAGCTTTTCTACCGCGTCCGCGTCGGACCTTACACAACCAAGAGCGAAGCCGAATATTGGAAGACTCGCGTTTGCAAGATTGACCTCTTTAAGGACACGCAGAGCTACGTTACTGAGATAAAGATGTGAGCGGCAAAAACAACATCTAGCAAGACTTGAATGCTAGATTGCCGCATAAGCCGCAACGTTCGCGCTCGCAACCAAGCTCGCGCGAACAGCGGTATTTGTTTACTCTTCTGGTGAGCCGCCTTCGGGCGGCAAATTTTTTAGCATAAGGCGGGCGATTTTTTGCGCCTGCTTTTTCGCGCGATTGTAGACGCTGTTTTCGTCGTCGGAACTGTCGGCTGCCATTGAAAATTTTCTTCCAAAAGGCTTTTCGTAGTTTCCCTTGAATTGCATTGTCTCCAATTCTTGGCGCGTGATTCCGATTTCATCAAGCGCTTCGCTCATGTCCTGCCAGTCAACGCTGGTGTTGTAAATCCAGGTGAGCGTATTGCAAATGCGCACGGCGTTTTGAGCGGGCGCGCTTAAATTTTCGTTCTTAAGGTCATAAAGTTTTGTTGTGGAAGCGCAGCCGGCCAACAAAAGCGCGGCGCAAAGCGAACAAAGCGCGTGACAGTTTTTCATGCAAACTATAATACGAAAAAAAAGCCTCTTGCGCAATACGCTTGCGCGGCGCGAATGAGGCGCGCGGCCTTGGCCGTTTTTGTTGCGCGGAGCGGGCCTTTGCGCTAAAATCAAAGCATGGTGACTTCTATTATCGCATGGGGAGACTCTATTTTAAAAGGCGTCGTGTCGGGCGGCGACTCAAAGCGCTTTGACATTACGGAAAAAGATTCGCTAAGCCAGGCTTGCGCCGCGCTTGGAATTGAGCTGGCCAACAAAAGCGTTTTTGGCTCGTGGATGACAAAGACTCGCAGGACTCAGGACAGAAGCTTGCGGAACGGAGCCAGCGCCAAAATCGGAATCATTGAGTCGGGCACGAACGACTCTGACTACGACTGGAGCGCGGTGTCCGCCAATCCCGACGCGGAGCATTTGCAGCGCTGCCCGCTGGATGAGTTTTCGCGCCTTATGGAAGAAGCCGTCTCCGTAGCCCGCCAAAATAAAATCACGCCTGTAATCATGATTCCCACTCCGCTTGTTCCCGAATGGTGGCTTAACAACATTTGCATCGGAAACGATGAGGCGGCGATTGTTAGGTTTATAAACAAGAAGTATTTGCAAGACCAAAAAGAGGCGGGCGGGGATTGCGCGCAAGGCCAAAACTGCGCCGCCGCAAACGAAAAATGTGTTCAAGACCAAAAAGCGGCGGCCGAAGATTGCTCGCAAGACCAAGACTGCGCGGCGGCCGGAGATTGCTTGCAATACCTAAAACATGCCGCCGCCATGCGCCTTTACCAAAACCAAGAGCTCTTTTCGCTAAAAGCCGCCGCCATCGCGCGCGCCCTTGGCGTTCAAATCGTAGACATCCGCTCCGAGTTTTTGGCCCACCCAAACTACAAGACCCTAATGTGCTTGGACGGCGTCCACCCCAACCAAGCCGGCTACGACTTTATGGCGGAGATTTGGAAGCGGGAGATACCGAAGCTGCGGGTGGAAGGGTAGGGAGGGGATAAACGCAAGACGCTTGGTTGTTATTGAGCTGAAACAGTTTTTACATCGTATTTGGGAATTGTAGCGTCTGCAGTAATTATTGTAAGATTGTTTTTCTTTGCTTGTGAAATTATAAGACGGTCAAACGGATCTTTGTGAATTGGGGGCAGTTTTTTTGTTTCCTCAAGTTCAGCGGACTTTATTTGAAGAATTGAAATGTTCCGGTTGGAGCAAAGACTCTCTATTTCTTCTATGGTGGAAGATATCTTTAATTTTCCGATAAACTGTTTTATCGCGATTTCCCATAAGGAAACAACGCTTACATACATTTCTTTTTCGGACAAAATAATTTCTTCCGCCTTCTTGGAAAGTGTTTTTGGGGAACAGAGCATGTAAATAAGCGCGTTTGTATCCAACAAATACATTATGTATATTCCGAGAGACAATCTGGAGTTTCATCAAAATCGTCGGCAATCCAAAAGCCTTTTTCAAGGCCGCCCAATTTTCTGACAAAGGTCTTTTTGGCGGGGGACGATTTAAAAGTAAAGAGCCGGCGCAAAATCAGCGCGAGCATTTTTCTTAATTGCGGACGAGTAAGAACTTCTATCGAATGTTCAAAATCAGCAAACGCAGCGTCTGACATGTCGACCTCCTTTTAATAAATACTATATATTGGAAAAGTTTAGTTGTCAAGAATTTTCTTTCTTGACTGCGAAAGCGAAACTACTGACGCCGTTTGCGGAACAACGAATTTTCAAGTTGCATTGGAGAGCATGGTTGATTCTGTTTTTGGAAGGAATTACAAAGGGCTTCAAGGTAATTTGGCGTGTTCCACACCCCCGCTTGTAGCGAATAAAATCTTGCGCTAGTATTCCTCCATATGACCGACATCGAGCGAATCAAGCAAGCAGCCGCGGAGAACGCCGTTCCGATAATGCAGGACAGCGGAATGGAATTTATTTTAAATTACATCAAGCAAAACAAGGTTCGCCGCGTTTTGGAAATTGGAACGGGGATCGGATACTCGGCCACAAAATTCGCGCTCGCGTCGCCGGACGTTCAAGTGTTTACGATAGAGGCGGACATCGACCGCTACCATCAGGCCGTTCAAAATTTTCACGACGAAAATTTGATGGACCGCGTGACTTGCTTTTTGGGCGACGCGGCCACGTTCAGCTTTGAGGAAAAGTTTGACTTGATTTTTATCGACGGGCCAAAGGCTCAGTACATAAAATTTTTTGAGCGTTACAAAAACAATTTGGCGGATGGCGGAGCGATAATCAGCGACAACCTTTCGTTCCACGGAATGGTGGAAGACATAAGCTTGACGCACAATTATTCCACAAAAAAATTGATAAAAAAAATCCGCAAGTACATTCAGTTTTTAAAAGACAACACGGAGTTTAAGACGGAATTTTACAGCGCGGGCGACGGCATTGCGGTTTCGCGTCGAAAGCGCTAAAATACAAGCAGGCACTCGGAACTAGATCCGGGCTATTTTTGGTTTGTTAGACCTTATGGAGGAGGGGGTCATGAACTTTATTTTTGTTTCGCCGCATTTTCCTAGAACTTACTGGAACTTTTGCGACCGGCTAAAGAAGAACGGCGCCAACATTTTGGGAATTGGCGACGCTCCCTACAATTGCCTTGAGCCGCAGTTAAAAGACTGCCTTACCGAATATTATTTTGTCGACAACATGGAAGACTACGACAAGATGTACCGCGCCGTAGCTTTCTTTGCCTTTAAGTACGGCCGCATCGATTGGATTGAATCCAACAACGAGTATTGGCTTGAAGGCGACGCAAAACTGAGGTCTGACTTTAATGTAACGACAGGCATATCTTTTAAAGATATCGCGGGCTGGAAAAATAAATTTGACATGAAAAAATTTTACGCGGCCGGAAATATTCCAACCGCGCGCTGCCACCGCATCACTACAAAAGAAGCCGCGCAAAAATTTGTGGACGAGGTTCACTTCCCCGTAATCGTAAAGCCCGACAACGGAGTCGGAGCGCACGACACTTGGAAGCTTAGTTCGCAAGTTGAGTTTGACAATTTTTTTGACCATCTTCCTCCCGTTCAGTATGTGATGGAAGAATTTGTGACAGGCGACATTTATTCCTACGACGCGATTTGCGATTCCAGTGGCGAACCATTGTTCGAGTCGTCGAGCGTTTTTCCGCCGTCGATTATGGACATCGTTTTAAAGGAAGAGGACTTAAGCTATTGGACGATTCCGCAAGTTCCCCAAGCGTTGGCAAAACTGGGACGGGCCGCGCTAAAATCTTTTGGCGTAAAAAACCGTTTTGTCCACATGGAATTTTTTAGGCTGACGCAAGCCAAAAAAGGCTTGGGCGCCGTTGGCGACTTTGTAGGCCTTGAGGTGAACATGAGGCCGGCGGGCGGCTACACCCCCGACATGATGAACTACGCGCATTCGACCGACGTTTATCAAATCTGGGCCGACATGGTTTGTTCCGACAAGCGCTTGTTAAAAGATTCCGGTGACCACCACTATTGCGTCTACGCCGCCCGCCGCGACAAGCGCCGCTACGTTCATTCCAACCAAGAAATCGTCGAGCGCTACGGCGAGCGCCTTGTGATGAACGAGCGGATGCCGCAAGTGATGGCGGCCACGATGGGAAACCAAATGTACATGGCCAAGGCAAAGACGCAGGAAGACAAGGACGAGTTTTTGAAATTTGTTTTGGAGCAGGCACGGTAATTTTTTATGATAGAAGTGAACGTAAAGGCAAAGATTCCGTTTCTCTGGGGAAAGGCTTCGTTTGAAAAAAGCTCTTGGGCCAACGTCAATTTGATTGTGGGCCCAAACGGCAGCGGAAAAACTTTGCTTGCCGAACAAATTGAGCGGCAGTTTGCCGACGCAGGCTACGACATAAATTTTTTGCGCGCCGAACGCCAGGCCGACGACGACGCCGCGGCGATGCGAACGATTCGCGAAAACCAAGCCGTCCGCCAAAAAATCGAGGACGTGCTTAGCAACATGTTCGCAAAGGCCATACGCTTTGAGGAAGCGCCCGGCGGCAGGCTTGTCGCGATTGTGGTCAACAAGGCGCGCGGCGTTGAATACAATTTAAAGCAAGGCGAGTGCCACGGCCTAAAGGAAATCCTTACGCTCTTGGTGGCGCTTTACGGCAATTCCAGCAACAAAAAAAACTGCTTGATTTTGGACGAGCCTGAATTGCACTTGCACCCGCAGTTCCAGCAATTCTTTATGAACGAAATAAAAAAAGCCAGCGCCGCTGAGCCCAAGCGCGTTTTCTTCATAATCACGCACTCGCCTTATTTTATCGACCTTAACTTTTCGGAGGACTTGCTTGGCGTCGTGGCCTGCCATGTAAACCGCGCGCCCACAAGCATCGACTCGTTGAGCGACTACGACGAACAATTGTTCCGCCGCTTTTTGCCGCGTTTCAACACTTACCATAAGCAGTTCTTTTTTTCGGACAGGCAGATTTTTGTGGAAGGCTACACTGACCAGCAAATTTTCACGCGCCTCTTGTCTTGTGTTGACAACAAAATCGGTTCGGCTGGAACCGGCGTGATAGACGTTGGCGGAAAAGACGAGCTGGGCGTTTTCTTTAAAGTGTGCTCGCTTTTGGGAACGGACGGAAGAATCATCACCGACTTGGATTCCCTTTTTTGCGGAAAGCTTCGCGAGGAAGTTTGCGTTGACCAAAGGACGATTGATTTTTTGGAAGCCCAGCGCGAAAAGCAAGACGGCTTTTACGCTTCGCTCTTTACAAAAAAAGAATTGTCCAAAAAAATCACGCTTGAAAAATTGATAATCCGCTTGGAGCGCTACCTTGGCGGCGTTGGGGAATTTTTGGCCGGCGTGAACCATTCGGTGAATCCCGAAATCGACGTTCTTGTGGAAAAGGTCAAAAGCCTTTACGCCAAGTACGAAAATCCTGAAAACTTAGACACCTACAAAACCGTCGTCTTGATGGGCGTCACGTTGGAACGGAAGAGCCTTGAGGAATTGCTTCCGCTTCCCTTGGCAGCCTCGCTCGGTCAAATCATAAATCTTGCCAACTTGATTTTTGCCGCGATTGAATGTTCGCGCGTTTACATTTTGCGCCGAGGCTGCATCGAGCACTACTACACGCAAACTCAAGTCCATTACATGCCGGTTTCTTCCAAGGACAGAATTTTCCATTACGAAATCGAATACATGCTTGACCAAACTTCCGAGCGGCTAAAAAAGAAGTACGATGAGTTGCTTGCGATTTTGAACAAGGCGTGCTCGTGAATTGCCGTAAGCCCAAGAAGGCGGCGCGTAAAATTGTCGTAAGCCTAATAAGGCGGCGGAGCTATGGAAAAAACTGGCGTTATGCGCTATAATTGAACTATGGCAAATTTAAGGCTATATCATGGAAGCAACCAGATTGTAGAAAAACCCGCTCTCATTGTTCAGAATCACACGCTTGATTTTGGTTACGGCTTTTACACAACGCTGAACGAAACGCAAGCGCAAAATTTCGCTCAAAAGGTTGTTGTCCGTAGAGGCGGCTTGCCAATTGTAAATGTATATTCACTGAATGAAAGCGCTTTTAAGGATTGCTCGCTTTTGGAATTTAAATCTCCTAATGGGGCGTGGCTTGACTTTGTTTGCGAAAACAGGAGCGGAACTTACAAGGGAAAAAAATATGATTTGATTCGCGGACCGGTGGCCAACGATGATGTTTACAGAACTGTGACATTGTATTTGAGCGGCTTGCTCTCGCGGTCCGCAACGCTGGACGCTCTAAAGGTAAGAAAACTTTACAACCAGATTGTTTTTGCGTCGGACAAGGCTTTGAGTTTTGTGGCGTTCCAATCAAGCTACGAGGTGAAAAATGGATAAAAATCAATTCGCGGCTTTTTTAGCCTGCGCTGTCGTTCCGCCAATTATGCAGCGGATTCAGCAAAAAGAAAATCAAAATACTTTGGAATTGGTCAAAGATTTTTATCATTCAAAGGTTTACGCGCTTTTGGAAAACGAGGAAAGCAAGCTTTGGCATTACAGCCCGCTCACGCTTTGCAATATGTATTTGTCGGAACGTAAAAACGGAACAATCGATTTTCCCGAGGAAGCGGCATGAACGGAGCGCGGCAATTTTCAAAAGAGCAAACAGACTTTCTTGTTTACTGCATCGAAATGTATAAAAACAGATTCAACCTTTCGGGAGCGCAAACACAGGAACTGTTTTCCAAATCCGGCGCGGATGCTTACATCCTAAATAATTTTGAAGCGCTTCATACCACTGGTCTTGAATACACTTTGGACGACATTCATGGATTTATTGATGGGAAGTGAGAGGTTTTTGTTGCCGCGCCTCGAACAAATGTCGCTGCAATTACTTTCTTTCTACAGCGGCTTTTAACAACTCTTTTATCGCGGATTGCATGTTTTTTGGCAGGGAATAAAAATTTTTCATAACTTCGTTTTTTAATTCTTTTTCTTCAATTCCTTCGCCCGTCACTAAATATTCTACGCTTACATTCAAAGCCTTTGCTATTTTTACCGCTACATCGGCCGGCGGAATTGAGGCTCTGACGCCTAGATAGTTGTCTAACGAGCCTTTTATAAGGCCTGTTTTTGCGGCTAATTCCTTAACTGTCATTCCTTGAAAATTCAGTTCATCTCGCAAATTTTCTTTGAATGTTTTCATAGAATAATCATATATCAAATGATATATTTTTCACTTGACAATAAGTAGAACGATATATACAATTATTTTGAAATAAGTAAAACGATATATTTAGACGCGGGGAAAATGTGTAAAATGGACAGCTCCCGGTACAGTATTGTTCAAAAACGATCCGAGTAACATTTTTTTCTGCAAAACAAACAAAACGGATGGAAAAATGGCTCGAATTACATCTTCAATTGTTACAGATGAAAAAACGTGGCAAACACAGTTTTATGAAACTGTGTTTGGAAATGACATTGAAAGTGTTCATGTAGATCGAAGTACTGATGGTTATACGACAGGCATAATTTTTGAACATAAGCAAAATGTAACAAGTTATGGCAAAAATAAAGCATTAAGTCAGGCATTGATATATTTAACCCGCTTTAATAGGGACGGAATACCAGTGCCATCAAAGATTTGTTTAGTAAGTCAAGATGAACAAAAGTGTTTTATTTACGACTCGCAAGATTATTTAACTGTAATTGAGGATATTGAGCAATATGCAAATTTAAAGGCATCGGATGGCATCGCAGGCTTCCGTGCAGGTGCTTGTAAAAAAGAGATACAATTTAATATGGCATCAGCAAGAGGCATGACCGAAATTATTAATTTTATTTCAGAAGCTCCTAAAACAATAAAAGTGCATGTTACCGTTAATAATGTTTATGGATGGTCTTGTTTTTACTACGATAATGCCGAAGAATACAAACAAAAACCAGAGAAAAAAGCTTTTTTCAATGAATTAAGAAATCCACAGAAAACATTAAAGGATTTTATTTACCCATGGGAAGGCGAAGAAAAAGATTTTAAATTCATAATGGATATGCTTAATGATCCAAAAACACAACGTGAACTTGGCGCCTTTTATACTCCTCCAGAGTATGCAAAACTTGCAACAAAACTTGTTTATCAAGCTATAGAAAGAGCGAAGAAAAGTGGAAAAAAGGATTTTATAATACTAGACCGTTGTGCTGGCAGTGGAAACTTGGAAATGTTTTTTGATGATGAAACACTTTCTCATGTAATAGTTTCGACTTATGAATTAAAAGAATGGATTGTATTAAAAGACAGATTCGGTTCGCGTGTAAGGTATATAATTCCTCCCATTCCAACATCAAAGGATGTATTCCCCAAATTAAATGAAGAAGGTTTTTTGAGTGGCGCAAATGCACTTACAAAAGATATAATTGATAATAGAGAGGTGCGAAAGTATATTGATAATAAGGATTGTGCTGTTATTCTTTTTGAGAATCCTCCGTACATTGAGCCAAATGGAAATACAGGAACAAGTGGAGAATGGAAAAATAATTTTGTAATTACAGAAATGAAAAACGATAACTCTATTTCAGGAACAGCAACAAATGAAATGGGGAATGCTTTTATTTGGAGCGGGTTCAAATACTTTTTAAGAGAACCTTATGATAGCTACATAGTTTTTTCACCTGCAAAATATTGGAAATCACAACATATCGTCAACAAGAAATTTGGCTATGGATATGCATTTAACAGGGTTAAATTTCATGCAAAAACGCAAGCTACTGTAATGTGTGCTTGGTGGATAAATGAAGATGACAATAAAACGAAGACAATATCATTAAGAGCGATAAATCTTGATAGTGAAAATAAACCGATAGACGAAGGTGAAATTGAAGTAAGAAAAGTGTTCAATAATATTAGTGAAAGATTTTATGATAAAAGAGATTTTAAGAATGATAGTGATGATGGTATTGCCATAAACCTTGATGGTACGGAACGAATAGATGCATCTGTTAGAGTTAGAACTAAATACAATAAGAATATTATAGGTTATCTCGTTGCAAACTCATTTACCTTTGATAACAACAGGTTGAACGCAGGTCTAACTGTGACAGGTAGATATGATGGAAATGGATGCTTCATAAGGAAAGATAATTATTTAAAACTTCTTCCTTTGTTTGCTGCCGCTCGATATTCTGATCATGAGAGTGATTGGAAAGTAATGTCGCTTATAATGAAATGTGCGGACAAAGCAGAAAAATACGAGAGGGATTATGAATCAGGAATATTGAATGAATTTGTTCATAAGGTGTTATTTTGGATTTGTATGAGTCATTATCCTCATATGAGGAGTTTGAATGGAAGCGATAAAAGACTTTACAAGAATGAA
>CADCBK010000012.1:0-12409 GCA_902799665.1 uncultured Spirochaetaceae bacterium | reverse complement strand
CGATAAAAGACTTTACAAGAATGAACTCTGTTTTGACGGAAATACATTGGCAAAAAAAGAATGGATGGATTTTGTTAAGTCTGGTTATAAAGAATCTGAAGAAGAAATAGTTCTTTTTGAAAAAATGAAGGAATTATTAAAAATGATAAGGAGATGCACTGAAGAATACAATAAAGATTTTTCTTATGGACTGTTTCAGATTGATGAAGAAATAAATGTAAAAATAGAAACTGGCCAAAAGTCAGATGGGACACCAAAATTTGATTATAAATATGGAGATTTGAATAATTTAATAAAGGAAATAGAGAGCTTATCTCGTGAGTATTACAGAAATAACTTGGAAGATATTCTATTTCAATATGAATTCTTAAAATAATACCTGAAAATACAAGTAGCTCTCAAAGCGGCCATTGCTTTCTAAATCCTTGAAAAATTTTTGTTCACGGTGTATTCTATTCCCATGACCACAAATGTAGCGCTCGCCAAATGCGGCGAATACGACTTTGAAAAAGTTTACGCCGCCTTAAAAGAATTGACTCGCCTTGCGCCGCCGCCGGATCCGCGCGGAAAAACAGTTTTGATTAAGCCCAACATTTTGTATCCGCGCAAGCCCGAAGACTGCGTTTGCACAAATCCAGTCGTTGTAGGAGCGTTGGTGAAAATTTTTGTCGAGTTGGGCGCAAAAAAAGTTTTGGCCGGCGAGTCTCCGGCCGTGGCAAATTCTACGTCGGCGGCGCGCGCGTCCGGCATTTTGGAACAGGTTGAAAAAAACGGCGGCGAGTGGATTGACTTTCACGACAAGGTTCAAGTTGAATGCCCGGGCGCAAAGCGCGCCCATACCTTTGATTTTGCCGCCGCCTTTAGCCAGGCCGACATTCTTGTAAGCGCCGCCAAGTTAAAAAGCCACCAATTGATGAAATACACTGGCGCAATGAAAAACCTTTTTGGCCTTATGATCGGCTTGGAAAAGGCGCAGTGCCACTACCGGTTTTCAACACAAAGAGAGTTCGGCGAATTTTTGACAGACCTTAATCTTGCGGCAAAAGCGCAGTACGCCGTGATGGATGCGATAGTCGGAATGGACGGACCCGGCGGACCTGGAAGCGGCGACCCGATAGAGCTTGGCTTTATGGCGGCAAGCGACAACATCTTGGCGCTGGATTGGGTGTGCTCAAGCCTTGTGGGCTACAAGCCGCAAGCGGTTGAAAATTTGCGAGACGCTTTGGAAAGAAAGGTTTGGCTTGACTCCGCCGAGCAAATAAAAATTTTAGGCGCGTCTTTTGACGAATGCGCCAACAAAAATTTTCGCATCGTAAAAGACGGAAGCGTTGATTTTTCCGCCATGCTTCCGGGCTGGCTGGACAGCCTTGCAAAATTTGTCTTTACAAGGACTCCCCACTTCCACCAAAATAAATGCATAAAGTGCGGCCGCTGCGCGCAAATATGCCCCGCGCATATTGTCCAAATGTCGGGCAGGGACGGAAAGGCCGTTCTTACTGATTGGAAAAAATGCCTGCATTGCTTTTGCTGCCATGAGATTTGTCCGCAAAAGGCGATCAGCCTAAGAAGGTTCATTCACTAAAAGCGCCGCTATGGAACGTAACGAAGACCCGCAATTTAAAATGATGACGACGGAACCGATACGCCGCTTGATTCCGCGCCTTGCCGTTCCCACTGTGTTAAGCATGATGATAACCGGCGTGTACAACACCGCCGACACTTACTTTGTTTCGCAGTTGGGAACCAGCGCCAGCGCCGCGGTCGGAATCGTCTTTTCGTTGATGGCGATAATCCAGGCAGTGGGCTTTACGTTGGGAATGGGTTGCGGCTCCATCATATCGCGCAGACTTGGCGAAAAAAATCTTGAGGCCGCCAACGTTTCGGGCTCAAGCGCTTTTGCGGCCGCGATTTTCTTTGGCGTTTTGCTTTCTGTGATTTCGCTTTCGCATTTGGAAGGCTTGGTGGAACTCTTGGGCGCGACGCCGACTATCGTTCCCTTTGCGGAAGACTACGCAAAATGGATTTTGGTCGGCGCTCCGATAATTTGCTCTTGCTTTGTGATGAACAACATCTTGCGCTCCGAAGGCCACGCCGCCTTTAGCGCGATCGCTTTGACAAGCGGCGGAATATTGAACATGCTTTTGGACCCGCTTTTTATTTACACGTTCAATTTGGGAACAAGCGGAGCGGCGCTTGCCACCGTCGCAAGCCAGACAATAAGTTTTTTGATTTTCATACAATTTTTTATCCATAAAAAGGGAACGGTGGCTTTGTCGATAAAGCACGTCTCAAAAAAATTGCATGTGTACATCGACATTATCACAACCGGAATCCCAGCGCTTTTTAGGCAAGGCTTGGCCAGCGTCGCGACGATTTTGCTCAACACAGGCGCGGGCTTTTACGGCGACGCCGCGATCAGCGCGATGACAATCGCCACAAAAGTCATAATGCTTTGCGGCGGCTTGATGATTGGAATAGGGCAGGGCTTTGCCCCAGTTGCCGGCTACAATTACGGCGCTTGCCTTTACAAGCGCGTGCGCGGAGCCTGGCGATTTACTTTTTTTGTAGCCTTCGCGCTTTTGTTTTTTATCGGCGGCCTTTTGTTTATTTTCGCGCCGCAAATCGTCGCATGGTTCCGCGACGACCAACAAGTCATCGCCGTTGGAACGGTTGCCTTGCGCGCCCAAGCGATAACGATTCCCTTGCACGCCTTTATCATCAGCGTGAATATGTTGATGCAAGCCTGCGGAAAAAAGTTGCAAGCCACTTTCCTTTCGCTAAACCGGCAAGGCGTGTATTTCATTCCGTTGATTGTTTTGCTTCCGCGCCTAATCGGCTTGTCCGGCGTGGAAGTCGCGCAAGCTTCCGCCGACCTCTTAAGCGCCGTGACTGCGGTTCCGTACTTGTTCTTGTTTTTTAGGGAGTTGAAGCGGGAGGAGAAAGGTATTTAGAATTTTTTGTGTTTTTCTATATTTTTAATTAATGGTATTGAGAAGTTGAGAAAAAGATAAAAAGTTAATGCTCTTGCAGAATGTGGGCGAAAGTTTCTGAAAAGTAATTTTGGACATAAGCGGCAAGTTCTTTTTGCCGCGCGCTTAGATACGAAATCGTTTTGTTCTTAATTGTGGATTGCGCAGCGCTGTTTTTTTCTTCTGGAAGAAAAAGCAGGAACTCGTCTATATGGAGGGCTTGCGCTATTTTTTCTGCCGTTTTGTCGCTTATCCAAGACTTGCCGCACTCAATGTTTGCGATATAAGTATTTGAAACTTCAGCCGCTTCAGCCAGAGCTTCTTGAGTAAGATTGTTCATCTTTCGATATTTCTTTACATTTTGAGCAATTACACTTCTTATGCGCGGTTTTTCTTCCATAAAATAAATTATATGATAATAGTTTAGAAATCTTAATAACTTGACATCATAACTATACTATGATATAATCATAGTATAGTTATGAACTAAGAGTTGTGTATGACAGAGGTTATAGAAATAAAGTGCCCTGGCTGCGGTGCCAGACTTCAAATTGACCAAAAAGAGTGTGAATACTGCCATGCTCCGGTCACCATCTCAACAATGGCTGATATTTTTTCTATGTCAGCGCAAAATATCAGCAAATATCAAAAGTCTTATGAGTCTGATCTAAAAGAAAACCCAGATAATGCGGAACTAAACAATTCACTTGCATTTTGCTATTTAAGACTTGGATTTTATGATAAAGCGCTGGAAAAATTCGACAAAGCGATAGAACAGGACTTAAACAACTCTGAGACATATTTATATGCCGCGGTTTGTGTTCTTGCCGGCAGAAAACCATTTTTAACTCCTCGTCCCGACATTGATAGAATAGAAAAATACATAAACGCCGCTCTAATGATAGAAGACAAAGGGTTGTATCGATATTTTCAAGCTTATGTCAAATATGATTATTTTAAGCGGAAATTCTTTAAAACTTCTCCAACATGGGAAGAATGTTTTATAAAAGCAAAATCCATCGGTTTTTCGCCAGCCGATGTCAATCAACTGTTTTCAATTATGAAGCAGGAGATTCCAAGTTGTATGTAAGAGCGTATGCTCTGAAAAAAAATAGGAGGATTTTCCAAAATGGAAGCAAAGGAAGTTAAAAGATTGTGCAAAGGTCGCAGTGAGGATCAACAACAGATTATTCACTATTTCTGTGATGAACGTGGCTGTTTGTCTAAGGGTGTTCTTGATTCAGAATTTGATGCGAACAAAACCAGGCAAATTGAGGCATTGAATCTTAGAAAAAAGGCATTGGGAAAACTTGGTGTTGATGAAGATCAGGTGAATGAGGTTGAACCTATTATGCTCGAGGGTCCAATTTATAAAAATACATATAAGAGAAGGGGCTCTGATAATATAAACAGATATTCGGGTTATCAGATTACATATATTTTCTGCTCGTCCGATCAAGTTTATGTATATCAATATACAATGAACCTTGATTCTGATGAAAAAAAGGAGCGCTCTGAAGAATACTTCTACAAGGATATTACCAATTTTACAACTGTAGATGATACAGAAGAATATAAGTTTGAAATTTCCCAAGGAAGTGGCTGTTTGGCAAAGACTGAAGAAAGGAATGTCAAAATCGAGACTTCAGAATTCAAAATTGTTGTTCCGGGCGATGCTTTCTTGTGTTCAATGATTCCAAGCGATGATACAGAAGGTAAAATACAGGCTTTAAAAGCTAAACTAAGAGAGAAGAAGAGCTCTAAGTAATGCAACTTGGTTTTCCAAGCGAAGAGGAGCAGGAACTTGTCAGAAAGTATGTTTTGAAGAGGCCTTTATATAGACCGCCTATAACATATTTTAAGGCTTTCCTGCTCTTTTTAATAGGAGCGATTTGTTCATTCGTAATTTCAACAGTTATACTGTTTTTGCTGTTGAAATTCAAAATTCCTGTGAACAAGCGGCTTTTCTATGTTCTTTTTTATGCCGCGATGTTTGTGTTTTTTGCTCGATGGATTGGAATGCTTTGCATAAAATTATATCAACATTATGCTCCAGAGGAAGTGAGACGCAGATGTCTTTTAAAACCTACTTGTTCAGAATATGCAATTATTGTGATAAAAAAATATGGTTTTTTAATTGGTGGAATTAAAACATGGCTGCGTCTGAATTATAAATGTCGCGGAAATGTATATTACATAGATGAACCTTGAAGGAGAAATACTATGTCATTGTTTGGCAAAAATCCAAATGAAACTGCGTATGTCGGCGGCAAAAAACATTGGACAGATGTTATTAAAAATAGTGGCGATGGAAATTTGCTTATTTGGCGACAGCCAGAAGAAGATTTTAACACAAATTCTACGCTTGTCGTCATGCCTGGCGAGGAAGCTATATTTATAAATCAAGGTGTAATCGAACAAGTTTTTGAAAACGGAACTTATAAGCTCTCTACGAGCAATTATCCATTTATCAGCAGGTTGCGTAACGCTTTTTCAGGCGGAATAAGCGTTTTTAACTGTGTAGTGTATTTTGTACGAAAAGCTAGCAGTGTTGAAATCAAATGGGGAACGGACTCCCCTATCCAAGTTCGCGATAAAGTTTTAGGAATAGCGACAAAACTTCGCGCTCGCGGTTCATACAAAATCCAAATTGAAAATTCCGCAAAATTTCTGGAAACAATTATAGGAAACAATATTCAGTGCGCGACACAAGACGACATAAATAAATTTTTTATTTCGCAGTTTCAAAGTAAAATAAAATCAGCTGTAGCAAAGGAACTTGGAGCGTCAGAAACAGAAGTGCTTGGAATTGACGCGCGGCTTGAAGAGTTTTCAGAAATGATTCAACCGAAAGTTGATGAATTACTGCAAGTTAACGGATTAAAATGCTTGGCGTTTTCAATCGCTGCTATAGATATCGATGACGAAAATGGCTTGCGAGAAAAATATGATCAAATTGGCATGAAGCAAATAGAAACAGTTCGAGGAGCGCAGGCCCAAAAAGCCGCGCTTGATACTCTTGGCATTAACTGGGCTCAGCAACAATCTGCTGAAGTTTTAAAGGCTATGGCTTCTAATCCTGGAAATGTAGCGGGCCAAGTTGGAGCTGGACTTGGAATGGGTGTTGCAGCTGCCAACGCATTTGGTACAATGGCAAACCAAATGTTCAACCCTAACATCGCGCCTACTATGACTAGTGGACAAACAGATCAAAACAAAAACGCAGATGATCCTATGGAAAAACTTGCAAAACTCAAAAAAATGCTTGACGCAGGTTTAATTGAACAAAGCGAATATGACGCAAAAAAATCTGAAATATTGAGTTCTATGTGAGGATAATATGACAAAGAAAAATGTATTGACGGCAATCCTGGACAGTGTTTTTGTTATAGCCTTTAATGTGCTGTTTTTTGTTAATGGCGGAATTCACCATGTTCCATCAACTTGGATTTGCTATGGGTTTTTGCATTTTGCATATCTAATGGTTTTATTGACACCGATATTTGAAACAAAAGGAAAGGCTGCATATCTTTCAAAATTGACCACTTATTCAATCTCTTTTCTCTATTTCTTTATAGAATTAGCTTTAGCAATTGCTGTATTTGCAAAAGAAATGGATAAAACAAAGGTTATTATTTCTGTTCAAACTATTTTTACATCGCTATATTTCATATTGTTACTATCAAATCTTCTTGCAAATGACTCTACTGCAAAAAAACAAGAACTGCATGACATCGAAAATGATTTTATAAAAACAATTTCCACAAAATCAAAATTCATTGAGTCTATTGCAACAGATTCCAATATCAAAAATAAAATCAATAACCTGTATTATTCGATACATTCGAGTCCAACAAAAACAACGAGTGACGTCGCGATTTATGAAACAAAAATTTGTGAATTGTTAGACAGTTTGGAAAGTCTTGTTGATAATGATAAGTTCGCAGCTCTTGAAAAAGTCAGAGAAATCGAGCAAATGTTAACCAAAAGAAATTATATGCTGCGGGCAAGGAAATAAATGAAAAAAATACAAGATGGGATTCAAGGAAAATTTAAAGGACGAATTGAGATATCAGGGTGTTTTGGTAAAAGAATTGGCGGCAAAGAGCAGCGTTCCCAAAGGAACGTTTGACCATTATCGTGCCGAAAAACTTTCCCGCATGAATCAAAAGCAGTTAAAACTATCTTCTGCTTTAATGTCTACGATTGAAAAAGAAGGATAGAAGCGGCGATTAATTCACCACATTAACCGGCGTGCCTTCCAAAAAGCGGCAGCAGTCTTCCAAAGTGTTGGTTATGCCCTCCGGCGTAAGAACGCCGATAAAGTGGGGCTGACGCGGAAAGAAGTTTTGTTCTTAACTTCCAGCCTACTCCCTCAAGCAGCCAACCGGAACGACATAGACTCCGTCTTCCCTGCGATAAGCATATTGCCCCACTCCAATAAGAACCATCATAAAGGCGGGCTCTTTCATTTTTTCTGTGTCTATTACGCTCCGCAGTTTTAGAAGGTTTTTCGCGCCTTCGTCTATAAGATTGTCGCCGCCAAGCTTTATCTCCACAAGGCCGTATTTTCCGTTTCTAAGATGGACAACTGCGTCACATTCAAGACCGGTGTTGTCGCGGTAATGATAAACCGAACCGTCAAGGCTTTGAGCGAAAACGCGCAAGTCGCGGACGCACATTGTTTCAAAAAAAAGTCCAAATGTTTTTAAATCGTTAATAAGGTCTTCCGGCCCAGCGCCAACGCTCGCAACCGCAATTGAAGGATCAACATAATATCTTGTGTCGCTTGTTCTGATTGCGGATTTTGAGCGAAGATTTGGATTCCATGCCGGCATGTCTTCCACAACAAAAATTTTTTTAAGCGCTTCAATATAAGAGTGAACGGTATCTTCATTTACTTTTTCGGTCTCATTTGCAAGAATGTCATTCGCAATTACAGTGCAGGCGCTCTGGCTTCCTTGATTTCGGGCCAACGACCGCATTATTCTTTTTACGCGTTCCGGATTCTTTGTCACTCCGTCCGCGCGGTTTATGTCTGATTTTACAACCGCGTCATAATAATCAAAAGCCTGCTGCAACGCCGCCTTTTTTTTCAATCCTACTGCCATTGGCCAGCCGCCGCGGCACACAAGAAAGGCCAAGTCGTCTATGTCAATTTTGCTCTCGCCGTCTACGCCAGAACTTGCTTCAAACAAGGCTTTTAAGCTAACCTCGCCAGTGGATTCGCCTGATTCAAACAAAGTCATAGGCCGCATCAAAAGCCAAGTAAAGCGCCCGGTTCCAGTATGGGTTATTTCTTTTGTGTCAGGCGGAACTGCAGAGCCGGTAAGAATGAATTGCCCCATCTTTTTTCGTTCGTCAACTTCATAACGAACGGCGTCCCACAATGAGGGCGCGATTTGCCATTCGTCTATAAGGCGAGGGACCTCGCCTTTTAAAAGACGCTGAGGATCCAGTTTTGCAAGGGATAGATTCTGCTCTTTAGTTTTCGGATTGTCCATTTTGAGGACGCTTTTTGCAACCTGCATGGCGGTTGTTGTCTTGCCGCACCATTTAGGGCCTTCGACAAGCGCTGCGCCCTTCGCTTCCAGCTTGTCCTGCAATATTGCATCTACAATTCGAGTCTTATATAAATCCATGCCTTAAGTATAAGGTGTTTTCGGCGTTTTGTAAAGGAATTTTTCGGCGTTTTGTAATGTTTTTGTTCGGCTTTTTAGCGAATTATCGTTCGGTGATTTGTCAAGTTTTTATTCGGAAAGTTGCCGCCTTTTTTCCCTTTAATTCACCACATTAACCGGTTGGCCTGCCAAAAAGCGGCGCAGGTTGTCAACCGCGATGCCCAGCAAGCGCTCGCGGGTTTCCTTGGCGGCCCAGGCCACGTGCGGAGTGATGACGCAGTTGGGGGCGCCCAAAAGCGGGCAGTCGGCGGACATGGGCTCTTGCGACAAAACGTCGGCGCCAAAGCCAAAAAGTTTTTTGCTTTCCAGCGCCTTTCGGACTGCCGCTTCGTCAATCAAGGGGCCGCGCGCGGTGTTTAGCAAGATGGCGCCGTCTTTCATTTTTGCGAGCGCCGCTTGGTTTATCATTCCCTTGTTGTCGGCGGTAAGAGGGCAGTGCAGGGAGACGATGTCGCTTCTTTGCAGCAATTCGTCAAGACTGACGGATTCCACCGTGAAATTTTCTTTGCCAAAGTCTTCGATCTTTTTTGCCGTTCTTGAATGGGCGATTACTTTCATTCCAAGCGCGTTTGCGATTTTTGCCACGGCCTGACCAATGCTTCCAAAGCCGACGACGCCAAAAGTTTTTCCCAACAGTTCCGTAAGCGGATGCGTCCAATAGCAAAAGTCGGGGCTTTTTATCCAGCCGCCCTTTTGGACGGAATCGTTGTGCGCGTGGACGCCGTTTGTCAATTCAAGCAAGAGCGCGAACGTCGCTTGCGCCACGGCCATAGTGCTGTAAGAAGGAATGTTTGTTACGGTGATTCCGCGTTCGTGCGCGGCGGCTGTGTCAATCACGTTGTAGCCGGTGGCAAATACGCCGATGTATTTTAGCTTTGGGCATTGCAAAAGAATTTCTTTTGTGATTTGAACTTTGTTCAAAAAAACAATGTCCGCGTCGCGCATTCGTTCCGCCGTAAGATTTGCCGGAGTGCGCTCGTAGTATTCGAGCGTTCCAAATTCTTTGAACACGTCGTAGCTAAGGTCGCCTGGGTTCAGCGCGTGGCCGTCAAGAATCACTAATTTCATAAAATCATTCCTCCGGCAAAAAGAGCGTTCCGTCGGCGCTTCCGTCGGCAAGCTTGTCCAAGATTTTTTCGCGGCCGCCGTTTGCAAGGATTACCGGAATGTTGTAGGCAAAGCATTTTTGCGCGGCCTGCAATTTTGTTTCGATTCCGCCTGTGCCAAAAGCGTTGGTCTCGCCGATTGTGATTTCCTTTCGCAGCGCGTCGATGTTGCCGACGGTTTGAACCAACTTTGCGTCGGGGTTTGTCTTGGGGTTGTCGGAATAAACGCCGTCGATGTCGCTGAACAAAACCAGCAAGTCCGCTCCCCACAAAATGGAAGTCAGCGCGCTAAGGTTGTCGTTGTCGCCGATGGAGTCTTCTTCAAACGATACGCTGTCGTTTTCGTTTATGATTGGAACGACGCCTTCGTCAACAAGCGTGAACAAGGTGTTGCGAATGTTGAGCGTTTGCAGCTTGTTTTCAAAATTTTCTTTTACGAACAAAAGCTGGCCGATTTGGATTCCGTTTTCGGCAAAGGCTTTTCGCCACTGGCTCATAAGCTCTACTTGGCCGATCGCGCACAAGGCCTGCCTGTAGTGGACGTCCTTTTTGCGCGCCCATTCCTTTATCGCGCTAACGCCGCTGACTTGCGCGCCGGACGACACGACCGCGATTTGCTTCCCGCTGTCAATCAAGTTTTTTACTTGCGCGGCAAAGGCCGCCATGAACTCTGTGTTTTGAGTTCCATCGCTTTTGGCCAGCGTATTGCTTCCGATTTTTATGACTATCTTTCGCGCTTTTTTTATCGCGTCCTTTATTTGTTCGCTCATGTTCGTTCCTTGTTAAAAGCCTTATATCGTCGCGGCGATGACGGCCTTGATTGTGTGCATTCTGTTTTCCGCCTCGTCAAAGACGACAGACTGCGCGCTTTCAAAAACTTCGTCGGTCACTTCCATTTCGTTAATGCCGAATTTTTCGCTTATCTCTTTTCCGATCGTCGTGTTGAGGTCGTGGAAGGACGGAAGGTCGTGCATGAAAATCGCCGTGGGCTTGGCCTTTGCCATCACTTCTTTTGTGACTTGATACGGCTTTAGGTCGGCGATTCGTTCCGCCCAAACATCGTCGGGCTCGCCCATGCTGACCCAAACGTCGGTGTAAATTATGTCCGCTCCGCTGGCAGCCTTGCCGATGTCCTCTTCAAGCGTGATGGAGCCGCCGCTTTCTTTTGCCCACGGCTCGCAGTCCTGGACAAGCTGCGCCGACGGAAAATATTTTTTTGGCGCGCAAAGCGTAAGGTTAAGTCCAAGCTTTGAGCAAACGACGCAAAGTGAGTTTCCGACGTTGTAGCGCGCGTCGCCAAAGTAAACCAGTTTTAGGCCCTTTAGCTTTCCAAAATGCTCGCGGATTGTAAGCATGTCGGCCAGCATTTGCGTGGGGTGGTATTCGTTGGTCAAGCCGTTCCAAACGGGAACCTCGGCGTGCTTGGCGAGCGTTTCCACGATTGACTGCTCAAAGCCGCGGTACTCGATTCCGTCGAACATGCGGCCAAGAACGCGGGCGGTGTCGGCGATGCTTTCTTTTTTTCCGATTTGCGAGCCTTCCGCCAAGTATGTCGTTCCGATTCCCAAGTCGTGCGCCGCCACTTCAAACGAGCAGCGCGTTCTGGTGGAAGTCTTTTCAAAAATCAGCGCGATGTTCTTTCCCTTAAAAGTGTCCACGCGCTTTCCGCGCTTTTTCTTTTTTTTGTAGTCCGCCGCCAAGTCCAAGAGGCCGACAATTTCTTCCGGCGTAAAATCCCTAAGCGTCAAAAAGTCTCTTCCGCGCAAATTCAAAGCCATATATTCCTTCCTTGTTTTATAATAAAAAAGAAAACATTATACTAGCGCTTTTTGCGCGTTTTTGCTAGTGGGCGGAGCTTCCCGACACTCTGGTGACTAGCTGCGTCATCGTTAAGGACGGAACAATCGCAAGCGAGTATTACAAGGCGGGCTGTGGCGCGGATTCTGTTTTTAGCATGCAGTCGGTTTCCAAAAGCGTGACAAGCGCGATTGTCGGAATCGCGATTCAGCAAGGCTACTTTAAATTGGACGATGCAATTTCGCAGTTTTTCCCGGAGGCAAAAAATTTGGCCGTTTGCCGGGGCGAGTCAAAGGCGCTTTTTGAAAAAATCACCGTGCGACACTTGCTTACAAACACAAGCGGCCTTGTCTCAACCGACAGCGCCGTTTGGGGCCAGTGGAGGGCCAGCGGCGACTGGATAAAATTTTTGTTTGACAGGCCGATGCAGCATGAGCTTGGAAAAGTCTTTGAGTATTCAACCGGAAACACGCACTTATTGGCGGCGATCGTCCAGCGGACCACAAAAAAATCCCTGGACCAATACGGCCGCCAAGTTTTGTTCGAGCCGCTTGGCATGCAAGGCGCGCGCTTTGACGCTGGGCCGGAAGGCGTTGGCGACGGCGGGAACGGTTTTCACATGACCGCGCGCGACATGGCCCGCTTTGGCCTTTTGTACTTGCAAGGCGGCGTTTGGCAGGGAAAGCGAATCGTTCCCGCGGAATGGGTGGAAGAATCAATAAAGATTCAAGTTCCCAAGCAAGCGCGCTACGGATTTCAGTGGTGGGTCCGCTGGTTTGGAAAGAGCGAGGCGCACGGTTGGGGCGAGCAAGTCATCGCCGAAAAAAAAAAAAAAAATCTTGTCGTGACTTTTTCC
>CADCBK010000011.1:20965-71518 GCA_902799665.1 uncultured Spirochaetaceae bacterium | reverse complement strand
GCCTTTGCGCGTGGCGGAATCGAAAGCTCTAAGTCAAAGTTCCTGAAGCTATCCGGACGATTTATTCGGTTAACTGCTTCGGGAACTTTTTTTGTAAAAAGAAAGAAGTGCGGACGCCATGCAGTCGGTGAACGCCCTGCAAGGATACGCGCCTAAGTTTCTCGGTATATACGCTTAGGCGGGAGCCGCGCTTCTATTAATGCTTTTTATAACCTTCAAAAGAAAGTCGTCATAATCTTCCGCAACACTTCACTCCAGTCGCCGGTAAACAAAATGGAGTAGCCGCCGCTTGCCTCAAACAAGTCGGCGGTTTCCTTGTTGTCGTCAACAAGAATTGAGCCGCCGTCCGCGTACGCCGCCTTGTCTTCCGCCTTGGGGACGATAATCGTTTTTTCAAGCGGAAAGTTCGCGCGCGTTTTTACCCAAAGCTTTTTTCCTTCCACGCCTTGCGGAAAGTTTACCGCGCTCAAAATGTAAAGGTCGTGAACGCCTTTTTCGGAAAGCGAGCGCAATTCGTTGAACGCGTTCTCGGCTCCGGGCATCCATTCCATCTCGCTCCAAAAGGACGGCCCAATTTTTATCACCTTGTCCCACGCCACTTTGTCCGGCTTGTTCTTGCGCCACAGTCCAAGCTTGGTCACCTGCGCGGCAAAATCCACAAGCGTCGCGTCCATGTCTATGTAAACCTTCATTTTTCTTCCTCAAAGAACGCCTTGTAATAGCGCGAGGCAAGCGGCTGTCCAAATGCGGCGGCTAGTTTTTGCATCGCGCTTTTTTGGCTCCAATTTGGCTTGGCTTCAGAGTGTCGGAAAGAAAGACTACCAAACCCGACTTACGTTCGTCATGTCCTTTCCTGTGAGCGCGACAAAATCGCCAAGGCAATATTCGGTGTGGCCGACCACTTGAGTTTGGTAAAACGCGTCGTCCAAAAGGGCTTCGGGCCGAATCCACAAAGGGCCTTGCGTTGCCTCGTTTCCGCTTCCGCTAAAATATCCGTGCCAGTCCAAGAGTTCCTCAAATTCGTAGTTGAACGCCGCCTCGTCCTTTTGGAGCGAAAGCGAGCGCCAGGTCTTGTTCAAAAAGTCAATCGACCATTCGCTTGCGTTCATGTTAAAAAGCCTTAGGATTGTCGCGACCCAAGTTTTGGAAAAGCCGCCGTGCGAGAACGCCACGCCGTCCGCCTCAAAAGCCAAGTCCAAGATGTCGCGCGCGGAAAGCAGGAGGCTCTTTATTTTGCTCGCCTTTCCGTTTTGATGGCCGGAACATCCCGCGCCGTGAACCGTCGCGCTTAGGTAGCTCCAGTCATGGTTCCCCAAAAGCGCTTTTCTTCGCTCCGGGTCTTGGCGGACAAAGGCGCATATTTTTTCAAAGTTTTCGCCTTGCTCTGGCCACTTGTTTTCCCACGCGTCAAAGTAGTCGCCCATAAAGACAATGCGGTCGTAGGAATCTTGCGGAAAAGTTTTTACAAGCCCCCACTCGCGCGAGCCGTGTACGTCTGGAACAACTAAAACCTTCATTCAACCGTTCCGCTTTAAATCTCAATCTCGTTAGTGGCGATGAGGTCTTCAACGCGGACGCCAAAGATTGAGGCGAGCGCCAGGCAGTTGTCGATTGACGGCATGTACTTTCCTTTTTCCCATTTGTAAATAGCTTCGGGCGAGGTCAAGCCAAGCATGGACTGCACTTCGCTGACAGAAAGCTTTGACTTAAGCCTTAGCTCTTTTATTCTCGCGCCGGTGGCGGTCATGTCAATCACAGGCTTTTTGCTTTTGCTGGAGGAATACTTTGCGGTTGGCTCGCAAACCGTCAGCGGCTCAACGTCGTTTGTGACTTGCTTTCCGTTAAGCCACCATTCCTCGTAGTTGTCGATTTGGTCTATGATGGCCGGGCCTGTCTCGCAGTGGAGGACGCCGTTCCGCCAATGCTCGATGTGGCTTCCGGTTTCGCTTTCCACGGCGGGAATGGCGTTTCCATCTTCGTCCACACTATCGTCAAGGTAGCCGTTTTTTATTCTGATTGTAACGCTGTCAACAATGTATTCGCCGTGGGCGATTGTTTTGTCTTCCAATAAAATTCTTTGATGTTGGCAAGATTTGTAGCTTTTCATTTTCGCATCTCCTATCTTTTTTGCAAGGCTTGATACATTTCCACAGGAACGTCTTGCTTGCGCGTCTTGAAAACGTTCTCAAAATAATCGTGGTAGCCGTATTCACGCCATTTTCCAAAGTCGTCAAAGTAGCCCGCGTCGCTTGGACGGCCCGCGAATGAAACGCCGTTTATTTTGCAAGCCTCAAACATGCTGGAGTATCCCTTTTGTCCGAACAGCTTTCGCGCGAAGATGAACGAAACCGTTGACGAAGGATTTGCCACGACAGTCGCGTAGCCTTGGAAGCCCACGGCCTTGTCCGGCAGCGCGAACGAGTTGCTTTTGCCAAACGACAGAGCGGGGCCGTAATACATCATGTTGTTGAATTGGTAGGCGTAAAGGACTCCGTCAATCGTAAAATATTGGTAGTCCAAAATCACCACGTCGTGCTTTTTGTCAAACTTGTCCACGGCGCTAAAGCGCTTCATGTAAGACTTTTGCGCCATGATTTTGTCGGCCTTTGCCTTGACGCTCTCGTAGCTTTCTTGAATCGGAACGGAATAGTCCGACCTTATGATTCGGCCCAGCGACGCGCACGACGATAGCGAAAGCGCGGCAAGAAAAAGCGGCGCCAAAAAGGCGATTCTTTTTACGCGCGCAATGTTCAAACGTTTTGGCGGCATTTTTGTTTTGATGAAATTGACGTAAGGCGCTCTGGCCCGCAATTCCGCAACAGTCATAATTCAACTCCTTGTCTATGACGGTCAGCCTTTTTAGGCTTTGCGGCGGAATTGCCTTAGCTCCCCAGACAATCTGCTCTGCAATAATGTAGGTTAATTCGTTTTGAAAGGCTCTAATACAAATTGAAAGCTTCCGCCTTTCCAAAAGAATGTCGAACTCTCTTTCGTTTGATTTTTAATATAGCGCTTTATTTTGATTTGTCAATGGAAATTCATTAAAGCATTACTTTAATATCCGCGGTCGCTTCGGATCAAGTCCTAATCGTATGTCCAAAAAGTGTTGGACATAAAAAAAGACGCTCTCAAAACCGAGAACGTCTTTTATAGCAGGGGAGGGACTTGAACCCCCGGCCTTCGGGTTATGAGCCCGACGAGCTTCCAACTGCTCCACCCTGCGTCGCAAGTCCGCTAAAGATAGCGCAATTGGATGTTTTTGTCAATAGAATGGCGTTAAAATGTGGGCGAAAAAAAGGCGGCCTCGGGGCCGCCTTTTTGGTCTTTCAAAGCCTTGCGCTTTAGCGCTTCACTTCAACCTTCTCAACCTTCCAAATGTCGCGGACGTAGTCTTCGATCGTGCGGTCGCTAGAGAACTTTCCGGAATTGGCGATGTTGATGAGGGCCTTCTTTGCCCAAGCCTTTTGGTCGGCGTAGGCGGCCACGACTTTTTCGTGGGCCTGGCAGTAAGCGCCAAAGTCGGCGAGAACGTAGTAAACGTCGGGGCGCTGGCCTTCGACGCCGTAAACCAAAGAGTCGTGCAATTCCTTGAAGATTTGGCGCGACTGGTCGTAGGTTCCGTCAACCAACTGCTCGACAACCTTGTTCAAGGCCGGGTTGCGGGCCAAACATTCCTGCGGGTTGTAGCTGTGCTCGGCTTCCATCTTGATTATTTCGTCGCTCTTAAGGCCAAAGACAAAGGCGTTTTCCTCGCCGGCCTCGCGCACGATTTCGATGTTGGCGCCGTCAAGCGTTCCCAGGGTAAGGGCGCCGTTGACCATGAACTTCATGTTGCTGGTGCCCGAAGCCTCAAAGCCCGCGGTGGAAATCTGCTCGCTAACGTCGGCGGCCGGGAAAATCTTTTCGGCGATGCTTACGCAGTAGTTTTCGATAAAGACAACGCGGAGCTTTCCGCGGACGCGCCTGTCGTTGTTGACGCGGTCGGCCACAGTGTTGATAAGCTTGATGATGCTCTTGGCGCGGCGGTAGCCAGAGGCGGCCTTGGCGCCAAAGATAAAGGTGCGGGCCGGCGGATTGTAGTTGGGGTCGTCAAGCAAGCGGTTGTAAAGGTACATGATGTGCAGGACGTTCAAAAGCTGGCGTTTGTATTCGTGCAAGCGCTTAACCTGGACGTCAAAAATGCTGTCCGGGTCAAGGAAGTCGTTCTGCGTGTGCTTGAGGAAGTCGGCCAAAATCTGCTTGTTCTCATGCTTGATTTTGATAAGCTCGTTCAAGCTTTCCTCGTCGTCGGCGAATTTTTCCAAGCCCTTGAGCTTTGTCAAATCCTTTTCCCAGCCGTGGCCGATTCTCTTTGTGATGAATTCGGCAAGCGTGGGGTTGGCGTTCAAAAGCCAGCGGCGCTGGGTGATTCCGTTTGTCTTGTTGTTGAACTTGGCCGGATAAAGCTCCGCCCAGTCCTTGAGTTCCTGCGTCTTAAGAAGCTCGGTGTGAAGCTCGGCCACGCCGTTTACGCTAAAGCAGGCGTGAATCGCGAGCCAAGCCATCTTGACCTTTCCGTTTCCGATGATTGACATGCGGTTTTGGCGGTCGTAGTCGTCGGGATACTTTTTGCGGAGGTCGTCGACAAAGCGGCGGTTGATTTCTTCGACAATCTGGTAGATGCGGGGCAAAAGTCCCTGGAAGATTTCAATCGGCCACTTTTCCAAGGCCTCGGCGAGAATCGTGTGGTTCGTGTAAGCGAATGTTTTTGTGACGATGTCCCAGGCTTCGTCCCAGCTCACTCCGTACTCGTCGATCAAAATGCGCATGAGTTCCGGAATCGCGACAACCGGGTGTGTGTCGTTCAACTGGATTACGTGAAGCTCGGGGAACTTGCGGAAGTTCGTTCCGTAGTTGGCCACAAAGTGGTGGACCAAGTCCTGCAAGCTCGCGCTTGAGAAGAAGTACTGCTGCTTTAGGCGGAGCGCTTTTCCGCTGGGGCCGTTGTCGTTGGGGTAAAGGACGCGGCTGATGTTCTCGGCCGAGTTTTGGCGCTCTACGGCGCGGTTGTAGTCCATGTTGTTGAAAAGCTGCAAGTCAAAGCCGTTGGGGCTGGTGGCTTCCCACAGGCGCAGCGTGTTTACAGTGTTGGTTCCAAAGCCTACGATAGGCATGTCGTAGGGAGTCGCGGTGACTTCCTCGGCGTTTTCTATATAATAGCGGTTTTGTCCGTCGGGAGTCTTTCCGTAGGCGATGTTTCCGCCAAAGCGGACGGTGACGGCCAAGTCGCTGCGCTTGGTTTCCCAAGGATCGCGGTGGCGCAGCCAGTTGTCGGGATACTCAACTTGGTAGCCGTCTTCGATGTGCTGCTCGAACATTCCGTATTCGTAGCGGATTCCGTATCCGTGTCCCGGATAGTCCAAAGTGGCCAAAGAGTCAAGGAAGCAGGCGGCCAAGCGTCCAAGGCCTCCGTTTCCCAAACCGGCGTCGGGCTCCTGGTCCTCCACCAAGTTGTAGTCGATGTTCATGTTCTTAAGGACGTCTTTTACCGCGTCCTTGATTTGCATGTTGATAAGGTTGTTTGAAAGCGCGCGGCCCATCAAGAATTCCGCCGACAAATAGTAAACTTGGCGGACGGGCTTTTTTTCGTATTCGGCGCGGGTCGCCATCCAGTTTTCCAAGATGAACTCTCGGGTCGATGCGGCTACCGCGTCGTACAAGTCGTGGATGTTGGCGTGGGAAATGTCCTTGCCGTATTGTCTCTTAAGGCGGCCCTCCAAGGCGCTCTTAAATTTCTCTGAATCAAACTCCATTTCTTCCTCCGGAATTAAAATTAGGCAAATATTATTATAATTTTACCACAAATCACATAAATTTCAAGCAAAAAGCGCCGTCAAAAGCCGCGCCCTATTTTCTAGGAACCGCCGTCAAGGCCACAAAAGAGTTGGCCGGAATCACGTAGCGGTTTTGGACTTGCAAGACTTCCTCCGCCCCGGCGGCCGCGACTTCCTCTCCGGCTGGGAAGGAGGTGTCCACGACGCGGGCCCAGACTTTTCCGTCTTCCGGCGTGGGAAGAATCAAGTTCATGTCGTGGGTGTCGGTGTTGGCCGCAAGGTAAAAGTCCTTGTCAAATTCGCGTCCGTAAATCACGCAGGCCAAAAAGCGGTTCAGCTTGGACCAATCGGGCATGCGGCCGTCAAAGTCGTACCAAACCACGTCCACGCCGCGCTTTTTTTCCTCCGCGCTTTCGCCAAAAAAGTCCTTTCTGCTGAACGTTGGATGCGCTTTTCGCAATTCTATCATTCGGCACGTAAAGTCCAGTATTTCCTTGTTCTTTTGCTGGAACGACCAGTCAAACCAAGAGGTTTCGTTGTCCTGGCAGTAGGCGTTGTTGTTTCCGTTCTGGCTTCGGCGGAACTCGTCTCCGCCCAAAAGCATCGGAACTCCCTGCGAAAGCATCAATAGCGCGATGAAATTCTTTATCTGCCGCTTGCGCAAGGCCTCGATTTTGGCGTTGGTGCATTCGCCCTCAAAGCCGTGGTTGTAGGAATTGTTGTTGTCGCTTCCGTCGCGGTTTTGCTCGCCGTTTTCGTCGTTGTGCTTTCCGTTGTAGCTTACGACATCGTTCATCGTAAAGCCGTCGTGGCAAGAAACGTAATTGATAGAGGCGGCGGGGCTTTTTCCGTTGTGAAAGTACAAGTCGCTTGAACCGGTGATTCTAGTGGCCGCCGCCGTGGAAGTGAACTCGTCTCCGCGGACAAAGCGGCGTATGTCGTCCCTAAAGCGGTCGTTCCATTCGGACCAGCGGCCTCCCGGAAAGTATCCCACTTGGTAGCCGCCGCCCGCGTCCCAGGGTTCGGCGATGATTTTTGTGTTGGCCAAAATAGGATCGACGGCGATCATGTTGGTCAGCGGCGGAAAGCCCGCCACTTGGCCCCACTGGTCTCGGCACAAGATTGAGGCCAGGTCAAAGCGGAATCCGTCGACGTGCATTTCCTGAACCCAGTAGCGCAGGCTGTCCACGATAAAATTCATCGTGTTGGGCTGGTTGCAGTTGAAGGTGTTTCCGCAGCCCGAATAGTTCATGTAGTACTGCTTGTCCGGTGGCAAAATGTAGTACTGGTCGTTTTGAATGCCCTTGAATTCAAAGGTGTAGCCGCGCTCGTTTCCTTCGCTTGTGTGGTTGTAGACAACGTCCAAAATCACTTCGACTCCGGCCTTGTGCAGCTCCTTCACCAATTGCTTGAATTCCCGGACGGGGCCGCCGGGACTTCTGTCCGAGGCGTAAGTGTTTTTGGGCGCGAAAAAGCCTATTGTGCTGTAGCCCCAGTAGTTTGTAAGGCGGTCTCCGCTTCGCGGGTTTATGTTTCCGTTTTCGTTTTCGTCAAATTCTTGGATTGGAAGCAGTTCCACCGCGGTGACGCCCAAGTCTTTTAAATAATCGATTTTTTCGGCAAAGCCCTTGTAGCTTCCGGGGTGCTGGACGCCTGAGTTTTTGTTGGCGGTAAAGCCCTTAAGGTGGACTTCGTAAATGACGCTTTGCTCCAAGGGGCGGTTTATGGGCTTGTCGCCTTCCCAGTCAAATTCCGAGTCGTCGATCACGACGCATTTTGGGAAAAGGTGCGCCTTCATCGGGGCCCGGCCCTTTATGTACATTGTGTCCAAGCCGCGAGTCGAGGATTCGGCGTAGGCCCTGTAAACGGAACCCTCGCTGTAGCACTTGGCGTAGGGGTCAAGCAAATAGCGGCTGTAGTCAAAGCGAAGTCCCCGTTCCGGCTCGTAGGGGCCGTCTATTCTATATAAGTAAAGGTCGCCGGCGGCCGCCTCTGGAATCAGCGCGTGCCAAACGTGTCCGGTTCTGTTTGTCTCTGAATCCAAATCAAGGGTGGTGTATGGTTCGGGGGCTGTGGGGCTGTGAAAAAAGCACAAGGACACCTTTGTCGCGTCCTTGGAAAAAATTGAAAAATTCACTCCCTGCGGCGTCACAATCGCGCCGTATCCCATCGGCCTTCCCGGAAGCATGGTCAAAGTCTTCATAGCGCTCTATTCTAGCGCGCTTTTGGCTGATTTTCAAGGCAAAATAGCGGTCGTCAACAGGGCAAACATATTATGAAAAAATCAAAACGCTCCCAGTTCAAAAGCCTCGCCCTAACCCACGGTTGAGTCTGCATTGGCAGCCTCAAAGTGGGCGGGCGGACTTTTTCACTTCCGCGTTTTGGCTCTTTTCACGACCGTTTGCCCTGGTCAAACGCTATGGAAGCAGTAAAAAAATGCGCGAAGGCGCGGGGCGGCTGGTGGCGACACTCGCATTGCGCATGCCGCGTCAGCGGCAAACGTAGATAGTTTCAAGGCGCAATGCGTGTGTAGCGCAGTTATCAAGCGGCGCCAATCTGACGCAGCCGCAACTGGGAGCATTTTTTGTTATTGTATTTCTAATGCGTTTGCCCTGGGCCGGCGTGGTGACAAATTCGCGGGCTTTGCTTGTCATATAAAATGCGCGGAAATTCGCTTGACAAAAAAGATGGCGCGCGCTAGATTGATTACCGAACATTCGTTAACATTACCGAATGTTCGGTAATGTTTTTGGAAAGGACCGCGAATGCCTAGGCAAATCAACACAAAAGAAAAGATTCTCGAATGCGCCTTTGGGCTTTACGAAAAGCCCCGCATGTCTGGAATTTCCTTGGGCGAAATAGCGGCCAAGGCGGGGATTTCTAAGACCGCGATTTTCAGGCATTACAAAAACAAAGAGGAATTGATGGAAAAAATGCGCGAAAAGTTCTTTGAGGCGTTCGCGCTGATGATTTCCCAGCTGGACGATTCCAGAAAGCCCTATAACCTTAAAGGCGTGGAAAGGGCGGTCCGCTGCGTTTTTGACTTTTGCCAAGACTATCCCAACTATTTGTCCTATTTTTTGCAAGAATCCATGAGCGACGAGCTTTTGACGGAAGGCGTCAACATGGTTTTGCTGGACAACGGAATCAATGTCATAAACGAAGACGTTTTTAAGGACAAGAAAAACTATGTCGCGCAAAACATGGTTCCAAGCTTTTTTCAGCAAACGCTTTTGCACTTTTTGATTTTGGCCTTTTGTTCGATGAAAGACGTTGTGAAAATCAACGACATCGAGCGCTACAAGACAAAAGTTTCGGAATTGATTTATTCCGGCTTGGGAAAGAAAAAAAATCCGATTTTGCCGGAGCGAAAAAAAGAGCTGGACGAGCATTGCAAGCTTCAGCTTGAAAGCGATGAAAAGTCAAACCGCTTTTTCAACGCCTTTGTCCAATTGATGCAGGACAACCGTTCCTCAAAAATAACTGTTGAAAAAATCGCTGCGGCCTTGGGAATGGCAAAGAGCAGCATTTACTCTTTCTTTGCAAACAAAAACGACTATCTTATGAATATGCTTTTTCAGGAGACCGAAAGAGTTTGCGCGATATTGAAGGAAAAGTCAGCGGCCGCCAAAAATACCGACGAGGCGATTTACATAATGATGAGAACGCAGGCCAATTACTTTGCCTTGCGTCCGCAAGTGATTATGCTTCACGGGTATTTTATTTTCCAAGAGGCGGTGTTGGCTCCGGAAGACGCAAAGACATTTGAAAAAAAGGCCGCCGAGCTTTTTAAGTCAATTTCGCTTGAGGGAATCGCTCCAAAGGATTTTGACTTTCCGGTGAACAACAATTCAGTGTTGTTTGTAAAATGGGTTTCGGGACTGACCGTGGGCTTTATGCTTATGGGAACGAAATACAACTTTCCGCCTGAGTGGCTGGACTTTTATGTTTCGACAGTTTTTGAAATGATTGAATGTGGAATCAAGTATATTAAGAATGATGGAGATATAGCATGAAAAAACTTTTCGCGTCGCTCGCGTTTGCGGCAATGATTTTTGTTCCGGCCTTCGCGCAGGAGCAAGAGCAAGAAAAAGTTATGACGCTTACGGTCGAGCGGGCCGTTGAGCTTGCGAAGGAAAACAGCAAGACCCTTAAGAGCGCCGAGATTGACTTGGAGATGAAAAAACGCGCCTCCCAGTATTCTTGGAACGTTTTTTTGCCCAAGGTTCAAGCCAGTTTTTCGGCGGCCAGAACAACTGAATTGGATTTGTCCCAAGCGAATGCCATGATAGGCATGGCCAACGGCTTGGGCCAGTTGGCGTCTCTTGTTACAGGACAGCCCTATGTTCCACAAGATCTTATTTCCGAAAAAGAAAAATACCATTGGGCGCTTGTCGGCGAAGTTAGCGCGTCGCTCAATTTGAGCTTGGCATACATCGGCAAAATACGCGCCGCAAAGGTTGACTACGAGTGCGGAAAAATCACTTGGGAGCAGAGCCAAAAGCAAACGCTTATGAACATCAAGAAATTGTTTTACGGCCTTTTGCTGCAGCAGGAAAGCCTTGACGTGAAAAAAGCGACTTTGGAAAACGCCCGCCAGCGCGCCGCGCAAGCGGAAGTCAACTACAAAAACGGCCTGATTCCGGAACTGCGCTTGCTTAACGCGCAAGTCACATACGAAAACCAAAAGCCAGAGGTTGAGAGCGCGCAACAGTCATTGAACCAAGCGATGAACAATTTTGTGTTTTTGATCGGCCTTCCGGTTGGAACGAAAATTCAGCTTGAAGGCTCGATTGAGCCAAGCTTTGTCGATGTCAAAAGCGACGAGCTTTTGGAAAAGTACGCCGACAACAGCTTGGACTATCAAAACCTAAGAGGCTCTATAGAATCGTTGAAGCTCAACTTGTCAGCCTTGGACCTTTCAAGCTACACTCCGGCTTTGGTCTTAAGCTACAACTACCAGCCGATGAAAACGTTTGTCAGCGATGATTCAAAATGGAGGGACCAGGGAAAATTCGCGGCCTCGCTCGTGTGGAATTTGACCGACATGCTTCCCTTTAGCGCCAACCGTCAAAAGGCGGCCGACATAAAGGCCAACCTAAAAAAGCTTGAGCTTAAGATGGAGATATTAAAGGAAAACCAAAAGGTTCAGGTAATGAAAGCTGTGGACACATTGAACCAAGCGCGCGAGCAAATTGATTCGATGGGCCGCAACATCACTCTCGCGCAACGCGCCTACGATTCAAGCGCCCGCTCTTACAGAAACGGAACCACGGAGCTTTTGGACTTGCGCGATTCTGAAAGCCAGTTGAACCAAGCCAAGCTTGGACAGCTTAACCAAAAGTTCAACTACATTTCGGCCTTGATGGATTTGGAATACACATTGAACGCAGACTTGTCATCATATAAAGAATAAGGATTGGAGGAAGATATGAAAAAGACTGGAATTAAAATCATGGCGGCCGCTTTGCTGGCGGCTCTGCTCTTTGCCGGCTGCAAGAAGAATGACGGCAATGACAAAAAGGAAGAGGGCGAAGTGGAGGCCTTGTTCGCCGTCAACACTTACAAGACAAAGGCCGGAAACCTTGACGAATACTTGGAGTTTGGCGGAGACGTCGCGGCCGTTTCTTCGGTCGCCGCCTTGCCTGACATGGCCGGTAAAATTTCGCGCACGATGGTGAACGTCGGCCAAATGGTAAGCAAAAACCAAGTTTTGGCTTACGTTGACGCAAGCCGTCCCGGCATGGACTACAGCGCGAGCCCTGTAAAGGCGCCGATTTCAGGCCGCGTCATTTCGTTCATTCCTACAATAGGAACGATGGTTTCGCAGGCGACTGTAATCGCCGAAATCGCTTCCACCGACGAGCTTGAAATCAAGGTAAGCGTCGCCGAGCGTTTTATCAGCCGCATCAGCTTGGGACAAACTGCCGTCGTGACATTTGACGCTTATCCCGGAGTTGAGTTCAAGGCGAAAGTTTTTGAAGTCAGCCCGGTATTGGACAAGTCTAGCCGCACGATGAGCGTAAAGCTTAAGATCAATCCGCCGGACAACAGAATCAAAGCCGGAATGTACGCCCGCGTCCGCCTTATCACAGAAAGCATTAAGGACGCGATTGTCGTTCCTGCCGGAGCGATTGTAACCCGCGAAGGCTCTCCTTACTTGTTCGTCATCTCTTCTCAAAAGAACGGAGACACGCCGGCCAAGGTAAAGCTTTGCGCGGTGGAGCAGGGAATTGTGGTTGACAACAAGACTGAAATCACAAAGGGCCTTATCGCCGGAGACGAAATCGTAGTCAAGGGCCAGAACCTTTTGAACGACGGCGCCAGCGTTAACATCGTTGCGGTGCAGGAGTAAAATATGACTTTTTCTGAAAGATGCGTTAACAAGCCGGTTACGACGCTGCTTTGCTTTTTGACTGTAATCGCGCTTGGCATTTACTGCGTGTTCAATTTGCCGGTTGACATGTACCCGGACATGGACATTCCATACATCATTGTTTACACAAGCTATTCAAACACGGGCCCGGAAGAAATCGAGCAGAGCATCACTCGAACTTTGGAATCATCGCTTTCGGGCGTAAGCGGACTTAAGAAATTGCAATCCTACTCTTCCAACGGAAACAGCCTTGTGATTTTGGAGCTTGAGTACGGCACAAACCTTGACGCGGCGACGGGAGAAATACGAGACAAAATAGACATTGTCCGCTCGTATCTTCCCGACGACGCGGACAGCCCGATCATTATGAAAATGGACCCTTCGATGATGCCGATTATGGTTTTGGCCTTGAAGGGAAACCGAACGCCGGAAGAGTTGCGCGACTACGCAAAGGACATCGTTCAGCCGCGCTTGGAACAGCTTGACGGAATCGCCAGCGCCAACATTATGGGCGGCCGCCAAAAATCGATTAACGTAGACATTCCCCGCGACCGCTTGGAAGCTTACGGCCTTAGCATCAGTACCGTGGCGCAAATGATCGGAGCGCAAAACATCCAAAGCGCCGGCGGAACGATTACCAGCGGCGACACAAACTATTCGATTAAGACTAGCGGAAAGTACCAAAGCGTCGAGGATTTGAAGAACACCGTAATCTCTTACAAGGCCTCAAGCTACGGACTTGGCGGCGGCGTTGAGATGAAGACTGTTCTTTTGCGCGACGTGGCCGACGTTTACGAAGGCTATAAGGACGAAGACTCATTGGCGTCTGTTGACAACGAGTCGTGCGTAATTATGACCGTTCAAAAGCAGAGCGGAAAGAACTCCGTAACCGCCGCCAAAAACGTCCGCAATGCGTTTGCCAGCATTCAGTCAAACCTTCCCAACGACGTAAGCATGACTGAAGTTTACAACACGACGGACATCATCGAACAAACAATCAGCGAAGTCGTCAAGTCGGTAATCCAAGGCGCTTTCTTGGCGATTTTGGTTTTGCTTGTTTTCTTGCGCTCGTTCAAAAGCACAATCATCATCGGTTTGGCGATTCCGATTTCCGTCTGCATCACGCTCTTCTTGATGTACTTTAAGGGAATCACTATCAACATGATCAGTATGGCCGGCTTGCTTTTGGGCATCGGCATGTTGGTAGACAACTCAATCGTAGTTTTGGAAAACATCTACGCTTACATCCAGCGCGGCGCCAAGCCGAAAGTCGCCGCCGTTCTTGGTTCGCAAGAAATGGTAACTTCAATCACAGCTTCGACTTTGACTTCTGTGTGCATCTTCTTGCCGATGATTATGTTCCACAAAAAGCTTGGAATGATGGGCCAGATTTTTGACAGCCTTGCGTGGACAATCATTTTCTCATTAATGTGCTCTTTGATTGTAGCCATCGCGCTTGTTCCTGTATTGACTTCAAGCTATCTTAAAATCAGCAAGAACGCGGACTTGAATCATACAGGAGCGCTTGCAAGCGTCAACCGTTTGTTCAACAAGTTTTTCAAAAACCTTGACGACGCTTACGCCAACAAAGTCCGCTTTGTTTTGGCCCACAAAAAGCTTTGCATTTTAGTCTTGATTGTTTTGTTCGTTCTTTCGATTTTTACCGTAAAGTTTGTAGGCTTTATCTTTATGCCGGAAGCGGGAAGCAATGTCGTTCAAGTTGAGCTGGAAATGCCCAAGGGAACGACGCTTGACGTGACAAACCAAGTGGCGGAATCCTTGCAGGCCACGGCCTCGCAGGATTTGAAGGGCGTCAAATACACCGCGATTATGACGGGCGGTTCGGGCATGTGGTCGTCCGACAAGGGAACGAACAACGCGACAGTCGTATTCGCCTTTTACGAAGAAAGCAAGCGCGAAAAAGGTTGGGACAACGTAAAGAGCGCGAAGGAAAAATTGCGCAAATACTTTAACATGTTCCCTGGCGCCAACATGAAATTTGGCACTAACAGCAACAACGCTTCGTCAGGCGGCATGTCGGTGAACATCAAGTGCAACGACTTGAACCTTTTGCGCGACACCAGCCGCAAGATTGAAAAGCTCTTAAAGGAGCAGGCCGGCGATTTAGTGACGGAAGTTTCAAGCGACTTGGAAGACGGACTTCCGCAGGCGGAAATCGTTGTTGACCGCGCCAAGATGTACGAGCTTGGCTTGAACATTTACAATGTAGGAGCCGAAATCCGCGGCGCAATTAACGGAACGACGGCCAGCCGCTACACCGACAAAGGAAACGACATCGACGTAATCGTCCGCCTTGCAAAGAAGGACACATCGGCCTTGGACGACTTGGATAAAATCTCTGTCGTGAATTCCCAAGGCTTGCGCGTTCCGCTTTCGAGCTTCGCGCATTACGACCAGTCTTTGGCGCCGGTTACGATTCGCCGCGAAAACCAGTCGCGCATCATCCACATTTCGACAAAGCCTAAGACTGGCGTTTCGCTCGACAAAATTCAAAAGGGACTTACAAAGATTATCAACGACAACATTCCCGCCGACGAAAACGTCCGCATAAACATTTCGGGCGATTATGAAGAAATGATGAAGGCCGTCGTGAACTTTGGCGCGATCATCTTGATGGCGGCGATTTTGGTATTCGTTGTAATGGCCAGCCAGTTTGAGTCGCTTTTGGATCCCTTTATCGTTTTGTTCACGCTTCCGCTTTCGTTTATCGGCGTTATGGCGATTTACGCTTTGACTAGAAACCAGCTTAGCATAGTTACTGTAATGGGCATTTTGGTTTTGGTCGGAACGATTGTAAACAACGGCATCGTTTTGGTTGACTACACCAACTTGCTGCGAAAGCGAGGCTACTCGTTGGACGAGGCCTGCGTCGAGGCGGCCAGGAACCGCTTGCGCCCGATTTTGATGTCAACGCTTACGACTGTAATTTCTTTGATGCCGATGGCCTTCTTTCCTGGCGAAGGAAGCGCCTCGATGCAGCCGATATCCCTTACGGTATTCGGCGGCATGACATTCGGTTCGCTTATGACCTTGTTCGTGATGCCGGCGGTTTACCACATCTTTAACAGCCGCCGCGAGCGCATCGCCGCAAAAAAGGCGGCCAAGCTTGAGACCAAGCAAAAGCGTCTTGAGGAAAAAAAATAAAGGAGGCGGCAAATGAAAGACAAAAAAATCAAGAAAGAAAGCGCCGGCAAAAACGCAAGCGTTAAGGCCGGCAAGTTAAAGCGCGTTGAAATCATTCTTTCCGCCGCCGTAGACGAAGACTTTATGGACGGCTTTAAGAAAAAAGGAATCGGCGCCCATTACACAAAAATCTCAGGCGTTACTGGCGCGGGCTTTTCAAACCCAAAGTTGGGAGACTCGGTTTGGCCGCAGCTTAACGAGATGATTATCGTTTACTGCTCAAAGGAAGAGTCCGAAAAAATCATAGAGCTTGCCGAACAAATTCGCGAAAAGTATCCGATGGAAGGCATCGCCTGCTTTGTCAGCAAGGCCAAGGCAAAGTAAGCTAATAGTACGGCTGTTCGCGCAAGCCATGCGCGCGCGACCGTCGCTATTGCGGGTGTATGATTTCAAATACACCCGCAAAAGGAACGAGTCAAGGCTTTAAGCGTAGCGGGCCTTGACCGTTCCTACTTAACGCACATAACTTTGCGCGTTTCGTCTATGCCGGGACCGATGACGCGGACAAAGTAGAGGCCTCTGGCCACCTTTGATCCGCCGTTGTTGGTCCCGTTCCAATTATAGTAGTGGGTGCCGGCGTCCGTATGTCCGTGGCGCAAGTAAGTCACGATGTTTCCGTCAAGCGTCATCACGATAACATTAAGGTTGCCCGATTGTTTCATGTCAACTTGAATCACTGTATGCTCGCCGTTGTTCAAGTCAATTACATTGTTCAAAATGCTTACGCCGCCGCGCTGCAAGCTTGTCGTTCTTATTTTGAATGACCACAAGTCAAGCGAAGTTATGTCGTTGGGGTCCTTCAATCGGACGGCATAAAGGGGATAGGCGGTTCCGTTGGCAAAGTGGTCTACGGTATAGTCTCCCATTTTAAAGAGGAACGAGACTTGGTCGCCGCTTTTCCAGTTTGCCGATGAAAGCTCTTTTGAAATGTCAAAAACGACGCCGGAATCGTTGGCGTTTCCGTCAATCGAAAATTGCGGCGCGTTGTTGACAAGGGCTAGCGACGTGAACGCGTCATCTGTAAAATTAGGATGCCAAATGCGCCAAGACTTTCCAGAGTTCTTGTTTATAATCGCTGAAACTGAATTTGGGTCAGGAGACGCGTCAAAGAAGGCAGTTATTTTTCCCAGCGCGATTTGTCCTGAGCTTGGATCAAGCCCTCCGCTCTTGTCGCTTGTTCCGTCATACAGAGTTGTTTGCATTATTATTTCTTTTTCAGCGGAAAGGGTTCCGTAGTTTTCTTGTTCGGCGTTCCAATCGCGCACAGCCCACGAGCCTTCTTTGTAGAGGCCGTAGCCTGTCGCGGCGCCTGCGTCGGTAAGGCTGTTGTCGTACGCGTATTGCGGCTGGACTGCGTTTACGGCAAAGTCGCTAAAGGCATGTTGGCTGTTGTCAACGACACAGTTTCCAATAGTGTCTTGAATGTAAGTCATCGGCGTGATGATTCCAGAAAGCGGATCGTAGTTGTAGCCTTGGCTTTTTGCCGTGATAAAGACGCCTTTTGTAATGTCGTCTAAGACCGCGTTTTGTTTGAGCGTTATCACAAAGCCCGTTGCGTTAGTCGTTTTGAACAAGCAGGTCGCCGGAATGTCATGGTCCACTTGCATTCCTGTGCCAGACGCGCTTGTCAGCTCTAGGGATTTTGGAATGTAGTCTAGGGCTGGAACCGAGACGTGAGTTGAAGGATCGCTGTAAAGAACCAATGTGCCAGTGTTGATTGCCTTTGAGAAAATTACAAGCATTTGTTTTGTTCCCAAGGGAACCGCGCTCATTGTGAACGCCGGCGGAGTTCTGTCGATGCTTTTTACGCTTATTTTTCCGCATTGAATTCTATTGCCGGCCAAATCAGTGACATGGCATGCGTTTGAGTCAAAATTCAAAACGAATGTTGTCTGCAAGTTGTAGCCCGTTTGGTCAAGCATCAGTTTGCAGTACAAGCCGTCCTCCGCGCCAGTGCCGCGCGAGGGCGCTCCAGGGTCGTCGCCCGCGTAGGTGAACAACGAGCTTTCGGCGCCGCCTTTAATGTTTTGCGTGAAGTTGTAGTAAACGCTAGTTCCGTCTATGGCGTAATTAAAGGCGTTGTTGGCGTTGTAAAGCGAGCAGTATCTGATTCCGCCTTTAGTGGCGTTGCCGCTGGAACTGTCCGGGCGGCTTCCTCCGCGAGCGTCGGCGGCGTAGCTTGAAATCGAAGCGTATTCCGTTGGCGAGCTTGCGTCAGCCCAGCCCACTCGGCTGAACCATTGCCTGTTTTCTGTGTAGGTCGGCTCGTTGTCAAACCAGTGAAGCTCAATCGCGCTCAAGGTTCCTGTGGCGTAGCTCGCGCCGACAATTTCATATTCTTGGCTTGCGTCTGTGGCGGGCTTGGCCCAAACGTTTGTTCCGTTTATTCTTACCGGCGCTAAATTGGGAGGCGTAACGTCCCAGGGGCCATACAATTCGCTCTCCGCGGACTGGACAAGAAGCGTTGGAAGCGCGTGGCCTGCCGTTGAATCTATGGCAAGGGAATTTTTAGCCGGCGATTTGTCTTTGATAAAGGCGTTGGAGATTCGCGTTATTGATCCTGACGGCAGGCTGGCGGAACTTATGTAGCCCGTCCAGTTTTTAAATGTTCCGCTTGCAGTGGAAACTGTTCCGTCAACATAACCCGCTATTGAAACGCGAACGCGCGCCGCTTGGTTTTGCGCGGCCGCTCCTGCGCTTCTGGAAAAGAGTCTGTAAAGAGAGTGGGGCGAACCGCTTCCTGTTTTTAGGGCTGCCTCAACTTTTCCGCCCGCAGCAGCCGCCAGTCCCGCGAATGTCACGCCGCTTCCGTTTGTCGTCGCTCCCAAATCAACGGCCGCTTGGATGTTCACGTCGGAATCCAAAACGCTTGTGGAGCCGCCGCTTATGTCAACAGGCTCGCTGTAAACAAACTCCACAAAGTTGTGCGCGTCGTAATCTTTTTGCGCCGCGGGATCTTCGTGCAATTCTTGGCCTGTCAAAACTTGAATCAATACCGGAGCGCACTTGTCAACGACAGCGGTAAAGGTCTTTCCAACCACGGCGCTGGCCGCGCTTGTGTCGGGCGACGCGGAATAATAATGCGCGATTCTGTTTTTGCTTGAGTCGCGCAAAGTTTCGTACACGCCGGCCAGGGCCTTGGGAAGGTTCAAATAAGGAATTGTCGCAGATGAGCTGTCGCCTGCGCGGTTTGAGCTTTCGGCGGCGCCAACGGTCGTTCCGTCGGCGTCGGTCTTCCATTTGTTGTTTGACTTAATGTAGAAGGCGGCTATGTCGCCCTTTCCGTTTGTGGAGTTTTGGCAATCCGCGTCGATATAAGTTCCGGCAAAAGCTCCGGCGGAGTTGAAGACGCTGGAGCACGCGGCGAAAATTTCGTTGTTGGAATTTTCCACCAAAATATCCGCGCCGTTTGAGTCTTTGAATGAAATGTAAATCGCGTCGTCGTAAACCGTCCACGCCTCCTTTATCATTGGACGGGCGGTGATTATCTTTGAGCAAGAGGTCACAGTGTTGCGTTCCGCCGCCGCGACGTTATAGTTGGCCGAGCAGTTTGTGACGGTGGAGTTGTATATTTCGGCGAAGGCGGAAGTTTGCAAATTGTTGTCCTTTAGCAAAAGCGTCCACGCGCCGCTTCCCAAAGAAGAAAGGCCGTTTGCGTAAAAATTTTGCCCCGCGGAAATTTTCGCGCCCGCGTTGGTGGTGACCGCTCCAGACCAAGGCTGTGAAATCGTAGTTCCGTCTGGGCATGCTGTCGGGAACGCGGCGGTGTATGAGGCGGGTTTTTTTCTTGAAGCGTGATTGTAGGCAAAGAGGCCTGTCACTTGCGAGGCGGCGGCTCCGTCTTTGTTGTCGTCAATGTCGTAGGCGGCGCCAAGCAAAATCATGTCGCCGCTTGACGAAGCCAGCGTCGCGGCCGAGCCTATGTCAACCGTTCCGTGCAAGAGCAAAACATTTTTTGCCGTAACGTTTGAGGCGACGGCCGCGTTTTTTGACGCGCCGGCAAAGTAAAGGTTTCCCTTTATGTCAAGGCTTCCGCCGCTTCCGCCCAAGGCCGCCGCCGCGCTTGTGTAAAGCCAAAGATCATTGGCGAATGTCGCGGTGACCGCGGCGCTTGTGGCCACATTTGCCGCCGCCTGGACTGTTCCTGTCACGGCGCACGGAGCGGTAAAAGTAAGGTTGTCCTTGTAAAGCTGCAAGCCGCTTGTCGTTATTGAAGGCGCGGAAGATGTCGCGGCGCCGTCAACCGTGATTGTTGTCGCGCTTGTGGCGGCGTTAATCGCGGCGCTGTCCGAGCCTGTTATCGGGCCGTTGATTGTCGTCGCGGCGTTTATGGCGACGGGGCCGGCCGCCGTCAACTTCGTCGGAGGCGTTGTTCCGCCAACCGCGCCGTTAAGGGTCAAAAGGCCGCTTCCGTTTGAGACGAGGGCAAAGGTGCCGTCAACAGTTCCTTGGAATGTCGCCGTTCCAGCGCCGCTGTTGACGGCAAGGTTTGCGTTTAGGCTTGTCGCTCCAAAAGTCGCGGCGCCGCCGTTTGTGGCGATAGTTGTCGCAGCGTCAATGCTTGTCGCGCCAAGAGTGATCGCGGCGTTTGCTGTGTTGAGCGTTCCGTAAAGGCTTGTAGAACCAGCGGTGTGGGTCAAGCCGCCTGTAAACGCGCAAGCGTTTGTCGCGCCGTTAAGCGTAAGCGTTCCTGTTGTGTTGAATGTTGTTGCCGGACTTGCAAACGTAAAGGCGCAGCCTTTGGCGAATCTGATGCTTCCAGCCGCCGCTGTGTCGGCGTAGGAGGCCGTTACCGTCGCAAGCTCGTTAAACGTCGCGTTGCCGTTTTTGGTAATCGTAAGACTGCCGGCGGCGAGCGCGGCGTTGGCCACATAGACGTTGTTGTCGCTTATCGTAAAGTTTGTCGCGTTGACCGCCGCGCTTGTCGTTAACGTTCCGTTTTTGGTGACGGTAAAGTCTGTCGCGTTAAGCGCTTGGTTTACCGTAAACTCGCCGCCGCTTGTTTTGTTAATCGTGACGCTTTGGTACGTCGAAGCGGTGTTTGGCGTGAATACTTGATGCGGCTTTAATGTTGTCTCCGCAAAAATTATGTGCCCGCCTGTGACCGCGCCTGTGTTCACAAGGCTTGCGTTTGTAAGAGTGAGCGTGTTAGTCGCGCTTGTGGTTAGCGCGGCGTTTGTCGTTACTGTCAGCCCGGTTGCGGCCGTTAAATTTACCGGAGCGCCAAGGCTTGTCGCGCTTGCGAAGGTAGTGCCCGCCGCGAGCGCCGCGTCTTTTGAAAGCGTTATGCCGCCGCTTGCTGTGACTGTTCCGGCGAGAGTGAGGCCGCCCAAAGTTTGAGGCAAGGTGAGCGTTCCGCCTGTGATTTTGAAATTGTCGCCCGCGGTGTTTCCAAGCGAGACGCTTCCTGTTGTCGTGAATGCGGCTGTCGCGGCGCTTGTTGTCGTGTCGTCCGCTCCGTTGTTAAAGAGCGCGTTTCCGCCGCTTACAGCCAGCGCGTTTGTAACTGTCAGCGCGGCGTTGGCGGTAAATGTTCCAGTTCCGCTGATTGTAAGGTCGTTGGAAATGTTTGCCGCGTCGTTTACGGTCAGCGATCCGCCTCCGCTATAGGCCATGTCATTTTTTACGGTTAATGTGTTTCCAGCCGTGGTTGAGAAGGCTCCGTTTCCGCTTACGATTAAATTGTAGTAGGCTACGTTGGCCAAATCGGCCGCGGCGCTTCCTGTCGCAAATTCAACGGTTCCTTTGTGGTCTATGTCCGCGTCATTGATGAAGGCCGTTCCGTTTGTGATTCTGTCAGTTCCTGTGTAATAAATCGTTCCGAAGTTTGTGAGCGTTCCGCTTGTCTTTATGTCTCGGTCAGATTCGCTTGCGCCAATGTTTAGCGTGAGGCTTGCGGAGGATAAAGGCGTTTCTCCTATTTGCAAGTCTTTTATTGTATAACTTTTGGCCGCTATCGGGTATCTTGCGCCGCTTGGTGAATCTGGAATTTTGACAGGGTAAGCTTTTGTCTCGACTCCGGAATGTTCCTTTGCGGTTCCCGGAATCAAATTGTAGTTCCAGTTGGAAGCCGTTCCCCAATCTGTGCCGTTCTTGCCGGTCCAAACAAAGAGCATCGCGTCGTTTAGCAATATCCAATGATTGCGCTCGCCGTAGTAAGGGGCCGCGTCAAAGGTGGAGTTTTTGGCGCTGTAATAGTTTCCGCCAATTGAAGCGCCGTTGTAGGCGACGCTAAGATAGTTTCCTGTGTTTTGGTTTGAAGCGAGCGCTATGCTTCCTGTGCCCGTCACATTTAGAGGCGAGCCAGTTGTTCCTTTCAGCGCGAGCGTCGTCACAGTTTGCGCCGCGTTTACCGCAAGCGTTCCGCCGCCGCTAGTTACGGAAAGGTTTGTGAATGCGCTCTCGCCGGAAAGCGTTATGCTCGCGCCCGCGCCTGTCGCCGAAAATGTTCCAAAACTGTTGGCCGCGTTGACGGCGATTTTCGCGCCGTCTGTCGAGCAAGTGAAATTTGTGAAGGTGTTTGAGCCGGCGACCGCAAGGCCCGTTCCTGTCGTGTCAGTTGGAGCGTAGGCAAAGTCCGCTATTGTCGCCTTGCCTGTTCCGCCAAGGGTCGCGGCGGCGCCTGTCATCTTGACTGGCCCTGTCACAGTACAGTCGGCGTTAAAGGTAAGGTCGCTCTTGTATTCCTGCGCGCCTGAAGTTCTTATTGAAGGAGCGGTTACGATTGCCGGGCCTGCGACTGTGATTGCCGCAAGCGCGTTTGGCGTTCCGACCGCTCCGCCAAATGTCAACGCGCCGCTTCCGTTTGAGGTGAGGGAAGCGGCTCCGATTAACGGTCCGTTGATTGAAACCGCTCCGCTTCCTGCGTTAATCGTTGTGGCGGCGGCGAGTGTCGTGGCGCCAAGAGTGATCGCGGCGTCTGTCGCGTTTAGCGCGCCTCGCAAAAATGTCGAGCCCGCCGTGTGTTCAAGGCCGCCTGCGAACGAACAGGCTGTAGGCGCTCCGTTTAGCCTTAGCATTCCTGTCGTGTTGAATGTCGCCGCCGGAGTGAAGTCACAGCCGGCGTTGAAAGCTATGCTTCCTGCCGTCGCCGTGTCGGCGTAGGCTGTCAAAACTGTGACAAGGCCGTTAAACATCGCGTCCGCGCTTTGGGTGATTGAAAGATTTGCGGCTTTAAGCGCGGCGTTTGCGGTGAATTGGCTGGCTGTTTTGTTAATCGTGACGCTTTGGTATGTGGAAGCCGCGTTGGGCGTGAAGCTTTGGGCGGTCGTTCCTTCAAAAATTATGTTTCCATCTGTGACCGCGGCGGCGTTTTCAAGGCTTGCGTTTGTGAGCGTAAGAGTGTTGGTCGAACTTGTTGTGAGCGCGGCGTTTGTCGTTACAGTAAACGCGCCCGTTAAATTTACCGGAGCGTCAAGGCTTGTCGCGCTTGCGAACTTTGTGTTGGCGTTAAGAACCGCGTTGTGGCCAAGCGTGATGCCGCCGCTTGCTGTGATTGTTCCCGCGAGCGAAAGGCCGCCCAATGTGTCTGGAAGATCGAGCGCTCCGCCTGTGACGGTAAAGGAGTCGTCTGCGGTGTCTCCAAGAGAGATTGTCGTTCCTGCTGAAAAGGCTGCGGTCATTGCGCTTGTCGCGCCATTGAACTCGGTGTTTCCTGCAAGGACTTTGAGGTCGTGTTTTACTGTAAGGTCGCCGGCGGCTGTGTATGTTCCGCTTCCGTTTATGGTCAAGTTGTAGTATTGAACGCTGGCCAAGTCCGCAGCGCCGCTTGCGCTGGTAAATTCAACCGTTCCCTGCGCGTTGTCGTTGATGAAAGTTCCCGTTTCATTCGTCACGCGGCCTGTTGAAGGATAGTAAATCGTTCCTTTGTTAGTGAGCGTTCCGCTTGCCGCTACGTTGCCTGTGGATGACAGCGTGAGGCTTGCGGCGGCGGTGTCTATTGTCAGGTCGCTTATAGAATAAGAAACGCTTCCTGAAAGTTCGGGTTGATTTGCGGCGCTTGGAATTTTTACCGGATAGCCGACTGTCGCAGGCACGCCAGCCGAGCCCGCCAAGCCTGGAACCATGTTGTAGTTCCAGTTTGAAGCTGCTGCCCAATCCGCGCTCGTCGCGCCAGTCCAAACAAATTCTGCCGGGCTATCCAAGAAAATCCAACCCTTGTCCTGGCCGTATAATGGCGCTGCGGCAAATGAAGAATTCCCGGCGGTGTAGAAGTAACTTCCGCCCCCGATTGCGGGTCCTGTATGGGCGACGCTTAGATATTCGCCCGCGCTTTGGTTGGATGCGATGTTCAAGCTTCCAGTTCCGGTGACGGCCAAAACATTCGCGCCTGTTCCCGTTCCTTTAAGCGTAAGGTTTCCAGTTATGGTTTGCGCCGCGTTCACCGTAAGGCTTCCGCCGCCGCTAGTTACGGAAAGGTTTGCGAATGCGCCCGCGCCGGAAAGCGTTATGCTCGCGCCCGCGCCTGTCGCCGAGAATGTTCCAAAACTGTTGGCTGCGTTGACTGCGATTTTTGCGTTTGCAGTCGCGCAAGAGAAATTTGTAATGGTGTTTGTGTCTGTAATTGCAAGGCCTGTTCCGCTTGTGGCGGCCGGCGCGTAGACAAAATTTGGAAGCGAGGCTCCGTTTCCTGTAAAGGACGCGCTCGCTCCTGTAGCCGTGACCGTTGTTCCCGCCGCCTGCGTGAAAGTTCCTGTGTTTGTAAAATCGGACGCGAACGTCAGCGCGGCGTTGGTTGCTAGCGTTCCGGCGTTGGAGATGTCGCCTGTGACTGTCAGCGCGCCGGCGATTGTAGCGCTCGCGCTTGCGTTAACCGTAAGCGCGGCGATTGTTCCCGTTCCCAAAGCGCAAGAGCCCGCGGCGACTGCAATTGTCGGAGAGCCGTCAAATGAAGACACTGTTATGGCGTTTGTTCCGCCTGTCAATGTGGCGGCGCGGTTTCCTGTAAGTTTTGTTATCGCAAGCGCTCCGCCTGTTGAGTTTGTGACGCTTGTGTCGGCTCCCATTTGAAGCTCCGCCAAAGTGACCGTGCCGCTTCCTGTGTTTGATATCGTTCCGCCTGAGCTTTGAACTTTTCCCAGCGCGCTTGCGTCCGCTGCGCTTGTCGTTATGTTTCCGCTTGTGGTGGAAATCGTTCCGCTCGCTCCAGTGACGGCTCCGGCAAATGTCACGTCGCCTGTCGTCGCGCTGATCGTTCCGGTGTTTTCGACGGAACTTTTAAATGTCAACGTTCCGCCTGTTGTTTTTATTGTGCCGGAGTTTGAGGCTGGTCCGGTGGCGTTTAAATTTCCGCTAAGAGTGATTGTTCCCGCGTTGTCGATGGCGGGGTAGGCGGTGTTTGTGTAATTGTCGTTTGTGCTCCAAGTTAGATTTGTCGCGGTTACTGTTCCGCTGGATGCGACAGCCAAGGAGTTGCAGCCGACATTCAAGCCGCCTTGCAAGTCGATTGTTCCGGCTTGGAGCGTTCCGTCAACTTGGATTAAGCTTTTTGGAGTTGAGTTTGTGGCAGTGTGGGTCAGAGTGTCGGCCTCAAGTTTTTTTCCGCCGTCAACCAAAAGCTTGGTGCCAGAATGTGTGAACAAAGTTCCCGTGCACTCCGCCTCGCAGTCGATTTCAAGCGTTCCGATTACGCCGTCGGTGGAAGACGCTCTGTTAAAATCCATGTCGCCAAAGGTGAGCTTTTTGCTTCCGGTAAATTTTGTCGTCCAGTCAGTTACAACAAATTGCGCGTCATCTGATTTTTTTATGTTCAGCGCGTCAACCGTTATGTTTTGGTTAATCGTTACGGTGTAGTCGCCCGCGATAAACGCAGTGTCGCCAGTTGTCGGGTAGGCCGTGGCTACGGCTCCGCTTTCGTTGCCTGTGCGCCAGTTCTCTTTTGTTGTCCAATTGTTATCCGCTCCGCCGCCCGCCCAATAATAGTTTACTGCAAACACCGGCATGGCAAAAGAGAAGAAGATTAATGTCAAAAGGCGCAAAGACTTTTTCACTTTTTCATTATCGGCAATTTAAAAAAAGGAGTTTAGGAAATAATTATATAGTAGAATCTTGCGGAAACGCTTGGAATCAACTATTATGTAGGCATGGAAACGGCATTGAAAATCATTTCTGGCGACATCACTAAGTTTGAGGGAGACGCGATTGTCAACGCGGCCAACGAAAGCCTTTTGGGAGGCGGCGGCGTTGACGGAGCGATTCACGCGGCGGCGGGCGTCGGCCTTTTAAAGGAATGCATGGCGCTTGGCGGCTGCAAGACGGGCCAGGCAAAAATCACGGGCGGCCACAATTTAAAGGCGCGCTTTGTGGTTCACACGGTGGGCCCTGTTTACTACGAACATTCGCCGCAAGAAGCCCGCGCGCTTTTGCAAAGCTGCTACAAAAACTCGATTGAGCTTGCCCGTCAAAAGGGCTGCCAGTCAATCGCCTTTCCATTGATAAGCGCGGGCGTTTACGGCTATCCCAAAGAGCAGGCGCTTGAGGTTGCCGTTCAGACTATAAAGGAATTTGGCGAGGGCCTTGACTGCTCGATCGTTTTGTTTGACCGCGAGGCATGGGCAATCGCCAAGGAAAAATTTTCGGATTTAACAAAAGAATGAACGCAAGCGAGCTTCACCAATCGATAGTCGAAAATTCTCAATTGACTTTCGCGCGCAGCGGCGGAAAGGGCGGACAAAACGTCAACAAGGTCAACACGAAAGTCCACTTGTCGCTCCCTGTTTCCAGCTTGAATGGAATCAGCGATGAGGAACGGATTCGCCTGCGCCAAAAACTCGCGGCAATCATAAACGGCCAAGACTGCATTTTCTTGGACGTTGACGACGAGCGCTACCAAGAGCTCAACCGAAAGATCGCGCTAAGCCGCGTGGAAAACCGCATCGTCACCGCCCTCAAAATTCCCAAAAAACGAAAGAAGACCAAGCCCACCCAAGCCAGCAAGGAACGCAAGCTAAAGCTAAAAAAGATTCGCTCCGAGCTAAAGCGAAGCCGCGCTAAGATTTGGCGGTGATTTCTTGCAGCCGCTCGCTCATCGCGTCAAAGTCGTCTTGGCTTATCGCATGCCGTTCCATGTCAACATGGCCTTTAACGAACGCCACACCTTCGGCCTCCAACTTTTGCCGCTGTACGCCGCTTCCGCCAAAAGCGAAACTGCCGGAGCAAAAGCCCTTGGCATTCACGACGCGGTGGCAGGGCGTGATTGAGTTGCTTGGATTTTTGTGCAGCGCGTTCCCCACATAGCGGCGCAAATTACAGTTTCCAAGCAAAGCGGCCACCTGCGAATACGACGCCACCTTTCCCTTGGGAATCAAGCGGACGGCGGCGTATATTTTTTGCGCGAGATTTTGTTGCGGCATGGGGGAATTATCGTTACCACCAACGTTTGATTGGCAGGCTTAATTTATTCATTACATCCGAAGCTTCCCTTGCAAGGACAGGATCCAACGCAAAGTGAACGGCAACATAAATTGCGATTGCCGCCACGATGACAACGCCAAATTTTGTAAAGGCAACAAGCGATGAAAATCCGCAAGAATAGCTAAAGGTAAAATAAAGCAAAAGAATGAAAATCGTGAATAGCAAAAACTTGTCGGATATCATAAAGCAGGCAAAGTAAGTCATTATAAGAGTTAAAATAGAAACAGTTTTGCGCGTTCCGTTTTTGGCGGAGAGTAGAACAAAAACTTTTAGCAGTCCGTAAATTACAAGACCAAGCCCGACAAAAAACGCTTGTCCCGCTGATGGCCGGCTAACCATTGTTGTTTCTATTTTCATTAAAGTTTTTCCGATTTTTTCAAAAACTACATGATAGCTTGCTGACGGAACGTTTAATTTTCCGGCAAGAATTCCGGGCTTTATTGCAATAACAATCGTCGCGATGAAAACTAGGCTTGCGATTATGTCCAAGAGCGAAAGCGCTATTGTAAGGCCTATGGAACTCGGTTTTTGATGGCTTGGCGCGGCGGCTTCTTTTGTCGCGCTTGTTGTGTCGGAACTTGCGTTGGTGGAATTTTGGTCTTGCGTTTCTATTGTTTCGTCTTGTGGGGTCTCAGCTTTTTCTTCGTCGTCATTTTTTTCCTTGTCGCTGTTTATCGCGGCTTTTATTTTTTGCGCCGCGTTTTTTGCAAAGGCTTTTATCGAATTTAAGCTTTCTCGCGCGTTATGAATTATTGCGTCTTTGTCCAGTTTCATAGGTCATCCCTCTCTTTGATTTGCGTCGTTATTCAACTTAATTATATACCCTAAATATCCAAAAAACAACCTTTATGTCAATTCGCAAATCCTCGCCTATTCCTCAACAAATCTTTAGCCCGCCTAAAAATCTTTCTTGCCATTGCGCCTTGCGCTTTCCGCGAAATTCCAATAAAATGAAAAAAAGCGCTTGAGCGTTGGCGCTTTTTGGAGGAGAACGTGAAATTTTTTAAATGCAAAAAATGCGGAAAGGTGATTGCGGTGATAAAGGCTTCCGCGTGCGGAACTTTTTGCTGCGATGAGGAAATGGCGGAATTGATTGCCGGAACTACGGACGCCGCCGTTGAAAAGCATGTTCCTGTGGCGACTGTGAACGGAAGCGCGGTTGACGTAGCGGTCGGTTCTGTGGCGCACCCGATGGAAGAGAAGCACTTCATTGAATGGGTTGCCGTCGAGTCTGAGCAGGGAATTCAAATAAAGGATTTAAAGCCTGGCCAAGAGCCAAAGGCAAGCTTTGCGCTGGCGTCAGGCGACAAGTTTGCAAGGGCCTACGCCTACTGCAACTTGCACGGCCTTTGGGCTTCAAAATAGAAATATTAGCGGCGACGAAATCGATGGAAAGCCAAAGATTGCAAGTCGCCGCATAAGCGGCAACAAACGCGCTCGCGGCCAAGCTCGCGCGTTCAAGCCGTATTGTTAGGAGGTTAAAAAATGGATTCAGTTACAATCGCAAAATTGTTGGCGTTTGTCATTTACCTTGCGGCGATGGTCTTTGTAGGACTTTCTAGCGCCAGCAAGAACAACAACGCCTCGGACTTTTTCTTGGGCGGAAGAAAGCTAGGCCCCTGGTTCACCGCCCTTAGCGCGGAGGCTTCGGATTCCAGCGCTTGGCTTTTGATGGGCTTGCCCGGACTTTGCTACCTTGGCGGATTCAAGGAAACTTTCTGGACCGCGCTCGGCTTGATTTTGGGAACTTACCTCAGCTGGCTTTTCATCGCCAAGGCTTTGCGCAAGTGCTCAATCGCGTTTGGCGATTCAATCACGATTCCGGAATTTTTGACAAACCGCTTTAAGGACAAGAGCCGCGTTCTTTCAATCGTGTCGGTTGTCTTCATCGTTTTGTTCTTCACGATTTACGTTGCCAGCGGCTTTGTCGCTTGCGCCAAATTGTTCAACTCCGTCTTTGGCCTTCCTTACAACGTTGGCCTTGTGATCGGTCTTGTCGTGATTTTGTCGTACACAATCATGGGCGGCTACCTTGCCGTTTGCACGACGGACTTCATTCAGGGAACTTTGATTTTTGTCGCCTTTGTCGTTTCTTCCGTCATCATCGTGTTCGCTTTGGGCGGACCCGGACACGCTGTCGGCCAGGCGCAGGATTTTATCGGCAAGGCTTTGAGCGGAAATCTTGGCGAGGAATTGCTCAACAAGTTCACGGCCAACAAAAATTTCAGCGTAACTTCTATCATAAGCGCGATGGCTTGGGGCTTGGGCTATTTTGGAATGCCTCACGTAATCGTCCGCTTTATGGGAATCCGCTCCAACAAGGAAGTGACGACAGCGCGCCGCGTCGGCATCACTTGGATGATTGTTTCTTACATCGGAACGTTCATCATCGGAACGTTGGGAACCGCTTACTTGCTCCCCAACGTTTTGTCGGGCGGAGCGGCGGAAACCGTTTTCAGCGTGACAATGATGAAAATGTATCCTGCCTTTATCGCGGGTCTTTTCTTGTGCGCGATTTTGGCCGCCTCTATGAGCACCGCCGACAGCCAGCTTTTGGTCGCCTCTAGCGCGGTAAGCCAGGACATTTTCAAGGGCCTAATCAATCCCAACGCCGACGAAAAGACTGTCCTTAAAATCAGCCGCGTCACGGTTTTCTTGATCGCGGCCGTCGCCTTTGTCCTTTCGCTTGACCAGACAAGCACAATCTTTGGCTTGGTAAGCTACGCTTGGGCGGGCTTTGGCGGAAGCTTTGGCCCCCTCATCTTGCTCGCCCTTTACTGGCGCGGAATCACCAACAAGGGCGCCATCGCTGGCCTTGTTGTCGGCGGCGTCACCGTTGTCGCGTGGCACAATCTTAGTGGCGGAATTTTTGACATCTACGAAATTCTTCCGGCCTTTGTCTTTAACTTGATTGTCGCCGTCGTAGTGAGCCTTTTGGACAAGAACAAGGACGCCCAAATGCTCGCCGAATTTGACAACTACAAAAAGATGCCCGACTAATCAATGCCAGTCATTGTAAAGCCTCTTCTTCCGGAACAGGGGGAAGAGGCCCTTTCTTTTATACAGCCTTACGAATCTGAATGCGTGAACCTTGCCTCGGAAATTTTGCGGGGCGGGGCGGATTGCTGGGCGGTTTATTATTCGGAACAAGCGCAAGCGGGAAACGGATTGCAAGCCCAAAAACTCGCCGGCCTTTTTGCCTTGCGAAAAAAGCGCTCGCTATTCTTTTGCCTGCCCTTTGCCAAATACAAAAGCACCTTTGACAAAAAAGTTTGCAGCGAGGCGCAGCGGCCCCTGATGGAATTTTTTGAATCCAACGAGCCCTTTTGCATTAACGGAGAAGCGGCCGGCGCCATATTTTTGCGCAACATCCTAAAGAACAAAAAAACGCCTATGCGTCCCAGCGTGACCAACAAGTATTTTTTGATGGTTAGCGGCCAAGCTCGCGCGAACAGCGGTATTGAAGCGCTCTTCCAAGATAGCGGCGAGGAAAACCAAGAGGCGTCGCAAAGCGAAAAAGCTTTCCACGCCCAAGACGCGGGTGGCTTGCGCGTTGTCCAAGCGACGGCCGCGGACTACGAAAGCCTGCTCCCGCTTGAGCTGGGCTACCAGCGCGAGGAAGTCGTTCCCGCCTCCTTTGACATAAGCGACGCGGCCCTTGCGGCGGCCTTTAAGCATGAATTAGGCCAAGGCCTTACATTCGCGCTTTATGACGGCGATCGTCCAATCGCAAAAGCCCGCGTCTCCGCCTGCGGCCTGCGCCATTGTATGCTCGGCGGCGTTTACACAATTCCCTGCGAGCGCAAAAAAGGCCGCGCGTCTTTTTTGGTCAGGCAAATAATTGCGCTCTTTGAAAGCGGGCTTGACGGCCAGCGCCAAACTGCGGGCGGCCAAAATCGTTCGCAAGGCCTTAATGCGGGCGGCGGCTCCATCGATTCCGGCAAGACGGGCTCTTTTGGCATTGCAAGCGATTCCGGCAAGCCTGGCGATTCCCGTCCGTCTTTGGCTTTTGACAGCTTTTGCCTTTACGCCAAGCAAGAAAACGCCGCCGCCCTCGCTCTCTACAAGTCTCTGGGCTTTACCCCCCGCGGCGAGTATTTGCTGGTGTATTATTGACATTTTTGAATTTTAGTGTAAAATTGTATTACACTACAAAATGTGTAAAATAATGTAATTTGTAGTGTAAAAGCTTATGAAGTCAGATTTGATAATGGCCGTCTTTAAGGACGAGCTGGAAAGAACAGAGCGGCTGATTTCTCGGTATGAAAAGGAAGTGGAAGAACTTCCAAAGGGGGCAATTTACGCTAGAAAAATTGCGAACCAAGAATACTTTTATTTGAGTTACCGCGACGGCAAAAAAACTGTTTCAAAGTTCCTTGGAAACGTCAATTCATTTGACAAATCAGACCTTTTGAAAAAAACTCAGCGAAGAAAGGAATTGCTCCGGCTCATAAGAAAATTAAAGTCCGATAAAAAGCAATTGGAAAAGGAAATTAGATGACAAAAGAACAGGAAAACGCATTTTGGCAAACAATAAATGCCTTTGCCGAAATTGGTCTCTTGCGATATGTGATGATTATAGGAAGCTGGGCGGAGTATTTTTATTCCGCTTTGTTTTCGACGGATTTTACGGCGAACTTGCGCACGCGCGATGTTGACTTTTTCTATAAGAACATAAATCTTCCAAAAGAGAAAATACCAGTCGTAGAAAAGTTGAAGGAAATTGGCTATGTGTATGATGAATTGGATGGCATTTCAAGATTTTATAAAGAGGATTTGCTTGAGCTTGAGTTTTTGACGCGAGTTTTAGGTTCTGGCTCTGACAAGCGAATGGAAATTAAGCCCTTGGGAATTGTTTCGGAAGGCTTGCGTGTCATAAACATTCTTGCAAATTTTCCGCGGGAAGTTGAGGCTAAGTCACCGGACGGAAAGCTTTTTAAGCTTATTGTCCCGGAACCGGCCGTTTATGTAGTTCAGAAAATTCTCACCAATCCCATGCGAAATCCTCCCGAGAAGAAAGCAAAGGACATCGCGGCTGTTAAAGAATTGCTTTACCACATTCAGCAATCAAAAGAACATACGGCAAAACTTAAAGAGGTTTACAAAAGTCTATCCGCAAAGCAATTAAAGGTTCTAAGCCAAGTCTGCGCGGAGAATGGGATAGAGGTGTTTACATCTATAGCGTGAAATCGGCGCGGCGAGTATTTGCTTGTTTATTATTGAAGCGTTCTTCCAACGTTCCTCCGATAAAAATGCCGCCATTCTATTGAAGAAAGCGGCTTTTTTTGCTATAATATGTGCCTATGTTCACGCTGAATTTCGCGTTCAAAAATATCGTTTCGCGCAAAAGTTCCCTGGTGATAATACTTTTCATCGCCTTTTCCATCGCCGTTTTGGTTATGGCCAACGCGGTTTTTGACGGAACCAAGTCGGGAATAGAAAAAACGTTCAGCCAAAATTTTACGGGCGACATCGTCATCCGCCCAAAAGCGCAGTTTCCGATGAGCCTTTTTGGAGACGAAACTCCTGTCACCGGAAACCTAAGCGAGCTTCCGCAGCTTATCCCTTACAGCGACATTTTTTCCTACGTTTGCGAGTCTGAATTTGTAAAGCAAGCCCTTCCGCAAATTACAGGACAGGCGGTTCTGCGCTTTGACGACTCTAACCTTGCCGCCTATTTCTTTGGCGTTGACGGCGAAAGCTACGCGCGCTTGATGCCTGGAATAAAAATCCTCCAAGGCAGTCCCTATGCCGCAGATGAAATGGGCTTGATGCTTTCAAAGGAGATGCTTCAAAAAATCAACGGGGAATATGGAGTTTCGCTGCAAGTTGGAGACCAAGTCCAATTAGCGGGCTTCACAGGTTCCTCCTACACTTTGAGGGCCGCGACATTAAGCGCTGTCTACGAGTACGCAGTTCACAACGACTTGCAGGACAAAATAGTTTTGATTAATCCAGCCGTTCTTAGGCCCTTGATCGGCTTGAATTCCACCGAAATCGACGCAAGCCTTTTTACCCAGGACAACTCGGGGCTGCTTGACAACCTTGACGAAGGCGGAATCGACGATTTGTTCGGTGAGTCCGAGGACTTTGACGTTGACGGCTCCCTCGTTGAAGAAGACGGATCGCAAGCCCAAGAAGCGGCGGCGCAAACGGAAGAAAAGCCCGAGCAAGTTGGCGAAGAGACAATTTGGAATTACATCGTCTGCTCCGCCAAGCCCGGTTTTCCAGTCCGAGCCGCAATCCGCAAAATGAACCGCGATTTCGCCAAACGCGAGTGGCCTGTCCAGGCGGTTGACTGGCGCGCCGCCGCGGGCATGTCGGCCCAGTACATTTATTGGATGCGCTTGATTTTCAACATAGGCCTCATAGTCATAATCGGAACCGGCTTTATCATCGTCAACAACACGCTGGTAATCGCGGCGCTCGACCGTTCCAAAGAAACTGGAGCGCTTAGGGCGATTGGCGCCAGCCGCCGTTTTATCGCGCTTGAATACTTGGCCGAAACTTTGACGCTTACAATAACCGCGGGTATTCTGGGCTGCCTTTTGGGCGTTGTCGGAAACTTCTTTTTGTCAAACGGTTCCATTCATTTTAGCAACACATATTTAATCCAGCTTTTCGGCGGCGACACTTTGCGCGCCGTCGTCCGCTTGCCAAACCTTCTTAGCGGAATGGCCTTGTCGTTGATTTTGGCGCTTGTCGCTTGGATTTATCCTGTTAGAATCGCCTTGAACACAAGCCCTGTCGCCGCCATGGAGGCCGTCCGATAATGAAAAGCCTTTACCTTAACTTTGCCGTAAAATCCCTTGTAAGCCGGGCCAGACAATACCGTTCCTTGTTTTCCGTATGCGCGGTTGGCGTTTGCGTAATGCTTTTCGTTCTAATGATAACCGACGGCATGATAGACTCGATGACCGAAAAAATGCGCCAGTATTACGGCGGCGACTTTATGATTTTAGGCGACGACGCGAACGGATCCATGGATTATTTGGATTCCTACAACGACATGATCGCCGCGCTAAAGGAAATCCTTCCGGCGGACACGCAGGTGTCTTACCGCTATAAAAAAGATTCAGGCGACAAGAGCCTTTTCTTTGAAGGAGTCAGCGTAAAGCAGCGCTCCATTCAAGGCGTTGTCTTTTCCGACGAAAAAGAGCTGTTCAAGAAATTCAATTTTGTCGAAGGCGGAATCGAGGAGCGGCCAAGCCATGACGGCCTTTTGCTTTCAAAGCCCGCCGCGGACAAGCTTGGCGTCCATATCGGCGACGACGTCCTTCTTTTGATGGAAAGCGTTTACGGCAACCAAAACACAGTGAACCTTGTGGTCACGGGAATCTTTCAGGATTCCAGCGTCTTTGGAATGTACACGTCATACATCGACTTCCAAGCGCTTAAGGCTGGCTTGGGCTATGTCGGCGAACTGGCCGAAAGCGATCCGATAGACAAGATTTGCGTATACTATCCAAGCGGAACTCCAAGCAAGGGAGAGCTTTCGCGCGTCCAGTCCGAATTGGAAAAGCGCTTTGACATGTTCCCCTTAAGCTACGACAAGTCTGCCTGGCAGGATTTTGACACGCCGGAAGGAAAAAGGGTTTTCGCGCTTGTTCCGCTTTCGGCCAACGTCTCCGATTTGCAAAAGCTTTCGATGGCCTTGCGCGCGATTGTCGCCATGATTGTGATCATGCTTGTGATAATCATTTCCGTGGGCATTTCAAGCGCCTTTAGGGTAATAGTCCTAAAGCGCGCCGTTGAAAGCGGAACTTTCCGCGCCCTGGGAATGAAGCCAAAGGGGCTTATGGCGCTTTACTTTACCGAGATTTTGCTTTTGCTTCTTTCGGGGTCCGTTACTGGCTTCGCCGCCTCGCTTGCCGCCGCGCGGATTGCGTCAAACTACAACCTTTCGTTTGTTTCGGGCTTTGACCTGTTTTTGACCGGCGGATATTTGGCGCCTGTCTTGCACCCCGGCGAAGCCTTCTTTTTGCTGGGCATAATTTTCGTAACCACATTGGGAGCCGTGTTGTTTACTTTGCGTAAGTTAGTTCACGTGAGCCCTGTTGGAGCGTTGGCTACCGTAACCTGACGGCGGCGTGATAGGAGTGAATATGAAGAAGATTCTTTTTGTTTTGACAGTTTTGGCGGCTTTTGCCAGCCCCTTTTTCGCGCAGAGCGTTCCCTTGGACCAAGCCAAGGAGATTTTAAAGAAAATTGACCAGGGCACAGGCTATTATGGAACGGATTTTACCGGCGAGTATGTCCTTGTGCAGGAAAAGCCTGGCCAAGGAAACAGCATAACCAGCGCGATAATGTACAGGCGCGACTCAAAAGCCATGTGCACTATACGCATTACGGGGCCAGAGTCTGACAGGGGCAAGGGCTATGTTCAGTTTGACAAGACGATTTGGTTTTACGACCCGTCAAACAAGCAGTTCACTTTCACCGCGCCCAAGGACAAGTTTCAGGACACGAACGTCAACAACAGCGACTTGCGCCCGCAGCATTATTCCGACCATTACGAAATCGAAAGCGCGGAATACGTCGCGCTGGGAAAGCTTGACTGCGTTTGCCTTACATTGACGGTAAACAAAAAATCGGCCAACGACGTTGACTATCCCAAAATCAAGATTTGGGCCACAAAGGACGACTTTCTTACAAGAAAGCGCGAGGACTACAGCCTTTCGGGCCAGCTTTTGCGCGTAAGCGCGATTCCCAGCTACCAAAAGATTGACGGCCGCTCGGTTCCCTCAAAAATGGTGATCCAGGACCGCTTGCGGGGCCAAAAAATCAACGGCAAGATTAAATACGAAAGCACGCAGATAACTGTGTCCAATGTGTCTTTTCAAAAGTTGGGAGATGTTGTATACTCTAAGCAATATCTTGAAAACATGAGCCTTTAAATGAATAAAAGTTTTGAACGTTCAAACATAAGGCGGGTCTTTGCGCTCGCCTTTTTTTTCTCTCTTTTCCTTGTTTTTGGGAGCGGAAATTTCTTCGCCCAAACCTATGTCACCAACAACGGAATCATCATGGAGAGGGTGGCCGAAGAGGATGTAAAAGAGGCGGAGCGTTTGAACGAAGAGGCGGAGCTTGAGGACGAAAAGGAGCGCGAGCGTCTTGCCGAAAGCGGCGACGCCGACATCTTGTCCGAAGACGAAACGGACGATTCTATCGACGAGCTTTTTGCTGACGACGCGGAAGGCGACACCGAAGGCGCCGTGAACACTCCGACAACAGAAATTGTAAAGGTAGACGCGAAAAACAAGCCTGTTGAATTTAGCGGCGACTTGAACGCCGAGCTGGGCGGCTATGTTTGGTTTTCGCCCTGGGAAAAGACAAAGCCCTTGGCGACTTTCAGCAACATCCTAAGGTTCATAGGCCGCCCAAGGTCTGACTTTTATGTCTACGGTTCCTTCTTGACCCAATTCCCAAAAATGGACTTTGGCGTATACGAGCTTTACTTTGACTACACCTTGTTTGGAAAGGCTGACATCAGCGCGGGAAAGCGCGACATTTCCTGGAGCCTTTCAAGAATGTTGAACACGAACATCATTGACGACAAATGTTCAGTCATAACTTCAGAGGACGCGGCCAACAAGCCCAAAAGAAAAACAACCGACTCAAAATTTTCCTTGATCGCCACTGTTCCGATTTTGTCTTATTGTTCGATAAAGGGCGTCGCGCAATATGAGTCCAATGAGATGGAAGACGAAATGCCCGACTATGTTTCGGTCGCGGGAAAGTTTGAAGTGAACATCGGAAAATTCTCCGTGAGCGTTTTGGGAAAGCGCTGGGCCAAGGCCGCCGAGCATGGTTACGACCCTTGCGTTGGAATGGAAGTCATCTCCACATTGCTTGGCCAAAATTCAAACATGTTCGTTCAGGGCTTTGCGCACTTTTCGCCGCGCGGCGGCGACCTTACGCGCGCGAAGTGGACGATGGGCGTCTACAAGTATTTTGAAAACCCAATCATGCTTGGCCTTTCTTTTGAGTACCAGGGAATTTGGGGAAAGGAGCAAATCGCAAACGGAACCGCGGTTGGCCAGTTCAAAGGACTGCAACACTTGTTCGCGGCCGAGCTTGGCTGGTCCCGCTTTATCTTTACCAAAAAATGGACTTTTGGATTTAAATGGTTCCACGACACTGGAAACGATTACGGAACTCTTTTTCCTGTCATAACTGTGGAAGAGGTTTTGCCGCACCTTGACTTTAAGACTACCGCGCCGATTTATTACGGAAGCCAAAACAAGTACGGCCTTGTCTTTGAGTTGGCGCTAAAACTAAAATACTAAAAGCGAGCGCTTATCTTTTTTCGTAGTCCTGGCCGGTCACCACGCCGTCCTTTATGTGGATTACGTGGTCGCTCATGCTTACGATTTTTTGGTCGTGGGTGGAGAAGACAAAAGTTGTGTTCAATTCTTTATTGAGCTTTTTCATCAATTGCAGGATTTGGTCGCCGTTCTTTGAGTCAAGGTTGGCTGTCGGCTCGTCGGCCATGATTACAGGCGCCTTTGCGCTTAGCGCGCGGGCAATCGCCACGCGCTGGCGCTGGCCGCCGGAAAGTTCCGTGGGCTTGTGGTTTTTCCAGTCTGTAAGGCCGACAGTTTCAATCAAATAGTCAACCCATTCGGCGGCCTCTTTGGCTCCCATCGCGCGGCTCTGCGGAAGGTGGCCCAATTTTAAGGGCAGCTCGACGTTTTCGCGCACGTTAAGGACTTGAATCAAGTTGAAGTTTTGGAAAATAAAGCCAAGGTTAAGGCGGCGCAATTCCGTCATGTGGCGGTCCAGGCTGGATGGAATTGATTTAAGGCCGGCCAGATTTCGGCCTGCGTAGACGTCGGTTCCGTCGACGATGATTTTTCCGCTTGTGGGCAAGTCGATAAGGCCCATCAAGTTAAGAAGGGTTGACTTTCCGCTTCCGGAAGGGCCTGATACGGACGCAAATTCGCCAGCGTTGATGGAAAAAGTCGCGTCTTGGACGGCGTTGACCGTTATTTTTCCCATTTGATAGACTTTGCTGACATTTTGCAATTCCAATATAGCCATAGACATTTATTATAGCAAATTCCCGCGATATGTTCAATATAGCGGCAGAAGTAAAAAAAAAGCGCCTCCCGGTTGCGGTTGCGTCGGTCGGAACCCCGCTGCGCGTTTTAGTTTTTTCAACTCATGCAGCCGTATTGAAATATTGCCCCAATGTTGATATAATATTCGAATTATCATAACAATAATGGAGTAACTTATATGGCAGCTCAAACAGGACACGAATGCACTTTGGCCAAAATCATTTCTTTGTGCAAGCGCAGGGGATTTGTATATCAGGCTTCGGAAATTTACGGCGGACAGGCCGGCGCGTGGGATTACGGCCCGCTCGGAGTTAACTTTAAGCGCAATATTCAAAACGAATGGTGGCATTACATGACGCAGCTGCGCGACGACGTTGTGGGCCTTGACAGCGCGATTTTCCAGCACCACAAGACTTGGGTTGCCTCAGGCCACGTCGCGCACTTTTCAGACCCGATGATTGACTGCACTGAATGCAACGCCAGATTCCGCGCCGACCAGTTGATCGAAGACTACTGCCATTCCCACAACGAAAAGACGGATAAGCCCGTTGACACGATGAGCCACGAAGAGATGAAGGCCTTCATCGACGCTAAAATCAACTGCCCGACATGCGGAAGCAAAAACCGCAAGTACACCGACGTGCGCGAGTTCAACCTAATGTTCAAGACATACCAGGGCCCCGTAGCCGACGACTCGCACTTGATTTACCTTCGCCCCGAGACTTGCCAGGGAATTTTCACAGACTTCAAGAACATCGTTCAGTCTTCAAGAATGAAGCTTCCCTTTGGCGTGGCCCAGGTTGGAAAATCCTTCCGCAACGAAATCATCTTTAAGAACTTTATTTTCCGCACTTGCGAATTCGAGCAGATGGAAATGGAGTACTTCTGCAAGCCCGGAACAGACGACGGAATCTTTGAGGACTGGCGCAAGTACCGCTGGGCCTTCTACCTTAAGTACGGCATCGCCGAAAAGAACTTGCAGTGGCACCACCACGACAAGCTTGCCCACTACGCCAAGGACGCCTACGACATTCAGTACAACTTCCCGATCGGCTTTGAGGAAATCGAAGGCATCCACAACCGCACAGACTTTGACCTTTCTCAGCACACAAAGACAAGCGGAAAGGACATGTCATACATCGACCAGGAAGACGGAAACAAAAACTACACGCCCTATGTCATCGAGACTTCGGCCGGCTTGAACAGAAACTTCTTGGCCTTTATGTGCGAAGCCTACGAGGAGCAGAACGTTGGAAAGGACGGCGCCGAAGACTACCGCACTGTCCTTCACTTGCATCCAAAGCTGGCTCCGATAACAGTCGCGGTTCTTCCGTTGATGAAAAAGGACGGATTGGCCGAGCGCGCCAAGGAAATCCAGCACACGCTTAAGGAAGAGTTTGCCACTGACTTTGACGTTTCTGGAACTGTCGGAAAGCGCTACCGCCGCCAAGACGAGGTTGGAACTCCTTTCTGCGTCACAATCGACTACGACACAATCACAAAGGATTCGCCCAACTTTGACACAGTCACAGTCCGCGACCGTGACAGCATGGAGCAGGCTCGCGTAAAGGTAAGCGAGTTGACTTCATACATCCAAAACGCGATCCGCAACTACAAGCCGGTTCAGCGCTAATTTTGGCCGGACGCTAAGATGGATTACGTAGGGTTGGGAAAATCAAATCTATTGGCAAGCCGCGTCGGCTTTGGCGCGATGTCCTTAAAGGACATCGAAAGCGAGGAAGACGCGGCGATTCTCATTCACAAGGCCTACGACGCCGGCGTGAATTTTTTTGACATTTCGCACACGGTTCCCGAAAGCGAAAAGCGCCTTGGCGCCTGCTTGCACGGAATCCGCCAAAACGTAATACTTAGCACAAAGGCTTGCGTCCTTGACGCGCGCGATCTTGCCGGCGATTTGGAAGCCAGCCTGGACGCATTGCAGACCGACTATGTGGACTTGTTCCAATACGAGGTTGACGAAAAGGGCTTGGCCGACTTTGACGAGATTTGCGCGCAAATGAAGCGCATGCAGGAACGCAAGAAAATCCGTCACTTTGGCCTTGCGACAGAAAGCCTGGACATCGCCCAAAAGGCCTTGGACTTTGGGCTTTTTGAAACGGTTCAAGCGCCCTTTAACATCTTGGTTGACGGAGAAGGCGAGCGGCTTGCAAAAGAGGCGGCCCAAAAAGACATCGGCTTTGTCGCGATGAAACCCCTTTACGGCGGCTTGGTGCAAAACACGCCGCTCGCTTTGGGCTACCTTTACCAGTTTGAAAACGTCGTTCCCCTTTGGGGCGTCCGAAACCTTGAAGAGCTGGAACAGATTCTTTACTTTAACGACCATCCGCCGGTAATCGACGAACAGTTCAAGGCGGAAGTTGAAAAAGTCCGCGCTTTTTTTAACTAGTCTTCTTCCATTCCCAAAGACTTTAGAACATCCGTGACTTGCGCTATTGGGTGGCGGGGGTCGTCGGGCTTTGTGTCGGTTATTCGCGCGATTTTTCCGTTGGCCAGGTAAACGTAAACGCCAATCGGGAAGATTGAGAATGAATATAAGAGCGCCTTGATTACGTTTTCGTCGTACTGGTTGTTCAAGTTGCGCAAGATTTCCAACATCGCTTCGTATTTTGGGCGGGCGTTCCTGTAATGGCGAGGGGCGGTAATCGCTTCAAAGGCGCAAGCGACGGCGATGATTTTCGCGTAGGTTGAAATATCGTCAGTGGCGATATGGCGCGGATAGCCCGAGCCGTTTTCCTTTTCGTGGTGTTCCAATACGGCGCGCTGGATTGGAAGCGAAAAGCCCACTTCCTTTACCAATTCGTATCCCAAAAGCGGGTGGCTGGCAAGCTTGGCCTTTTCTTGCGGCTGCAGTTTTTTGTCGGTTATGTAAAGCTGCGGAGGCAGGCGAAGCATTCCGATTTCGTGCAAAATGCAGGCTTGGCCAAGCTCTATCAATTGCGTGAACTGCATCTTTAGCCTTATGCCGATAGTCAACGCGATAACGGTTGAGCGCATCGCATGGTTGACTAGGAACTTTTTGTCAGTCTGCTCGGCGCGAGGGTTTACGCGCAAAACAAAGCGGCGGTTTTCGCGGACAAAGAAAATCAATTCTTGAACGACTTTTGACAACTGTTCCTTGTCGATTTCCTTGTGGGTCGAGTAATGCGTGTAAAGGCTTTCTATGTAGTCTGAGTAATCTTTGTAAACCTTGTGCGTCATTTCCAAGCGCGACGATTCTGTGTTGAGCGTTTGGATAAGCTTTGTGGCGTCCTTTAGGCTGTTGTTTAAGGCAGAGTCTTTTTCTTCCCGCTCTTTGGCGCGCTCTTCAGCGGCGGCGGCTTCTTCTTGCTGGGTTTCAAAAATTATGTCAGAGGAATCGCGGTTGATTATGTCCTTGTCCTGCGTGCCGTCGTCAATCGTTCCTTCGCTGGAGACGGAAACAAAGCCCCATGTTATGAGTTCCTTGATGAGTTCTTGAGTTACGGGATAGCCTTTTCCCAAAACGAGAAACTGTTTGTCGAGAATCAAGTGATCTGTAAAAATCAACGCGGGTTTTAGCGCGTTAACTTCAAAGGCATTCATCCGTTTTTGGCCCTCTATAAAAAAAAAGTTGGAAACCTCACACAGCCTCCAACTTTGATGCATTATCAGTTCATACAGGCGTCTGGATGTCGTTACGTCTGTATTGATGAACTCGTTACATTTATATTGTCGGAGACCGATTGTAAAAGTTTAGCAGATTTTCAAAAAATCTTCAATTGATTTTGACAATTCTGAGTATATGATTTTGCTTTTTGCCGCGTTGGCCTCAAGCGGGTTTTTTGGGAAATTTAGGGCAAGAAAAAGGCCGTCAAGCCGCCTTTGGCTGGGGAATACAAGGGCGGCGACGTTTTTGGCCTCGCTTTGAAGTATTTCCTTGTCGATTTGGTCCAATTCGCCGATGCGGGCGGCCGCGCGCCTGTCGCCGCAAAGTATGTCGTTGGCGAGCGCGATTCCCCTTTTGGAAAGAGCGTCTATTTTTTTTAGGCCGTTTTTTAGTTCGGAAAGCGTCGCGTCAAACTTTTCCTTGTCGTAAAGGCTTTTTTCCGCGGAACGTTCGGCGCGCTCAAAAAAGGCGGCTTTTTCGTTTGCAAGCGCCGGTTTTTTTAGGAATTCTTGGAGCGGAAAAAAATCCACGCCCTTTATCGCAAGGCCTTTTTTTGAAAATGAATAAGTTTTTGTGTCCGGCGAGGAAGAAATCGCGTTTTCAAACCACCAGGCAAAAAGCTTCATCCGCTCGTCGGTTATGATAGGCTCTCCTTCGTAGTCCAAGCCCTTTTGGTTTTTGGCGGAAAAAAGCAGGCGCGCGCTTTGAAGCTCGGCGGGATTAAGGCGGGACGAAAAATTGTGGGCGGCTTCCTCAAAGGCGCTTCCCTTGATGTGAGTCTGCTTGTTTGGATAACCCAAGTCAAGTCCGGCCGCGTAAATCTCTTTCGCGCCGATCGCGCGCGCAAAGTCCCAAGCGCTTGTGGCCACCGACCCGCCGGACGCCAATTTGCCTTTTGCTCCAAGCCGCCGCTCAAAATATTCTCCCAGCGGAAAAAGCGAGGACATCAAGACGATTTTTTTGCAGCCAAACCTAAAGGCGCTGGGGTAGGCGGCGCTTTCCGCGACTAAAACCGATTGGGGCGAAGAAAGGCCGGCCAAGTGCCGCCAAGCCCAATATTGCGGGTCTGTCAAAAAAATAAAGTCAGGCTGGACGCCGGCCTTTAGGCAGGCGCGCAAGGCTGTGTCCACCGCGACTGTCACGGCGCGCTCTTGGATTTCCCTTAAATGCGGAAGAACATCTTGCAGCGTAGGGCCAGCCGCAAGCAAGACGCAAGGCAAGGCTTTGTCTTTGTCAAAACACGCCTCGCCAAAAAAAGAGGACACGCCAGGAAGTTTTTGCATTAACGGCAAATTTCGCGCGCCGTTCTTTAGCCACAAACGGCCGAACTTTTCCAAAGTGTTTGCGTTTACTTGCGCCTTTTCCTTGTGCTGCTGGCAGCGCTTAAAGAAGGCGTCAAACCATTCTTGCGCGTGAACTGTTTGCGATTTTTGCCAAAAGACTTGCGCCTTTTCAAAGCCGCCCGCGCATTGGACTAAAGCCGCCGCTTGCTCGACGTCGGCGCCGATTGCAAAAAAAAGTTTTGGAATCTTAAAAAGATCCTTAAAGTCCAAAGAGGCCAGGGCCGCAAAAAAACGCGGCGCCGACGGTTCCAGGATTGCGAAAGTTTTTCGCTCCGCCCCGGGAATTCGCGCGGCGGCGATTGGAAGGTAGCCCAAGCCGATTCCGGCAAAAACAAGGATTTCTTTGTCAGAGTCTTTTATCGTGGCCGCGGTTCGCTCCGCTTCGGCAAGCGGATTGTAGGCGGAATGGAGCGGCAGGCCGTTTTGGCTTGCGGTCAAGGCGCCGCTTTTGGAAAAAGAAAAATTGTAGAATGGAAAAGTTTTGTTTAGATGCGCCAGCCGCGCGTCTTGGTCTTGCAGCGCTTCTTGGCCTTGTGAAGAATCTTGGCCGGCCGCATTTTGGTCTTGCAAAAGTTCGCCCGGAATCTGCGGCTTTAGCATTCGCGCCAAGGCTGCGAAGCGCTCGGCGAACAATGAAAAATTTTCATTCCATGTAGATGTCAATTTCCATGTTCTCCGTGACTGGCGTTCCTGGCGGCGGAGTTTGCTTTGTCACCCAGCCGATTCCGTAAATGTTAATCTTTATGTCCTTGCGGTTAAGAAGTGGAAGCAAATCCTTTTTTGACATTCCCGTAAAATCAGGAACGACGCTTCCCATCTTGACTCCTTCTTTTGAAGAAATCGAAATGCGGCCTGAGTGGGCCAAAGAAGCGGCGTCGCCGCGGCTCATTCCCAAGTGGTCGATGATTGCGTCGGCGGAGTCTTTGATTACAGGAGCGACGATGCGGCTTGCAAAGTTTATGCCGCGCGACTTTTGGATTACGATGTACAAAATGATTTCGGGATCCTCAACCGGGAACACCGCCAGTACGTCCGACAAGAAATCCGTGTCGCTATAGCCGCCGTGTTCGTGGTCGGCCATTTGCGCGGTTCCTGTCTTTACGCCAATCGTTATGTCGCCAAGCGCGGCCCGCCAGCCGATGCCTTTTTCGGCGCCGGTTTGCATGCAGCTTAAAATGTAGGCGGCGGTTTCTTCCGAAATCACTTGCTGCCTTTTTTCAGGCTGGTGCTGGAATACAGTGTTTCCTTCGTTGTCGGTTATTTTAGAGATTACCGAAAGCTTCATCGGATGTCCGCCGTTGGCCAAAACCGTCGCCGCCTGAATCACTTGAAGGGCCGTCACCGCGACTTCCTGTCCGATGGAAATAGTCATCTTGGAGCGGGCCGACCAAAAGCGGCTGTTCTTTCCGGGAAGCATTCCAGAGCTTTCGCCTGGAAGCTGGACGCCGGTTTTTTGTCCAAAGCCAAACTGGCGCAGCTTTGCAAGGAAGGCGTCCGTGTCCATTCTGTCGGTGATTTGCGCGGTGACGTCGTTGCAGGACTGCTCCAAGGCGCCGCGCGCTGTCAAGTATCCGTGCTTTGACAAACAGTTGATGTGGACGCGCTCTCCGTTTGACATGACTTTTTCAAAAACGCGGTCGCAGTAGAATGATTCGTCCTGCCTAAAAAGGCCCGCGTCGTATGCCGCCGCTATGCTGAACACTTTGAATACAGAGCCTGGCTCGTAAAAAGTCATCGCGGGCCTGTCAATCGTTTCCTCTATCGTGGCGCTTCCGTAATCGTTAAGGTTGGCTTCGGGCAGGCTAAGGTAGGCCAAAATTTCGCCGGTCTTGGCGTAGGCGGCCAAGAGCATTAAGTTCGCGCCCTGCGTGTTTTCCAAAGCCTCGCGGGCGATTTTTTCAAGCTTGTACTGCAAGTTGGCGTCAATCGTAAGGTAAACGTTCTTTCCTTGCTCTGGCTTTGTTTCGCCCGCTTTTGCCTGCGGCTGCAAGATCGGCTGCATTGAGTACTCGATTCCTGCAAGGCCCTTTCCGTCGTCGCCCATGTAGCCGATAAGCTGCGAGGCCAAAGTGTTTTCGGGATAAATGCGGCCGGGAATTTTGTCGTAGCTTACGGCGGCCCTGTATTTTTTTTGGTCGGTGATTTTCTTGACCGCCTCGTAAGTGGTGAGGGGCATCTTTTTCTTTATGTAGGCAAAGCGGGAATTTTTCTTTTCCAAAGTTTTCCTGATGATGCCGGTGATTTCGCTTTCTTCCATTTCCAAAATCGGAGCGACGTCATGCGCGAACTCTTCCGGGTTTTTGATTTTGTGGGGATTGATTCCCATGTGAAAGAAACTCGTGTCAACGGCAAGCGGCTTTCCGTTTCTGTCCACGATGGAGCCGCGTTCCACCGCAGGAGGCTTTTGCGCGATTCTTTCCGGCTCTTTGGCGGACAGGCTTGCGTATCGAAGCAAAATTGTTCCCGTCAGCAAAAAAGAAAAAATAGAAAAGACTATAATGCGCCATTTTGGAAAAAAGCCGCTCATTAGAATATTCCCACCAAACAAAAATTATACACGATTTACGCAAAAAGTTCTATAGTTTGCCGCGTTTTGCGCGCCGGCGTTTTTTTTCACTTGACGCGGGCCACGATGTTTTTTTCTGGAACAAAGCCGTAGTCGCGGGAATCGTGGGAAAGAAGGGCGTTGTCTCCAATCGCCAGAATGCAGCCAGGGGGAACGGCTTTTGTGGTCCACAGTTTGTGGTATTGGATTGAGCTGAGGGGAATTTCCTGGCCGTTGACAAGCAGAAAGCAATTGCCGTTTTGCTCCACGCATTCAAGCTTGTCGCCCGCCGTCGCCGCGCAGCGCTTTACGACCCAGTAGTTTTGGTACATGTAAAGGACCGCCTGGCCTCTTTTTGGCTTATTCCAGCTGAACAAAAGTTCCGCCTTAAAGGGATTTTGCAGGCCGTAGGCCAGCTTGTTGGCCGCGATGACAGTTCCGTCCTTGATGAAAGGCTCCATCGACTGGCCGCTGACCCTGTAAAAGTCAACAAGAAAGGCCTTGGCGAAAAAGGCGGCGGCGATTCCCAAAAGGACGCAGAGAAAAATGTTGGTTTTTGGGCCATTATTTTTGTCGATTTTTTCCACTTTTTCCAAAAATGCGCTATAATGGAAATATAATGAATTTGGTGAATCTTCGCAACAAAATGAGGCCTCTTTTGGAAACATCCATGCGGTCAAAAATTTTGGCTGCCTTTGTGGCTTCGTTCGCTTTCATCTACCACTTTTCATTCATGTGGGTTTTCTATTCGCTGAACGTGCTTCCGATGTTCTACTTTAACATCGGAAGCGTCTTGCTTTTTACGTTTGTCGGCGGTTTGGTGATTTCTTGGAGACCGGCCTTTTGGATGTACGCCATTTGCTTTGTGGAAGTCGTTGTCCACCAAGTTTTGGCGGAGTATTATGTCGGCTCGCAAACGGACTTTCATTTTTTTATTTTGTTGATGGGAATGATTCCCTTCATCATTTTCTTTAACCATCCCAAGCTTTCGTTTTTGCTGGGATCGTTTTCGTGCGCGATTTTTGTCGCGGTGGAAGTCATGTCCCATGTTTTTACGCCGGTATTCGAGCTTGACGAAAAAATGGTTTTTGTAATCAGGACGATAAACGTTTCCTTGTTCGCGGTCGTGATTTTGGCCCTTATCACTTTGTTCACGCTTTTCATTTTGTTCGTGGAGAACACTCATGTTTCGGAGATTCATGAGCAGGCTCAAAAGATTCAAATCCAGAACGAAAAAGTAATCGAAATGCAGAACAACACGATTATCGGAATGGCCAACCTTGTCGAAAACCGAGACGTGGACACCGGCGAGCATGTAAAGAGAACTTCGTTCTACGTAAAAGTGCTTGCGATGGAGGCGCGAAAGACGCTTGAATACCAGCAGGTGTTGACGGACAAGTACATAGAGCTTTTGGTTAAGGCCGCTCCTATGCACGACATTGGAAAGATTGTCGTGCCGGACGCGATTCTCAAAAAGCCCGGAAAGCTTACCCTTGACGAGTTCCTGCAAATCCAGCGCCACACGGTCGAAGGCGCCAGAATCGTTCACGAAGTCCTTGACGACAATTCAGATCCTGAATATGTCAAAATGGCCGCCGACATCGCGCTTTGCCATCATGAAAAGTGGAACGGCTCGGGCTATCCCCAGCAGCTAAGCGGATACGACATTCCTGTTTGCGCCCGCATTATGGCGATCGCGGATGTTTTTGACGCTCTTGTTTCAATGCGCTGCTACAAGGAGCCTTTCTCTTGCGAGGAATCGTTCAAGATAATCGAAGAGGCGGCCGGAAAGCATTTTGATCCAGTCTTGGTTGAATGTTTCTTAAAGATTCGCGGCAAGATTGAAAACTACATAAGATTGAACCACATTCAGTGACATCAATTCTTCGCGCGCTTAAAAAGGCATAGGCGCAGCGCGTTAAGAACCGCCAAGAACAAAACTCCAACGTCTCCAAAAACCGCAAGCCACAAATTCGCTATTCCAGGAACGGCAAGCGCCATTATTCCAAACTTCACCAAAAGCGAGGCGGCGATGTTTTGCCATACCACGCGCATGGTCTTTTTGGAAATCTTCACGGCCTCGGAAATTTTTTCCAAGTCGTCGTTCATTATGACAACGTCGGAGGCTTCGATGGCCGCGTCGCTTCCAAGCGCTCCCATCGCTATTCCCACGTCGGCGCGGGCCAATACCGGCGCGTCGTTTATTCCGTCTCCGGCGAAAATCGTTGTCCCTTCTTTTAGCAATTCCTCGACGCGGGCCACTTTGTCTTCCGGCAAAAGCTCCGCGGCCGTTTGGTCAATGCCGAGCGCCTTTGCGCTAGCGTCCGCGGCAAGCTGGGAATCGCCGGTCAGCATGACCGTTTTTTGAATGCCTGCCTTTTTGAGCGAGGCAAGCGCGGCGCGGCTGGCTTCCTTTATTTTGTCCGAGATGACGATGTGGCCTTGGTAGATTCCGTCTACGGCCACGTGGACAACTGTTCCCGCGTCGTCTTTTGGGCATGGAATTATTTTTTGGACTTTGAACGCTTCCATCAATTTTAAATTTCCGGCGAGGATTGTTTGCCCTTCGATCTCCACCTTGATGCCCTGCCCGCGGAACTCATGGACGTTGTTGAGCGCCAGGCTTTCGCACTTGGGGCAGTGGTGCGCGATTTTGAGCGACTTTGAAATCGGGTGCTCGGAATATTTTTCGGCGTGGGCGGCGATGGCGACCAATTCCTCTTGGCTGATTTTGGCCTCGGGGCTGGGGTGAATTTCGTTGACCACAAATACGCCTTGGGTGAGCGTTCCTGTTTTGTCAAAGGCCGCGATTTTCGCCTTGCTCAAAAGCTCGATGTAGTTGCTTCCCTTTATCAAAATGCCTTTGCTGGAAGCGAGCCCGATTCCGCCGTAGAATGAAAGCGGAACCGATATCACAAGCGCGCAGGGGCATGAGACAACCAAGAACATTATCGCGCGGTAGATCCACGTTGACCATTGGGCGCTGGCGAAAATCGGCGGAACGACCGCAACCAAGGCCGCCGCAACGCACACCAGCGGCGTGTAGACTTTAGCGAAACGGCTGATGAACTTTTGCGCCTTGGCCTTTTTTTCGGACGCGTTCTCAACCAACTCCAGAATGCGCGACACGCTAGAATCCGCGGCGGCCTTTGTCACTTTTATCGCAACCAAGCCGCTCTGGTTCACAAAGCCCGCCATCACTTGGGCGCCTTCAAAAATTTCGCGCGGAACGCTTTCGCCGGTAAGAGCGCTTGTGTCAACAAAAGAATTTCCTTCTACAACAACGCCGTCAAGGGGAACGCGCTCGCCAGCCTTTACTTGAATCGTTTCTCCGACTTGGACTTCTTCGGGCGCGACTTGCTGGACTTGGCCGTCGCGCAACACAAAGGCTTTGTCAGGACGCAAGCCCACAAGGCTTTGAATCGAGCCGCGCGACTTGTCAACCGCGTAGTCCTCAAACCATTCGCCCACTTGGTAAAAGAGCATAACTCCAACCGCTTCGGGGTATTCGCCGATTGCGATGGCGGCGATTGAGGCGGCGGCCATCAAAAATTGCTCGTCGAATATTTGTCCGCGCAAAATGTTTTGGACGGCGTTTATAAGGACTTCCTTTGCGCAAAGCAAGTATGCGGCGGCAAAGAGAAGAAGTTTGAGCGCGGAGAATGCTTGGCCGCAATCGAAGGGCTGTCCAAAAACGAGAGACTGGCCAAAAATGGGCTGCCCGGCTCCGGCTTCCGCCAAGTTCTTAAAGAAGGGCAGGTGTTCCAAAAGAAGCGCGGCGGCAAAAAGGCCGGCGGCGATTATGATTTTTTTTAGGCCGCCTTCTTCCTCGCCATGTTCGTGGCAGCAGCCGTGGTCGTGATGATGTTCATGCTCATGCGAGTGGCAGTGGCAATGGCCGCCAACTCATATAATTCCTCCTAACATTCGGCTGTCCGCGCGAGTTTGGTTACGAGCGCGGATGTAGCCGCTTATGCGGCTATCGTTCTATTTTAGTTTTGCGGACAATTGTATTGCCGCTGTCATTCGTTTACATGCTCTAAGCCTTGGCTTAGGATTGACGCGACATGCGCGTCGGCGAGAGAATAGATTGAAAGCTTTCCGGCTCGCTCGGCCTTGATCAGGCGGCTGGTCTTTAGAATACGCAACTGGTGGCTTATCGCCGACTGGGTCATGTTAAGTTCCGCCGCGATTTCGTTTACAGGCCGCTCCCCCTGCAAAAGCGTGAAGAGAATTTTTATCCGCGTTGAGTCGCCGAAAATTTTGAAAAGCTCCGACAAGTCGATCAGCGTGTTTTCGTCAGGCGTTTGCGCCGCTTTTTTTGCCATGCGCTCCTCCATTGTGGCTGGTTACAGTTAAACATATGAACAAGTGTTCATATGTTTGTAGTATAGAGCGCGACGGGGATTTTTGTCAAGCGCTTTGGGGCAAGACACTTTTTTTAATTTGCGCTACAATCCCGCCTATGAACAACAGCGCAAATTTCTGCCTAAAAACCGAGCGGCTTACGATAGTTCCGCAAAGCCTAAAATATTTGAAATCGACGCATGAATACGCCTCCGACCGGCAAAACATGCGCTTTATGGTTTACCTTCCCAACGACACGATTGAGGACACAAAAAATTTTTTGGCGCGGGCGGAAGATGAATGGAAGTCTCCGGCGCAGCGTGACTTTGAGTGCGCCATTTTGCGCGGCGGCGAGCACATCGGCGGCATTAGCGTCACGCTGAGCGGGCCGGACGTTTTTGGTCAGGAAGAGCTTTCTGTAGCTGCGGCCGCCTCCACCGACTCGGCGCAATCGACCCCATCCGCCGAGCTTGGCTGGTGCCTAAAAAAATCGGCGCAAGGAAGCGGGTTGGCGCAGGAAGCGGCGGCCGCCCTAATCCAGTGGACAAACAAAACTTTTGGCGTGACTCGGTTTATTGCCCATTGCGACAGTGAAAACATCGCCTCTTGGACTACGATGGAAAATCTTGGAATGAAGCGGGTTGGACGCGCGGGCGGCCGCCGCAACAAGCTGGCGCCAGAAGAGGAGCGCGAGGAATTTACCTACGAGCTGGATCTTGCCGGCGAATGGGCCATGCTTTCGCGCTTTGACATGAAAAACCTTCCGCAAGTGATAGACGTTGTTCTTCCCCTTTGGGCGCCGCC
>CADCBK010000011.1:18666-20948 GCA_902799665.1 uncultured Spirochaetaceae bacterium | reverse complement strand
ACGAGGCTTTTGCAAGGCTGGACGTTGAGTTCATCGTCCGGAACAACATTTACCAGCCCAGGCTTTCGTTCCAACTGGCGGACAAAATGCGTTCCCCTGAAAACGAATTGCTTTCCGCCGCCTTCTTTACGCTAAAGGACGACGCAAACACGGCCCGCGACTGGCTTAGCCAAAATTCCCGCGACTGCACGGACTCGCAAAAAGCCTCGCTAGAAATGGTAAAAGCCTACTTGGAATACATGGACAAAAAGGCGCTCTCATTTATGGAAAGCGACGACATAAAGCTTTCGCTCTACGTCAGCCGAAAGCGCGGAATGGGCGCGGCGCTCTTGGAAAAGATTCTTCCCCGCCTTGCGGCCAAGGGCTATAAGAATTTATACTTGTGGACCGACAGCGACTGCAACTGGAAATGGTACGTCAACCACGGCTACCTTCTTGTGTCGCAGGAAGTCTACGCGCCCTTTTCCGGCCCTGGCCGCGACTACACGACTTTTGTCTTTAAAAAGACGCTGCTTTGAGGACGTTTTTGGCGGAGGAAGGGCTGGCGGAGCGGCAAAGTTGCAAGTCGGAAAGTCGGAAAGGCGGCGAATTTTCCACCGCTCCTGTGGAAAATTTTGTGGAAAATTGTGGAAACTTTGTTGAAAAAAATTGTGTCAATACCTATTCTTTTGTCAATTAAAAAAATAATTAGCGGAAATCCGTTTTTCTGTTTTGTAACTCTTTATAATGCAATGAATTAAAACTGTCAATAACAAATATAACAGATTTTGGCTAAATAGCGGTTTTACAAAGAAATAAAATTTATATAAATTTTTTTCAACTTTCTGGGTGGGAAACTTGTGGAAAATCTCCGCTCGTGTTTTTGAAAGCAAGCCCACAAATGTTAGTTCGAGCGGTTCCACCGCGTCCCTTGGACGCTGCCGTTTGGGGTTGAAGTCAGCGTAAAAAGTTATGGTAGGATAAATATAAAAAACGCAACCAAGCTCGCGCGAACAGCGGGCTTGCAATCGCGCTCGGCCTTTTGGTCTTGAAGGAATTCTGATTTGGGGTTACAATAAATCTATGGAAAACAAAAACGCTTGGCTAAAATACGACAACACAAAGCAGGTTATGGACTTTGCGGAAGACTACCGCGACTTTATTTCTAAGAACAAGATTGAGCGCGAGTGCGCGGCTTTTTTTGTGGAGCAGGCGCGAAAGGACGGCTACATTTCAATCGAGGAAGCCCGTGCCAAAGGCAAAAAGCTAAAGGCCGGAGACAAGGTCTACGCCAGCGCGATGGGAAAAATCGTCGCGCTTTTCCAAATCGGAAAAAAGCCGCTTGAAGGCGGCATGAACATTTTGGGCGCGCACATCGATTCGCCCCGCCTGGACATAAAGCAAAATCCCCTTTACGAAGACGAAGGCCTTGCCCTTTTGGACACGCATTACTACGGCGGAATCAAAAAGTACCAGTGGGTCACTCTTCCCCTGTCGCTGCACGGCGTTGTGGCCAAGAAGGACGGAACGGTCGTCAAGGTTGTCATCGGCGAGGACGGCAAGGAAGGCGTTTTGGGCGTAAGCGACTTGTTGATCCATCTTAGCGCCGACCAGTTGGAAAAGAAAGGCAACAAGGTTGTCGAAGGCGAGGCGCTTAACATTTTGGTAGGAAGCATTCCGCTAAAGGCCGCTTCTTCAAAAACCGCCAAAGGCTCAAAAGACGACGAAAAGAAAAACCCCGTAAAGGAAAACATTCTTAAAATATTGAAAAAGAAATACGGCATCGACGAGGCCGACTTTTTGAGCGCCGAGCTTGAAGCCGTTCCCGCCGGCGAGGCCAAGAATTACGGTTTGGACAACTCTATGATTATGGCTTACGGCCAGGACGACAAGGTTTGCGCCTACCCGTCGTGGCGCGCGATCCAAGGCTTGCCCAAGACCGAGCGGACCGCCGTCTGCCTTTTGGTTGACAAAGAGGAAATCGGCTCGGTGGGCGCCACGGGAATGCATTCGCGCTTTTTTGAGAACGCCGTCGCCGAAGTCTACGAGCTTTGCGGCGGATACAGCGAGCTGGCTTTGCGGCGCGCGCTGGCCAATTCCAACATGCTTTCCAGCGACGTCAGCGCGGCCTTTGACCCCAACTATCCTTCCGTCATGGAAAAAAAGAACGCCTGCTTTTTGTGCAAGGGAATCGCGCTCAACAAGTTCACTGGCTCTCGCGGAAAGAGCGGCTCCAACGACGCCAACGCGGAATTCGTCGCCAAGGTAAGGAAGATTTTTGACGACGCGGACGCTTCGTTCCA
>CADCBK010000011.1:15177-18615 GCA_902799665.1 uncultured Spirochaetaceae bacterium | reverse complement strand
CCAACTACGGCATGAACGTAATCGATTCCGGCGTCGGCGTCTTGAACATGCACGCGCCTTGGGAAATAACAAGCAAGGTTGACATTTACGAATCCTACAAGGGCTACCGGGCCTTTTTGGTTAACGCGTAAAGGCCGCGCTTAGGAGGAAGTTATGGCTGTAGGCTCACGTACAATAATTTTTGTAATGATCATCGCCGGCGCGCTTTTGATGCAATGGAACATCATGCGCTACGCGTTTTTCCTTAGCGGAATGAGCGACGTAATCTCTGCGGGCGACAAAAAGTCAACCCTCTTGCGCGCCCTGGGCCTGGTCCTTTTGATTTTCTTTTTGCTGGGCTATGTTTTTACCGCTGTCTTTGGCTCGCCGGACTTTATGATGGGCGGCATTCTTTTTGGCGGAAGCGTATTTGTCGCTATTGTATTGAACATTATGTTCAACTTGACCGACGTTGTCAAAAACCGAACGCTTGAAATTTCAGAAATGCTTATTGGCATGATAGAAGCGCGCGACCCCAACCTTAGCGGCCACAGCATTTATGTCCGAAACCTTACAAAGCTTTTGTACAAGCATTTGCCATTTTCGCTAAAGCACAGGATAAACCTCGTAAGCCTTGAATACGCCGCCCTTATGCACGACGTTGGAAAGCTTGCCGTTCCCGAAGCTATATTGAACAAGCCTTCAAGCCTTGACGAGCATGAATGGAAAGTTATGAAAACCCATCCGGACGCCGGCGTGAAAATGCTCGCTCCTATAAAGTCGTTTGACGTCATCATGCCGTGGATTAAGTGCCACCACGAGCGCATTGACGGAAACGGCTATTACGGCCTTAAGGGAAAGGAAATCCCCTTGGAAGCCAGAATCATTTGCGTGGCCGACAGTTATTCGGCCATCACGATGAGGCGCGCCTACAAGGACGCAAAGACCTACGACGAGGCTGTCGCGATCCTAAAAGACAACGCCGGAACTCAGTTTGACACGCAGTTGGTCGACATCTTTGTTTCCATCCCAAGACGCGATGTCGAAGGCTGCATGCCAAGAAACGTTTTGTGATTGTTCCCCCAAAAATGCTAACAGACAAAAAAAAGCCCGCGGTCTTGCAACCGCGGGCCGTCGTTTTGTTGTCGGGTTGCTCCGGCAATTTATGTTGGATTAAGCTTTGTTCAAGCGGCTCTCAAGGTCGTCCAAAATCTCAGACAGTTCCTTGGGAAGGTGCTTTCCAAACTTGGGATAGTGGTTTTCGCGAACGTCCTTGACTTCCTTCTTCCAACCTTCAACATCAACCTTGAGAATCTCAGGCAATGTCTTCTTGTAGTAGTCGGCCAAGCCTTCTGTGTTGATGGCGCCTTCTTTGGGCATAAGTCCAATCGGCGTGTCAACGGCGTTGTCCTTTCCGTCGCAGCGGTCGAAAATCCAAGCCAAAACGCGGCTGTTGTCGCCGTATCCAGGCCACATGAATCCGCCGGGAAGGTCCTTGTTGTTCTCGTCCTTGCGGAACCAGTTGACGTAGAAAATCTTGGGCAATTTGTCCTGGTCTTTGGCAGCCTTGCCAACGTCGATCCAGTGCTGGAAGTAGTCGCCCATGTTGTATCCGCAGAAGGGAAGAATGGCGAAGGGGTCGCGGCGAATCTTTCCGACTTCGGCGGCGTTGATTGTAGAAGCGGCTGTGATTTCTGATCCAACGATAGATCCAAGGAATACGCCGTGGTTCCAGCTGCGGCTCTGGTGAACGAGCGGAACTGTTGACGGGCGGCGGCCGCCGAACAAGATGGCGCTGATCGGAACGCCTTTGGGGTCTTCCCAGTCGCTGGCGATGCAGGGGCACTGCTTGGCCGGAGCTGTGAAGCGGGCGTTGGGGTGGGCGAACTCTTCTCCCTTGGGAGACTTGTCCTTGGGCAAAGCGTCGCGTGTCTGTCCCTTCCAGTCAACCAACTTGCCCTTGGCCGGATATCCGATTCCTTCCCACCAAACGTCGCCGTCTTCTGTTAGGGCGCAGTTTGTGAAGATTGTGTTCTTTTCAGCTGAAACAAGAGCGTTCTTGTTTGATTCGGCAGAAGTTCCGGGAGCCACGCCAAAGAAGCCGGCTTCGGGGTTGATGGCGTACAAGCGGCCGTCGTCGCCAAATTTCATCCAAGCGATGTCGTCGCCGACAGTCTCGACCTTCCAGCCGGGGATTGTCGGAATAAGCATGGCCAAGTTTGTCTTTCCGCAGGCTGACGGGAAGGCGCCTGTGACGTACTTGACTTTTCCTTCAGGATTTGTGAGCTTAAGGATGAGCATGTGCTCGGCGAGCCAGCCTTCCTTGCGGGCAAGAACAGTCGCGATGCGGAGAGCGAAGCACTTCTTTCCAAGAAGGGCGTTTCCGCCGTATCCTGAACCGTAAGACCAAATGAGGCCCTCGTCCGGGAACTGTGAAATGTATTTGTGCTCTACGTCAGCGCAAGGCCAAATGCCGTTGTCGCTTTCGCCGTTGTTGAGCGGCTTTCCCACTGAGTGCAAGCAGGGAACGAATTCCGCGTTGGGGTCCTTGTTGAAGATGTCCAAAACTTTCTTTCCGGCGCGAGTCATGATGTCCATGTTCAAGACAACGTACTCAGAGTCTGTTACCTCTACGCCGTTCTTTGAAATCGGAGAGCCGAGGGGTCCCATGCAGAAGCACTGAACGTACATTGTGCGTCCGTGCATACAGCCTGTGTAAAGTCCCTTCATTGTGGCCTTGAGCTCTTTGGGGTCGATCCAGTGGTTTGTCGGGCCGGCGTCTTCTTCCTTAACTGAAGAAATGAAAGTGCGGCTTTCTACGCGCGCAACGTCTGAAGGAAGAGAGCGGAAAAGGAAAGAGTGCTCCTTCTTCTTGAGCGGTGTGGCAAGACCTTTGTCAACGCAAAGCTGCATAAGGCGGTCATATTCTTCGTCAGAGCCGTCAACAACAACCACGTTGTCCGGTTCACACATTTTGATACATTCTTCGACCCAAGCTTTGATTTTTGGGTGTTTGATGTCATCAAGAGTCAAGCTCATATTAAACTCCTTTAAAAGCGAAATTTGGGTTAGATTATAACAACTTTAACGGAATGTTTCAATAGAAGATTAGAACATCTTGCAAACTTCTTTGACTTCGCGCTCGATTCTGGAAAGTAACTCTACTTCCAATGTTTTTCCGATTTTATTTTCAATGGCGGCTTTTTTGTTTTTTGGGCTGGCTTCTTCCGCAAATAGTTCCGAAGATGGAATTTCCAGCGCAACTGCGATTTTATCCACCATTTCGGGCTGTGGCCAAGTGTCTTTGTTTTCTATTTGGTTTATGTAGGCTATTGATTTTCCCACGGCGTAAGAAAGCTTTTCTTGTGAGATTCCTTTCTTTTTTCTGTAGAATTTTAGGTTGTTTATGAAAGTTTCTCTTATTGAATTCATTCCGTAAGAATGGCATTTTATGGGAAA
>CADCBK010000011.1:0-15162 GCA_902799665.1 uncultured Spirochaetaceae bacterium | reverse complement strand
TACTAAAAAAAATATATTTTTTTCTTGACAATTTTATTACTATAATGTGATAATACAGTATAAGGCTAAAATTTTTGCAAATTTTACCACAAATCTAGATATTTTACGGTATGAGGCATTTATGAAAAAAATGAAAAGAATTTTTGCGGCAACCTTTGCCGAGCTTTTTGCAGTTTGTGTTTTGTTGGCAAGTTGTTCGAATGGTTCCAACAGTCTGCCTGTTTTGCCGCCAAGTAATCCGAATGGGGGTAGTGGAGATGGTTCAGGGGCAGAATCTGGCACAGGATCTGGCTCTGGTTCCGGAACTGGAATTGCCTTTACTGCCTCGGCGACAAATGACGGAATTCGCTTTGAAATACCCGCTCTGCCGACCCAGTATCAAAGCAAGGTGCTTTGGATTCAAGATATAAGCGACGGAATTGTTGGCGAAGGTTATCGCGCGACACCATCAAATTGGAACAAGGCGGTTGCTTGGACGGGAGTTTACAAGTACGTTACTGCCGGAAAAACCTATAAGTTTAAGTTGACCTATGGAGACGCGGATTTGGCATATTCGGATCCTGTTGTTGCGACGGCTGGTTCTGGCGAGCTTTCCACATATAGCAGTCCTTCTGTTGCAATTTCTTGGAGTGGCGACAACATATTTGCTAACTTCCAAAACTATAATTTGCCTGATGGGATTTTACAAGCGAATTTTCAGATAAATATTTATAGGGGAAATGGAATTACAGCCTCCGGCTGGGACGGCGCTTGGATTGGCTTCTATCAGACGCCAAATTCAAATCCTCCAACCGATATCGGCGACAAAGATGGCATTAACAGCGCGATTAGTGCCAATGGCAATTCTTTGTCTAGCGGGCAAAAGTTTTTCTTTGAATGCACATGGAGTTTTTGGACGCCAGCCAATGAAGACTTTGATTGCCACACGCCGCATATATTTTCGAACGCCATAGAATGGCCGTAATGTCTATTTCTTTTTGAACGTTCGCCGTCCCGCTGTCTTTGTCGGGCGGCGTTTTTCGCTTGACAATTCCGTTGAATACTGTATAATAATAATTACTTGGGCTGGTCGAAAGACCCAGGTCCAACCTACTACGGCGGGCAAACTGTCCCGCCTTTTTTGTTTTAGGAGCGGCAATGGGAAAGTTAAGCGTTTTCGTTGACGAAAGCGGCGATTTTGGCGCGTACAGCTCTCATTGCCCGTATTACATAGTCACGATGGTTTTTCATGACCAAAACAGCGACATTAATCCGCTGATTCAAAAACTGGACGAAGAAATTCAGTCGCTTGGCTATGGCAAAGGTTTTGCAATTCATACCGCTCCGCTTATCCGCAAAGAAGAAATGTTCGCTTCTGTTTTGCCGAATGAACGCCGCGCGCTGTTTTCAAAACTTTTTTACTTTGTGATGAAGTCTGACATCAAATACAAGACTTTTGTGTTTGAGAAGAGTCAATTTGAAAACGCGTTCAAGCTTCAAGGCAGGATGGCAAAAGAATTGTCGCAATTCATTCGCTCAAATCTTGAATGGTTTCAAAGTTTTGACGATGTGATTTTATATTATGACAATGGCCAGCACGAGCTTAATGCAATTTTGAACGCCGTTCTTACAACTGAATTGTCGCGTTACGACGCTAGAAAGGTTCTTCCAAAAGACTACAAGCTTTTTCAAGCCGCCGATTTAATTTGCACATTGAAACTACTTGGCTTGAAATGCGAACGAAAGGAACTTTCCAATTCAGAACTTTTGCTTTTTCATAATGAGCGGGATTTGAAAAGACAATTTTTGAAGCCGATTAAGAAAAAGTCTTTCAATTAAGGTGAAAAGATCTGTTATACTACGCACTAGACACGTTCCCCAAAAATATGCTAAAATACGCGTAAATGACATATTCACAAATTTTGTCATTTTATCAAATTCAACGAAAAAGAGGACGATTATGGCCGCTAAGTACGCGTTTTTGTTTCCTGGACAGGGAGCGCAAACTCCCGGAATGATTAAGGATGTTGCGGAAGCTTTTCCCGCTGCCAAAAAGGTTTTGGACGACATTTCGCAGATTGCCGGAACGGATGTTCCTAAGCTTTTGTGGGATTCCGACGCCGAGACCCTTTCACGAAGCGACAACAGCCAGCTGGCCATCACAGCCGCCTCGCTTGCCATTTGCGCGGCGCTTAAGGAAAAGGGAATCGTTCCAACGGCGGCGATGGGCTTTAGCCTTGGAGAGTTTCCCGCCTTGCACATCGCGGGCGTTTTGAGCTTTGAAGACGTTATAAAGGTCGTTCTTGACCGCGGAAGAATCATGCAGGCCGTTTGCGAAAAAATCGCCGCCGAAAACGAAGGCCACGCGCCCGGAATGAGCGCGATTCTTGGCTTGCCGCCGGAGAAGGTGGCGGAAATCGCCGCGTCAATTCCCGACGCTTACGCCGCCAACTTGAACAGCTCCGTTCAGACTGTTATAAGCGGAACCGAAGCCGCGCTCGAAAAGGCCGAGGCCGCCGCCAAGGAAGCCGGAGCCAGAAGAGCCGTGCGCCTTAAGGTAGCCGGACCCTTCCACAGCCCCTTGATGCAGCGCGCGGCCGACGAGTTTGAAAAAGCGATTGCCGGCGTCACCTTTAACAATCCTACAATTAAATTGTTCAGCAACGTTACCGGAAAGGAAGAGGCCAGCGGCGAGAACGCAAAGAAGTCCGCCGTCCTTCACTTGACTCATCCGGTCCGCTGGACTGACGAAGAAGACGTTTTGGCCGCGCTTATCAAAGCCGACGGCGGCGAATGGAAACTTTACGAGCCGGGTCCCGGACAAGTTTTGAGCGGCTTGTGGGCCAAGACAGCCTACGCCGAAAGCTTGAAGTGCGTTCCGGTTAATTCTGCGGAAGCGATAAACGGATTGCAAGCCTAAGACGTGCCCGCGTTTTGGTCAACCCATAATTTTTAGGAGAAAAAAAATGAAGTTACTGGAAAATAAAAAAGCTTTGGTCACTGGCTCAAGCCGAGGAATCGGAAAGAAAATCACGGAAGTCTTTTTGGCCAACGGCGCCGAAGTTTGGGGCCTTTGCACAAAGGAAAGCGCCGGAAAGGCCGAGCTTGAAAAGCTTGCCGCCGACAACGGAGTGGCCTTCCACGAAATTTACGCCGACGCTTCAAACGCCGAGCAGCTTAAGGAAGTTGTCACAGCCGCGCTCAAGGAAGCCGGCGCCTTTGACGTTTTGGTAAACAACGCCGGAATCACAAAGGATGGACTTTCGTTCCACATGAAGATGGACGACTGGAAAAAAGTTTTGGACGTAAACCTTACTGGCGCCTTTGTCGCGACGCAGATTGTTTCCAACGACATGATCCACAAAAAGCATGGCTCGATCGTCAACATGACAAGCATCGTCGGCCTTCACGGCGGCGCCGGCCAGGTAAACTATTCGGCCAGCAAAGCGGGCTTGATCGGCTACACAAAAAGCTTGGCCAAGGAAGTCGGCAGCCGCGGAGTTCGCGTTAACGCCGTCGCGCCCGGCTTTATCGACACCGACATGACAAAGGCCGTTGACGAAAAGATTCGCGAAAATTGGATCACGCAGATTCCGCTCCGCCGCGCGGGCCAGGTTGACGACGTTGCAAACGCCGTCTTGTTCTTGGCCAGCGACTTGTCCACATACATTACGGGGCAAGTTCTTGGCGTTGACGGTGGAATGGGATGTTAAAAAGCGCATCCTTGCGCTTTTTAACATGTCGAGTTTTGCATTTGCAAAACTCGCGGATGGTTTGACATACCGATGACGCGACTTCCTGTCGCTGATTCTATAACTATAAGGAATGGAAAAATGAGAAGAGTAGTAATTACTGGTTTGGGAGCGGTGACTCCGCTTGGAAATTCTGTTGAAGAGACTTGGGCCGCTATCAAGGCCGGAAAGAGCGGAATCGCTTTGATTGACCGCTACGACACAACGCCGAGCAACATTAAGTATGCCGGCCAAGTAAAAAACTTTGAGCCCGAAAAATACATGGACGCGCAGGCCGCGCGCAAAATGGCTTTGTTCACTCGCTACGCCGTTGCCGCCGCAAAAATGGCGCTTGACGACGCCGGCTTGATTGGCAACGCCGACGTTTTGGCCAAAGCCGGCATTTACCTTGGAGTTGGAATCGGCGGCTTTGAAGTCATCGAAAACAACTGCATTAAATGGTATGAGTCTGGCAAAAAGCGCGTCAATCCTATGACGATTCCTCAGTTGATTCCAAACGAGGCCAGCGGAAACATCGCGATCGCCTTTGGAATCCACGGACCTTGCCACACAATCGCCACCGCTTGCTCAAGCGGAACCGACGCTCTTGGCGACGCGCTTGACTTGATCAGAAGCGGCCGCCGCGACGTTTGCCTTGCCGGCGGAGCGGAGTCTGCGATCAACGGCTTTACGATTGATTCGTTCGCGGCCTTGCAGGCTCTTTCAAGAGCGCGCGTTGACGACCCGACAAAAGCTTGCCGCCCCTTTGACAAAGACCGCGACGGCTTTGTCATGAGCGAAGGAAGCGGCGTTTTGGTTTTGGAAGAATACGAGCACGCCAAAAAGCGCGGCGCCAAGATTTACGCCGAGCTTGCCGGATACGGAAGCTCAAACGACGCCTACCACTTGACCGCCCCCAATCCGGACGGACTTCAGGGAGCCGCCGCGATGACCGAAGCGATGAACGACGCGGGAATCAAGCCCGAAGACGTTCAGTACTACAACGCGCATGGAACATCAACTCACAAGAACGACTCTGGCGAAACCCAAATGGTAAAAATCGCTTTTGGCGACGCGGCCAAAAAGCTTCACATTTCTTCAACAAAGAGCATGACAGGACATATGCTCGGCGCCACAGGAGCGGTTGAAGCGATCATCACGACAAAGGCTGTCGCTGAAGGATTTGTTCCGCCCACAATCAACTTGGACAACCCGGACATCGAAGGCGGCTGCGACTTGGACTACACTCCCAACAAGGGAATCGAAATGAACATCGACTGCGCGATGAGTGCCACGCTTGGCTTTGGCGGACACAATGGCGTTGTCGTTATCAAGAAGGTAAAGTAGGAGAATTGCATGAGCGTTACAAATGATATCGAAAGTTTGCTGCCCCACAGAAAGCCTTTTTTGTTCGTTGACGAAATCGTAAGCGCCGACGACGAGGGCAGCGTAAGCACCCGCAAGTTCACCGACGAAGACTTTTTCTTCAAGGGCCACTTTCCGCAGTACCCGGTCGTTCCCGGCGTAATCTTGGTGGAAACAATGGCGCAGGCCGGAGGAGCTGCTTTGAGCTTCCAAAAAAAGTTCAAGGAAGGCTCGCTCTTTTTCTTAGGAACGGTTGACAAGGTAAAGTTCCGCCGCCAGGTTCGCCCCGGCGACACTGTTAGAATGGAAATCAAAAACCTTCGCGTCAGCGACCGCATGATCAAGCAGTCCGGCCAAGCCTTCGTCGGCGACGAACTCGCCGCGCAGGCGGAATGGATGTGTTTGGTAGGTTCTGCGCAGTAATGCGCAGAACCTGCATGTAGAATAGTTTCCTTGCAACACGCGGTCGCCTTTGGCGAACCGCATGTGCTTGGTCGGCAACGCCGACCAAGTAAAATAACTTCCTTGCACAACGCGGAGCGCGCAGGCGCGACGCATGTGCTTAGTTGGGACCGCTTATGAAAAAACTTATCGCATTGTTTGCGTTGTGCGCGGCGATGGCCGCAAGTTTGTACGCCAGGGACGTGACAATTTCTATTGGAGCGGGCGAGGGCTGGAAAGGGCCGCAGCTTGCGGTATGGCTTGAAGACCAAAACGGCCGCTACATAAAAACTCTTTACGTTACAAAAAAGGCTTCGGCATTAAGTTGGTTTCTTGGCCCCAAAGAAGGCCGGCCCGAATCGCTTCCGGTTTGGTACCACGCCTCAAAGCATGACGCAAAAAAATCCGCCGCGCAAGACGGTTCCCAAAAAGAAATTGACGCGGTGACAAGCGCGACGCCCAAAGGCGGCCTTGTCATTAACCAAAAAATCTGCGACGAGCCTTGCGTGATAAAGGTGGAAGTGAACGCCAGCTTTGACTACAATTCAACTTGGACAAAAAAGAATTCCGGCGTAAACGGACAGCCTTCGCTTGTTTACCAAGCGCTTGTTCCGGCGGGACAAAAAGAGGAGCTGTCATTTGAGTTGATTGGTTCCGGCTCGCCCGACGGTTCCGACGGAAGCGTTCACAAAAACGCCGCTGGCATTGATTCCGCCAAAACGATTGTCAAAAGCGTTAACGTGACGTTCAATTAGACGGGCAGGACGGCGATTGGCAATTAGTCCGCCTTTGCGCCGTTCGACTCCATTACCTTATGGAATTTGTCTACATACTCGCAATTGAGAATTGTAAATCCATCCACAATGCCGTCAACGTAAATCGCGCCGACTTCTATTCTGCGCTTTTTGTCTGACTTAAAGAAAGTCGCTTTTTCTGAGTCGATGTCGTTGTCGCCAAGGGGAAATTCTTTCAACAATTCTTCTTTGGAACTTCCGATGTAAGCGCCAAGCGGATGCAAGCCGGTTTTTTTAAATATGATAACGCTGGCAAGCGTTTCTCCCTTCCAATTTTTTAAATAAGTGATGGAAATGGGCTCGCGCATCACAGTGTAGCGCTTGTTGTATCCGCATTTTTGTTGAATGTCATCCGCAGGTGCTTCCGAAATTTCGTAACCAGGCTTGCCTTTGTACATTAAGTGGTTTTTCTTTGCGCTGCCAAAGCCATAATCGTAAATGGACTTGCCTTCTTGGCATGACAGGGCAAGGACCAAAAATAAGATTGCGAATGCGGTTGCAAAAATTTTTTTCATGTTTTTCCTTTTTTAAATATAATACAATAAAATTATTTTGCCTGTCTAGTTTTCCGCTATTCCCAGCGTTCGGCCACAAGGCAGAGGTCTTCTTGGCCAAAGAGGTTCGCCATTTCCAATACGCCGGTTATGGTGACAAGGCTTCCGTCGGCGGGAAAGTCGGCGGGGTATTTTTTGTTTGCAAGCGGAAGGACGTTGAGGCCGGTCGGGCAGCAGCCAGTGGCGTCCCAAACAAAGACGGCGAACACGCGCTTTCCTTGGTGGACGTCGCTTGCGAATTGCCCTTTGATTTTGGCAGTCTTGTCCTTGTACTTTTGCGGGTCAACCATCATGTCAAAGACAAGGCCGCTTGCCATGTTGAAATTCATTTTTGTAAAGTCCCAGTCGATTTTTTGGCCGGGAGACATTTTTGGAGGCCGCGACGCAAAGGGAACTTCTTGCGCTGCCGGAGCGAAAAGGGCCGCAAAGAATAGCGCCGCGATTGCGAAAAATAATTTTTTCATGCATTGCCTCCTTGCGCTTGATTAACGCAGCGCCTTTCTAAGAACTTCCAAGTTTTTCCTCATCGTCGAAAGATACGAGCGGCCGGCCTTGATGTCCTTTTGGGTGATGGACTGGAGCGAATCCATTTCCAGGATTTCGGCGCTCTTCTTTTTTGTGTTGGAAACGATTGTCTTGGCGATTTTTTTGTCGCTCTTTTCTATCGTGAGGACGGCGGAAAGGCCAAGCTCGTCAACTTTTTTGGCAAGAAAAATCACCGTTTCAAAGCTGGCTTCGGTTTCCGCGCTGCAGCCGACAAAGGCCGCGTAATACTTAAGATTGTAGTCGTCGGCCAGGTAGCGGAAGGGGAAGCGGTCGCCGAACAAAATCGTTTTCTTTGCGGCCGCCGCGACAGCCTTCTTGCACTGCGCGTCAAGGTCAAGAATCTCTTTTGCGTAAGAGGCGGCGTTGGCCTTGTAGGCGGCGGCATTGGCTGAGTCAAGCTCGGAGATTTTTTGCGCGAGCGTTTCAACAAGCGCGGCGGCGTTCCTTAAAGAAAGCCAAACGTGCTCGTCGTACTCAACTTCATCGTGGTGGTGATGGTGGCCGTCATGATCATGGTCGTGGTCGGCGTGTTCATGCTCATGCTCGTGTTCTTCATCTTCTTCTTCCTCGGCCTGCATTCCTTCGACGACTTCCTCTTCCTTGACTTTGTCGCCAAGCGCTTCCATAATGTTCACCACAACCATGTTCTTGTTCTTGGCCTCGGCGACGGCTTTTTCTACCCATTCGTCGCTTTCGCCGCCTACAAACACCAGCATGTCGCAAACGGAAATTTTCGCGATGTCCTTGATTGACGGCTGGTAGCTGTGCAAGTCCGTTCCGTTGTTTTGAAGGAGCGTGACGTTAAAGCTTGCGGCCTTGTCGCCGAGAATGTTCATCACCCAATCGTATTCGGGATAAGTCACGCAAACGATGGATTTTTTTGAAGCGGCGAAGGCGCATGAAAAAAGCGCGACGGCCGCGGCAAAAATAATTGTCTTGATAGTCTTGTTCATTTTATACCTCTATTGAATTTCTTTGTTTAATATTTCCGCGATGGACGCGGCTTGGATGTTTGCGCTTGCCTAAACGTTCAGCCTGATTTTTTGCGAGACCAGCGTTTTGGACTTAAGAAGCGGCCCGCAAACAATCGAGGCGTCCTGAATTTTTTTAAATCGTTCGCCGCCAACGGCGACGGCAAAAAACAGCGCCAACGACAAAAGCTTTATGTTTTGTTCCGCGATTTGCAAAAGCAGGCAAACAGCGCAGCCGTCGCCGTGGCATTCGTGGAAGCGTTCCGCGGCGGAGAAGAAAATCGAAAAAACTGTCAGCGCCAAAAGCGCGGCGGCAATTAAAAGCGCTCTCTTCTTTATTTTTTCTTCCTGCATTTTTGGCATAATCCGTTTAGCGATGATTGGTTCAAGTTAATCTGAAGCCCCAGTTCTTTTGAAAGCGACTTTAAGTATTGCTCGGTTTTTTTGTCGGAAAGATGGATTACCGAGCCGCAGTTGTTGCACAAAAAGTGAATGTGCTCCTCGCAGTGGCCGTCCCCGTCCGACGTTTGGTAGACAAAAGCGTCCGACACCATCGACTTGCGCTTTGTAAGCTTTCCGCTCTCGGTCATTTTGTCCAGGTTTCTGTAAACGGTGGTTTTGTTTACGTCGACGCCGTTCTCTTTAAGAAAGGCCGAAAGTTCCGCCGCCGTAAAGCCGTGGTCCATTTTTGCCTGGATGAATTGGGAAATCAAATCGCTTGTCTTTGTGTGGTATGACTTTTGCAACATAGTTGCAATTTATAAAGGAATTTTCGCATTGTGTCAAGCCCTGTTGGGCTTGTTGCGCTTAATCTGACATGTCTGTGTCTAGGTTGACTTTTACGCTATAGCCAGGAAATTCCGCCAAAACTTCTTGTAAAATTGACGCGCATTCGGCTTCGCGGTCCTTGGAGTCAAAAGAAATAACCGCGTCAAATTTTATTATCTTCTTTTCCTTGTCAAAATAAAAGCCGTGCATTTGCAACACGTCTTTGTGGCCTTCCAAAAGCTCGATCACTTTTTCTTTCGCTTCCATCGCGGCGCTGTCGTTTGTGTTGCGCGAATAAATTCCGACGGCGGTCAAAATGACGCGGTGTTCCTTGTAAACTTCCAATGTGATTTGGTTTGAAAGGTCGTCGATTTCGCGCGCGGTAAGGCAGTCGTCAACCTCCACGTGGACTGAGCCTTGCAAGCGGTTGGGGCCGTAGTCGTTAAGGAACAAGTCGTAGGCGCCGTAAACCCCCGGCGTTTTGCAAATTGTTTCTTTTACTGCGATCGCCGTTTCGCGGGGAACGCGCGCGCCTAAAATGTCGTCAAGCGTGTCTTTAAGCATTTCGATTCCGCTTTTGATGATGAAGGCGGAAATCAATACGCTTACATAGGCCTCTAACGATAAAGCAAAAAACTTCATTGCAAGCGCGCTGGCTAAAACCGACGCCGACAAAAGCGCGTCGTTCCTTGCGTCGTCTCCTGAAGCTTCAAGCGCCTTGCTCATGGCTTTTTTTCCTGCCCGCTTTACGAACAATCCCAAAAATATTTTTACGAAAATCGCGGCAGTCAAAACAATTAAGGTTGTGTTTGAATATTTTGGAACTGTCGGATGAATTATTTTGAAAATCGATTCCTTTAAGGCTGTAAGTCCCGCGTATAAAATGATGGCGCTTATAAGGCTTGCGCTGATGTATTCAATCCGGCCATGGCCGTAGGGGTGTTTTTTGTCAGGCTTTTTTCCGGCCAGCTTGATTCCGATTATCGTTATGATTGAAGAAAGCGCGTCCGAAAGGTTGTTGACCGCGTCAAGAATTATTGAAATTGACGAAGCGGCGATTCCGGCCGCTGCCTTAAAAGCGGCGAGCGCCACGTTCGCCAGTATGCTTATAAGCGAAACGCGAGCGATTGTCTTTTCGCGCGAAAGTTTTTTTTCGTTCATTTATTCGACCCTGGCGCGGCTTTTTCCTGCAGCCTTTGCATCCTTTAGGGCTTTTTGCGCGCGCTCAAGCGCTTGTTCGTAGGATTTGTCTTCTTCGTCAAAGAAAGAGAAACCCAGCGAAACTGTCACGGGAATGCTTTTGTCTTTGTATGCGATTCGCTTTGACGCGATGGCGTCAAGCAACTTTTGCGCGTAGCGCCAGCAGTCGGCCTTTTGCATTCCAGTAAAAATGCCAATGAACTTGTCGCCTTCCCAACGAATCAAGACGTCGCTTGAACGGCTCTTTTCGTAAAAGATGTTGGCCATTTGAGCAAGGACAAAGTCGCCCGCGTCAGCGCCGTAGGTTTCGTTGATTGTCTTAAAGTCGTCGATGTCCATCGCCATTATCGCGGGCCTTCTTTCGTTTTGCTTGAATTCCAAAAAGTCCTTCGCCAGTTTTTGCTCGCCAAATTCTTTTGGCTTTGCGTCCCTGGACTTAGAGGCGTTTTGTTCCGTCAAGACTTTTGTGTCGCTCTCGCTTTTTTTCTCTGAATGAACTTTTAGGAACAATAGGACGATGAATGCTATGTCAAGCAAGGCCATAATCGGAATCGCGAACCTTGCGACGAGCCTTCCCTTTGTTTTTCCGACTGTCTGAACATAATCGTAGATGTCGTCGTAGTATGAACCCATTGACACTACCCAATTGTAGGGTTTGTACAATTTTGAGTATGTGATTTTGCGGGCAAAATTGTCTGAATCTTTTTTCTTGAAATAGTATGAGCTTAGAACCTCGCCGTCTTTGTTGATTCCCTCAAGCTCTCGCTCGTATGGACGGTCTCCGACCGCGTCTTGCATGTCGGTTGAAAGCATCATTCCCTCCGACGACCTTGGGTTTGGGTGAATCAATCGCACGGCGTAGTTTTTTCCGCCCTTGTAGTTTTTAATTTCGTTTATCCAATAGTAGGTTTCTTCCACAAAATGCGAGTTGTATATTTTTGAACTGACGATTGAAACCATTGTGTTGTAAAGGTGTTCCTGCGTGACGCCAAAGTAGAACCTGCCGACAGGATTTTCCACTTCCCTCCAAGCGCAAAAAATGTTGTCCAAAGAGCGCGGAATCCTATCCCAGTTTGCCGGAACATTTTGCGAGGCGGCGATTTCTTCGTTCAACCCTGTCACCAAAACATAGCCCCACATTCCGCGAGGATCTTGCGCCGTGAAAACTTTGTCCAAGATGGACTGAACGGCTTGAACCGACCAAGCGCGGGAAAGCTGTTCGGCCAAAATGTTTTGCCTTTCCGAAACGGCGAAGTCAAAAATTTCTGTGGAGTCTTCCTTGTTGCGTTCAAACTCGTGGATGAAATTTGTCACGGAGTCCTTTAGAAAATTTGCCTTAAAGTGAACTGCGACTTCCTTTGCTTGGTCAACATAGTTTTTCTCTTGAACAATATAAAGGACGAAGCATACATTAATTATGAGTAAAGCCAAAAAAAACAAATAATTCTTTCTAAACACAATGCGTCAATTATAGCGCATTTCATGCGCTTTTGCTAGAGGAAATTCATTCAACCGCCCGCTCACGCGGGCTGGCAATAGCGCATATTATGCGCTTTTGCTAGAGAATTTTGTCAAGAATGGCGGCGGCGGCGTTTTGCCCGTCCATGGCGCTGGAGACGATTCCGCCCGACCAGCCGCTTCCTTCGCCGCAAGGGTAAAGGCGGGAAAGGCCCTGGCATTCAAAAGCCGTCTTGTCGCGCAAAATTCTGACCGGAGTGGAAGTGCGGGTTTCGCTTGCGATTAAAAGCGCGTCGGGCGATATGAAGCCCTTCATGTTTTTGTCAAAGGCCTTAAAGCCCTCCGCAAGGCGGCGCGCGACAAAGGGCGGGAGCCACAAGTCCAAGCGGCTGGAAACAAGGCCCGGCGTGTAGCTGGAGCGGGGCAGGCTGGAACTTTGCCGGCCGGCCAAAAAGTCAACCATGCGCTGGGCTGGAGCCGCCTGCGCCGACTGGCCCTGGTCATCTTTTGCAAGCCCAAGACTCGCGCCGCCGTTAAGGTAAGTCTGCCGCTCAAGCCAGCCGCGGAATCGCAAGCCTGCAAGGCATTCCAAGCCTAAGGCTGGGCCGCCCGCCGCAAGTTCTCTTGAACCAATATCGGACGCAAGCCCAAGACTTCCGGCGCCGGAACTTGTTCCACGCCCAAAATCCGCCGCCTCGCTGCTTTTGCCGGCCATAATTTGCGCGACGTCCTCCGGCCTTGTCTCCACGACAATCGCGGCGTTGGACCAAGCGGAGTTTCGTTCGGCGGCGCTCATTCCGTTGACCACAATCTCTTGAGGGCCGCTCGCCGACGGAACGACAAAGCCGCCGGGGCACATGCAAAATGAGTAAACGCCGCGGCCGTCAACTTGCGCCGTAAGCCGGTATTCGGCGGCGCCAAGATTGGCCTCGGCGCGCTTTCCGTGGTACTGGATTTTGTCTATCAGTTCGCGCGGGTGCTCCACGCGGACGCCGACCGCGAAAGTTTTTGCTTCCAAAGATTGCGGGTTCGCGCGCGCCAAAAGTTCGTAAATGTCAGTCGCGGAGTGTCCGGTTGCCAAAATGACCGCGTCGGCCAAGAATTCTTTTAAGCTTCCGTCCGCTGTTTTTGCGACCACGCCGCGGACTGTCGCAGGGCCAGAAGCTGTGGCGCGGTTAACGTCGGTTGCAAGCCCAAAAGCGGGGGCGCCGCCTTCGTTCGTTCCGCCAATTATAAAATCCACGGCGCGGCTTTCAAAATAAAATTGTCCGCCCAGCTCTATGATTTTCGCGCGCATGTTGTTTATGATTTGGGGCAGCTTGTTGGTTCCGATGTGTGGATGCGCGTCGGTCAAGATTTTTGGGTCGGCGCCAAACTGAACGAAGGTTTGAAGTATTGAAGAAATGTCGCCGCGCTTGTTGCTTCTAGTGTAAAGCTTCCCGTCGCTAAAAGTGCCGGCCCCGCCTTCGCCAAAACAGTAATTGCTGTCCGCGTCCACGATTCCCTTTACGCTTATCGCCGCGATGTCGCGCTTTCGCTCGCCGGTGGGCCTGCCGCGCTCGATTATTATGGGTTGGACGCCGCGCTCCAAAAGTTTAAGCGCCGCAAAAAGTCCTGCGGGGCCGCTTCCGACTATTACGACTTTCTTTGAGCCGTCCGCTTTGCGCCACGAAAATTCCTTTTGGGCAAGGCCGGGTTTTTCGCCGACGTAGGCCTTGTAGCGAAGGCATAGCTTTAGCTGGCCGTGGCGCGCGTCAACCGATTTTTTTACAAAGACAAATTCCGCGCTCTCGCCGCCTGAATATTTTTGGCGGAGCGCCGCGTTGAGTTTTTTATGGATTAAATTTTTGTCGCTTTCTTCTTGCGCCTTTATGACGACGCTCAGGTCAAAAATCATCGAGCTCTAAAAGTTGCTTCCGTTCCAGCCCCAGTTGGAAGTTCCAAAGTAGCTTACGTAAACCGCGTCGCCCGGAATGCCCAACTGCGCTTGAAGAATCTCGCAAACGCGCGCCGTCATTTTGCTAGAAGCGCCGGCGTCAACGTTCCCAAAAACTTTGATTTCCACGTAAGCGCCCTTGTCCAATTTCTTTCCGCCAAAATACAAGTCGGCCTTGTCCGAAAGGTCGATCATAAGGTAGCTTTCGGGCTTGTTCATAAGGCTGATCGCTTTTCCAAATTCGGCCTTGAGAACGTCGCGCTTTTCCTGCGGCAACTCCATCGTCACCTTTGCTTGAATCATCGGCATAAATAGCTCCTGATAATTTTTCTTAAAACTTAATGACTTTTGGCGCGGCTGTAAAACTGGCGAACGTCGCCGTCGCGTCCTTAAAGTAAAGGACTTGCGTGTTGCCGTCGTTTTCGTCGTACATTCTGCGAAGGTCCGGGTAGTTGTCAAGCATGTGTTTCTTCGCTTCCACGCGGTCGTCGTTTACGAGCGTTCCCGCCACGCGAAGCCACGTTCCCGCCGCTCCGTCAAAGCAAGAAAGCTCCGCCTTGGGATTGGCCGCCAACTGCTTTGAAACATCCTTGGACTTTCCCGTCTGAATGTAAAGCTTTCCGTCGAACAAGTCGATCGTTCCAAAGGGCCTCACGCGAGGCTGGTCCCCGTCCACAGTGGCAAGGTAATACACCCCGCATTTTTTAATGAAGTCGTAGATTTCGTTCATGGAAATATTTTAGCGCAAGAGGGGAGGCGTGGGCAAGGGAGAGACTATTTTATTTGTGAAAGAAGAAGCTCATACAACGATTCTGATATGAATCTATTCGAGCTCTTCATGAGCTCTACAATTTCTTTGATTTCTTGCGTGTTCAAATATTGCTTTTTGTATGCGGCCATCAAAACGCCTATGGCGCCGGTAATGGGAATGCCCATTTGTTCCGCGACGCTTCTGCCATGCGATTCATCTATCAGAAGAAGTTTTGTGTCGCTTTCGTCGGCAAGAACAATCGCCTCGCTTTCGCCAAGATCCAATCCTGTGGCTCGTCGTAAGATATTAACTTTTTCTGAATTAACTTCTTTGTGAATTGTCAAAAAGTCGCAGTCTTTAATAACCTTTGCTTCATCGGCAAAGACGATGTTTTCTGTTAATTCGTTATATACGCTTAAGGGAATGTGAATTGTTCCGTATAAATCACGAAGAATTTCAAACCGGTTTATTTTGAGAAAAGTTATGAGCGGAGTTGTGTCGGCTATAACTATCATTTTATATCGTTGCCGCGAGCGCTGTGTCTATGTCTTTTTTTAATTCTTGAGCGTTCATGTCAATGTATGGAATTCCCATTGAACCAAAAAGTTCAATTAGCGACCATTTTGAAACGCCCAAAATTTCCGCCGCCCGTCCATGCGAAATCGTGT
>CADCBK010000010.1 GCA_902799665.1 uncultured Spirochaetaceae bacterium | reverse complement strand
TCTCTCTCGTCAGACGAACCTCAAGGCAAGGCAAGCCCAAAAAGCGGCGCGGGCGTCCTGTCGCCCAAAACGCTGGGCGCCTTGGCGGAGTTCACTTCGCTTATAGAAAGCAACTCGGCGATGCTGGGCGGAAAAGGCCTTTCAAAAAAAGTCCGCGCCCTTGTCGAGGAAATCAATTACTGGGACTTTTTGATTTTGGAAAACCCCAAGAGCGAAAAGGCCGCGCGCTTTAAGTACCTTAACGTAGAGTCGCTCATAAATTCCATCGAGCAATGGGAAAACAATCCCGACAATGAGGGAAAGACCAGCCTTTACGACTACCTAAACCGCATAACGCTTTTAAGCCGCGACGACATGGACGACGAAGGCGACAAGGGAAAGGTCAACCTTATGACAATCCACGCCTCAAAGGGCTTGGAATTTCCGGTGGTCTTCATCGCCGGCGCGGAGGAAGGCTTGATTCCCCACGCGCGCGCGATAGAGGAAGACGAAAAGAATGTGGAAGAAGAAAGGCGTCTTTTTTACGTGGCCATCACGAGGGCGCGCGACAAGCTTTACATTTCGTCCTGCGCCAAGCGCAAAAAAATGAACGCGACAGTCGAATGCCAACCGTCGCGCTTTTTGGACGAGATTCCTCCGCGCCTTGTCGAATACCACGAGCCTCAAAAGGCGGTGGACGACAAAAAGGCGCTTGAGATTTTGGCCAATATGAGGCGGCAGCTGGGATTGACAGAAAGCCAAAAATAGAAAGGCTGCCGCGCAACGCCAACAAACGCGCTCGCAAAGGCTCGCGCGTTCAGGCGCCTGCTTTTAGTATCGTATCTTTTTTCCGCTGCCCGCGTAAAAGTCTTCGCGCATCTTGATGATTTGCTCGTCCTTAAGGTAGTCGTCAAATTCCATCATGCGGTCGATGGTTCCCTTGGGCGTGATTTCGATTATGCGGTTTGCGATTGACTGGATGAACTCGTGGTCGTGGCTTGAAAAAAGCACTACGCCCGGGAACTGGACCAGCGCCTCGTTGAGCGACTGAATCGCCTCCAAGTCCAAGTGGTTTGTCGGGTCGTCCAAAATCAAGACGTTGGCTCCGCTAAGCTGCATCTTTGACAACATGCAGCGCACTTTCTCGCCGCCCGAAAGGACGTTGACCGGCTTTAGCGACTCGTCGCCGGAAAAGAGCATTCTTCCCAAAAAGCCGCGCACAAAGGCGTCGTTTTGGTCTGGCGAGTATTGCTTAAGCCAATCGGTTATCGAATAGTTGTTCTTAAAGTAAGAGGAATTGTCGCGCGGAAGGTAGTCCTGCTTTGTCGTCTGGCCCCAAAAGTACTCTCCGCTGTCGGCTTTTTTGACTCCGCTAACGATGTCAAAAAGAGCGCTGATGGAATTGTGCTCGATTCCGACAAAGGCTATTTTGTCGGTGCGGTTCACCATCAAAGAAAAATCCTTTAATAGCTCGTTTCCGTCTTCGGTATAGTTGAGCGACTTGACTTCCAAAACGTTGTTGCCGATTTCGCGGTCGGGGCGGAAATTGACGTAGGGGAATTTTCGGCTTGTTACAGGAAGCTCCTCCAGCTCCAATTTTTCCAAGACGCGCTTTCGGCTTGAAGCCTGGCCGGCCTTTGAAACGTTTGAGGCGAAGCGCTGGATGAAGGCCTTGAGTTCGGCCATCTTGTCCTCGCGCTTTTTTGCCTGGTCCTTGGCCTGGCGCTGCAATACTTGGCTCATCTGGTACCAGAAGTCGTAGTTTCCGGTAAACTGGCTGATTTTTCCGTAGTCGATGTCGCAAATGTATGTGCAGACGGAATTCAAAAAGTGGCGGTCGTGGCTTACGACAATCACGATGTTGGGGAACTCCATCAAGAAGTTCTCAAGCCAAGAAATCGATTCCAAGTCCAAACCGTTTGTCGGTTCGTCCAAAAGCAAAATGTCGGGGTTGCCAAATAGCGCCTGCGCAAGCAAGACGCGGACTTTTTGGCTTTCGTCCAAGTCGCTCATCATCTTGTCGTGGAACTCTTCTTCCAAGCCAAGGCCGGAAAGCATTTGCTCGATTTGGTTTTCGGCTTCCCAACCGCCCAGCTCGCTGAACTCGGCCTCAAGCTCGGCGGCCTTGTTTCCGTCTTCCTCGGTAAAGTCGGCCTTTTCGTAAATCGTCTCGCGCGCCTTCGCTGTCTCGTAAAGCTTTGGATAGCCTTGCATGACCGTGTCCTTTACGCTAAAGGCGTCAAAGGCAAAGTGGTCCTGGCGCAAGACGGCCATGCGCTCGCCGGGCGTGATTGTTATCGTTCCGTTGTCGTGCTCCAGCTCGCCCGAAAGCACTTTTAGGAAGGTAGACTTTCCGGCGCCGTTGGCTCCGATTATTCCGTAGCAGTTTCCGCTGGTGAACTTTAGGTTTACGTCTTTAAAGAGCGGCTTTTCGCTAAATTTAAGAGATACGTCTGAAACTGTAATCAATGTAAAGCTCCCTTATTTTTTCTTTCCAAAAAGCGACTTAAAGAAGCCGACTATGCCGCGGTTCTCCAAAGTCTTTTTGGGCGCCTGCGCGGAGTTCTTGCCGCCGCCTTTTTGGCCGCCCTTGGCGCTAAAGTTTTTGCCGCCCTTCTTGTCAAAGCGCTTGTCGCCGCGCTTGTCGTAGGGCTTTTTGTTTTTGTCAAACTTTGAGCGCTTGTCGCCGCGCAGCTCGCCGGCCTTGTCGGAATACTTTTTCTTGTAGACTTCCATTCGCTCTTCAAACGAAAGGCCTTCAAGGCTCTTGTCAAACTCGCGCTTTTCTCCGCGCTTGTCGCCGCGCCTTTCGGAACGATCTCCGCGCTCGCCTCGTCTTCCGCGTCCGTCACGGTCGCCGCGTCCGCCCTTGTCAAAGCGGCCGCCTTTTTTGTCGCCGCGTCCATAGCCGCCTCGCGAGTCGCGCTCGTCGTCGCCGCCCCAGCCGTAAGTGTCAAGCTTAATGTAAACGCCCTTGCTCTTGTCTTCGGCCAACTGGTCGTCGGAGCAAACGCTGGAAGGAATTTGCTTGTCGATGTAGCGCTCGATTACGGGCAAATCGTAAACGTCCTTTTCGGAACAGAAGGTGTAGGCCTTGCCGCTCTTTCCGGCGCGGGCCGTGCGGCCGATTCTGTGCACGTAGTTTTCAGGCTCGTTGGGAAGGTCGTAGTTTACGACCATCGCAAGGTCGTTGACGTCGATTCCGCGCGCGGCGACGTCGGTGGCCACCAAGATGGAAAATTTTCCGGCCTTAAAGTTGTTCAAAGTTTCAAGGCGCTTTGACTGCTGCATGTCGCCGATGATAAAGCCCGACTCAAAGCCGTTAATCTTAAGGCGCTTGCCCAAGATTTCGCAGCCCTTCTTTGTGTTGCAGAAAATCAAGACGCTTTCGGGCTTGTCGCGGTTCAGGATTCCCAAAAGGAGCGGAAGCTTTTTGTCGCTTGAAACGTGGATCAAGGACTGGTCGATTTCGTCAACAGTGATGTTTTCCGCCTCGATCGTGATTTCCTTTGCGTCGCGCGTGTATTCCCAAGCCAAGTTCTTTACGTAAGTGTTGAGCGTGGCGCTAAAGAGCATCGTCTGGCGCGCCTCGGGGTTTGGAATGAACTTTAGTATTTCGCGAAGGTCGGGATAAAAGCCCATGTCGAACATTCGGTCGGCTTCGTCGATTACAAGGAAGCCCACGCCGCTCAAGTCCAGCTGGCCACCCTTCTTAAGGTCGATGATGCGGCCCGGAGTTCCAACGATAAAGTCAACGCCCTTTTCAATCGCTTCAACCTGGGCCTTGTAGCCCACTCCGCCGTAAAAGCTAAAGGCTTTGAGCGATGTTCCCGAAAGAAGCTTTTTTGCTTCGTCCTCAACTTGGACGGCAAGCTCGCGCGTGGGAACCAACACAAGCGTCTTTTTTCCATCGTTCTCAGGGTTTGAAAGCCGTTCCTGAATTATGGAAACCAAATAGGCGGCCGTTTTTCCAGTGCCGGTCTGGGACTGCACGTACAAATCGTCCCCGGCAAGAGAGGTCTTTAAAACCTGTTCCTGAACAGGAGTGCATGTTTCATAGCCGGCCGCGGCTATGCCTTTAAGAAGGTCCTCATGCAAGGCAAATTCTGTAAAATTCATAGGGAAGCATTATAATGGAATGAATCTTTTTATTCAAGAGCGGAACGCAGGCAAATCGGCATTCCAAAACTCTTGACTTCTATACAAAATTACCTTATAATAAAAACTGCATCCGCGACATGGGCGGTCCGCCCCCAAACTCGACTAGCCGCAAGGCTGGAATACTCGAATTGGAGGCCGCTATGGATTTCTATGAAATTTTGATGCTGGCGCTTGCCGCCGCTCAACTTGTCATTCAAATCGCTCAGCTCCTCTTCCACAGACGGAAAAGCAGTGAGTAAAAAAATAGCCCGCTCTGTCTCGACCACAGAACGGGCGAACTGTCCGTAAGGACAACCGCTATGGGGCAAGACGCGTGTCGCGGATGCTCCTTCTTTTTAAACTATACACCAATCCTAGCCTTTTGTCAAGTCCGCCCCCTCCGCCCAGAGGCGCCCAGCCGAAAGGCCGCGAAATCACGGGAACGCCCGCCGCCTAAGGCAAGGGCGGAATAACTAGACACGGAACCACGCCATATTCTGGATAACCGTTGCAATATCTAGGATCTCCATAGGAACTACCCACATTATTGTAATAATAAATGTACCCAAGGTTGCTTGGCGTGCGAGTCCACCAATAGCCGCAGCCTAAAGAAGTGTCGTCCTTCCAGGCGTTGTTTGCCAAAGCGAAATCCGTCACTTTTCTTTTCCTGTAACTTGTGACTTCCCCATCTCCCACCAAAAAGACTTTGTCATTCGTATCGGCGCCGCCATAGTCATTGTTTGCGACAGTCACTTGCGATATCGCCGTTTGAGCGGCGCTGTCAAAGGCAGTCTGCAAAAAGCCCTTGTCCACAAACTCGGCGCTGTCGCTGCCATCTTTATTGTAGCTTATTCCGTTCAAGTAAGCGCGAATGCGGCTATGCTTATAGTTGTAGGACCTAATTGTTTCGCCCCCAATTGTTCGAGTATTGCGAGAGTCATACCAGAGTATGTTGGCGGTCAAGATTCTTTCCGAAATCAACAGCCAGTTTCCTGCGCCGTTGTAGTCTTCGTTAATCACGCGCCACTTTATAGGCTCCACCTTAAAGTACTTGAAGCTTGCGCCGCCTTGGGCGGCCGGAGTTCCGTCGCTGTATGCAAAATCGGCTCCATTCGCCCTTTCGTACGCTTTCGCGTACCAATAGCCGTCGTCTCCCTTGTAGTAGGTAAAGGCGCCCTGCGTCATAGTCTTTGTCGCGTCCACAGTGACCGAAGCGGCTTTTATGGTCTGCGGCCAGTCGCCAAAATAAATGTATTTTCCGCTTGCTCCGGCTGAGTCAGTGGCAAGAGCGGGCGCGGAAATCGGCGTTGGGTGCAAAATAAGCGGCTTCTTTACCTTGTAGACAAAGGAAGCGTGGTTTCCTACGCCCAAGAAGTCAGCCGTGATTCTTAGCGAGTAGTCGTACTCCAAATCCATTGCCGGAACTTCGGCGGTCAAGCCGCTTGCGCTGGAGCTTATCGGAACGTCGCAGGCCTTGCTTGTTCCTGCGTAAAGCGCGGCGGTCCAAGAGACTTTGTTGTAGTCAGGGTCGCCCGCCCTGTCCTCCACGGCCAGCGTCACAAAGGTGTCTTCCAAGTAAAGCTTTCTGTCGGCCGGGTTGTAGTAAAGGCTTGTCGTCGGCGGAGTCGAGCCTGCAGGCTCCTGTCGCGTGACGGTCGTCGTCAAGGCGACGCTCTTGGCCACGCCGGGCGCAACCAGAACGCTTGGGGCGCTTGTCGTTATCGTGTAGTCGTAGGGGCCGTACATGCCGCCGGAACTTACGGCGAAGGCCGCCTCTCCGGCATCCGTGACGCCGCTTGGAATCGCGGCCACGCCGTAGTCGTTTTCAGAGACAAACACGCTTCCGGGCGTGGCCGGGTTGGCGTAAGAAGGCGTCGCGTAGCCTGTCGTAAAGACGACCGGCGTTTCTTTGGTCGGCTTTGTGGTGTCGTTAAAGGGCATCGTCACGCCAATCTTTGAGCCGCTTATGTTAGCGCCTACGGTTATCTTTTTTCCATACGGCAAGTACAAGTCGCGCTGCGTTCCGTCGGCGTCAGTCAGCTTGTTTCCGTATATTTCATTGGAGCCTTTTATGACAAGGTTTGCAGAGGAGTCACTATATACGTAAACGCCAGCCGAAGACGAACCGCTTGAGGTGTTTCCTGTAATCGTACAGCCGTCCAAAGTCAAAGTTCCTCTATTGTAGATTGCGCTAGTCAGAAGATTCAAGTTTTCTGTTATTGAAACGTTCTTAAATGTAGTGTCGCCGCTATTGTTGAATATCGCACTGTTGCCGGAGTTGCCCTTTATAGAGCAATCTTCAAAAGTCACGGGGCTTGTGTTTATCTCGATGACATGGAAGCTTTCTGCAACATTCGCGCTTATGTCAACGCCGTTAAAAATAATTTCCGTGGGATTCGTTCCGCTTGAAACTACCGCCTGACCCATGTTTCCAGTTATAGAGCCGCCCGTCATTGTAAATTTAACGCCTGCGGCCGCTCCAGACACAGAAACAGCGGTGCCCGCGCCGCCGGTAAGGTTTATGTTTTGAATCACAGTCTTTCCGACGGCGGCGTTGACCAACTTGCGGACGGCGCTTCCGGCCTGCGCGGCGCTGATGGTCTTTGTTCCGCCAAGGCCCGAAACCTTTATCGTGGCGGAAGCAAGGCTTGAGTCGGCCACGTTCAATAGATATCCGCCATGCGCGCTAAAGTCGTAGCTGTCCGGCGTGGTCAAGTCCGTCATCACGCGGATGTCGCAAAGGCTGTCGGCAACGCAGTCGCCGCTTGCGATTCCGTCCACAAAGGCGTCCACGGCGCGCTGTATCGTCCTAAACGGAGACTTCCTTGAGCCTTCAGCGCTGTCGTCGCCATCCTCCGAAACATAGAACCTTGTGAAGACCGCGCGGCACTTCCACTTGATGATCTCGCTGTCGGAATACAAGGGCTTTCTGACATAGGCGCGGACAAAGCTTGTTCCGGCCGGAATCGTAACAAGACCCTGCAAGCCCTTTATCGTTCCGGCGCTCACAAAGTCCAGGCAGTCTTCGTCGCGGTAGACTTCCCAGTTTACGCTGGCGTCGCTCTTGTCGTAGTCGTAGGAGTCGACATGCTTTGTCTCGCCGGTCACAGGGTCGGTGTAGTCAAAGCTTGCGGTCTTTGCCACGGCTTTTATGGACACGTAAACGCTGTCGTCCTCGTCCTGCTCCACGGTGTTCTTCGTTCCGTCGGGGTCGGCGGCGTCGTACACCTTGAACTTGTTGGCAAACTGCGTGTCGGCCTTGGCGAAAGCGTCCGGCGAGCCAAGCTTAAAGCCGCGGGTGCTTATGGCAAGGCTTGAGGAAAGGCCGGCCTTGTCGGTCACGACAACCGTGTAGATTTTTTCCTTTTCGTCGGCCTCGTCGCCAGTCGAATAGTATGCGGCGTTTTCGTCCGCGTTAAAGCTAAGGCCCGTGTTTTGGTTTGCAACAATGTTTGAAGGCGCGACAGTAGAAATCCCAGAGCCGGCCGCGTAAGAAACCGTTCCGTCCGAGGCAACCGCGGCGTCAATAAGCTTTCCGTTTATCGAAACGCTCACTATGTCGCTGTGGTAAGTTTGAACCATCGCCTTTTTGGGAAGATTAAAGCACAAAACCCAGCGCGAAGGAGTTTCAGTTGTCTGCATCGTAAGGGCTCCGCTGGGCATAGGCGGCGGCGGATTGCTTGAAAGCTTAAGGCTGTCATACAATGGAAAAGGAGTCAATGAAACAGGATGGCGCAAGGCGATTGTAGGCGTTATGTCAGCGCCCAAGGGATTGGCCTTTAAAAATTCCGCGGGGAAAGTCAAGTAAAGAGTCGAACTGTCGGCGGCATCCTGCCTAATCGTGACCAAGTCCTTTTTTTGCAATGAGGCGCCTGAGCCCGGGGCCAGCTCAACGCTCATGTTTTGGCCCGAGACAAACGAATAGCGCATGGGGTTTCTTAGCGTAAAGGTTATCGTCTTGTCTTCGTCATAGCCAAAGCAAAAGTATCCGTCCTTGTCCACAAGAACGTCGGCCATGTCCATTGAATAGGCCGCGACTGCCGCGGTAGAAGTCATTTCCTTAAAGTAGGCTGCGGCCTTGTTTTGGAACGAATTTCCGTCAAGGCCAAAGTCGCAGGAATAAAATAGAATGGAAAGAATTAAAAGGACGCTTGCCCAAAGGGCGTGAAAATTCGCGCCGCCCCTGCAAAAGAGGATATTGCCTTTAAAACAAAGCTTCCCTTTCATATAACCCCAAATGATTATAACAAAAATCAGCGCAAAAGTCCACTTTTTTTTTATTTTTTTTTGCCCGCGCCGCGCAGGTTGACAGGCGGCGGACTATTGTGTAAATTCGCGCTATGGACAAGACGGCGGAACAAGCTCAAATGCTAAAAAACAGGGTGGCAAAAAACCACAAGCTTTTGCGAAAGTGGGCGCGAAAAAATCTCGTCACCTGCTTTAGGCTTTACGACCGCGACATTCCCGAAATTCCGCTTGCCATAGACCTTTACGAATTCCTTCCCGACGACGTCGCGACGCCGGAGGAAGCCGCTTCCTTTTTGCAAGAGCAAGCCGCCGCCGAAAGCGCAAACCAGCCGGGAGCCGCCGCCCGCCGGCTTGAACGGACTTGGCTTAAAGTCTTTTTGTACGAGCGGCCCTACGAAAAGCCCATAGAAGAAGAGCGGGCCTGGCTTGGCGCGATGACAGACGCCTTGGCCGAATGCCTATGCGTCGACAAGGGCCGCATCGCCGCAAAAACCCGCCTTCACGAAAAAGGCGGCTCCCAGTACGCAAAAGAAAACTCGGCGCAAGACAAAAAGGCCCCGCAAGCCCAAGAAGCGGCGGCCCAAAAGGCTCCGCAAGCCCAAGAAGCGCGGGGCCGGGTCTTTGAAAACGGCTCGATATTTTTCGTCGACTTGGAAAGCTATCTAGACACAGGCCTCTTTTTGGACATGAGGCCGGCCCGCGCGATGATAAAAGAAAAATGCTCGGACCGCGAAAAAAGCGGCCTTAAAACGCGCGTCCTAAACCTTTTTTGCTACACATCAAGCTTTTCGGTCGCGGCGGCGTCCGGCGGAGCGGATTTTGTCCAAAGCGTCGATTTGTCAAACACTTACCTTAACTGGTCAAAGAAAAACTTCAGCCTTAACGGCTTTGACCCCGAAAATTTTGAATGGACCAAGGGCGACGTGATGGCCTTTTTGGACCAGAGCGCGCCCCGCCGCGACGATTCTAGCGCCCTCTACGACATAATAATTTTGGATCCGCCCACGTTCAGCAACTCAAAGTCCGCGGCCAACGACTTGGACATCAAGCGCGACTGGCCTATTCTTTGCAGGAAGTGTTTGGCTATTTTGAAATCGAACGGAATTCTTTATTTTTCGACAAACGCAAAAACTTTAAAATTTGACCCCAGCCTCTTGCCGCCCGGAACGCGCGCGCAAGAAATCACCGAGCGGACAATAGACCCCGACTTTAAAACAAAAAAGAGCCACAGAATGTGGCTCCTTCAAAAGGCGGACTAATTCGCCGCGCGGATCTTTCGCCAAATAATTTACTTGGCTTCCTTGATTCCATAGCGCTTGTTAAAGCGGTCGATGCGTCCGGCTGTGTCAACGAGCTTCTGCTTTCCTGTATAGAAGGGGTGGCAGGCCGAGCAAATTTCAACGTGAATGTCCTTTACAGTTGAACGAGTTTCGATTACGTTTCCGCAAACGCATGTAATCTTTGTGAGCGTGTACTCAGGATGAATGTCTTTTTTCATCAGTTCCTCCAATATATATTTGAAAAGCCTTGCCCTGCGGCGCGGAGCCGGATTTTACCGCTCAAGCCGCCGCCACAAAACTTGCCAAATTAAATTTAAGTGCGACAATTTTATCAAAAAAGCCGCCATTTTGTCAAGCGCCGCTCGTGTTATCGAACGCAAAACCAAAATAGTTGTTTCGAGCGGATTTTCCAATTACGGCGCTCGCATAAGGCGGCTCGCGCCTAATTGGAGCGCGTTTCATCAGCTCGCGCGAACAGCGGATTGTTTTCAATCAGTTTGCCGCGCTGCCGGTGTTCATCGAGGCCAGGAAGGCGGCGTTGTCCTTGCTCTTTCTCATGCGGTCAAGGATAAGCTCGGTGATTTCGGCGTCTTCCATCGGGTTGATGACCTTGCGCAAAACCCAAAGCTTTTGAAGCTCTTCTTCGGTAAGCAAAAGCTCCTCTTTGCGGGTGCCGGACTTCTTGATGTTGATGGCCGGGAAAAGGCGGCGCTCGGCCAGCTTTCTGTCCAAGTCGATTTCGCTGTTTCCGGTTCCCTTGAACTCTTCAAAGATGACTTCGTCCATGCGGCTTCCGGTCTCTATCAAGGCAGTTGAGATAATCGTAAGCGAGCCGCCTTCCTCGATGTTTCGGGCCGCGCCAAAGAATCTCTTGGGCTTGTGGAGCGCGTTTGAGTCAACGCCGCCCGACAAAACCTTTCCGCTTGTCGGAACCGTCTGGTTGTAGGCGCGCGCGAGGCGGGTGATTGAGTCAAGGAAAATGACTACGTCGCGCTTGTGTTCCACCAAACGCTTGGCCTTTTCCAAAACCATTTCGGCGACGTTGACGTGGCGCTGGGCCTGCTCGTCAAAGGTTGAGGAAATCACTTCGGCCTTAATAGAGCGCTCCATCTCGGTGACTTCCTCGGGGCGTTCGTCAATCAAAAGAACGATAAGGTAAACTTCGGGGTTGTTGGCGGTTATCGCGTTGGCAACCTTTTGCATCAAGGTCGTCTTTCCGGCTTTTGGCGGAGCGACAATCAAAAGGCGCTGGCCCTTTCCGATCGGGCTAAAGAGGTCCACGATTCGGGTGGAAAGCTCGGTTGAAACAGTCTCCAGCTTGAACTTTTCGTTTGGATAAAGGGGCGTGAGGTTTTCAAAGGGAACGCGGGTTTGCGCCACGCGCGGATCGTCAAAGTTCACGCTCTCTATGCGCAGCAAGGCGAAAAAGCGCTCGCCCTCCTTGGGGCTTCTTGTCTGGCCGTAAACGGTGTCGCCCGTCTTAAGGTTGAAAAGCCTGATTTGGCTGGGCGAAATGTAAATGTCGTCCGGACCGGGAAGATAGGAGTTTTGCGGGCTTCGCAAAAAGCCGTAGCCGTCGGGAAGGATTTCCAGGGCGCCGCTTGCGAAGATGATTCCGCCGTGCTCGGTGTGGGCCTTGAGGATTACAAAAATCAAGTCCTGCTTTTTCATCGGAGCAAGGTCGTCCGCGCTAAAGCCAAATTCCATGGCCATCTCGCGAAGCTCTATCATTGATTTTTTTGTAAGCTCATTGATTTCAAGGCGGGGCTTTTGGTCGTAGTCAGGCGAGTTTTCCGGGGTCGGAGTGTTGTCAGGGGCCATGTTTTCCTTGTTGGGCCTAAAGTTTCTTCTGTTGCCGGGAAAACGGCCCGAGCCCCTGTTGTCGCGGCCCTTGAAGCCAAAATGCCCTTTTTGCTGGACGCCAGTTTCCGCGGCTTGCTCAGGAGCTTCCTGCGCGGCGGCGGGAGTTTCCGCGGCTTCGGCGGCTTCGGGCTTTTCTTCCGCCGGCGCTTTAACGGCCGCTTTCTTCACAATGCGGCGGCGCTTTGGCTTTTCTTCGGCGTTCTCTTGAGAGGTGTTTTGGTTTTCTTCGTCCATAAAGAATGGTCTCCAAATAAAAATAAAATAATTATTAAAATATTAAAATGATTGATTTAACAAAAAAGAATTTAAGATTTCCCACAAATCTTAAGAATATTCTATATCAAACAACTAAAATTGTCAAACGAATTATTCCGCGTCTGAATCGGACTTTAACAACAATGTCTGCTTGTATTCGTCGCTGGCCACGCTGAACAAGTCAACGTCGGGCTCGCTTTCAAGCATTGTGACCTGGCCCTCAAAATCCACGTTGTCGGCGATTCTAAGGCGGGCCGTCTCAACGTTGCCCTTTACCTTGCTGCCGTTGCACATCTCCACCCTTTCCGAGGCGGAAATGTTTCCAGTGACCGAGCCTGATATTACGATTGAGCTGGCGGACATTTTGTCAACCGTGCAAACGGCCGACTTGTCGATGTCAAGATTTCCGTTGGAGTTGATTGTTCCGTTGAATTTTCCGTTGATTTTAAGGTTGTCGGTAAATTCCAAAACTCCGTCAAAAGAAGTTTCCGAGCCAAGAATTGTGTAATTTTTTGATTGCTGTTCCATCTTTAGCTCTCTTGAACGGGCAGCTCGCCGAGCGTCTTTTTGATTTCCCTTCCGGAACGAAAGGCGGCCACATAATGCGCCTGCATGGAAGACGTCTGGCCGGTTTTGGGGTTCCTTACGACTTCGCGGCCCTTTCTAAGGCGGGCCTCAAAGGTTCCGAACCCCCGCAATTCAATCGTGCAGCCTTTGGAAATGGATTTTTTCAACTCACCGACAAAGGCTTCGACTATTTCTTGAATTTGCCCTTTTTCGTATTTTGAATTTTGGTAAACCGCTTCAACCAAGTCATGCTTTGTTATCTTTTTTGAAAGCATAAGTTCCGCCAAAATTCAAACACTTTAGTTCGCGGCAGCCTGCTGGACGAACGTCGCGTTGTAAAGCCGAGTCATGCGGCTCTTCTTGCGCGAAGCGGCGTTGAGGCTAACGACACCCTTAAGGCGGGCTGAGTCCAAGGCGCTCTGAAGCTGCTTGAGCTTAGCGGCGGCAGCCTCCTGATCCTTTTTAAGCACCAATTCAACGAATTGTTTTGCGTAAGTGCGGCACTCTGATTTAATTGCCTTGTTGCGCATGCGGCGCTTTTCGCTCTGAGCGTGGCGCTTTTCTGCTGAAGTCTGATTTCTAGCCAAGATATCCCCCAAAAAAATATTTTAAGAAAATGTAAAAGGCATATTAACAGTTTTGGGGAATTGTGTCAATAAGGAGAAAGAAAGAAAAGCGGACACAAATGGCGGGTCCCAGCGACGTTTTTTTTCTTTACCTTAATTGCCACGTTTCCGATAATATAATTGTGAAATTATCTCTGAAAATACTGTTGCCACTATATATTTTTCTTGCGGCGGGAACGGCTTTCGCCCAGCTGACAGACGGCGCTTTTTCCCAAGGCGTCCCCGCCCCCTTTGACGGCGTTTGGGAGCGCGACGACCGATATGTGGCTTTCTCTTGCGGCGAGGATGAAGGCGGGCCAAAGCAAAAGGAAGGCGCGGCGATTTTGCTAAAAACATTTTACAGCTGGTATTTGGACAGGACCGCCGAGCCGGATTTTTGGACGGAAGAACGGACATTGAACGACTCAACCTGCCCCGAGCCGGAAAGAATTTTCATCGAATACAGGCCCTTGCTTACAAACAGGGAAACGCGGGGCGACGCTTCCGTTTGGGAAATGTTTTTATGGCATCCACGGCTAAAGGAAGCGAGCGTCATTCCAGTGGCGATTATCGGCGGAAACTTGTACCTTAATTTCGCCGTAAAGCTAAGCGACCAAAGCGGCGAAGCGAGCGAAAGCGAAGGAAAAGCGCAAGGCAAAGAAGAGGCCGACCCTTTGGAAGGCTTTTGGGCTAAAATGTCCGAAGCCGACGGGGTCAAGGTTTGCCCGCCGGTGACGTCGACTGACATTTACTCAACTTACATAACAAAGGACGCGGTCTACACAATCCGCTACTGGCGGACCGACATGGAATACACAAACGAAATGGCTTTCTTCAGCGACGGCGGCCAAACCTTCTCGGTCGTAAAGCACATACAGTCGGCCGGGAAAATCTACACATGCGCCAACGGCCGCAGCGTGACGATAAGGAACGTCCAAAAGACGAACGACAGGCCGAAAGTCTACGAGCTGGACAAGGACTCAAGGATATGCGGCCTGGGCCAGCCCTACCTAAAGCGGGTCCAAGACAAGGGAAGCCAAGAGGCCGCAATGGCCCTTGCGAAGGAATACTTTGCCAAGCGCGCGCCGAATCCGGATCCGCCCTTCCCGCCCTCAAACCTTGACTGGCATATGGACGACATAAGGCGCCTTGAGGCCGGAAACCAAATCATCCAGGCGGTCAGAAAGCGCCAAAGGGAATTCGCCGAAAAACATCCCGGCCATAGCGTCCTAGACTGACCGCCTTGCGTATGTCGCCGCGCTCCATTTTGCTATAGGAAGCTTATTCAACTGCCCGCTCCCGCGGGCCGGCAATCAACAATTTGAAGCTGGCGGCCCTCGTGGCCGTTAAAAGTGTTTCGCTGAAAGTTGTAGGCCACGTCGATTAAATCGCCGTCGTTAAATTCGCTTTTGTAGCGGCCGCCTTGGTCCCACCACAAGGCCGGCCATTTTTGCTTTCCGATTTCCAAATAAAGCTTTAAATGCTGCCTCTCGCCCTTCCCCATGACTTGGCCGCCCGCGATTCGGACGCCCTTTGTCATAAAGACAAGCTCCGGGTTTTCGTTTCCGTAGGGCTCAAAAAGGTCAACCACATTCATCAAGTCGTCGCTTACGTATTGGTGGGCAAGCTCGGCGTCAATGTCAATGATCTCGTCATCCGAATCGCCAAGCTTTAGGCCGGCGACAAGGCCGCCAATCCTTTGCTGGAATTTCTCAAAATTCTCAGCGGTGAGCGAAAAGCCAGCCGCGCCGGCGTGGCCGCCGTGATTGATGAAGATGTCGCCGAAACTGTCCAAAAAGTCGGTGCAATTAACAGAGCGCGCGGTCCGCATCGAGCCGACGTAAACGCCGTCAATCTTTGTAATCGCTATTGACGGAACCTTTACGCGCTGGACCAACTTCGCGGCGATGCGGCCGACGACCCCCCGGTGGATTTTTTCCTCAACAATCAGGCAAAATTTGCCGTTGAACTTTTGCAGCGAGCGCTCTGGCCGGCCGCCCAAAAATTCCCAGGAAGCGTTTTCCAAATCCCTGCGCCTTTCGTTGTAGCCAAGAATTATTTGGGCGCTCTCCTCGCGCTCTTGCGCGGTCTCGGCAAGGAAAAGCTTCAGCGAGTCTTCGGGGCTTCCAAGGCGGCCGGCCGCGTTAAGGGCGGGAATCACGTTCCAGCTTAAGTCCTTGGCGCAGATTTTCTTTCCCAAAAGGCCCTGCCGGGCCATCAACTCCACCAAGCCAGGCCGGGGCCGGCCCTTGTTTATTGAGTCAAGCGCCAGGCGGGCGAAAATGCGGTTTTCGTTTTTTAGCGGCATGATGTCGCTAAAGACAGAAAGGGCCACAAGCTGCAAGTCCCGCTCGTCCCGTTCCTTTATCTGGGGAACGCTTTGCTCGATTTTCTTATAAAGGTAACTGACAAAAATGTTGTAGAAGGCTGAGATTTCCGTCGCCTCGGCCTCGGAGTACAGCGCGACCTTTGAAAGGGAGGCCAGCTTTTGCAAGGAGACGTTGGACACGTATGGAATGATTTTCGCCGCTTCGGGCCTAAGGTCAAAAAGGTTGAATTCCACCCCGTTTCCAAAAATGCCTTTGAGGGCCGCCGAAACCTTGGGAGCGTCCCAGACAAAGATTTGCTCGCCCCGCAAAAATTCCAAGAGGCCGCTGGACGAAAGGCTTAAAGAGCCGCCTGAAAAGTCTTTTTCAAAAGCCTTGCGCTTGACCATGTTCCTTACCTTCAAGCATTCGACAACCGCGCCGTCGCGGACATTCAAAAGGCAAATGTCCTGCTTGTAGGCCTCGCTTTGCGAAAAGCGCAGGGCGCGCGCCAGCTTAAAGGCCACCGAGCAGCCGGAAATTTCGGCAAAGGGATAGCCTGAGTCCGCGCATTTTGGATTCAATATTATGTCGGCGGCCGGAAGCTTTTCCGGCGGATTGTGGTGGTCGGTGACGATTACGCTTATCCCCAGCTCTTGCGCCCGCTGGATTTCGGCGTAATTGGAGATGCCGCAGTCCACGGTAATCAAAAGCGTTCCGTAAGACTTGGCGAATTCCTCAACGGCCGCAAGGCTTAGGCCGTACGAATCGTCGCCGGACGGAAGCCGCCAGGAAACGTCAATGCCCATGCGCTTTAGCTGCTCGTACAAGACGGCGGTGGCGGTTATTCCGTCCACGTCGCGGTCTCCGAAAATCAAGACTTTTTCGCCCTCTTCCGCCGCAGCCAAAATGCGGTCGACGGCGTCTTCCATTTGAGAGAACTCAAAGGGCTTGTTCAAAAAACGCGCGTCGCCCTCAAGGAAGTAAAGCAAGTCGCTTCCCGCCGTAATTCCCCTGCGGGAAAAGATGGAGGCCTCCAAGGCGCCCAGCTTGAACTTGTCGCGCAAGGCTTGCGCGGCCTCCCTTGATATTTCTTTTTTGTTCCACGTTTTCAAAATCGCCTTCCTCGAAGCGTCTTTATAAAATTCCCTTTCCGGACTCCAAGGCTTTAAGCCTTGCCCCCAAAGCGCCTTCGACCAGCTCGTACAAAAAAGCCTTTAGCTGTCCATAGTCGGCTTGAGCCAGCCTCGCCTTGCGCGCGGCGGCCAAATCGGCGGCGCTTGTTCCGCCCGACATTGTAAGGTAAAAAAGAGCCGGCTCCGAAAGACGCGTTCCATTTTCTTGCAAAGAAAAGCAGTCCTGGCAAACGAAAGAATTTTCGGCCGGCGAATAGAGCGCAAGCCTTTTAGCGCCCGCAGCCGATTCTAGCGCGCTTTGATAATAATTGCTAGACGGCGACGCGGCGGCGCCATCCTTTGCGGCGGAGCCATCCTTTGCGGCCGGCTGCTTCCCCGAAAAAAATTCCTTTTGGCAGCGGGCGCAGCATTGCGTCTGCGGACGGACGCCCAGAAGATCCAGGTAGCGCCACAAAAAGCGCAAAAGGCCAAGGCGCGCCTCGTCCTCGCCGAGCAAATCCATTCCGTCCAAAAAGCCGTTCAGCAAAACGTAGCACTGCTCCGGGCTTCCGGCCGCGCTTGACTTTAAGACAATCTCGCCGGCCAGCGAAGCGGCGAAGGACTTGAAGAGGCTTTCCCTAAAGGTCGGGTGGTATTTTTTAACGTCAAAGTCGGTGATTTTGGCGCTTTGCTTTTCTTCGTTTTTGTATATGTAGGCCACGCCCCGGTTCCAAGGGCTCACCGCGCCTCGCAGCTTGCTCTTGGGGCCGCCAAAAAGAGTCGCCCATTCCATTCCGTCCTTTGTCAAAATGCGTACCGAGCGGTTGTCCTGAGCCGTCTCCTTCACGGAAAGGACAAGCGCCTCCTTGCTAACGTTGCGGTTCAATTAATTCCTCTGCCTATAAGATACAACAGTTTGATAAAAAATTCACATTTTTTTTGGAAAAATTTAAAAAAAAATCAATTGGTTGACACAAAAGCCGCTTTTCTATATAATGCTCTATCATTTTTTGGGAGACAAACATGATTTTTCCTTTGGAACAGCTAGTCCGATTCACAGATAACATTTACGAAATAACAGTGGCCGCCAACCGCCGCGCCTACCAGATGTCAATGGTAAAGGACCCCTTGATCGCCGAGAACCACGACAAGGTAGTCTCTCTCGCGGCAAAGCAGCTTTTCACGCAAGAAGTAACTTACAGAATTGCCGAATAAAATACCGGTTTTAGTCATTTTCGCGCCAACCGCCACAGGAAAGACAGAGCTTTTGCTTAATCTTTTCGGCGGCTCAAAAAGCGCGCAAGTGATTTCCGCCGATTCCATGCAAGTCTACAAGGGAATGGACATCGGCACGGCAAAGCCTTCCTTGGAGGAACGCGAGGCGCTCCCCCACCAGCTAATCGACATAAAAAATCCATGCGAGCGGTTTTCGGTTTCGGAATTCGTCCAAAGGGCCGACGCGCTTTGCGAAAGCCTCTGGGCCGGCGGAACCCTGCCAATTATATGCGGCGGAACCGGCTTTTACATACGGGCCTTTTTGCTGGGCCTCCCCAAAACGCCTGAGGGCGACGAATCCTTGCGGGAAAAGCTTAAGAAGGAGCTTTTGGAGCGCGGAAAGGCCGAGATGTGGAAGGAACTCTTGGCCTCAGACCCGGACTCCGCGAAAAAAATCGATCCCGCCGACAGCTATAGGGTTTTGCGCGCGCTAGAAATTTACAGGCTTACCGGAAAGCCGCGCGCCGCCTTTGCCCAAAGCCCAAAATTGCGCGACCGCTACGACTTTACAACCATAATCCTGGAGCGCGACCGCGACGACTTGTATAAAAGAATAGAAGAGCGGGTCGACAAGATGTTCGAGGCCGGCTTGGAGTCCGAGGCGCGCGGCCTTATGGCCAGCTTCAAAAAAGAGGATCCCGGAATGCAGGCCATCGGCTACCGCGAATTCTTTGAGACAAAGGACAACGGCTCCCCGCTTTCGACAGAAGAAATAAAGGAAAGAATCAAGCGCGACTCAAAAAAATACGCCAAAAAGCAATATGTCTTCATGCGCGGCATTCCCGGCGCCACCACAATCCGCGTCAGCCAAGAGTCCGACGCCAAAGCGGACTTGGCAAAAATCATCGCAAAAACACGGGCGGCCCAGGCAGCGTCCCCAGGACGCGGTGAAACCGCTCGCTCAAACAATTAAGGTTTTACTTCCAAAAAACACGAGCGGCACTTGACCAAAATTGAAAAAAAGCGCATAATGCTTTCCGTATCGATACTAACTTTTATAGGAGCCTAGCAAATGCCTTGTGGTAAAAAGCGAAAGCGCCAGAAGATGGCGACTCATAAGCGAAAGAAGATGCTTAGAAGAAATCGGCATAAGAGCAAGTAATGCCGCAAAAGACTGCCGCGCTTAACGGCGGTCTTTTTTTTAGGCGCATGCCCTTTTTTGGAGAAAAATTTGCTCTCGCAGATTAACTCGCCGGAAGACATAAAAAAGCTTTCTCAAAAGGAACTTCGGACGCTGGCCAAGGAAATAAGGCGGACGATAATCGACACCGTCGGAAAAAACGGCGGCCACCTTGCCTCAAACCTTGGCGTCGTGGAGCTGACGATCGCGCTGCACAGAGTCTTCTCTTCGCCAAAAGACGCCATCGTCTTTGACGTAAGCCACCAGTGCTACGCGCACAAACTCTTGACAGGCCGCCGCCAAAGCTTTGCAAGCCTGCGCCAAGGCGGAGGAATCTCAGGCTTTACAAAGGAATGCGAAAGCCCCCACGACTTTTTTGACAACGGCCACGCCTCCACTTCCATCTCGCAGGCGCTGGGGCTTTTAAAGGCGCGCGAGCTTCAAGGAACGGAAGGAAAGGTAATCGCGGTTATCGGCGACGGTGCCTTGACCGGAGGACTGGCCTACGAGGGCCTTCTAAACGCGGGCCGCGACGCGAAGAACTTAATAGTAGTCCTAAACGACAACCAAATGTCAATCTCGCCCAGCGAAGGAAGCCTTTCGCGCTACCTTTCAAGCCTTACGATGTCGATTCAATACCAATCGGTAAGGCGCGCCATTGACAAAATCGTTTCCAAGCTGCCCGCGAGCCGTTTTTTCCAAAAGTTCGTATTCAGGTTCAAGCGCGGCCTTAAAGGCCTTTTGCTTAGCGACAACATGTTCGTCGACTTGGGCTTTGAGTACGCCGGCCCGCTGAACGGCCACGACATAAAGGAAATGGAAAAAGTTTTCGAACGCGTAAAGAAACTAAAAAAGCCCGCAGTCGTCCATGTCATTACAAAAAAAGGAAAGGGCTACTCGCCGGCCGAGGACAACCCGGAGCTTTTCCACGGAATCGGCCCCTTTAACATCGCCGACGGCTCGGTCGAAAAATTCGACGCCGAAAGCTTCACCGAAAACTTCTCGCGCTCGATTGTCCGCCTGGCCCAAAAGAATCCCAAGGTCGCGGCGATTACGGCGGCGATGAGCAAGGGAACAGGCCTCGCTTCGTTCGCCCGCCATTTTCCCGACCGTTTCTTTGACGTCGGAATCGCCGAAGAGCACGCGGTGACATTCGCGGCCGGCCTTTCGAAGGGCGGCCTTCTTCCAGTCGTTTGCATTTACTCAACCTTCATCCAGCGCTCGGTCGACCAAATAATCCACGACATTTGCCTGCCAAACTTGCGCGCTGTTTTTGTCTTGGACAGAAGCGGAGCGGTTCCCGGCGACGGCGAGACCCACCAGGGAATCTTTGACGTCGCGCTTTTAAAAAGCGTCCCGAACCTTGCGATTTTGGCTCCGGCCTCGGCCGCGGAACTGGACCTTTGCCTTGACTGGGCCGCGGGCGCGAAAGGCGCGGTCGCGATCCGCTACCCAAAAAAATCCTGCCCGTCCGAGCTTGCCTCTTTTAGCGAGCCGCTTGTCGAAGGCCGCGGCGTCCTTGTAAAGGCCGAAAGCTTCGCGCCTGCCCTTTTGCCGGACGGCGATTTTGATTCCCAAAGCGAAAGCCGCGTCGAAAAGCGCGTCTTGCTTTGCGCGACAGGCTCGATGTTCTCGGAAACTCTTGTCGCCGCCCGCTCCCTCTTGCTGCAAGGCGTCCGCGCTGACATATACAACCCGCGCTTTTTAAAGCCCATTGACTTTGACGCTTTCTTTGACGTTTGCAAAAGTTACGACGCGCTTGTGATCGTTGAGGACGGAATAAAGCAAGGCGGCTTTGGAGAGGAGCTGGAGCTTGAGGCAAGGAGGCGCGCCTTCTCTTTTGTCCAAACGCTCGCCTTTGGGCAAAGATTTCCTTCGCAAGGAAGCCGCGAGCAGGTTTTGGAAAACGCCTTTTTGTCGCCCAACGACATACAGCGGGCGGCCTTGGGCCTCTTGAACCAAATCAACGCTCGCAAAGAAGCGGGAGGAAAAAAATGCCAGTTCTTAAACTAGCCTCTAGGACGATAGAAACGCAAAACCCCGCCTTTGTAATGTCGATCGTAAACGCCGACCGCGACTCCTTCTTTGCCAAAAGCCGCGGCGGATTTTGGCTTGCCAAAAAGCACATAAGCCAAGGCGCCGACATCATCGACGTCGGCGGAGAGTCAACGCGCCCCGGCAGCCGCTACATAGACGCAAAGGAAGAGATAAGGCGCGTCGTTCCCGTCATAAAAAAAATCCGCCGCCATTCGGACATTCCGATATCGGTGGACACGCGCAAGTACGACGTCATGAGCGCGGCCTATGACGCCGGCGCCGACATATTGAACGACGTTTCGGCGATGGAAGACGATCCGCGCCTGGCCGCCTTTTGCGCCAAGACAAAAATTCCCGTGATACTGATGCACAAAAAGGGAATTCCTTCAACCATGCAGGACGAAACCAGCTACGCCGACGTCTTTTCCGAAGTAAACGGCTATTTGGAAGCGAGGGCAAATTTCGCTTTGCAAAGCGGGATTTCTTCCGATAAGATAATAGTGGATCCAGGCGTCGGCTTTGGAAAGAACACAGCCCAAAACGCGGTCTTGATAAAAAGGGCTGGAGAGCTTTGCCAAGGAAAGCACATGGTCTTGATGGCGCTTTCAAGGAAAAGCTTCTTTGGCCAAGTTTGCGGCCGCGAGGTTAAAGACCGCCTTTGGGGAACCGTAAGCGCGAACGTCTATTCGATTTTGAACGGAGTTTCAATGATCCGCGTCCACGACACGGCCGCGGCGGTTGATTCTGTGAAAGTTATAAAGGAAATATTGAATGCTGGCAGTTGAAAAGTTGTTGGCCGTTTACAACCTTATCCGGCCCTTTTTGGACATAGGAATTTTGGCCTTCATATTGTACAAGGCATATCAAATCGTCGTCGGCGCCAACTCGATCCAAATTTTGCGCGGAGCGATCATCATTGCGCTCGCCTACGCCGCCGCGGCCATTTTAAGGCTTGAAACCCTTCACCGCCTTTTGCAATCGCTCGCGCCCGGCTTGGTCGTCGTGTTCGCGATCGTCTTCCAGCCCGAAATCCGAAAAATCTTTTTAAAGCTGGGCCAAAAGGAATGGTTCAGCTTTGGAAGCCGCTCAAAGCATTCCTACGTGGACTCGGTTTTGATGGCGGCCGAAATTCTTTCAAAGCAAAGGCGCGGAATGCTGGCCGTTTTCATGCGCCACACAAAACTTGACGACATAGCGAAGACGGGAACAAAAATCAACGCCGACTTGTCGTCCAGCCTTTTGGTCACAATCTTCAAGTACGACACTCCCCTCCACGACGGAGCGGTGATAATCCAAGGCGACAAGATTTTGGCCGCCGGCTGCTTCTTGCCTTTAAGCGAACAGTACGACATAAAGAAAACATTCGGAACCCGCCACCGCGCCTCGCTGGGCTTGGCGGAAACAACGGACGCCGTAGTCCTAGTCGTTTCGGAGGAGACAGGCGCGATAAGCCTTTCCTACGACTCAAAGCTGCACTACGACTTGTCGATGCAAGAGCTAACGAAAACCTTGGTGGCCTTGCTCAACATAACGCCCGACCAATACAAGATAGAGGATTCTGTAGATGAAAATAAAGCCCTTATTGGAAAAGCTTAAGGAAAACTGGCCGGCAAAGGCCCTTTGCGTGGTAATCGCCTGCCTCTTTTACCTTTTCAACCGCTACACGTCCCTTGAGCAAAAAAGCGTTCCCGTAACGCTAAAAGTCCTTCAAGAGGGAGAGATGGTCTCCTCCACCCACATTCCATCAAGCGTAAGCGTGACGATACGAACCTCAGCGGAAAACATAACCAAGATTACCGCCGAAAACATCTTGGCGCAGCTGGACTTAAGCTGGATAACGCAGGAGGGAACTTACGACGTTCCGATTTCAATCGACCTGCCCTCAAGCATCGTCGAGATGAATCCGCTCCAAGTGACTGTCTATCCTGAAAAAGTAAAGGTACGCTTGGAAAGGAACACAAGCGCGGCCGTCAAAATCGAGCCAGTTTTCGCGGGAGTTCCGGCGGAAGGCTACACGCTGGACGGCTTCCAAACAGACCCGGAATACGTCTTGGTCTACGGCCCCCGCTCCATAGCGCAAAGCGTAGAGTCAATCGCCACAGAGCCAATCGAAATCGACGCGAAAAAGGCGTCGTTCAAGCAAAAGGCAAAGCTGGCCAACATCAACCGCCTGATAAAGGTAATGGACCAAGAGGAATGCGAAGTCAAAGTCAACATCGACTACCAGGACGGAATCCAGGAATTCAAGAACCTTTCTGTGTTCCTAAAAAACATTCCAGCGGACTTTGAATGCGAAAGCAAGGCATACGGCTCCATAACGCTAAAGGGGCCCCGCCTAATAATGGAAGACTGGACGCCCAATCCCGACACGCTCAGCGCGGACTTGAGCGAAATAACGGCGCCGGGCGAATACACCCTCCCGGTGTCGGTGCTGATTCCCCAGGAATTCCACCTTGAAAGCGTAAGCGTTGAAACAATCCGCGTCGCCGTAAAAGAGCGGCCGCCCGCGGAAGTCGTCGACGAAACCCTTCCGGGCGCGGTTTTTGGCCAAACAGAGGAAAGCCGATGATTTTTGGCGTTGGCGTCGACTTGGCGAAATGCTCCCGCTTTGAAAAATGGGTGAAAAGCCCTGAAATGATTGACCGCTTCTTTAACCCCAAGGAACTATGGCAGGCCCGCGCCGGCTCGCAAGCCGTTCCAAAAAGCGAAAGGGGCCTATCGGCGGCCAGCCAGCATTACGCGGCCCGCTTCGCCGCCAAGGAAGCCTTTTCAAAGGCGCTGGGAACGGGCGTAACTTTTGACTTGCGGGACCTTTGGATAAAAAAGGACGAAAAGGGAAAGCCAAGCCTTTGCATCGAAAAGTCCGCGCTTGAAACGCTGAAAAAAGCCTGCCCGCAATGGGAAAAAGCCAGAGTCCACGTCTCCCTAAGCCATGAAAAAGAATACGCCGTCGCGCAAGTAATAATAGAGCTTCCTTAACTTCCCATTACGCAACAAGGGCTAAAAGCCCTTGATTTTCTGCGCAAGGTGGTGTATAATTTTCTTTATGAAAAAGATTTCAACAATTACAATCGCAGCGGCCGCCATGCTGCTTGTTTTTTCCGCTTGCGAGACAACAAAGCAAGAGCCGGCTCCAACGCCCGTCGTGGAAGAAGACGATTTGGAGTACCAGCGCTCAATAAATAAAATTGAGGGACAAGTCGTTTCAAAGGAAACCTTCAACGCCGACAAGGCCGCGATTCTTAAAAAGATCGCCGAGCTTAACGACATCATGACAAAGAAAGACTACAACTCTTGGCTAAAATACATTTCCGAAGACTCAAAAAAATATTGGTCAAATTCGTACACGCTTTTAAAGGCGTCGGAAAAGCTTCCAAAGGAGCTGAAAGGACTTAAGCTGAAGAACCTCAACGACTATTTCAACTATGTCTTCATTCCTTCGCGCAAAGGCAGGCAGATAGACGAAATCCGCTACAATTCGGCGGAATCCGTCAAGGCCGTCCAAGTCACGAAATCCGAGGAAAACGACAAAACCAAGATTACGGTTTACTATAACTTCATAAAGGAAGGCGGAGACTGGAACGTCGAGCTTCCGCAATTGTAACTAAATAATTCTTGATTTATTTTATTTTTGACGATAATATTATATAGGAATATACGAGGAGTAAATATGAAACTTAAGAAAATCGCGGTTCTTTTTGCCACAGCGGCCCTTTTGTCTTTCGCGGCTTACGCGCAGAGCGAGGAAGAGTCCACGGTCGAAGGCGAATACATGAGCACGATGGAAGACGTCGTGGTCCAGGAGCTTTCTAATTCAGACGACTTGGAAAACAAGGTCATGGCCCTGCAGTTTTTGGAAGAGGCCGCCAACAACGGCAAGGTTTCTCCCGACATGATGGTCGCGCTTGACCACTTGGCCGGCGAAGGAACAAACACTCAGAGCCGCACAAAGGGACGCGTCAGCAACAACTTCCCCGAAGTTCGCCGAGAGGCTTGCCGCATTTTGGGAAAAGTGGGAACGCCCGAAGCGGCAAAGACTTTGAACAAGATTGTCCGCGCCGACAACGAGCCGATGGTTCTTTCGGCCGCCATCAACTCGCTTGGAGAAATCGGCTTTAACGACAATGACGAAACGACAAACACAATCGCTTTTTACTCTGACCGCTTCGAGACATTGAACCCGACAAGCTCTTTGGCGCTGGAAATCGTAAACGCCTACGAAAAGCTTTCCAAAAACACAAAGGACAGAAAGCCGATGCTTTCTTCCTTGCAGAGAATCGCGGTTGACTACCGCTTGGCCAAGCCGGTTAGAAACCGCGCCAAAGAGGTTTTGAACAATCTCCGCGGATCTGACGATTCCAACAGCAAGAAAAACGAACGCTAAGGCGTCGCCAAGAAACAAAAGAGGCTGTCTAAACGACAGCCTTTTTTTTTAAGAAACGCTTTTGAGAGATGCGGGATTTGAACCCGCAGCCTTCGGCTCCGGAGGCCGACGCTCTATCCAGTTGCGCTAATCTCTCATCTGTTTTATTATATAAAAAGTTCGCTAATTATAAAAAAATAAATTCATTTAGTCAAGGAAACAATTTATGGAAAACATAATCCTAGCGTCGTCTTCTCCAAGAAGGCAAGAAATCCTAAAATCCTTGGGCATTCCCTTTCAAGTGATAATGCCCAACATAGACGAGTCCTCGTTTTATTCCAGGAATCCGTCGGAATTGCCTGAGATTTTGGCGAAGGCAAAAGTCCAGGCCGTGGTCCGCTCAAGGCCGCCCAAGCAAGTTGTTCCTTGGGTTTTGGGAGCGGACACGCTTGTGCTGATGGGAAACAAAATTTATGGAAAGCCCAAGGACTACCAGGAAGCCTTTGACTGCCTTTCCGCCTTGCAAGGCCGGAGCCACCAAGTCATAACGTCAATGGCGCTTTACAACGGAAGGACGCATGCCACCAGCGTCAGAACGGCCGTCACAAAAGTGACGTTCGCGCCAATGACCGACGAGGAAATCCAATGGTACATAGAAACAGGCGACTGGCACGGAGCGGCCGGCGGCTACAGAATCCAGGGCATGGCCAGCTGCTTTATAAGCAAGATTGACGGAACAAATTCTTGCGTCGTGGGCTTGCCTATTTTTGAACTTTATGATATGTTAAAAGAGCAAAAATACTCAATCATCAACTAGATGACAAAATCTTTTGCCGGAAAGCGCGAAGGCCGTTGGCTTTAACGTTTCCCGAAATTTTTCCGATTGGAAAGCCCAAAGGGCCGACCTTTCGAGTAACAGAGTTGGGCGTGAATTAAAACATTCACGGTGAAGGAGAAAATCATGGCTGTTGTTACCATGAAGAGTTTGCTTGAATCTGGCGTTCATTTTGGCCATCAAGTAAAGCGTTGGGATCCCCGCATGTCAAAGTACATTTTTGGCTCGCGCAACGGAATCCATATCATCGACTTGCAGAAGACAATCGCTGCAATCAAAGAAAGCTACGAAGCGGTTCGCAAAATCGCCGCCTCTGGCAAATCAGTTCTTTTTGTAGGAACAAAAAAGCAGGCCCAGCAGGCTATCCAAAAGGAAGCCGAGCGCTGCGGACAGTTCTACGTAAACAACCGCTGGCTTGGCGGCATGCTTACAAACTTCAGCACAATCAAAAAATCACTCCAGCGCCTCAAGAAGATTGAGAAGATGGAAGTTGACGGAACTTTCGAAAACCTCACAAAGAAGGAAGTCGCCGGCCTCCAGAAAGAAAAGTCTAAGCTTGAGAAGAACCTCGGCGGCATCAAAGAGATGAAGGAATTGCCGGGCGCCATCTTTGTAATCGACACTCACAAGGAAGCCATCGCCGTGGCCGAAGCCCGCCGCATGGGAATCCCCGTTGTCGCTGTTGTCGACACAAACTCAAACCCCGAAGGCATCGACTACCCGATTCCGGGCAACGACGACGCCATCCGCGCGATCACATTGTTCACTTCCATCATCGCCAACGCCGTAATGGAAGCCAACAACGAAGAAGGCCTTAAAATCATCGAAAACCTCGGCGACGAGGACGAAGTTCAGACTGACGCCGCCGTAAAGCGCGAGGACGTTGAGATCGACGACTACTCAAACTACCAGCCCACAGAGCAGAAGGACGAGGACTCAAAGGACGACGATGATTCCGCCGACCAGATGGTTGACGAGGACAAACTCTACAAATAATTAAAAGGAAATATTGTTATGGAAATTAAAGCATCTGACGTAAAAGCTTTGCGCGAAGCCACAGGCGCCGGTCTTATGGACTGCAAAAAGGCCTTGACTGAAGCCAACGGAGACGCCAAAGAAGCTGAAAAGATTCTTAAGGAAAAAGGCTTGGCCGCCGTTGCCAAGCGCGCCGAGAGAGCGACTTCCGAGGGCCGCGTTTTTGTCCGAACTCAGGACAAGAAAATCGCCCTTATCGAAGTCACTTGCGAGACAGACTTTGTCGCCAACAACGCGGACTTCATCGCGGCCGGCGAAAAGCTTTTGGACATCACTTTCGCCAACGGCTACACTCAGGTCGAGCAGGCCCACAAGGACGTTTTGCTTGACTTGGCCACAAAGACACGCGAGAACATGACTGTCGCCAAGGTAAACGTAATCAACGTTCCCGACAACGCCGTCGCCGAGACATACGTTCACTCTAACTTCAAGACAGCCAGCGCCGTCGTCGTAAAGGGCTCTACAGCCGACGCCGTAAAGCAGTTCGCGCACGACTGCTGCTTGCACTTGGCCGCCTTCACTCCGGCCTACATCTACCAGAAGGACGTTCCGCAGTCTTACATCGACGAGCAGACCGAAATCTTCAAGGGACAGATGGACCAGGACGAAAAGATGGCCTCCAAGCCCCAGAACATCAAGGACAACATCCTTAAGAGCAAGGTCGCCAAGCACGTTGCCGAAATCTGCTTCGTTGACCAGATGTTCGTAAAGGACGACAAGGTTTCCGTAGCCAAGAAGCTTGAGGAAGTTTCTAAGGCCGTCGGAGCCCAGCTTGAATTTGGCGAAATCGTCTTGGACGTTCTTGGAAAGTAATTTAAAAAACGCGGCGCTTGCCGCGTTTTTTAAATGTCGAGTTTCGCATGGCGAAACTCGCGACATGATATTAGATTCAATTAAAACGGGGGAAATGAAATGGCAGATAATGAAAGAATGGAAAAAACAATCGCGGCTCTTAAGGAGTCTTTTAACGGCATCAGAACAGGCCGCGCGTCAGCCTCGATTTTTGACAGAGTGCGCGTTGACTACTACGGACAAAAGTCGCCCTTAAGCCAAGTGGCGACAGTTTCAATTCCCGAAGCCCGCTCGGTCATCATCAACCCCTTTGACAAATCCTTGATTACAGAAATTGAAAAAGCGATTTTGACGGCCGACTTGGGCCTTAATCCTTCCAACGACGGAAAAGTCATTCGCATCGCGATTCCGCCGCTAACGGCAGACCGCCGCAAGGAACTAATCAAGCAGGCCAAGGCAACCGCCGAAAATTCCCGCACTTCAATCCGCAACATCCGCCGCGACGGAAACGAAGACCTTAAGAAAAAGCAAAAGGCCGGCGAAATCACGGAAGACGAGCTTAAGAAAATGACCGACGACTTGCAAAAGACGACGGACAAATTCATCGCCGAGATTGACTCAATCTACGCGGCCAAAGAAAAGGAAATAATGGAGTAAAACCTTGGATTCCGCTTCTACCCTTCCAAAACATGTCGCGATAATAATGGACGGAAACGGCCGCTGGGCGAAGGCCCGCGGAAAAGCCAGAACCGCCGGCCACAAGGAAGGATTGGAAGCGGCCAAGAGAATTGTCCGCGCGGCAGCCGACTTGGGAATCAAATACGTCACGCTCTACACATTTAGCACCGAAAACTGGAAGCGGACTCAAGACGAAGTCGGCTACTTGATGGGCTTGATAAAATCCCACCTTCGCGCGGAATTTGAATTTTATAAAGAGAACCAAATCCGAGTCCAGCACATCGGCGACTTGGAAGGCCTTCCTAAAGACGTTCAGGAAGAAATCGTCAACGCAAAAAAAGACACAGAGAATTTCACGGGAACCACTTGCGTCTTGGCAATCAATTACGGAAGCCGTGACGAAATCATCCGCGCGGCAAACAAAGCCTTGGCCGCCGGCGTTACAAAATTTGACGAAAAAGACTTTTCAAAATACACAGACTTGCCGGAACTTCCGGACGTAGACTTGTTGATAAGAACCGGCGGCGAAAAGCGCCTGTCCAACTTTTTGCTTTGGCAGACAGCCTACGCGGAATTTATTTTTTCCGACACCCTTTGGCCGGATTATACGGTTGAAGAATTTAAAAAAGACGTTTTGGAATTTGAAAGCAGAAACCGCCGTTTTGGCGGAGTAGAAAATAAAAAAGGCGCGAACTCGGAGGCTGCCAAATGAAAAAACTTATTGAGCGGTTGATAATCTTCTTTGCTGGAGTTCCTTTAATTATAGGCTTGGTTTATCTTCCTTACTTCAACCACTTGCCGCTCAATATTTTGGTTTTTGGCGTTTCGGCTTTCGCCGCCTACGAACTTTCATTGATGTTTGGAACAAACGGCCAGACTTTGTCGCGTCCCCTTTTGATGTGCCTCGCGCCCCTCCTTCCAATCTGCGAATATTTGAACATAATTTTTGGCCTTGACTATTTGTCGACCATCGCCCTTGTAGTGACATCCTTTATTGTATTTGCGGTTGAAATTTTCACCGCAAAAGAATTCGCGATGTCCAACGCAAGAATCGCGCGTTCGCTTTGCGTTATTTTTTACGCGGGATTTTTGCCTTCGTTCATCACCCGCATTTCGGGAATCGCAAGCGAAAAGGCGGCTAATTCAACCTTCGCTTTCTTGGCGACATTCATGGTCTTAGTCTTTATCAGCGACAGCGCGGCCTGGCTTTTTGGAATGCTTTTTGGAAAGAACAACCGCGGAATTCTTTTGGCAAGCCCCAACAAAAGCGCGGCCGGTTTTGCCGGAGCCTATGTCGGAAGTTTTGTCTTCGCGCTTTTAATGACTCACATTGTCTTTAAGAACGTCTTTGCGACAACAATGCTTTTGCAAAAAACCGCGATTCTCTCCGTTGTGATTTGCTCCGCGGCCATTATCGGCGACTTGGCCGAAAGCGTCTTTAAGCGAAGCGCAGAAGTCAAGGACTCAGGAAACGTAGTCCTTGGCCGCGGAGGCGTTTTGGACAGCGTTGACTCAATCTTCATGGCCGCGCCCTTTTACTTCTATCTGCTTAAGTTCTTGTTCGCATGAAAAAAATTCTTGTATTGGGAAGCACAGGCTCCATCGGAACAAGCGCGCTTGACTTGGCGAAGCGGCACCCCGAAAAATTTTTAGTGGCCGGCCTCCAGGCAAATTCCTCAAAAGAAAAACTAGACGCATTGGCGGCCGAATTCAATTGCCCCTCCACCCTTACAAGCCTAGATGGCCTTGACGGAATCGCGCGCCTTTTGGACAAGGCAAAGCCTGACATCGTTGTCAACGGAATCGCCGGCGCGGCCGGCCTTTTGCCGTCAAAGCTTGTCGTCGAGCGCGGAATCGACCTTGCGCTTGCCAACAAGGAGACTGTCGTGATGGCCTGGCCCTTGATAAAATCATTGGCGGACAAAAGCGGCGCCCATATAATTCCCGTTGACTCGGAACATTCCGCTATCTTTAACTTGATTCACTTTTGCGGAGCGAAAAACATCGCCGAAATCGTAATCACAGCCAGCGGCGGGCCTTTTAGAAATTATTCAAGGCAGCAATTGGAGTCAGTCACCTTGGCCGACGCTTTAAAGCACCCGACATGGAAGATGGGAAAAAAGATTACGGTTGACTCGGCTACTTTGGCCAACAAAGGCCTTGAAGTCATCGAGGCCCGCCGCCTTTTTGACACGAACGTCCAGAACATAAGCGTAGTCGTCCACCCCGAAAGCTTGATCCATTCCTTGGTCAGGACAAGCGACGGAATCCTTTACGCGCAAATTTCAGAGCCGGACATGAGGCACCCGATTATGGGTGCGCTTTGCTGGCCCGAATACGCTGACAGCGGCTTGGAAAAATTTTCCTTGGCCGGCCGCAGCATGAGCTTTTACGAGCCAAGGCGCGGAGACTTTCCGTTATTGGGCTTGGCCGAAAGCGCGGCGGACAAGGGCGCTTCATACACAATAGCCTTTAACGCGGCCGACGAAATCGCGGCATGGGCCTTTATAGACAATAAAATAGGCTTTCTTAAAATCGCCGAGACCGTTCAAAAAACATTGGCCGCGGATTGGACAAGCGAGCCGCGCGACTTTGACGACGTTTTTGAGGCCGACAAAAAAGCCCGCGCCATCGCGGAGGCAGCGCTTTGACAATCGTAACAGGCCTTTTGATTTTAAGCTTTTTGGTTTTCTTCCACGAACTGGGCCACTTTCTTGCCGCGCGCCTGTGCGGCGTCAAAGTCGAAGCCTTTTCCATTTTCATGGGCCCCGTTCTCCTTCATAAAAAAATAGGCCAAACCGATTACAGGCTTTCGCTCTTGCCGATTGGCGGCTACTGCCAAATGAAGGGCGAAAAGGAATTCACAAAGGCGATAGAGGACGGCTTGGGCTACGTTCCGGGAGAAAAAGACTCTCTATACGGAACCAATCCGCTAAAGCGCGCCTTGATCGGCTTTGCAGGCCCCTTCTTTAACTTGTTCTTCACTTTCATCGCGTGCGTCATAATCGCGATGATGGGCCACAGCTACTACACAAGAAGCGCCACTATACAAATCCCAGAGGACTTGAACATTGCCTCGCCGGCGCGCGACGCTGGAATCAAAAGCGGCGACACAATCACAAAAATCGAGGGCGTCCAAATATCGGACTTTTCGGACATTTACGAGCAAGTCGCGCTAAAAGGCGACGAAGACATAACGGTAGAAGTCCTTAGAGCGAATTCAGAAGGAATGCAAGAGACTCTTGCATTCAAAGTTCACACTTTGATAAACAAAAAGGAAGGAAACGGAATCCTAGGCGTCATGGCGGGCGGCGAAGAGATTGAAAAAAGCGTCGAGCCCCTTTCTCTTTTTCCCGCGATTAAGGCAGGCTTTTTTAACACAATGAAAATATTAGGCATGACAATAAAAGGCCTTGGCGTTTTGTTCAAAGGCGTTGACATAACGAACGCGGTTTCAGGCCCCGCCCGCATCTCCAGCATGTTGGGCGAAACGGCAAAGGAAGGCTTTTCGGAAGGAATGAAGACCGGCTGGGTTGTAGTCCTTCAATTCATGTCGCTAATCAGCGTTTCGCTTTTTATAATGAACCTGCTGCCGATACCAATATTGGACGGCGGCTTGATTCTGTTCGCCTTTATCCAAGCTGTGACAAAAAAACAAATTCCCCCTAGGATTCAATACAAAATTCAGGCCGTTGGCTTTGCGATTATACTGTTCTTGTTCTTAGTCGGAATCGGCGGCGACATAAAATATTTTATAACAAAAGCGTCTGGAGCGAAATAATGAAAAGAGCAGTGATTTTTTTGACCGCAATTCTTTTGGGATGCGCCGCGTTCGCGCAGCCACGTTTTTCAAGCCAGGGCCACAAAGCCAAGATAGTCGCAGCCCTTGTTGACGCGAACGCCAAAACAGAAGCCTTTTACACAGTCGGTCAAGACGGCTTTATCATTCGCTGGGAGAACGGAATCGGAGAGCACTTTCAAGTTTCCGACAAAAAAATCGAGCTTGCCGCGCCTTCGCCAAACGCAAAAGAAATCGCCTTTTACGAAAGGGACGAATCAGGATACGAAAGCATAAAAGTTTGGGACACAGCTTCAAAAAAAATCAAGCGTTCCATCTTGCTTAAAGCGCAAGTGACCAGCTTGTCCTACAGCGCCAAAGGAACTTACATAATCGCGACAACCAACGAGCGAAACGGCGTTTACTTTTATCTTGCCGCAAGCGGAAAGCCTTTTGCAAAAATCAAAGATTACGGAATGACAGCAACATGGGCGCGCACTAGCGACAGCGAAAAAAACCTTTTGCTCTACTCCGCCCAAGACGGAAGCCTCGCCTACTTTAGCCTAAAGACGGGAAAGCCGCTAAAGAAAACAACAACAGAAGCCGGCTTGGAAAAACCCGTCCTGTTCGCAAAGAACGCGCTTTTGGCCGGCGTTAAGAACAAAACCCTTTTCATAATCAACGCTGAAACTGGAAGCAAGGCCAAAAGCGCCGCCGTGAAGGAACCAGCGCTTTTTGAAAGCGACGGCTCGCTCTGTTACATTGACGGTTCGGCAGGCCTTTATTCATGTTATAAAGTGTATGTTGCTGACAATTCCATCAAGGGCCCCTTGATTCAAAAAAACATTCAAAGCCAAAATTCCTTGGCCTTCACGGCGGCTTTCGCAAAAAACAACGCCTTGTTTCTTGGAACCCAAGACGGAAACGTATATCAGGCCGACGCAAGCGAAAACGCGCTTCCGACGGAACTTAGATTGATTTCAAACGAAGTCTACAAAAAAATTCATGGAATATGCGCCGACGAAAAATCGCTCTATATTTTGACAGATTCGTCCATAATAAAAAGCGGCTACGAAAACAAGGCTGAGGCAAGTTTCAGCAACTCAAAATATTGGACAAAAATCTCTTTCGCGCACGGCAAACTGCTTTTAAGGTCAGACAACCGCTTGGACGGAATATACGAAATGGACGCGCAAACAGGAAACGCGCGGCTTTTGTTCAGCGCGCAAAACAGAATCAAGAAAATCCGCGAGGCGACAATCAACGGACAAAAGGGTTTTCTTGAAATCGAGAATTCAAAAGTCAACTTTTATTCATTTGACACTGGGGAGCTAACCGAGCTTTACATGGGAAGCGGAATACAAGACGCCGCCGCGCTGGAAGACAACACATTGGCTGTCGCAAAAACGGCTTCGTCAAACCCAACGTCGGCTTTGGTATTGGTGAACATCAAGACTCATGAAACTGTCCCTGTAAAAATGGACGCCGACATAACGGTAAGCCTTGAAGAAAGCGGCGGATTCCTTTTTGGAGTGCGCTTGATTTCATCCGGAAGCGGATACACGACAAGCGCGTTTTGCTTTGGAATAAAAGCGCTTACATTAAAAGAATTGGCCTCCTCCGCAAAAGAGGAAGGAGACTCTTTCGCGCGCCCGGCATTTCCGCTTGTATTCACAAATTTGGGCGGAAAAAGCGTAAGCGTCATAAACGCAAAGAGCCTAAGAAAGTATTCGCTCAAAAGCGGCTCGTCGCTTGCCGTGGACATAGTGAAATGCCAAGGGCGGTTGGCCACCCTTAACGAAGACTCAAGCGTGACTTGGTACAACGTCGAGCAGCCGATTCCCTTGGCAGACTGGTACATCGACAGCAAGAGCCAAATAGTAGAATTTTAAAATGCGGACTTGAACGGCGGGTCCCAGCGACGACAAAAAATCAGGAGCCTTCCCTTGGGGAGCCCTTCCTAATTTTTTGTCTGCGTCTCATTCCTTTGGAATGAGGCCTTTTAAGGTATTGCAGTCTCGCATACGCGCTCCGCACGGCACCCGCCCCTTCTTGTCCGCTTCTTATTTTCTGCTTATTGCTTCCTCGTAAACGTCAAGGTACTGCTTGGCGGAGTCTTCCCAGCTAAAGACGCTCTTCATGCCGCGCTCCTGCATCTTTTTGATGTGGTCCTTTTTGTTGTAGTAAGCGTAAACCGCCCAGCCAACCGTATTGTAAACCGCGCCAGGCGTGATTTGGTCAAACATAAAGCCGGTTCCTTCGCCAGTCTGCTCGTTGTAGTTTTGAACGGTGTCGGCCAAGCCGCCAGTGTTGCGGACAATCGGAAGCGTGCCGTAAATCAAAGAATAAATCTGGTTAAGTCCGCAAGGCTCGTAGTGGCTTGGCATGACAAAGAAGTCGCTTCCGGCTTCGATAAGATGGCTAAGCGCGTCGTTGTAGCCGATGTAGGCGCGGAAATTGGGAAGCTTTGCCTGCAAAGCGTTGATTTCGTTCTCGCACCATGACTCGCCGGAGCCAAGGACGACAAACTGAATGTCCATGTTGGCGCAAAGATTGTAAAGGCAGCCGTATGTCGGAGCGAAAAGCTCGGCGATGCCCTTTTGGTCAACCAAGCGGGTTACGACGCCAAATATCGGAACGTTTGGATTTACGGGCAGCCCAAACTGCTTTTGCAATTCCGCCTTGCAAACGGCTTTTCCCTTCATGTTTTTTAATGAATAAGTCGCTGGAATCTTTTTGTCGATGGCGGGATTCCAAGCCTTAAGGTCGCAGCCGTTAAGGATGCCCTTCACTACGTCGCTTCGGACGCGCAAAAGGCCATCCATACCAAAGCCGCCTTCTGGCGTTTGGATTTCGCGCGCGTATGTCGGCGAAACGGTCGTTATCATGTCGGCGCAAGAAATGCCGGCCTGCAAAAAGTTAATCGCTCCGTTTCGCTCAAAGCCGGCGCCGTAGTAAAGGCCCCAGTCGATTCCCAGCGCGGGAAAGCTGTCCTTGGAATACTGGCCTTGGTAGCCCAAGTTATGGATGGAAAGAACTCCGGCCGTGTTTCCAAAGTCCTGCCAGCGGTAGACATGCTTTAAAAGCGCCAAGGCCAGCGCGGCCGACCAGTCGTGCGCGTGGATTATGTCGGGCTTCCAATTGATTTTTCGGCAAAGCTGGAAGGCGCCGTGGCAAAGGATTGAAAAGCGGTAAGGGTTGTCGTGAAAGTCAGTCTCGCCCGGAACTCCGTAAATGCCGTCGCGGCCAAAGCTTTGCTCATGGTCGATGAAGAAAACCTCGCACTTGGGGCAGCCGGGCATCGTCGTCTTGTAAACTTCAGTCCAAGCCTCGCCTCCGCCAACGCCGACTCCCATGGCGCCTGCAAGCGGCGTGAGCGTTTTTCTGTCTATTTTATAGTAGCGGGGAATCACGATTTTCACTTCGTGGCCCATATTGGTCAAAGCGATAGAAAGAGCGCTTACCGCGTCGGCCAAACCGCCGGTTTTTGCGAAAGGAACCGCCTCAGAACTTACCATTAAAATTTTCATAGAACCTCCAAAATATTACCGCTGTTCGCGCGAGCTTGGTTGCGAGCGCGAATGTTGCGGCTTATGCGGCTAGCAAACACTTTTGGGCTTGCCAGCGATTATCTTGCCGCTTTTGCCGCCTTGTAAAAAGCCTCGCGCGAATTTATGATTGTCTTTTCAGGAACGCAATAAGCGATTCTAAAATAACCCTTCATTCCAAAGCCTTTTCCGGGCGCGCACAAAATCAAATTCTTTTCCAAGACTTCGACAAAGGCCGTGTCGTCGTCGCCAAAGGCGGGCGGAACTTTCGCGAAAATGTAAAAGGCTCCTTGCGGCCTGACATACTCGATTCCGGCGTTGTCCAAAACGTCCATCAGCAGGTCGCGGCGCTTTAAATACGACGAATAGTCGACCGGCGCGTTCCAGCTTTTGGCGACGACCTTTTGGAAAAAGGCCGGAGCGTTTACGCAGCCGGAAATTCTAAAGGCCATAGTGGCCGCCGCGACAAACTCCGCCTTTTCAGGATTTGCGGGGTTTACGCAAATGTAGCCCACGCGCTCGCCTGGCAAGCTAAGGTTCTTCGCAAAGCTTGTCACGATTACAGCGTATTCGTATTCGGGGAACACAGGCGGAACTGTCGCCCCGTCGTAAACAATCGCGCGGTATGGCTCGTCGCAAATCAAGTAGGGATAGCGGCCGTTTGCTTTTCCAAACTCTTTTAGCGCGGAACAAAGCTCGCGGATTTCGGCGGCGGAATAAATCTTTCCGGTCGGATTGTTGGGCGAGTTTATGATCACCGCGACGGTCTTTTTGTTTAGCGCGGCCTTTATCGCGTCCACGTCAAGCGAAAAGTCTTTTTTTGTCGGAACTGGAACAAGGACGCCGCCGTGGTTATGGGCGTAATGCGTGTATTCGGCGAAAAACGGCGACGGAACGACGACTTCCTCGCCGGGCATAATCAAGGCTTTTATGGCGCTTGAAATCGCCGAGGCCGCGCCAACTGTCATAATCACGCAGGAAGCGTCAACCTTTACGCCCTGCTCTTGGCTTTCCTTTTGGGCCATCGCCGCGCGGCAGCTGTCGTAGCCCGCGTTGGACATGTAGGCGTGCGCCCCATGGCTTTGGTCTTGGGCGACCTCTTTTATCGCGTCCAAAACTTCCTTTGGCGGGTCAAGGTCGGGATTTCCCAAGCTAAAGTCAAAAACATTGTCATCTCCGTATTTCGCTTTAAGGATCTTTCCTTCCTCAAACATTTTTCTTATCGCGGAGGCTGTTTTGTCGTTTAATAGGTTCTTAAAATATTCTGAAATCATGCCAAACATTATAGCGCAATTTTCGCTTTTACGCTATAATTATTTTATGGAAAAGAAAGTCAAGGCAAAATCCAGCGGCCTAAAGTCCGCGTTAATAGCAGTGGCCGCCTCTACAGCGTTATGGGCCATTTTTTCCGGCGCCGGAGCGCTTCAAAAGTTCGAGCTAAGAGTTTATGACATGCTCTTGGCGACCCGTCCCATCACCGAAAAAGCGGACGACTTGACCCTTGTGGAAATTGACGACGCATCATTGGACAAGCTAGGCCCATGGCCTTGGAGCCGAGACATCATAGGCGACGTTCTTCTTCGCCTAAGCGAAGCGGGCGCAAGATGCGCGGTCTTTGATATTGAATACCTTTCTCCGTTTAAAGTCGCAGTAAATCCGGACGACGCCAAGCTTCTAAAAGAAAAAGCCGGAAGCGCTGAAGGAAAGGCATTGGCGGCGGAAGTTTTCCGCGACAACGACGAATTCTTTTCAAAAGCAATCCAGTTTTTTGGGAACACTTGGCTAACCATAAACAAAGAACAAATCATTTCCGTAAGCGAAGAAGACGACGAGTACGCCCGCCGCCGGTTTTTGACAAACAATGTCCTTGACCCCGACGGCTTGATAAAAAAAGGAAACGAAGCGGCGGACAAGGAAAACGGTGTCACGCCAGGCTTTTCGCCAGCCATCCACCGTTTTATAAAAATGGCGGCGGGAGCCGGCTTTACAAACATCATCGTTGACAAAGACGGAACAAGGCGCCGCGTGGAGCTTTTAAATTTCCAAAAAGGCGGATACTTGGCCCAACTGCTTTTCGCGCCTTTATTAAGGGAACTTGACGTTCAAAAAATTTCAAGAACAAAAAGCGGCCTTACGCTTCACGGCGCCCTTAAAGAAAACGGCGGGCGCGGCGACATAAAAATTCCCTTGGATAAAAACGGCTGCATGATAGTCCATTGGGCGCCGGGAGACTACGCCGACAGCTTCAAGCACGAAAGCGTCATGATTGTAAACCAACTGCTGGAATGCGAGACCGCCCTCTTGAACAACCTGCGCGAATTCAACCGCGTCGCTCTTACTGACGCCGAAGGAGTTCCCCTTTCATACAATTCGGAAATAGAAGGAATATTCGAAGACTGGGAGTACATAAACAATTTCCGCTCATACATTTTTGACAACTTGAACGGCTACGGCATCGACGGCTCGCTTGTCCAAGGGCAAGGCGCGATGGGCGAAAGCGTGGAAGAGCTTAAGGCTTCATACTTTGAGTCAAGAAAAGAATTTTTCAAACGAGTTCAAAATTTTTATTCAGGACCCTTCCAATCAGAAATCCAAGTCGCGATAGAAAGCCTTTTGGGGACAGGCGCGATAGAAGCGGAAGAAGCCGCGATGCTTTCGGACTTCTTTGAGCAAGCCTTTGAAGGCGTAAAGTCGCTTGTCGAGCTTTACCAAAACACCTTTGACGGAATTCAAAAGAAAGTCTCAGGCGCGTTTTGCATAATCGGAAACATGGCGACAGGCTCGACGGATTTAGGCAACACGCCTTTCAAAAACTACTATCCCAATGTTGGAACGCACGCCAACGTCTACAACACGATAAAAAGCGGCCAGTTCATAAGGCCTGTCTCCGCTTGCTGGGCGATCTGCGCGGCATTTGCCGTATTTTTGCTTTTCGCCTTGGCGACGCTTAAAGCCAGGCCTTCCGTTCAAAACATAACGGGCGGAATCTTAATCGCGGCCTCAATTGTCGCTGCTGTAATTTTAATGGCTTGCTTTTCAATTTACGTTCCAATTGTCGCGGCGATTCTAATTGAATTCACTTCATACCTTGCGCTTATGATAATCCGCTTTTCTTCCAACGAAAAGGAGCGCGCTCTTATCAAGTCCAAGTTCGGCGCCTATGTCGCGCCTGAAGTCGTAGAGCAAATCATCCAAAACCCCAAATACGCGCAAGTCGGCGGCGACAACAAGGAGCTGACCGCGCTCTTCAGCGACGTGCGGAAATTCTCCAAGTTCACGGAAATCGTCAACAACATCAACGGCGAGGAGCGCGGCGCCGAGCAATTGGTCGCGGCCCTCAACAACTACTTGGGCGCCCTTAGCGACGCGATTCAAAGCGAACAGGGAACGATTGACAAATACGTCGGCGACGAAATCGTATCCTTCTTTGGCGCGCCTATCGACGACCCGGACCACGCCTTCCACTCATGCGCGGCCGCAATCAAAATGCGCGAGGCCGAAGAAAAAATCAACAAGGAATTTTATAAGGAATTCAAATACGCCAAGTGCGCCGAGCGGCCTTGGAAGGAAGTCGCCGCCGAGGAAAATTGGAGCGACGAACAGACCAAAAAGTATTTGGCCTACGTCGCCGAATACAATTCCAACGGCTGGATTCCCATGCTCTTGCAATCGCGCGTCGGCCTCAACAGCGGCCGCATGGTCGTAGGCAACATGGGAACCGAAAAAAAGCTCAACTACACGATTATGGGAAACAACGTGAACCTCGCGTCGCGCCTTGAAGGAACCAACAAGGTTTACGGCTCATGGATAATGTGCTCGCAAAGCACATACGAGCTTTTGCAAAAGTCCAGCCGCGCCGACGAAATCGTGACAAGAAGCTTTGACGCGGTCCGTGTAATCAACGTTGAAAAGCCAGTGCGCATCTTCAACATACTTGGCTTTAGGAACAAGTTGGGCGACGCGCAGCTTAAGGCAGCCGCCATTTTCAACAAGGGAATGGACTATTACATGAAGGGAAGCTCTTCGCCCGGCTACCAAAAGCCGCAGTCGGAACTGGAGGAAGCAAAGAAATACTTTGACATGGCCGCCCAGCTCTATCCCGCCGACCAGTCCAGCGCCGTATTCTCCAAGCGCTGCGCTGATTTCATCGCAAACGGCATTCCCCAAGTCTGGGACGGCGTTTACACAATGCAAACAAAGTAAACTTCTCAACCGCAATGTCATTCCCGCACTTGATGCGGGAATCTTTTTTTCTGGGCGTCTCCCCGCTCGCGCGGGGCCGGGCTTTTCGCGCTTCGCCGACTAGCCGCGGCTCATCCCGCTTTCGCGGGACTAAAGGCGCTACAATCCCTAACGCTACTCGCCAACACTGTCATTGGCAGTCCGCACGAGCGGACAAGTGAATAATTTCCTTAACAAAACGACGCGCAGCGGCGTATTGTCGGGCTTGCCCCAATTGCCAGCCCGCGATAGCGGGCAAGTGGATAAACTTTATATAGCAAAATGGCGGCTTGCCGCCTTACAATCTTTTTTCGCCAACTCTCCACTGATTTTGTTGCAGTATATACTGCAACAAAGGCTTGACAAAAGCCTTTGTTCGCGGGCGAGGCTAACGCCGCCCGCGAACAAAAAATTCACAGGGAGAAAAAAAAATGAAAAAAACATTATTGCCCAC
>CADCBK010000009.1 GCA_902799665.1 uncultured Spirochaetaceae bacterium | reverse complement strand
AAAGTATGTTTTGGGAACTTTCTCTATTTCCTGAACCGCTTTAAGAACCCACGCTATTTTCTGAGCGACTTTTGCCGGTTGTGAATCTATAAACTCCGCAACGGGGCACTTCCCGTCCAAAGTTGTATAGAATGTAACCTTTCTGTACATGAATCAATGTTAGCATATTCGCTAACTTTTGTCAAATAAAAAATTTTACTTAATTATTTAGCCTTGAACTCATTATGAATTGTTTTCGTTATAGCGGAAATTAATTTTGTTTCAAGAAGATGTTTTGAAAAATCGCCCTTTCCTATGTCTTTTGAAGGATTGCCATTTTCAAATAAAACTTTGTATTCAACCCCAAGAGCGGAAGCCAGTTTTTCAACAATGTCTAAAGAAGGGGTCCGTTTCCCAACTTCAATTTGCGTTATGTATGGAGCGGAAACACCTGTCTTTTCCGCTAAAAACTCCTGGCTCCATCCAAGCTGTTTTCGAAGCGATTTTATATTATCCCTTACTACAGTTTCTATAGGAATTTCATTCATTAGACAATTAATATAACTAAAAGTTACTATTGACAATGAGCGGTACGTTAGTTATTATTATAGCGACCAGTTATGCCTATTCATTGCTTTACGCAATGCAGGCTAAAACAAATTTTAGGAGGTTTTTTATGGGAAATCAGGAAAAGAAAAAAGGAAGCGGAATTGCAGGACTTATCGTAAGTTTGATTTTAAGTGCTGCATATTCTTTTATTGTCAATCTTATTGAAAGATTTTATTTCAATATAAGTAACACAAAGTTTTTAATACCTGCTTTTATATTTGGTGTCGTGGGAGCACTTATTGTACTTTCAATTTGGAAAGCGATTACAAAGAAATTTACTGTCTTTACAAGAAATCCTATTGGCTTTTATACAAATATGTATGTTTGCTGGCCCTTTATTGGCGCAGCGGTCGGCCATGTTGTTTGTTATCTTTTCTTTGGAAATTTTATAAAGTAATGATCTTTAATGAATTGTTAAAATATTCCATTTGAATTGTAATTCAAATTCAAAACTATGGCTGCTCAAGCATTTGGGCAGCCTATTTATTAACGCCCGCAACCGCAGCCTTCTCCACCGCAACCGCCGTCGCCGCAAGAGCAGTCTCCGCCGCAATCGCCTTCACATTCATCGCCGCAACCGCCTCCGCAAGAACCGCAAGAGCATCCGCCGCCACAACCGCAGCCGCCAGTGTAAACTGAGCCGGCCTCAACTTGCGCCAACGAAGCGTCGGCAACGTCCTTGACCTCAACATCAAAGCAAAGGGTTTTTCCGGCCAACTCGTGGTTGGCGTCAACAGTGATTTCCTTGTCATCGACTTTTGTAACGTGAACAATTACAGGGCCGCCGTTGGATTCGGCTTGGAAGGCCATTCCGACTTTTATTTCCAAGTCGGGGTCAAACTGGTCTCGCGGAACTTTCGTCACAAGCTTGGGGTCGTATTCGCCGTAAGCTTCGGCCGGCTCGATGACCGCGCTAAACTTGTCGCCGGGCTCCCTTCCTTCCAGCTGCTTTTCCAAGCCCGCAATCAAGTTTCCGCGGCCATGCAAGTATTCAAAAGCGCCGGCCTCGTGCGAGGAGTCCAAAACCTTTCCGTCAGTGTCTTTCAACACGTATTCAATCGCTACAATCTTATTCTTTTCTATCTTCATAATTAAAATCCAAATTCAGGGGCGGGAGTGTCGTTCACAACTTCGGTGACTTCCGGGCAAGCGTCCTTTAGGAACTGCTCAACGCCCATCTTTAGTGTCATCGTCGCCATCGGGCAAGAGCCGCACGCGCCCGTCAACTTCAAGTGCACGCGCTTTTGCTCGTCAATCGACAAAAATTCCATGTCGCCGCCGTCGGCCTGCAACTGCGGACGGAAAGCGTCCAACGCTTCCTTAACCTTCGCTTCAAGTTCTTCCATAATAAAACCTCCATACAATACGGCTGAACGGGCGAGCCCGTAAGCGAGCCTGTTTGTTGCCGCTTATGCGGCGTCCTGACATCTTTGGCTTGCCAGCAATTTTATCGCCGCTAACCTAACTTCTCAATCTTTCTGTGCAGCTCAATTATTCTCGCGTGAACGTAATGGTCAAGCGCGGGCTTTTCCAGAACGCCTAAAAGCTCGTCGTTGTAGCCGACGATTGGAATCGCTTCCGTGTCGTAGTCGTCAAAAAGCTTGTAGGCTTCGGGCAGCATCAACTGCGGAGAGCATGTTGTCGTAACCGGATCCATTATGTCCATCGCCAAAAGATTTTCGGCAAGCTCGCCGATGGCAAGCGTTTCCTTTAAGTGCTCAAGAGAAATCACGCCTATCAACTTTCCGCCCTCGGACCTGACGGCGTAATTCAAATTGTTGTGGCGGGAGAAAGCGTCAAGTATTTCCTTAATCGTTTGGTTTTCCGCGATGATTGAAGGCGACTCTTGCGAACAAATTTTATCGTTGCCCCAAGTCACGTCGGCCACCTTGGTGTTTTTCTTAATGTCCTCTTCGGTGATGTTAAGGCCCACCTCTCCCGCCTTGGTCACGCCGTACTTTACGAAAATCGGGCCGACAAGCTGGACGATAAATGTCGTCGCCGTGATGATGAGCAAAATTTGCGGGCCAATCGAATCGGCAAAGTCGTTTCCTGCCGCGATGGAAAGTCCAATCGCGACTCCCGCCTGCGAAAGCAAGCAGCAGGGCAAATATTTTCGGACCGTGACCGGAGCCTTTGTAAGCCAAGCGCCAAGCATCGAGCCAATGGTCTTTCCAAACGAGCGGCCCAAAACGTAAACGATGGCCAAGATTCCCAAGTAAGGCGTGATGATCCAAATGTCAAGCTTGGCTCCGACAAGCACGAAGAACAGGACGTAAACCGGCGGCGTGAATTTTTCGACCAGCGTAAAAACCGGCCGCGTCTTTGTCGGCGCAAAGTTTACCATAAAAAAGCCAAGCGCCATCGCCGCCAAAATGTTGTCCAAGTTCAAAAAGAGCGCGCAGCCCGTGCACAAGAACAGGCTTCCCAACGCGAACGAAAGTATGCGGCCGTCTTCGTTCATAATGTTTTTTATCATGAACATCAAAAGCGCTCCAAAAGCGCAGCCCAGCAAAATCGAGCCAAAAATGTCGCGGCCTATCATCAAAAGCTGCGCGCCAAGCGAGACCGACGCTCCGTTTAAAAGCGGAGACGAAATCGAATTAGCGATCGCGTACAAAATCAAGGCCACGGCGTCGTCCATCGCGACAATGCCGTAAACGATTGTCGTAAGCGGGCCGCGGGTCCTGTACTCAACCAAAACGTCGGTCGTCGCGGCTGGCGCGGTGGCGGAACAAATCGCTCCCAAAATCAAGCCCATCGCGACAGAAAGCGGCAAGTTCCCGGAGACAGTCAGCGAGATCGCGAAAATGATTCCGCCCACGATAAAAAAGGGCGTGATTGACTCAAAAAGCAAAATGCCCACAAACTGCTTTCCGTATTTTTTAATCACGTTAAGCCTTAGCTCCGCGCCAATCAAAAAACCGATTAGCGAAAGCGAAACAGTGCTCACAGGATTGAGCGAGGCGATGGTGGCCTTGCCCAAAAGCTGCAGGCCGCTTGAGCCGATTATGATTCCGATTACGATGTAGCCCACAACCTGCGGGATTTTGAGCTTTTTAAAAATGCGGCCGCCAAGGGCTCCAAAAAACATTATGATGCCCAAAAGCAAAACAATTTGCGTGGCTTGAAGAGAATAAAAATGCATCGCCTTTGGCAACAGGTCAGAAAACGGATCGTTCATATTCCGACAGTATAGCGTTTTGCGGGAACAGTGTCAAAGCGCGATAGAAATACGGAAACAGGCAGCGTCTGAAAGACGCGGTGAAACCGCTCGAAATGACAATTAAGGTCTTGCCAGCAACAATACGAGCGGATTACATTAGCTCGCTTACGATGTCGCAGGGATTTTTGCCGTCGTAAAGCCAGGCGTAGATGGCGGCGGCGCTGACAACGCGGCGGCCGTAGTCGCGGGTTTCGGCAAAGGGAAGCGTTTCCAGGAACATGTCGCTCCACAACTGTCCTTGCGAATTAAGCTCGATTTTGCTGCTTCTAATCCAGCGGCGCACGACAGTTATTCCCGCGTTGTAGGCAAAGAGCGCCAAAATGCCTGAATCGTTCAAGCGCTTTTTCATGTGGGAATAGTAGTAGGTTCCAAAGCGGATGTTTGTGGCCGGGTCCAGCAAATTGTATTTCTCCACTTTCAAGCGCTTGGCGCAGTCGGAAGCGGTCGACTCCATAAGCTGTGTAAGGCCAATCGCTCCGGCGTGGCTTTGAATGGCCGGCTCAAAAAAGCTTTCGGTCCTGATAAGCGCGAACATAAGGTAGTCGTCAACCTCAAACTCTTTGGCCGAGGCGCGAATGCTGTCCAAAAAGTTTTGGGGATACAAAAGCTCAAAAGCCGCGCGGGAGATTTGAATGCCGTCAAGGTTGGCCGAGCGCGCTATCATTCTTAGGCTTTTGGAATAATAGTCGTTTTGGCCGTTGGCCATTTGGCGCAAAAAAGAGCTAAGGCGTTCCACGGTCGGAAGGTCAATCATCTTTTTGTCCATGTCAAAAAAGAATTTCCAATCATCGTAAATGCATTCGCCAAGGCCAAAATCCGCGTAGCCCAAAAGCAATTTGCGCGCGGACAAGGCTTCTTCCATCGAAACTTTTTCAGGCTCAAGGGGCGGAAGGTTTTTTGGCTCAAAAAACATTTTGTCAATGTCGCCGGCGGAATATTCCAATTCCTTGGCGGCCAAAAGCTTGTAGTAAACGTAAGTGCCGGGGTTTGAGTCCGCCGCGATTTTGTAAATGCCGGCTATTTTTTCTTTGTCAGGCTCTTTTGTTTGGTTTTGCAAAACCCTGGCCGTCAAGTAGGCATACTTGGAAAGAGTCGCTTGGCTTGAATGTCCTTTTATCGCGTCCAAAACTTGCTGGAACAAATTCCACTTGCCGCCGCTAAAAAGCAGGACAGAAAGCGAGTCAAAAAAATCGTCAAAGTAATCCTGCTGGTTAAACGAGGCCGCGTGTTTTCGCAAGCCCGCAACCGCCTCTTCTGTCGAAATTTTAAGGCAGGACTGCAAGTAATACCAAAGCGCTTGGTCTCGCTCTCCTTCGTCGCCAGCCAAATCAAGAGCGGCCTCAAATTGCTTTAGGGCGCGGCGGCGGTAGTTGTCGTTTTTATTGTAAAGCAAGCCGGAATAAATCATCGCGTAGTAATTTATCCTTTTGTCTTTCCAAGCGCTTGCGGCCAATTCTTCAAAGTATTTTGCGTTCTTGATGTCTTCGTTGTTTCCGTAAACGCAAGCGCGGCCCATGTCAGCGATCAATTGCCAGGTCAAGGGAATTTTATTTTGCTCGATTGCAAGAGCGCGCATTTGCTCGTACATTTCGTAGGCCGCGTTGTAGTTTCCGCGATAAATGGCGATTCTAAATTGCAGCGCAAAGTCAGCGTTAACCGTAAAGTCAGAAAGCCGCGGCTCTCCATCGCTTTCAGTGGAAAAACCATCCGCGCCGGCAATCGCTTCTTCCAATTCATCGCGGGCGTTTTGCTTGTAAAATTCGTAGTGTATGTCGCTTATTCTTCTTTGCGTGAACCAATCGTAAACGCTTTTGTCAAAGCGCGAATCGTTTTTTTTGTCCAAGGCTTGCAGTCTTAGCGCGGCCAAGCTGTTGTCGCAAACGGCAAGGTCAATGCCGTCGGTGGCTTCAATCGCGCGCGCCCATTCCTTGTCGGCCAAAAATTCTCGGACCGCAAAAAGCCTTGCGTCGTCGTCGTCATATTTTTTTAGATAGTCGGAACAGCGCTTTATCCTTTCTTGAACGTCACCCATTAAGCAAAGCTGCTTCATAGACTTTCGCGCCGCCCAATAGCTTCCTTTTTTTGCGGAACGGAAAAAATACTTTTGCGCCGTTTCGGTCTTCTTGTCGCGCAAGGCAAGCAAGCCGTTAAAGTAATTGGCGTCCGCTCCATAGAATTTATTTAAAGAATTTTTTTCCTGCGAACAGGCTGTGAACAGGGAGAAGAACGCCAGCGCGAGAATTATTTTTTTTGCGGAAGAAAGCATCACTCTTCCGGAATCTTTATTGTAGTGCCGGCCACAATGTGGTTGGGATTTTTGATTCCGTTGTACCTGGCGATTTTCTTGTAGCGCCAAGGATTCTTGTAGTAAGCCGCCGAAATGTCCCAAAGAGTGTCGCCCCACTTGATTTTGTAGGTGATGACTTTAGGCTTCTTTTCTTCGACCTTCGGAAGGTCAGGAACCACAATCTCGGCTTCTTCCACCACGACAATTTCGTTTTCCTTTGCGGCCGGAGCGACAGGCTCAGGCTGCGCGGGCGTCTCCTCTTTTTGAGCGGGCGGAGGAAGCGGAGCGGCTTCTTGCCTTGCGATTTCGGTTTTCTTTTCAGAGCTTGAAGAGAAAACATTGAACCTTGAAGGAATCACAAAGAGCATCAACAAGACCGCGACAACGCAGATTATGGCGCAAATCAAGCAAACCAAAACAGGAAGGCGGGTCTTCTTTTCATCGCTCTCAATGTCGCCCTCGTCATAAAGGCTGTTAAAGTCCAAATTGGATGAAGAAGAGCTTTTGCTTTTGTCGTCTTCAAAAATCGGATCGTCGTCAAAAGCCGGCTCCTTAAAGTCATCGTCAAACTTTAAAGGCTCGTCGTTTGAGGCCGCGCCGCTCTCGTCAAAATCCGGCATGTTAAAGTCGGGCATGTCAAGGTTTTCGTCAACAGGAACGCTCTCCTGGTCAAAGTCTGGAAGGTTAAAATCGTCCGCGCTGGAAGCAGACTCAACGGCTGTCTCAGGCGCGGCCTCTTTTTTGGTCCGAGCCGCCGGAACATCGACCACTGTCTCCGCCTCTGGAGCGGGGCCTTCGTCAAAGGAAGGCATATCAAAGTTAAAGTCGTCCAACTCGCTGGCGATTTTTGTTTGCTCGGAGTCGGCCTTTAATTTTATCTCTTCGGCGGCGCCAAGCAAGCCCTTTCCAGTGCCAGGGTTTTTGTCGCTGGCCAAAAGAACCTCGCGCAAATCGGCGCTTACGCTAGCCTCTTCCTTTGTGGAATCGTCTTTCAACGTGGCTTCTATTTTGTCATTCTTGTCAATTGACACAGAAAGGTTTATGTCGGGCTGGCCATTTGGCTGTCGGTCCAGCTTGTTGATTTTGAGCGTGTCGATTAAAATAGCGTCTTCCATCGAAGAGCTGTCGCTCGCGTACAAAGAAACTTGGACTGTAGTCTGGTTGTCCTTTACAGTGGTGAGATTGATTTTCTTTTTGTCTGGCTGCCCTTCTTGCAAAACAGGGAAGAAAGCGCCGTCCGCCAATTTTATGCCGATTTTTTTCATACCATATATTGTATCACACTTCGTCCGATTATGCAAATAGATAATCAAAAATTATGAAGATATCTAATCGCGATTCTTCTAAAATACCATTCTCCGCCGGAATAGCGCAAGTCAAGGATGTTTTGCTCGCGGCCTCCAACGCGTCCGATGGCGGAATCAAAGCCGCGCCGCCTTTCAAAGTAAAACAAGACAAAAAGCGTGTCCTTTTTGCTGAGCGAAAACACCATAAGCGGAGAAATGTTGATGTTGCAGAAATTTCCGTTAAAGTCCTTGTATTTGGAGTCAAACTGGCTGTCGGAATAGTAGCCTGTGAATTCCGCCTGAAATCCCACCATGCTAAGCTTGAGCGGCATTTGGTAGCCCAAAATTATGTTGGCGTAGTAAAAAGGTCCGTTGACCTTGGCGTATTCCGCCGCCCAGCACCAAGGTTGGCCATTATCCTGCCCGCTAAGTCCGCCAAAGCGAAAGTCGTAAGAAGCCGAAAGAACTATGTGATGCCAATCGCCGGGCCACAAGGCTTCAGCGTCAAACTGAAAGGTTCCGCCAACGCTGAACTCGTAATACCAATTGGCGAATGGCGTAAGGTTGTCGTATTTTCCGCTTAAAGCGTTGTAAGCGGCCAAGCCCTGCGAGCCCATGACTTCCCAGCCTGTTCCCAGCGTAAAGCCTGCGTTCACGACAAAGAAAGCGGCAGGCGTATAGCTTGCGAAAATTCTCGGCTTGAAAGTCGCCGGCGAAATTTGGCACTCGGCGCCCAGCTTTAGGTTGTTTCCCTTGGTCAAAAAATTCTTTCCGGGAAGAGGAATCGTGTAATTGTAAACGCCCGTGACGCCGAATAATACGCCGTCGGAAGGCCCTGTTATCGGAGCGAAACGCTCGCCGCTTGAGCTGACCATGTCGCTGTACGGATAATAGGCGAAATCGGTAAGTATGCTGAAACTGTGAGGCGACGCGCTTTCTTCAGAACGCTTGTCCATAAGGCTGTCGTCCTCGTCCAAGACATAGCGCTAGCCGCCGCTTTTTTCTAGCGTCCGCCAAACCCTTCCTGCCAAACGCGCTGTCGGGCGAGCGGCAATTAGTGGACAAAAAAGCCTTTTTAAAGTATTCTATTCTATTATGAATGTTTACGCGCCGATTATTTTGTGTTTCGTTCCATTTGTGACAATGTTCGCCTTGCTCACGATTTTGGTTCCAAAAATTTCAGTGGTCAAAGAACTGGTCGCCTCGCTTGCAGGCTTGCTCGCGTTGATTCCAATCACTTTGGCCCAATTCTTGATTCCAGGAATGCGCCTTTTTGGACAAAGCAGCGCCGGCGGAATCTTGCTCTACTCGATTGTCTTTTTGGGCCTTGTGGAAGAATGCTTCAAGGCGCTTTTGCTTTTTATCGTCGGAGCGAAAGAAGAAAAGATTGGCTGCTGGTTTTGCTATTCCCTTTTGGCGGGAATGATTTTTGGCTGCTTTGAGTCTGTCATCTATTTTTTCTTGAACATTCAAACAATCGGCCACGGAGTTACGCTAAACCTTATTTATTTGCGAATGTTCACGGCCGTTTTGGTCCACACTCTTTGCGCGGGCCTTGGCGGCTTTACAGTTTATTACTTTAAGAATATAAGGCGGAACGTTTGGCCGCTTTTGAACGCGATTCTAATCCACGGACTTTACGACTACTTTGTTTCGTTTGACACATACGTGAAATTCTTTTGCATAATCGTTATCTTGAGCGCCGCGATAAAGTGCAGGGTTTGCTTTTTGCAAATCGCGGAGGAAGAGCGAAACAAGAAAAGCGCCAAGCGGACGGCCATCGACCCCAACAAGACTATTGAGATGCCCAAAAATCCGGCGATCATAATTCCTGTAAAAAACACCGTTCCCGAAGACACATTGGTTTCAGAAACAGACGTCATCGACGAAGACGCGGAGGACTTTGACCAAATCGAGCGCGAGGCCAAAAGCCAGCTGAAGGCGGCGAAAAAACCGGCCTCAAAAAAAGCGCCGGCCAAGAAAGATTCGCGGGCCAAGGCTTCAAGCAAGACAAAGCGCGCGGCAAAAACTGAAGGCAAGACCGCAAAGCGCGCGGCTCCAAGCGCAAGCAAAAAAAGCGCGGCCAAGCCCGCGTCCAAAACTGCAAAAGACAAGGCTTCAAAGCCCAAGACTGGCGCCGCCAAAACAGCGGGCAAGCCCAAAAGCGCTGCCGCAAAGAAAACCGCTTCAACAACAAAAACTGGCGCCGCCAAAAAGAGCGCCCCAAAAGCGAAAGGAAAAAAATAATGGCAAACGGACAAGAAGACTTGCGCGAAAAAAACAAGAACAAGGCGGCGCCCTTGGACAAGCGCCAGTTCAGCCAATGGAACAATTTCCAAGGCCGAGAGGACGCGGAAATGCTTGAAGAAAAGTCGTCGCGCTGGAACGCGCAAAAAGCCGCCGCGCGCCGCGACTATTACAAAGATTATTAGAGGCAAAATTTACTTGCCGCAAAATAAAAATTAGAGGAATGAATTATGCTTTTTACGCCTGTAGAAATTGAAGAGACAGTGAATATGTTCATGCGCCAAAAACTTGACGTGCGCTGCATCACGATGGGCATTTCGCTTTTAGACTGCGCTTCGGAAGACCCCAAAAAGGCCTGCCAAAAAATTTACGACAAAATCATGTCAAAGGCCAAGGACTTGGTAAAAGTCGGCCGCGACATCGAAAGCGATTTTGGAGTTCCCATCATAAACAAAAGAATTTCTGTCACGCCCATCGCGCTTGTGGCCGGAGCCAGCAAGGCCGACAACTACGTCGAATACTGCAAGACCTTGGACAAGTGCGCCAAGGAATTGGGCGTCAACTTTATCGGAGGCTTTAGCGCCTTGGTTCAAAAGGGAATCACGCCCGCCGACCGCATCTTGATTGACTCGATTCCGCAAGCGCTCACAGAAACTGAAAACGTTTGCTCAAGCGTCAACGTCGGCACGACAAAAAGCGGCATAAACATGGACGCGGTGAAGCTTATGGGCGAGACAATCAAAAAGACCGCCGAGCTTTCCAAAAACTGCCCGGTAAACGGCTGCGCCAAATTGGTCGTCTTTACAAACGCCCCGGAAGACAATCCCTTTATGGCGGGCGCCTTCCACGGCCCCGGAGAGGGCGACACAGTCATTAACGTCGGCGTTTCGGGCCCGGGAGTAATCTTGGCCGCCGCGCGCGAGTTCAAAGGCAAGCCCATCAACGAGCTGGCCGACGGCATTAAAAAGATGGCGTTTAAGATTACCCGCATGGGCCAGCTTGTCGGAACGGAAGCGGCAAAGCGCCTTGGAACAAAGTTCGGCATTTTGGACTTGAGCCTCGCGCCCACCCCGGAAGTCGGCGACAGCGTGGCGCGCATTTTGGAAGAAATCGGCTTGGAAGGAGCGGGCGCTCCGGGAACAACAGCGGCGCTGGCCATGCTTACCGACATGGTAAAGAAGGGCGGCGTAATGGCCAGCACAAACGTCGGCGGCCTTAGCGGCGCCTTCATTCCCGTAAGCGAAGACGAAGGCATGATCAACGCCGTAAAGCAAGGCTCTATTTGCTTGGAAAAATTGGAGGCCATGACTTGCGTTTGCTCGGTCGGCCTAGACATGATAGCTATTCCCGGCGACACTCCAGCCACCACAATCAGCGGCATCATGGCCGACGAAATGGCGATTGGCATGGTAAACAACAAGACAACCGCAGTCCGCCTTATTCCCGCTCCCGGCAAAAAGGCCGGCGAATGGGTTGAGTTTGGCGGCTTGCTTGGCGGTTGCCCGGTAATCAACGTCAACCAATTCTCTTGCGCCGACTTTATCAACCGCGGCGGAAGAATTCCCGCGCCGATACATAGCTTTAGAAATTAAGCTTGAAATAGAAGCGGCCGCGGTTGGCTCTGCAAGGAAATTATTAACCCGCCGCTCTCGCGGCTGGCGGGTCAATCGCGGCGGCAGGATACCGGCGCCGATTCATAGCTTCAGGAACTAGCCGTTCGTATTATTGCGCCGCGGCTGGGGATAGAATGTCAGAATGGCTTATTTTAGAATCCACACGGCGGACATCGCTTACATAACCCAGCAGCCGCGCGGGCTTTTCACCGCGATAGGAAAGTTGGTGGAAGCAAAGACGCTCACGCAAGAAGAAACTGCGGAATATTGGAAGAACCGCGAATACTTTGAAAAAGTCTTGCCCGTTCCTCCCTTTTACGAAAAAGGAAACCCGGACCGCGCGACGACTTGGTTCAAGGACACGCCGCAAGGAAACGACATTTACAAGCAGATGACTTTTTACCGCGCGATGGCAAAAAAGTACGGCCTAAAATTGTTCATCTCCACTTGCGCCGAGCCGCCTGGCATTGTCATTTACCAAGACGATTTTCAAATCGCGGTAAAAGACTTGCGGCCCGACGCGGCCATAGAAACGCGGGAACTGCAATAAAAAAACCGCCCGCAACAGCGGGCGGCCCCATTTTTGGTCTTACCTAAAATCTTAGTCTAAGCAATCAAGGCGCGCTAGTCAATCGCTCTCATATCCGCGACGTCCTTGTTGTAATCCACGCCTTCAACGTCAAAGCCGTTTGTAACCAAGAAGTCGTGCTTGTAGCCGTCGATGTCGCACCACTGGCGGACGTTGTCGTCGTTGACGGCGGCCATCGCTTCCTGCGCCTTGGCCTGAACGTCGTCGCGGAGCTCCCAGTCGTCGATGCGGATGCGGTGCTCGCTGTCAACAGGAACGTCTCCCATCGCGCCGTCAGCGGCGGTGTAAAGGCGCTCGCAGAACAAGCGTTCCATCTGCTCGATGCAGCCTTCGTGGATCTTCATCTCTTTCATAATCTTGAACAAGACGGCGAGGTAAAGAGAAATGATTGGGATGACCGCGCTGCTTCTTGTTACCAAGCCCTTGTTCTCAGAAACGTAAGCGGAACCGCCCACGCTTTTCTTAAGCTGCTCGTTCAAGTTGAGCGCTGTTTTTTCCAAATGCTTTTTGGCTTGGCCGATTGTTCCGTCGCGATAAATCGGATGGCTCAACTCAGGTCCGATGTATGAGTAAGCGAGCGTGCAAAAGCCCTGGGCCAAAACGCCGGCCTTTTCCAAAGCGTCAATCCAAAGCTGCCAGTCTTCGCCGCCCATTACCTTTACGGTCGTTTCGATTTCGGCGTCGTTGGCCGGGTCGGCGCTCATCTCGGTAAGCTTTTCGTTGATGATATCCAAGCACTTTCCGCCGTATGTTTTTCCGATCGGCTTGATTACGGAACGGTACATAACGTGGGCGCCTGTTTCGGGGTCAATCTTGTCGGGGTCGTTGCGCACCGGGCTGGCCAACGAGTAAACGAGCAAGTCAATCTTTCCGCCCATCTTCTTAATTTCTTCGATTACGGAAGCGCGCATTTCGTTTGAGTAGGCGTCGCCGTTCAATGTGACAGACTTGAGGCCAGCGGCTTTGGCGGCCTTGTCAAAGGCGGCGTTGTTGTACCAGCCGGGAGTTCCGCCCTTAGTCTCTGTGGCTTCTTTTTCAAATGAAACGCCAATCGTGTCGGCGCCCCATTCAAAGGCGGCCGTGATGCGGCTGGCCAATCCGTAGCCTGTTGAGCAGCCCAAGACCAAAACTGTCTTTGGTCCCTTTCCGCCTTCGGCCGCGGCCTTAACTCCGCGCTTGGCTTTTTGCGCCTTTACGTAGGCGATCTCGCGCTCAACTTCTTTGGCGCATCCAATCGGGTGCGCGTTGATGCAAATGTTGCTTCTGATTTTGGGTGTAATTACCATATTCTAAACTCCTTATGTGTCATGCCGCGCGGGCATTTTTAGTCTTCGAATTTTTTGAAAACGACGCAACCGTTGTGGCCGCCAAATCCGAGCGACGCGCTGGCCGCCGCGTTGATGGTTCCGTACTGGCCCTTGTTGGGAACGTAGTCCAAGTCGCAGCCGCCTTCAACGTCGGGCTCGTCAAGGTTGATTGTGGGCGGGAAAAATCCGTCGTTGATCGCCTTGATGCAAAACAAGGCTTCGATGGCGCCGGCCGCGCCAATCATGTGGCCAGTCATGCTCTTAGTTGAAGAAATCTTAAGCTTTTTGGCGTGCTCGCCAAAAGCGATCTTCACCATTTTTGTCTCGCCTGAATCGTTGGCGTGGGTTCCGGTTCCGTGCGCGTTGTAATACTGAACGTCCTCCGGCTTAAGGCCGGCGTCTTCCAAGGCGCGGGTAATCGCCAAGGCGCCGCCCGTTCCGTCGGGAAGCGGAGCCGTGATGTGGTAAGCGTCGGAAGAAGCGCCGTATCCGGCGAACTCGGCGTAGATTTTGGCGCCGCGCTTTTTGGCGTGCTCCAACTCTTCCAAAATAAGAACGGCGCTTCCCTCGCCCATTACAAAGCCGTCGCGGTTTTTGTCAAAGGGACGGCTGGCCTGATGGGGCCTGTCGTTGTATTGGCTGGCCAAGGCTTTGAGCACCATAAAGGTTCCGATTCCAAAGCCGGTAATTGTCGCTTCAGTTCCGCCAGAAACGCAAACGTCAACGCGGCCGCTTCGAACCATGTCCAGCGCGTTTCCCAAAGCGTCGGTTCCGCTGGAGCAAGCCGTGGCAAGCGTCCAAGAAGGCCCTTGAATGCCAAAAAGCATGCTTACGTTGGCGGCCGCCTCGTTGGGAATAAGCTCAGGGGCTGTAAGCGGCGGAATGCGAGTCACGCCGGCGGCGGGATCAAAGTATTTTTTAAAGGCCGCTTCGATTACGTCAAAGCCGCCGATTCCGTTTCCTACCATAATGCCGCACTTTTCGCCGGCCAAGTTTTCCTTGTTGTAGCCCGCGTCTTTTAGAGCCTGGGCGCTGGCGGCCACAAGGAATTGCGTAAAGCGGCCCATCTTGCGGCAGTCTTTTGGATCAACGCCGTAGTCGGCGATGTTAAAGTTCTTGACCTCGCCGGCAACTTGAACCTTGTAGTTTGTCGCGTCGAACAAAGTGATTTTTTCAACGCCGCTTTTTCCGGCCTTGATTCCTTCCCAAGTGTCGTTGACATTGTTTCCAAGCGGAGTCACCGCTCCAAGTCCAGTTACGACCACGCGCCTTTCTGCCATACAGTTCCCCATATTAAAAAATGTCAGCCTTCAAGCCGCATGCCTTGAATTGCCGCGATTTTATTTTAGACATATTTTCGATTTTTGTCAATCTTACGCCGGCCTTCCAGCGCCGCAAGCGCGGGGCCTTTTCTTTTGAGGCAGTTTTCTTTTGATTGCAAATTTGAAAAAAGCGCGCTACAATATATAGAAATGAAAATACTATACGCAGTGATTCTCGCGGTGATGGAAATGATGATAATCTTCACCATAAGCAGAATCATGAACAAAGCAAACAGACGGATTCCCCTGGCAAAAAAAGCCCGCGACATGCTGATTGCGGCCTTTTTTACGGCTTTGCCAAACATAATCCTCACGCTCATTTCAACGGAATGGCGCGAAGTTGATTCGGCCGCGGTGATTTTATTCGACTGGTACTTCATCGCTATTGACATAACGCTTTTTCTGCTTTTGTATTTTAACGTTGAATACGCGCAGCCCAACAGCATCGCGTCGCAAAGTTTTATTTCCGCGCTTATTTCTTTTTTCAAGGACGACATTCGCAACATAGTGAAACGCGAAAAACAAAAAACATCTTGGTTTGAAAAAGCCATGATACTTTTGTTCATCGCCATTGGCGCCGACGTCTTCAACTTGCTAAGCAACATTTGGACTGGAAACGTCTTCTCTGTTGAGCGCTTCTATTTTTCGGGAAGTTTTTTTCCACCTGACGTATACTTTAGAACCACAACTGAATGGTCATACGACTTGCACTTGACGCTTTGCTACTTGATGGTGGTCTTGAACATAGTCTGCCTTTTGGCAAAGACCGTTGTGGCTCCAAGCATATACAAAGTCAAATACTTCATGTCAATCGTGCAGATTTTGATAATCGTTCTTGTCAACGGCTTTTACATTTTGTTCGCCCTGCCAGTTGACTTTTCCGTGCTTCTATACGGCCTTGTATGCGTTTCGATGAGCTACTTCGCCTTTTCATACATTCCTTCGCTTTTGCAGCAAGTTACGCTAAAGCGCTTGATGCAGGAAATGAACAACGGAATCGCGGTAATGGACACCGACGAACAATGCATCTACGCCAACGATTACATCAGAAACATCTATCGCATAAAGCAAAACCAAAACCCAACCGAAGTCATCAGTCCGATTGTCCACAGAATTTCCGGAGGAGTTTCCATAAAGGACATAGAGCCAAAGGAAGAAACCATCCATCGCATTGAAGGCGGAAAAGACATTTTTTACAAGATGCATTTTTCCAAGATAGAAACAAAGGACAAAAAATACATCGGCAGCTACTTGATGATGATTGACACCACCGAGGAGAACAACAGGGAAAAGCTTGAACACTTCCGCAGCACGCATGACCCTTTGACAGGCCTTTACAACAAGAACTACTTTTACGAAAAGGTCGCCGACATGCTTGAAGCCAATCCCGACGAAAAGTATTTCATCGTTTGCTGCGACGTCGGAAAGTTCAAGCTCATAAACGAATTTAACGGCATCGCGGTCGGAGACAAAATCCTAAAGTCATTCGCCGAAGCGCTAAAAGAAAAAACTGTGGTCGGAGAAATCTACGGAAGAATAGACAACGACCGCTTTGCGATCTTGATTCCAAAAGACCGATTGAACTTGCAAATATTCATCGACGGCGCCCAGCAAATTTTCAAGGAAACGGTGAACCTCTCGATTTTGCCGACTTGCTATTTTGGCGTTTACGAAATCGAAGACACCGACATGCGCGTTTCCTTTATGTGCGACCGCGCCTTTATCGCCATCGACACAATCAAGGGCCAATACGGAAAGCAAGTCGCATGGTACGACTCAAAACTGCGCGACAGCGCCTTGCGCGAGCAGGAATTGGTCTACCAATTGCCCGAAGCGATTTCCACCGGCCAGATAAAGATTTACTTGCAGCCGCAATCAACAATAGAAGGAAAAGCGGTCGGCGCGGAAGCTCTTGTGCGCTGGGAGCACCCTGACGAGGGAGTGGTTTCTCCGTCCGAGTTCATTCCCATTTTTGAAAAGAACGGAATGATTACAAAGATTGACCGCTACGTTTGGCGCCTTGTTTTCCAAAAGCTTTTTGAATGGAAAACCGCGGGCCGCGACGACTTTTACATTTCCGTTAACATTTCGCCAAAAGACTTTTACCTTATGAGCATTCTGAACGAATTTACAGACCTTCTTAAAGAATTCAACGTTGATCCAAAGAACCTTCACATAGAGCTTAGCGAAGACGTGATGATGGGCGATTTGGAGCGGCAAATACGCTTGATTGAGCAGCTGCATAAAATCGGCTTTACGATTGAAATCGGCGACTTTGGCGCGGGAAACACCTCGCTCAAAATTTTGCGCGAATGCAACATCGACATCCTTAAAGTGGACATCGGCTTTTTGCAGAACACGAAATCTCCAAGAAACGCCCACATCATAATGAAGGAACTGATTTCAATGGCAAAAAACCTTGGCATCAAAATTCTCGCCAAGGGAATCGAAGCCAAAGACCAAATGGATTTGCTGCACGAAGAAGGCTGCGACCTTTTCCAGGGCTACTACTTCTCAAAGCCAATCGACACAAAATCCTTTGAGCGAATTTACTTGTAACGAAAATAAGAGAGCGCCGCTAGAATTGTATGAAAAAAATTTTATTTGTTTGTCACGGAAACATTTGCCGTTCGCCAATGGCGGAATTTGTCATGAAGCATTTAGTCAAACAGGCTGGACTGGAAAAAAGTTTTTACATTGACTCAGCCGCCACCAGCACGGAAGAAATCGGCAACGGCCCGCATTACGGAACAAGAACAAAGCTCGCTCAAATGGGAATCCCTTGCGGAGACCACCGCGCGCGGCAATTGGTTTACGCCGACGGCATCGACTATGACTTGATAATTGGAATGGACCAAGAAAACCTTTTTTACATGAACAGAATCTTAGGCAACGAAGCCGCGCCAAAAATCCACTTGCTCTTGGAATGGGCTGGATTAAAGCGCGACATCGCCGATCCTTGGTACACTGGAAACTTTGACCAAACATACGACGACATCGACCTAGGCTGCCGCGCGCTCTTGGCCGCGCTTTCCAAATCCTAGCGGCGCTTGAACAAAAGCATTAAAAACAAAGCGAATTTCATGTCACTCTCCTCTCATGTGAATCGCGCGGCTCCACTCGTTGTAATACTTTATGTAAGCGTCGCGGTATTTTTGAGTGTTGTTTGAAAACGTAACCTCGCCGTTCTTTGTCGCCCAGCAAATTTCAAAGGAGTCTTTGTCAACGTCAAGCGGAACAAGGCTTGTGATTCTGGCGGAACTTTTGTCGTAATCGTAATCAGTTCCTTCCACCGATTTTTTTCCGTCAAAGAAAACGCCGGGCTCTCCCCTGCCCTTGTCGATTCCCGCAAGAACAAAAACGCCGGGGAAGGCGGCCTCGCCTACAATGTGAAAAGCCAAGTCGTTGATTTTAAATGGAACGCTCTTTGGCAAAAAAACTTGCAGCTCGGTGGAGTTTGAATCGTATTTGTATTCGTTTTCAGAAAGGGGATAGCGGACGCGGGAAATCGGATGAATCGCGGTGACTTCCTTGATTGAGTTAAAAGCCAGAATCGTGGAAATTTTCCCGTCGGCCTTGTTGACAGTCGTGTTGACATAAGTGATTATCGGCTCTTTTGGAAAATCTGCCGGAGCCTCCGCCTCGTCAACCGCTTGCGCCGTGGATTTGCAAGAAAAAAGCGCAAAAGCGCAAAAAAGCAAGGCCGTAAAAGCCGCGCTTTGGAACGAATGAATCAAAGTCAATTTAAAAAAAACGTCTTTTCTCATAGATTTATTTTCGGCAAAATGATAATCTTTGTTTATGAAAACTTTTTTGGCAAAAGAGCTTGCCGCGGACAAAAGAGGCAAAATCAAAATTATGGGCCGCGCGGCTTTTAGCGATGACGGAATCGATTTTTTTTGGAGCGCAAGCGGCTTTGGGCTTAACGCAAACGGATCGGAATTGTGGGCGCAAATCCAGTCGGACTACGACAAGTTTGAAGTGTGGATTAGCGTTTGGCTGAACGGTGTCCAAACCGCCCGCCTTATGCTCAACAAGGGCCAAAACAACGTTTGCCTTTACAGAAACTTGCCTTCAGCGAATGTAAAAAACATTCGCGTATACAAAGAAACCCAAGCGATGGGCGACGACGCCAAACACCGCTTCCTTCTAAAAAGCATTTCGACCGACGGCGACCTCCTTCCCGTCCCGCCCCAGCCGCTACGGATGGAGTTTATCGGCGACAGCATCACTAGCGGCGAAGGAACTGTCGGCGCCAAAGGAGAGACGGATTGGACAAGCGTTTTCTTTGGAGCGACAAAAACTTGGGCCTTTAAACTTGGCAGCGCCTTGGGCGCCGACTTTAACGTCATCAGCCAAAGCGGCTGGGGCGTGGTTTGCGGTTATGACGGCAATTTGGACCACGCCCTGCCAAAATATTATGGTCAAGTGTGCTCGGTGGCCAACCGTTTTGGCGGCGAGCGCGAATGGGATTTTTCAAATTTTCAGCCGGATTGGATAATCGTAAACTTGGGCACAAACGACCAAAATCCATGCCAGAGCCGCCCGGACATTTCGGAGATTTTTGAGGCGGGCGTTGTTTCATTCCTGCAAAAAATACGAGCCAACAATCCCAAGGCAAAAATCGTTTGGTGCTACGGAATGATAGGACATGTTCTTGCCGACCGCATCGACCGCGCCGTGCAGGAATACAAAAAGCAAAGCGGCGACGAGCGCGTTCAATGCATTTTGCTTCCAAACATCGACATGGAAAAAACAGGCGCGCTCTCGCACCCGACAGAGATTCAGCAGCAAGAAGCCGCCGATTATTTGCGCTCACAAATCGTAGGTCTTTAAAATGTTTTGAGCGGTCACCGCGCGGCTTTGGCGCATGTCCATCGACTGCTTTTCGATGTAGCGGTGCGCCTGCTGCTCGGTCATTTCCAAGTGCTGGATCAAAACCAGCTTGGCGCGGTCCAGCAAGCGGATTTCGGAATTCTTTTGCTGCAGCTTTTTGTTTTCATCTTTTAAGATATTTATGCGGTTCCGTGCCGCCATCAAAAGCCTGGCCGCTTGGTAAAAAAATTCCGGCGAGGCAGGCTTTTGCATCACGAATATTCCCATCTTTTCAAGGCTGGAAATTTTTCCGTCCAAAATTTTATTGTCAGAAAGCATGATTATGCCGGCGTTGGTTTGTTCCGCGCAAAGCAAAGCGAAATCGTCGCCCAACTCGTCGCTAAGCGGAGCGTCAATCACTATCAAATCGTAATCCGCCCCATTCAATTCTTCCCTAGCTTGGGCGGCGCTTTGCGCGGTGGAGATGCGCAAAATTTTTTCAGAATCCAACATCAGGGAGAGAGCTTCCAAAGTGTCGCTGGCGTTAGAAACTATTAATACGCTTTCCATTCTTAAAGCCCAAAAGCTTTTGGAAGAACCGTTCACTCCACCGTGACCGACTTGGCCAAATTGCGCGGCTTGTCGGGATCGTTTCCTCTAAGCACGGCACAGTAGTAGGCAAAAAGCTGCGCGGGAATTATCGTCAGCATCGGGGCAAAGGCGCTGTCGATGCTTGGAATCTTCATTATCTCGTCCGCAGTGTCGGAGAAAATTTCCGAGCCGTCTTGGGTAATCACAAGCGTGTAGGCGCCGCGCGTCTTTACTTGGACAACGTTGGACTTTGTCTTTTCGTACAATTCCGGGTCGCTCGCGATGGCCACGACAAGCGTGGACTTGTCAACAAGCGCGATAGGTCCGTGCTTGAGTTCCCCCGCGGCAAAGGCTTCGCTGTGCATGTAGCTTACTTCTTTTAACTTGAGCGCGCTTTCCAAGCAGGAAGCGGAATCAAAGCGGCGGCCAATGTAAAAAATCTTTTCCTTGTTGAACTGATGGCTCGCCAACTTTTGGACGGCTCTCTCGTTCTTTAAAATTTCTTCCATCTTTTGCGGAACGCTTTCCAAAGCGGCCAACGACTTTTCGTATTCTTCCTTGCTGATTGTCGAGCGCTCCATTCCCGCTTTCAAGGCCAAAAGGTAAAGGCACAAAAGCTGCGTGGTGTACGCCTTGGTCGACGCGACCGAAATCTCGGCGCCGGCTCTAGTGTAAATCACATAGTCGGCCTCGCGGCTAACTGTCGAGCCTACGCAGTTTGTTATCGCAATCACCTTCGCGCCGGCGCCTTTGGCCAAACGCATGGCCGCCAAAGTGTCGGCGGTTTCGCCAGACTGGCTGATTACGATAAAGATGTCGCTCTTGTTCATGATTGGATTCCGGTAGCGGTATTCAGAAGCGATGTCCACTTCCGTAGAAAGGCGCGCGAATTTTTCAAAGGCGTACTTTGCGATTTGTCCGGCGTAGCTTGCCGTTCCGCAAGCGGTGATGACGACGCGGCCGGCGTTTTTCCAATCGACGTTTTCCTTTAGTTCCTCAAACTGAATGTCGACGGCCTTTCCGTCCTTTTGAACCAAGCGCGGCCTAAGAGTGTCGGTCACGGCCTTGGGCTGCTCGTGGATTTCCTTTAGCATAAAGTGGGCGTAGCCGCCCTTTTCCGCGCTGGCCGCGTCCCATTCAATGTGGGTGGCCGCGCGCGAATGTTTCGTTCCGTCGGTTCCGAACAAGTCAACATGGTCGGAATAAATCACGGCAAGCTCTTTTTCTTCCAAAAAGTAAACTTCGCGCGTGTGGCTTAAAAGAGCGGGAACGTCCGAGGCCAAAAAGTTTTCGCCTTTTCCAAGGCCAACAACAAGCGGGCTTTCCTTTCGCGCGGCGATGATTCTGTCAGGATAGTCTTGGCACAAAACGACAAGGCCGTAAGAGCCTTCCAATTTTGAAAGCGTCAAAAGCACGGCGCTAAAAATGTCCGAGCTTTCAGTGTAGTAATAATTGATGAGGTTTGCGATTACTTCTGTGTCGGTTTGGCTTCGGAACACGATTCCCTGCGCTTGGAGCCATTCCTTTAATTCCAAATAATTTTCGATGATGCCGTTGTGGACAACCGCGATCGAGCCGCTTACGTTTGTCTGCGGGTGCGCGTTCACGTCGCTAGGCTCGCCGTGGGTGGCCCATCGCGTGTGGCCGATGCCAATCGAGCCTTTAATCGTTTCGCCGGCGATGCGCTTTTCCAATTCCTTTAAGGCGCCCTTTGCTTTTCTGACCAAAATGTTTTGGCCGTCAAGAACGGCGATTCCCGCGGAGTCATATCCGCGATATTCCAATTTTTTTAACGACTCAATCAAGATGGGAGTGGCAAGCTCATTTCCGACATATCCTACAATTCCGCACATGCTTTTTTCCTCGCGCAATAAAGGTTGAGCCTAGGCATACTACGGCGCGCGCTGCATCCGCATACCGTTGCTGCCTTCCGGCTCTGGCGGGGTTTTGCGGCGCAGCGCCGCATAGCGCCTAGGCTCAGTTTAATAGTATAGAATATTTTGTCCTTTGTCAATTACGCCTTAAACTGGTCGATTTCCTGTCCGATTTTTTGGATTGAATCCTTTACCTTTGAAGAAATGTCAGAAAGGTTCGCGCTTGTGTCGTTCATGTTTTTTGCGCCGGCGGACATTTCCTCCATGCTCTGCTTGATGACGAGCGTGGTGTCCTGCAAGTGGTGAACCTCGTTCAAGATCATCTCGTTGCCTTCCTTCATCTCTTTGGAAGCCGTGCGAACTTCCACCGTGCTGTCGTTCATCACTTTGATTGAGTCAAGGATTTGGCGCGAGCCTTCGTTCTGCTCTTCCATCGCGGAACGAATGTTTTGCACAAGCTGGTCGGTGTTGCCGATAAGGTCAGAAACCGTGTTGAAATTTTCCTTGCTTTTTGCGGAAGCGCTGACAACCTGCGCGATTGTTTCAATAATCTTGTTAAGCTCGGCGCCGATTTTCTTTGACTCGCTGGAAGAAGTTTCCGAGAGCTTTCTGATTTCGTCGGCGACAACCGCAAAGCCTTTTCCGGCCTCGCCAGCGTGGGCGGCCTCAATCGCGGCGTTCATCGCCAAAAGGTTTGTCTGCTCGGCGATGTTGGCGATGGCGTGGTTGGCGTCCTGCAAGCTGTTCGACTGCTCGGACACTTCCATGATTTGCTGGTCAACAAAGTGCTGCTGCTCGATTCCAGTCCTTGAACTTTGCTCCAAGCGCTCAAAGGATTCCGCCATTTTCTCGACGGACTGGTTGACCGACTTGATGTTTCCTATCATCTCTTCCACGGCGGAGCTTGCGCTTGAAACTCCGTCAGACTGCTTTTGAATCATGTTTTCCAAGCTGTTGATGTTTTCGGCAATCTCGGCGACGGCGGCGGAAGTTTGCGACACCGCGCTGACTTGGTTGGACACTTGGTTTCCGACGCTTTCTATGTTGGAAAGAATTTCTTCGATGGAGCTTGACGCTTCGTGAACGCTGGACGCCAACTCGTCTTCGGCGTCGATAAGGCCGTTCTTTGAAAATTGAATTTGCGAAACAATGCCCTGAAGCTTTTCGATGAACTTGTTAAAGCCGTTCTCCAAGTGGCCGATTTCGTCCTTGCTGTCAACCTTAAGCCTTTGCGTAAGGTCCGCGCTGCCGGAAGCGATTTGGTTTACCGTGGCGTCTACAGTCTTTATCGGGTTCACGATTTTTATCGCAAGAACCAACGAAATCGCGATTGAGACAACAATTCCCAAAACGGCCATGGCTAAAACCATAATCACGCTGCGATGCACCGAAGCGAAAAGCTCCGCAGACTTTCCGACAGTCACAAAAACCCAGCCGCTGTTTTCGCCGACCAGAGTGGTCGCAAAGTAGTAGCCGCTTCCCGCTGTCAAGTCGACGTAAGCGTCTTGCCCGATTCGCGCTTTTTCCGCGGCCAGTTCTGGATAGTCGTCAAAGAAATTCCTGTTAAGGATTTTTGACGGATCGCTGTTTGTAAGATAGTTTCCGTTTTTGTCCAAAATGAACGAATAGCCGCTTTCAGAAAGCTTTATGTTTTGGATTATTTCGGTCAAGGCCGAAAGCATGATGTCGATTCCGGCCACGCCGTCGGGATGGATTCCGTTCCTATAGCAATATGAAATCGTGGTGACAAGAGCGCCCGTGTCCTCGTCGACGTAAGGCTCGGTTATGATCGCGTCGTTGCTGGCAACCGCCTCGGTAAACCATTCGCGGCTTGTTTGGTCGTAGTCAGGGTCTGGAATCCACTCGTCGCTGGAAATGAAAAATCCGCCGTCCTTAGCGGGAACAGTTCCAGTGTAGTAGGCGCAGTAAAACGAAGGGTTGCTTTTTATCAAGGAATTCAAGTCGGCCTGCTTTTGGTGAAGGGAAGCGTCGGCGCGGCGGGCGTAAATTCCTATGTCCCGCACGATTTGCGCGGGCGTGTTAAGGAAGTTGTTTATGGAAACCTTCGCTTCAGAAAGCTGCCCGCTGGCTATTTGCGAAACGTTTTTCCTTAATTCCGAAACTTGGCTTGCAATTGTTGGAACCGCTACAAGCGCGATTGACAAAAGGGCGATGAGCGCGTAGCTCGACACAAGCTTGTGCTGAATTTTTTTCATAGGACACTCCTATGATAATTATACAGGCAAATTCCGAATTTTGCAAATTTTATCGCGTAAGCGGCGGCTCGTTTTCTTGGACGCAAGACCTTGATTGTTGTTTACGTCGCTTCGCTCCGTTTTGCATAGGAAATTAATCACAGGCCCGCTCACGCGGGCTGGCAATCGAGCCGTTTCACCGCGTCCTTGCGGACGCTGCCGTTCACGCGCTACCTTGTAAGCTTTCTGTACACGGTTCTCTTGGGAACGCCGGCGTCCTCGCCAAACTCCTTCTTTTTCCATTCGGCGTATTCGGACCAGTTGCCCTCAAACCAGCGGACTTCGCTGTTGTTTTCAAAGGCCAGGATGTGCGTGCAAATGCGGTCCAAGAACCAGCGGTCGTGGCTTACGACAAGCGCGCAGCCGGCAAAGTCTTCCAGGGCTTCTTCCAAGGCGCGCACAGTCTGAACGTCAAGGTCGTTGGTCGGTTCGTCCAAGAGGAGAACGTTGCCGCTTTCCTTGAGCATCATTCCAAGGTTGAGGCGGTTCTTTTCTCCGCCGGAAAGCACGCCGACTTTTTTGTTTTGGTCCGCTCCAGCAAAGTTGAACCAAGCGCAGTAAGCGTGGCCGTTTACTTCGCGAACGCCGCCTTCAAGAGGCCGGCCCTTTTCGTCAACCGCTCCAAGCTTTACCATGTCCAAGCCGTCGGTGAGAGTGTCGTAAACCGTTTTGTTTTCGTCAAGCTTTGAGCGCATCTGGTCAACGTAAACCAACTTTACCGTCTGGCCAACCTTAAGCTCGCCGCTGTCCGGCTTTTCGATTCCAGCGATCATCTTGAACAAAGTTGTTTTGCCGGCGCCATTGGGGCCTACGATTCCGACAACCGCTCCTGCGGGAATGTGGAAGTCAAGGTTTTCAAAAAGCAATTTTTCGCCAAAAGATTTTGTAAGGCCAACAGCGTCGATTACCTGGCCGCCCAAACGCGGACCGGCCGGAATGGAAATCTGGGTGTCCTTGAGTTTTGTCTTTCCTTCTTGGCGGAGCAATTCCTCGTAGCGGGTGATGTGCTCCTTGTGCTTGGCTTGGCGGCCCTTGGCGCCCATGTGAATCCATTCCAACTCGCGCTGCATTTCCTTGCGACGCTGGCTTTCGCCTTTTTCTTCTTGAGCCAAGCGGGCTTCCTTTTGCTCAAGCCAACTAGAATAATTTCCTTTGAAGGGATATCCTTCGCCGCGGTCCAATTCCAAAATCCAGCCGGCAACATCGTCCAAAAAGTAGCGGTCGTGGGTAATCGCGATTACAGTTCCAGGATAAGTGTGAAGGTGGTTTTCAAGCCAGGCGACAGTCTCCGCGTCAAGGTGGTTGGTAGGCTCGTCAAGCAAAAGAATATCGGGCTTTTGCAAAAGCAAGCGGCAAAGCGCCACGCGGCGCCTTTCGCCTCCGCTAAGAACGTCAACAACTTGGTCGGCCGGCGGACAGCGCAAGGCTTCCATCGCAAGCTCCAAGTTTGCGTCCAAGTTCCACGCGTCGGCCGCGTCAAGCTTTTCCTGCAATTCCGCCTGTCGCGCTCCCAGCTTGTCGTAATCCGCGTCGGGGTCGCCAAAAGCTTCGTTCACTTTGTCGAATTCCTCAAGCAAATCGGTGATGGGCTTTACGCCTTCCTTTACGATTTCAAGAACGGTCTTTCCTGCGGCAAGTTCCGGCTCCTGCTCCAAATAGCCAATCGTGTAACCGGGAGCCAGCGTCGTCTCTCCCGTAAAGTCCTTGTCCACACCCGCCAAAATCTTAAAGAGCGAAGACTTTCCCGAACCATTGGGACCGATCACGCCAATCTTCGCGCCATAGTAATAAGAAATGCTCACGTCCTTAAGAACAACCTTTGTTCCATAAGCGCGCGAAACCCTGTCCATCGTGTAAATTATTTTTTTGTCGTCTACTGTCTTTGCCACTTTGAATTTTCTCCTTTTACTGATAAGCGCAAAATCACAGATTTTGCGCGCGCCGTTTTATCGATAATCCTAAAACAAGCCCTGCGGCTTGTTTCTTAACGGATTTTCGATTTTAGGCGTATCGTCAACTGTCTTTGCCATGAGTTAATTGTAACGGAAAATGGGGCGGAGGGCAAGGGAGCGAAGTTACTTCTCTTCGCGACTAGCGCTCATCTTTGCGGGGGAGCGGCTTATAAAGTCCTCAAAGCTTTGGAGCTTTTCCGTAAGGAAGCGCTCGGAATGCGCGCTAAAGAATTTGACCACGCGGTCTTGGCGAAGGACGGTTTGCATTTTTTGAATGTTGATGGCCGAGGCCTTGTCAATTTGCATGGCCTTTTTGCGCAGGGCCGTTCCAAGTCGCAAAGAAAAGGCGCAGTCCACGACAAAAATTCCAAACAAAGTTCCGACGACAAACGAAAACCACGGATGTTCGATGAACCACATGACCAAATCCAAAAACGGCGGAAAGAGCAAAAAGTAATAGGCCGCGGAAAGCGCCGCCCAAAAAAGCGCGTACTTGGGACAAATGATTCCCCACAAGTTGCCCCACTCTTCCGAATAATCCCAAAGGCGGATTTTCATTCCCTTTATAAAAATGATTCCCGCGGCAAACTCGATGCCCGTCATTATAAGCGCCATAAAGACAATCATAAGAACGTAGTGCGCGGGCCCGCCCTTGTCCAGGCCGCTGATGAAAGTTTCAACAAAACTCATCGCAAAAAGCGCCAGGGCTCCAAAGCCGTAAACTGGGAGCCATGGCCCTGTCAAAAAGCCGGGGTTTACCCAGCGCCTTTGCGGATTCTGGACGCGCTCAAAAAATTTTCTGTAAAAAAGTTCGATGCACCAGCCCAGCATCGAGCCGGTAAAAAACAAAAAAGCGGCTACGACAAACAATTGATATGAGGTCATTCGCCAATCCTCTGCCCCGCGACAATCGTTGCGACAACGCGGCCGGTCAAAGTTTTTCCGTCAAGCGGCGTGGCCTTTCCCTTGCTGTAAAAGCGCGAGGAATCGACGCGCCATTTTTTTTCTGGATCCAGCAAGACCAAGTCGGCGTCATAGCCGGCCGCGACCAAGCCTTTTTTCAAGCCTAAAATTCGCGCGGGCCTTGCAGACATCAGCGCCATTAATTTTTGCGCGTTCATTTTTTCTTGCTTGCATAGAACTGTGTTGCAAACGGCGTAGGCAGTTTCAAGCCCGGTAAAGCCAGGAGCGCCGGCGGCCTTGTCTTCCATCGTGTGCGGAGCGTGGTCGGTGGCGATGCAGTCTGCCGTTCCGTCCTTAAGCGCGGCCAAAAGCGCGGCGCGGTCGTTGGCGGTTCTAAGCGGCGGGTTTACAAAGGCGAATATTTTTGGAACTGCCGTTCCTTCCAACGACAAGTGGTGCGGCGTGATTTCAAAAGTGATTTTAAATCCGTTCTTATAATTTTTTTCTTCCGCCTTGGCGCGACGGGCGGCCATTACGCTTTTTACTGTGGAAACGTGGCAAAGGTGAATGTGACAGCCGGCTTTTTGCGCAAGCAGGATGTTGCGCTCGGTGGCCGCGTCCTCGGCAAGCTCCAAAAGCGAGTTGGCTTCTTTTATGTTTTGAACGATTTGGTTAAGCGCTTTTTTGGGAACGGCGGCCAAAGCCTTTTTGTCTATCGCTCCCCACGCGGGAATTTTATGCTTGGCCATAAGCTGCAGCGCGCGCGTCCTGTAAGTTTTTGCAAGCGCGGCAAGAGTCGGGTCTTCGCAGTGGCAGCTTACGATAATTTTTTTCTTGGCTGCGATTTTCATCGCATCCAGCATGACGGCGGAACTTGCGACTTCGCGGCCGTCTTCGCTTATCACGGGCGTCGTCTTTTTGTCCAAGCCTTCAAGGTGAACGGTCGTAACGCCATCAAAGTTTTGAGTCAAGCTTACTGTTTGGAATACGCGCGACATTTTTCGTTCCGCCGCTTCCGCGTCAACCTTTAGCGCCTGCGCCTTTGACGAAACGACGGGATTTGTGTTGGGCATAAGGACTAGCGTTCCAAAGCCGCCAGCAGCGGCAGCGTTTAGCGCGGAATCCAAATCCTCTTTTTGCGTCTGCCCCGGATAGCGGAAGTGCGCGTGCATGTCGATAAAGGCCGGAGCCAAAACAAGGCCATGCGCGTCGATGGCGTAAATCGTTTTTGCGCCAATAGAGCAGAAATCCACGGACTTTGCCGCTCCGTAAATGACGCGCTTGATTTTCTTTCCGTCAATGATAACCGCGCCTTTTTTGTCGGTGTTCTCGTCAACAATCCGCGCGTTGTAAATTATGGTCATTCCGCCGCTCCTAGATTTTATATCTGGATACATTTTATGTTGTAAAATTTGGCAAAGTTATTTTTCTACCAAACAGTTTTTACATTATACAAAGGAATTTTTTCATCACAGGTAATAATTGTCATATTGTTATTCATTGCCTGTGAAGTTAACATTCTGTCAAAAGGATCGTTATGCTTTACATTCTCTTGGAACGGCAAATTCCTGATTTTATAAAAATCCGAAAGAGTGACTTGAAGTTTTTGCAACCCCGCTTGTTTGCACATCTCGTCAATTTCAAATATATTGTGTGTGAATTCAAGTTTTTTCTTGCTTTGCTTTATAGAAATTTCCCAAAAAGAAGCGTAGCTAAAATAACAATCGTTTGTTTCGATTATTTTTCGAGCGTTCTCTGACAATCTGGAATCGCCAAAAAGATACCAAAGAATTGCATGCGTATCCAACAAATATTGCATTACATGTACTCCGCAAATTCTTCCAAAGGTTCGTCAAAATCTGGAGACATATAAAACGGCTCGTTTTTCCATACGCCGTACATTGACTTTTTGGGAACGCTGGTTTCGTTTTGCTTTTTAGTGAAAACTTGAGACAAGCGCGACAGCAACAAAACGCATTGGTCAAAAGAGAAATTGTCAACTTCTGTCATAATAGAATTAAACGCCGCGTCTGACATCAAGAAACCTCCATCTACAAATTATATAAAAGTCTAGCATATTTTTGATTGTTTGTCCAATTTTATTTCAGTGAAAATATTCGGACAAAAAAAGGAGCCGTTTCCGGCCCCTTTGACTTCTACAACTCCACAGCCTCGCCTTGGGGGCCGGCCTTGTAAAGGGTGTCGCAGTATTCGCAGCGGTAAAGGGCGCGGCTGCGGTCAACCAAGTGGAAGCTTTGCGGAATGTATTTTTCGCTCGCTGTGATGCAGCGGGGATTTTTGCAGTGGATTACGCCGGTCACTTTTTGCGGAAGTTCCATCTTGATTTTTTCGACAATCTTTTCGTCCTTTATCACGTTCACTGTGATGTTGGGGTCGATAAAGCCCAAGACCGAATAGTCGATGTTGATGATGTTGTCGATTTTTATGATGTCTTTTTTTCCGCCCTTTTTGGACTGAACGTTCATAACAAGCGCCGCGGTAAAGCGAGCGTTGGCCAATCCCAGCCAGTTAAAAATCTTTGGGCCAAAGCCCGCGCAAATATGGTCGATGACCAAACCGTTTTTTATCGTTTCTACATTCAACATCAGAGGGCTCCTGTAAGTTTTGCGATAAGACTCATGCGCGCGTACATTCCAAACTTGACTTGCTTAAAGTACGCGGCGCGGGGGTCGTCGTCAACCTCGTAAGAGATTTCGTTCACGCGGGGAAGCGGGTGCAAGACAATCATGTCGCTCTTTGCAAGCTTCATCTTTTCCTTGTCCAAGATGTAACTGTCCTTTAGGCGGATGTAGTCCTGCTCGTTAAAGAAGCGCTCCTTTTGAACGCGGGTCATGTAAAGGATGTCGGCCTTGTCAATCACGTCTTCCATTCGTTCGGCGCATTCGTACTGGACGCCCGCAGGCTTTAGGATGTCTTCTATCATGTACTCGGGAACGGCAAGCTCCTTGGGGCTTACAAAGATGAACTTGTTTCCGGGATAGCGGCACATCGCTTGTGTCAACGAGTGAACGGTGCGGCCAAACTTTAGGTCGCCCACAAAGCAAACTGTTTGGTTTTCAAAGCCGCCGCGCAATCTTCGGATTGTCAAAAGGTCGGTCAAGGTTTGCGTCGGGTGAAAGTGGCCGCCATCGCCCGCGTTGATTATCGGGCAATCAGAATATTTTGAGGCCAAGAGCGCGGCGCCTTCCTTGGGGCTTCTCATCGCTATTACGTCCGCGTAGCTGGAAACAACTCGGATTGTGTCGGCAAGGATTTCGCCCTTTGTGGTGGAAGTGTAGCTTGCGTCGGCAAAGCCTTCCACCGCTCCGCCCAAGCGCAGCATCGCAGCCTCAAAGCTTAGGCGCGTGCGGGTGCTTGGCTCAAAAAAAAGCGCCGCAAGAATTTTCCCGCGGCACACATCTTTAAAAGAATTTGGATCAACAATAATTTGCTCTGCCAGAGCGCAGATTTCCTCAATCTCCGCAACCGACAAATCATCAGGTTGGATTACGTGACGGCCTTTTAGCATTAATGGCTCCTTAGAATTTTTTTGATTATAACGCTTTTGGGGTTTATATGCAAGCGCGAAAAAAGCGGCGCCGATCTGCCGCAGCCACGACTGGGAGCATTTTTTGTTATTGAATCCATATTGCGTTTGCTCTAATCGAGCGGCTATTTTCCCACGCAAAAATTGCTAAAGACGCTGTCCAAAATGTCGTCGGCGGTCACGCGGCCTGTAAGCTCGCCCAAAAAGTCCAGCGCGTCCTCAATGTCTTGGACGGCCGCGTCAAGCGAATAGCCTTTTTGCAAGGCGGCGGCGTGGCGCAAGCTTTCAAGCGCTTGCTCGACCAAACGCTTTTGGCGCTCGCTTCCCAAACCGGCCTGGCTTCGCTCCGTTTCCTGGCCTTTAAGCAATAAGCCTTTGGCCATTGAGACCAAATCCTTTACGCCGCCGCCGTTTTTGGCGCTGACAAAAACTTGCCCTGAAAGCGCGGGGATTTTTTGGCTGGCGGCCTCATAAAATTTTTGGGCTTCGGCAAGCGCCGCGTTTTGGCCTTGCGAAGCCTTTTCGGTTTTTGCGGCCGCATTTTGGCCTTGCGAGTCCTCTTGGTTCGCCGCGTTTTGGCCGACGCTAATTTTGTCAATCTTGTTCCAAACAAAAATCACAGGCTCCTTTCGTTCCGCCAAAAAAGCCAGGTCGATTTGCTCCTTGGGCAAAGTGACGTCGGCCAAGTACAAAAGCAAGTCGGCCTCGTCGCTCAATTCCTTGGCGCTTTCAACGCCGCGAGCCTCTATTTCGTCGCTGGTGGAACGCAAGCCCGCCGTGTCAAAAAGGCGCGCGGGAATTCCGTCAATGCTTATCCAACTTTCTATCCAGTCGCGGGTTGTGCCTTCGATGTCGCTTACGATCGCGCGCTCTTCCTTTAAAAGGCTGTTGAACAAGCTTGACTTTCCGGCGTTGGTTTTTCCGCAAAGAACCAGGCGGGCGCCTTCTTGGTAAAGCTTTTCGCTTTTCCAAGTTGAGGCAAGCGTTTCAAGTTGCGCGATCGCTTCAAGCAATTTTGTTTGGTCGTATGCGTCCGCGATTGTCTCTTCGTCTTCGGGGTATTCGATTTCAACTTCGATTTGGGCCAGCGTGTCAATCAAGGATTTTTGAATCGCAGCGATTTGCGCATGCAAGTTTCCGGCCAAACGGCCCGCCGCCTTTTGGCTTGAAGCGTTTGTGCGGCTTTCGATGATTTCACGCACAGCCTCCGCTTTTGTAAGGTCGGCCTTTCCGTTGATAAAGGCGCGGAAGGTAAACTCGCCGCGCTCGGCTTGCCTAAAGCCGTTTTGCAAAAGAAGGTTGAATATTTGGGTCACCACAGCCGTTCCGCCGTGGCAAGAGATTTCGGCCATTTCTTCGCCGGTAAAAGATTTTGGCGCGCGGAAAACCGACACCAAAACTTCGTCCACCCGCGCGGCTTTTTGGTCAGGAACGCAATCGCGGGCCGCGGCATTTTGGTCTTGCGAACAATCTTGGCCGCCTCCAACGCTTTTTGCAAAGCCAGCGTTTTGCAGCTCAACAATCCAGCCGTAAACAATCGTGTTGCCGGCGGCCGCGTTCAAGGCCTTGGGACGGGAAAAAATTTTTGACAAAAGTTGAATGGAGTTTTTGCCCGAGACGCGGATGATGCCGAGAGCGGCCGGCGCCAGCGCAGTGGCAACCGCCGCAATCGGCTCTTCGGGCGTGTAGCCTGTGTTGTCCAAAGCTTAGATGACTTTTTCCAACAAGTCGATGATTTTAGGATCGTAGATTCCGCTCTTGGACTTAAGTTCCTTGACGGCGGAGTCGCTGTCCATAATCTCGCGGTAGGCGCGCTTGCTTGTAAGAGAAATGTAGCTTTCGCAAACGCGGATCACGCGGGCGATGAACGGAATGTTCGTTCCGCTCAAGCCGGCCAAGTAACCCTTTCCATCCATGTTCTCGTGGTGGAATTCGGCGGCCTGCAAGAATACCGGGCGAATCTGCTCGGGAACAAAGTCAAAGTATTCGGCGGCAGAGTGAACGTGCTCGCGAATCTTCTGGCGCTCGGTCATCGTAAGCTCGCTGGCAGTCAAGATGCTCTTGGGAACAGAAAGGAAGCCCGCGTCGTAAACCATAGAGGCGCAGTAGCAGACAAGCGCCACGTCGTGGTTAAGCTTGGCTTCGTTGCAAAGCTTAAGAACCAATTCCGAAACCTTGCGGCTTGTTCTTTGGCGGAAGGTGTACTTGTCGATTTTGTCTCCAAGGGCAAAGCACTTGTTCTGCAAGTCGGCCATCAGCTTGCGGTTCTCCACTGTAGAGAAGAATTCCATGATTTGCTTTGAAAGGTCTCCGTCGCCTTTTCCAAGCAAAGTCTTTGTCGCCAAAGAAGTTCTCTTTGACTGCTCCGCGGCGGCAGCGGCCAAATCGGGATTTTCTTGGAAATCTTTTCCCATAGAAGAGATGACTTCCATCGAAGTTTCAAAGTGCATTTGGGCCTGCTTGCGGCGCTTGTAATTCTTGTAAACGATTACAATCAAAACAATCACGACAAAAATCAACAAAACGCCGACGCACAAAACCGCGATCTTCAATGCGCGGTCCATTTTGGCCATTTCGATTTCGGCCAATTCCAACTTAATTTTTTCGGCTGGAATGCGGCCCGAAACTACGTCGAACAATTCGTTTTGCTTTTTTTCAAGGAACTCGATGCGGTCGTTAATCTTGTCCCACTTGCCGGACTTGCCGTTTGTGTGCTTTTGGCGCTCGGCGGCCAAAGCCTCAAGCTCGTTCTCAAAGAGAGTCTCTACGATTGTGAAGATTCTTTGGCTGGCGGCCTGCGGGTGCAATTCAAGCTGCAAAATGTATTTGTCAAAAGCCTTGGCGTTGACGCGGCCTCCGTTGGCGGCAGCCTCCTTTTGCAAGCTTTCGACATATTCAAAATACGAAGCTTCGGCCATAAGACGAACCTTCTCTGGGAAAGCCTTTTGGTTTTCTTTTAAGTCTATGGCTTGGTTGATGGATTCAATTGCTTTTAAGTAATTGCCGCTGTTGTAAAATTCCTGCGTGCGCAGCAAAATGGTTTCATTCTCGCTGTAATCCTGAGCGTACGCCGTTCCAAGAAAGAGCGCGGCCCAGATGAAAATAGCCGCTACAAAAAGACTTTTAGTTTTCATAAAGAACCTTCCTCTTTTAACATTCTATCATACCTTTTGGAATTTTGCAAGACAGAATCTAGCGCGCTGAGATTATTTTTATCCTCCGGCAAAGCCTGTTTTTGCGATGCGTAGAACGAAATCGGCGGGCCTTTGGGGCCGATCGCGGGCTTCCTGAAGTTGGCGCTGGCCTCGGGCGAAGGGCCGGTGTATTCGGCGTCGCCGGGGTCGGGCGAAATCTTCACATAGTTGGCCACATTGTTCCAGAACATGTAGCCGCGGTCTACGCTGTCGCGAACGCCAAAGACTTCCTTGAGCACATACTCCTTGTCATAAAACTGCCTGTCATAAGGCACGTTAAGGAAGAAGGCCTGAACCCAAGGGCGGACCACGACGCGGTCGCGGGCGATGACAGTGTTGCGGTATGTTCCGTAATAATAAATGCGGTAGGGCCGCTCCTCGTTGGGATAGTAGTTCATGAATTTATGCTCAAAGTGGCTTGGGTAGAACATCGGGCAAATCACGTCAACGTATTGGGCAAGCGTTTCGACGTCCTGGCCTGTGCGCGTTCCGCTGCGGTACCAGCCGTTGGCGCCGTAAATGTCGATTCCAATCGGAGCGTCGATGTTTTCGCGGGCGTATGAAAGGAAGCTTCTAAGCGCGCCTTCCTTGTCCATGCCTTGGGTCTGCCAACGGTAGCTGGCGTTGTAAAGGTTCTGGCCGTCGGTCGGAAAGCGGATGTAGTCAAACTGAATTTCGTCAAAGCCGCGCGCGATAAGCTCTTTGGCGATCGCCACGTTGTATTCCCAAACTTCCGGGCAAAAGGGGTCGACCCAATGCTCGTCGTAGTAGCGAGTTTGCGTCGTTCCGTCTTCAAGCGTTTCTGTTCCGCTTATGCCCTGCCACTGGCGGTTGTATTTTTTGTCCCAGACCGCGTACTGGCCGTTGTTGTAGTTTGAAAGGTTCCTGTCCTTAAAGACTACGATGCGCGCGATTAGGTAAATGTTCTCTTCCTTAAAGGTTTTCACGAACTTGTCCAAGTCAAGCGCGTATTTGCTGACGACTCCCTTTTGGGTCAAAAGCGGATCCTGCGCGTCAAAGCGCATGAGGCCGTAGTCGTCCTTCATGTCGATTACAAGGGAATTGAGCTTGTTGTCCAAAATAAGCTTTTTGAATTTTTCAAAGCCGCCGGGAAGATGCGCTTGGTAGGCCGGAACGTAAAGGCTTTTTTGTCCGTCGATTTTGGCGGCGTAGGGCGAAAGAATTTTTCCGCTGTCCAAAAGCCACAATTCGTTCAAAAGAACGCCGCCCGAAATTTTTAGTCCGCGGGCGTTCTCAGCGGGAATCCAAGCCGCGTTGACAAGCTCCTTGCTCTTTGTGAATTCCTCGATGTAATCCTTTAAGGAAGCGCTTATGTCGCCGGCGGCGTTTGCGGTCATGTCAAAGCTTCCGACTTTTCCTGGAGCGATGAAGGAAATCGTGTTCCCGTTTTGCCAAAGCGAATCGATTGTGTCGCACGGCTCCTCCCCCTTGTAAATGCAGGCGCTTTTTTGAGCGTCCAAATCAAAGTGGTAGATGCGCGGCATGAAGGTTTGCGCCAAGAAAATTTCGCACCATTTGTTGCCCTCGTCGTCTTTCGCCACAACCGGCAAAATGTCCGAGACTTCGTCGCTGGAATTGTTGGGGTCGCTGCATTCAAGGCCCTTGTTGGCGTCAAGCCAGTCGGGCTTGGCCGCGTCTGGTTTGTAGAACCAAAAGCCCAAAATTGAGTGCGCCATAAAGACAACCGTTTCTGTCTGCCCGGCGTTTTCTGTTTTCATCGAAGCGACGGCGACGGCCTTTATTCCGTTTGTGCGCAAGCTTGCCGATCCGATGTTGGTCCAGTTAAGGCCGCCGTCGCGCGTAAAGTAAACGCGCTCCTTTGTGGCCGTCACCATCTCCAACGGATTGAGGGGATTAAAGGCCAAGTCCTTTAAGTCCTGCGCGTGGGTTTCGTGGCTGGTCTCTCCCTTCTTGAATTTTTTGATGATGTATGTCGGAAGTCCGTTGTTCCTCAATTCAAAATTTTGCAAGTCGCTTGTGTAAAGAATTCCCTTGGACGTGATGAAATAAAAGGATTTGTCAACAGGAAGAATTTGCTGAACCGAACCTTCTTTCCAAAGGCTTGTCTGCCTTCCGTTGGCGCTTATTTTTTTCAGTCCCTCTTCCGTGGCCAAAAGCGTGTTTTTTGTCTCTTCAGGCTGAGCGCGCTTTATCGTCGCGATCGCAGGAAGCGGCTTCGCGTCTTCTTGCGAAGCGGTCTTTTTTGCCAAAATGCCCAAGTCGTTTTTTGGCGCCTCAATTATCTTTGGCAAAGAATAAAGGGGCTTTGACTCGTAATAATCATCCTGCGCGTAAATTCCGGCGGCCGCGGCAAAGGCCAGCATTAAAAAGAGAACAAGGTTTTTCATAACTCTTTTATCGGAAAAACGAGCCCTATTATTTAGAAGAAAGTTCCTGCCGGTAAATTTCGTAGAGAAGGACGCCGGCCGCCACCGAAACGTTAAGGCTGTCGATGCGGCCGCAAGTCGGAATGGACACTATTGTGTCGCATTTTTCTTTAAGCAGGCGGGCGATTCCATTGCCCTCGCTGCCCATCACAAGAACTGATTTTTTTGAAAAGGTTCCGTCCTGGATTTGGACGCCGCCTGCGTCGGCCCCGTAAATCCAAAAGCCCGCATCCTTTAAAAGGCTTGCGGCGCGCGCCAAGTTTGTGACAACGCTTACCGGAACCCAGGAGGCGGCCCCCGCGCTGGATCGGGCGATTATCTCGTTGTTCTCAACGTCGTTCGCGCTTCTCCTTTCTGGAAGGATCACCAAGGCGGCGCCAAATTGGTCGGCGCTTCTTATGACCGCGCCAACATTGTGCGGGTCGGTCACTGAATCCAAGATTACGACTGTGGTCCTTTTGGCGCTGGCTTCAGGCAGCGTCCCCAAGGACGCGGCGCCTTCTTGGGCTTTGAAGCGTTCCAGCCATGCGTCAAAGTCCACAAGGTTTGAGGCGCGCGTTTCCTGGCCTTGCATTTCAAGAATAATGCCGCGGTGGTCGCGGGCAGTCTCGGACAAGGAAGCGGCCATTTGGTCCAAGGCCTTGTTGTCGGCTTGCTCGCATGGGATTTTGGCGGCTTTTGCCAGCTCCAAAATTTTCTTAACCCTGGGGCCCGGCTTTGAGAAATAGATTTTCATCTTTGAGGCGGCGCCGGAATCTTCCAAGGCCGCCCTCACGCGCTCTTCTACCGCGTGGAATCCTGACAAGTACAAGGCTAGTTCTTTCCGCAGCAGTTCTTGTACTTTTTTCCGCTTCCGCAGGGACAAGGCTCGTTGCGGCCAACCTTTGGAGTTTCGCGGACAACAGTTGTCGGAGTCATCGCTCCGTAAGAATACATCCAATCGCCGTTGACTTTCTTAAAGTAGGCGGTCTCGTGGTGAACGTCGCGGGTGTGATGCTGGCTGTATGTGGCTTCAAATTCGACAATTCCCTCTTCGTCGCTTTCGCCGCCCTTTTCGGCGCGGAGAACTTTTAGGCCATGCCAAGTTGAATTCCTGCTCCAATCTTCGGTGGCCTTTCGGTCAATCTCGGCAATCTTGTCGCCTTGCTCGCAGGTGTTGATGATAAAATCGATTTCGTGTTTTTCGTACGCCGTGTAGCGCGCGCGCATCAAGCTTTCGGCTGTTGGCGCTTTTTTGGCGCCTTTGATAATCGGTTCGCAACATTCTTCATAGCTCTTTCCCGAACCGCAGGGACATAATTTGTTTTCACTCATAGCGGCTATTCTAGCGCTTTTATTGTTCTTACGCAAGAATGCCGTCAACGGCCAGGTTGAGCGGATCCCGGATTGAGGCGATGGACTTTTCGCTCAAAACAGAAAGGCGGAAGATGGCCGACTGAATCAAGCCGTAAAACATTTCGTAGGCGGTGTGGACGTTCAATTTCTTGAACTCGCCGTTTTTTATTCCGCGAATTATAACCGTGTCTATCAATTGGCGCAAGCGAATCAAGCGGCGGCGAACGCGCTCGGCGGGGTCTCCGCCCGTCTTTTGCAAGTTAAGCAAGTATGAAAGAAGCACTGTGAAAAGGCGGCTGTTCTTTTCGCATTCGTCAACGATTTGCATAAGGATTTTGCGCAATGCGTCTTGGCACGAAAGCTCTTGGTCGCCGATTATCGCCTTTAGCTTTTCTTCGATTCCGCTTGTAAGCTGCTTTATGCTCCACAAAAATATTTCGCGCTTGTTCTTAAAGTAAATGTAAAGGGTCGTGCGCGTGATTCCGCAGCGGTCCGCGATTTTTTGAAAAGTGACGTCCTCGTAGCCCTCGTCAACAAAAACGTCCAACGCTTTTTCTAGAATCTCGCGCCGCCTTTTGTCATGCTCAACAACAATCGCCATTTTATTTTTTTCCTTCCGTGTACATGTAAAAGCAAGTGTCCAAAGCGCCGCTCTTTATGTTCTTCAAGAGGTTGGCGTAGCGGCCAAAGCATTTTTGGAAATTCTTGTTTGAAGTTATGATGCCCATTTGCCAATTTTCAAAGTTTGCGGACAAGCAAGACATTCCGCGGTAAAGCTCTTCGGCTTGCGCTTCGTCGCCGATTCGCTCGCCGTAAGGCGGGTTGGCCAAAATCAATCCTTGCGGAAAGGGCGCCGCCAATTCCTTAAAGTCAGCCTGAACAAAATCGGGCCTCTTTATTCGCTGGTCGCTTCCAATCATTTGAAGCGCGCGGCCAGCCATTACGCAAGCATGCTCGGCGTTAAGCTTGGCGCGGTCCACGGCGGCGGGGTCTATGTCGCTTCCGGCGATGTGGAATTCCACGTCGGGCCGGATTTTGGCGGCCTCTTGCCGTCGGATTTCGTCGCCGCGCTTTTTGTCAAAGAACGGAAGCTCTTCCACCGCGAATTTTCTTCCCAGTCCTGGCGCGACGTCCATCGCGTAAAGCGCGGCTTCTATCGGGATTGTTCCGCTTCCGCAAAATGGATCGTGCAAGGGAGTCTTGCGCCGCCAAAGCATGTATTGCAAAAGAACCGCCGCCGTTGTCTCGCGCAAGGGAGCGATTCCGCCGTCAGTCCTGTAGCCGCGCTTGTGCAAGGGTTCCCCCGAAAGGTCCAGCAAAACAAAAACTCGGTCGTTGTCAACGTAAACGCGGACGGTTGACGCAAGGCCGCTTTCGGGCATAGAGCTCATCCGCCAAACGTCGCAAAGCTTTTTGTAGATTGCTTTTTGCGCCATTGACTGAATCGTATGCTCCGAGTCCAGGCGGCTTTTGTAAACGCGGATTTTGTCAACGACGACGCGCGTGTCTTTTCTAAAATAGTTTTGCCAAGGGATTGAATAGATTCCGTCGAACAAAAGGTCAAAGTTGTCCGCGTCGAATTCCGCCAGCTGCAAAAAAACCCTGTCGGCCGTTCTTAGGCAAAGGTTGGACCTAAAAAGGGCGTCGTCGTCTCCAAAAAAAGCGACGCGGCCTGGAACTCTCACAGCGTCAGCGGGCGAAAGCTTGTAGCCCAAATGCTTTATCTCGTTCCCCAATATTTTTTCGGCGCCCACCGCGCACAATGCAACCAGAGTGTTCATATTATGGAAGAATAACATTTTTACATTTTTTGTTCAAGTGTCAAGCCTCAAGCGGAAATGCGCTTGAAAAAAAAAACGACTGGCTGTATAATTATTCAATTGACCATAAAAGGAGATTTCTATGGCAGAAAAACTTGACTTTACAATAGAGACATTGGGAACTTGCAAATTCGACTCGCCCATCAAACTTTCAAACGTGTTCGGCGACCACAAGGCCAACTACGTTAAGGACGACTCTTACGTCCGCAACACAATCAACGTATTCGACACAAAAAAGGCGGACGACATGTCCAGCGCCAACCTTTTGCAAAAGGCCGGCCCTCGCGAAAAGATTTACTTTGACCCCGCCACGGTCAACGCCGGCATCTGCACTTGCGGCGGCCTTTGCCCCGGATTGAACGACGTCATCCGCGCCGTCGTCCGCTGCTTGTGGAAGCGCTACGGAGTGCATTCAATCCACGGCTTCCAGTTTGGCTACAAGGGCTTCTTTGAGGAAAGCGGCTACGACACCGTTCAGCTTAACCCCTACAACGTTGACGACATCCACAAAATCGGCGGCACCTTCTTGGGAACCAGCCGCGGCGGCGGACAGCGCACAAACGAAATCGTGGACACTTTGGTGGCCCGCCACATAAACATGATTTTCATCATCGGCGGAGACGGAACCCAGCGCGGAGCCTTGGACGTGGCCAACGAAGTCGAGCGCCGCGGCCTTAAGATCGCCGTAATCGGCGTTCCCAAAACCGTAGACAACGACTTGCAGTTCATCGACCGCTCGTTCGGCTTTGAGACTGCCGTTCAAAAAGCCAAGGACGCGGTTACCGCGATCCACATGGAAGCGCACTCGCAAATCAACGGCATCGGCTTGGTAAAATTGATGGGCCGCGAGTCAGGCTTCATCGCCACGGCAACCGCCCTCGCCAGCCACGAAGTAAACTTCTGCTTGATTCCCGAAGTTCCCTTTGACCTTGACGGACCCAACGGCTTCTTGCACTACTTGGAAGTCCGCTTGGCCAAGCGCGGCCACGCCGTTATCGTAGTCGCGGAAGGCGCCGGCCAGGAATTGCTTACAAAGACAAACCAAAAGGACGCGTCGGGCAACACAAAGCTTGCCGACATCGGAACTTTCTTGCGCGACAAAATCACCGAATACTTTAAGGAAAAGAACATTCACATCAACCTTAAGTACATCGACCCCAGCTACCAGGTCCGCGCGGCCGTGGCCAACGCCAACGACTCGATTTACTGCGAGCGCTTGGGCAACAACGCCGTTCACGCCGCCATGGCCGGAAAGACAAAGATGGTAGTAGGCTTGGTTCACGACAAGTATGTTCACATTCCTATCAGCGTAGTAACCTCAAAGCGCAACGTGGTTGACCCCGAGGGAGCCTTGTGGCGCGACGCCCTTGACGCGACTGGCCAGCCGATGCTGATGGTCAACAACGCGCAGGACGCCAAAGACCGCGCGGCAAACGTTGCCGACGGAAAGGCCAAGAACAACGACTAACAATTTGTCGGGCCGCGGCCCGGCAATGACAGCCAATACATAAAAAAAAACCGCTCCTTTCGGAGCGGTTTTTTTTGCCCTACGCGCCAAGCGGCGCGTTTTAGGAATCAAACAAGACCCTGAGCAATCATCGCGTTGGCGACTTTGATGAAGCCCGCGATGTTGGCGCCGGCGACGTAGTCGGTCTTACCGGCTTTTGTCTTAAGGCCAAACTTCTTGGCTGTCTCAAAGGCGTTGTCATGAATGTTCTTCATGATGCCGTCAAGGCGCTGGTCAACTTCTTCGAATGTCCATGAGAGGCGCTCTGAGTTCTGGCTCATTTCGAGGCCAGAAACTGAAACGCCGCCCGCGTTGGAAGCTTTTCCAGGAGCGAACAAAACGCCGGCGTCCTGGAACTTGTTTGTGGCTTCAATCGTGCTAGGCATGTTGGCGCCTTCGGCAACCAACTTAACGCCGTTCTTGATAAGCATGTCGGCGTCCTTTCCGTCCAACTCGTTCTGAGTGGCGCAGGGGAAGGCGCAGTCAACTTTTACAGACCATGGGCGGGCGCCCTTTGTGAACTTGGCCTTGGGGTACTTCTTTACGTACTCGTCAATCTTTTTGTGAGCGTCGCGGAACTTCTTTACGTAGTCCAACTTCTTCTGGTCAATTCCGTCGGGGTCATAGATGAATCCGCTTGAGTCAGACATTGTAACCGGCTTGGCTCCAAGCTGAATCAATTTTTCTACCGCGTACTGGGCAACGTTTCCGTCGCCGGAAACAGCGCAAGTCTTTCCCTTGAAGTCTTCGCCGACTTTGGCGAGCATTTCGCGGGCAAAGTAAATCAAGCCGTAGCCTGTGGCTTCGGTTCTGGCCAAAGAGCCGCCAAACTGCAAGCCCTTTCCGGTCAAAACGCCGGTGAACTCGTCGCGGATTCTCTTGTACTGGCCGAACATATAGGCAACCTCGCGGCCGCCAACGCCCTTGTCTCCGGCCGGAACGTCTGTGTCCGGTCCGATGTGGCGCTGCAATTCTGTCATGAATGACTGGCAGAAGCGCATGACTTCCGCGTCTGACTTTCCATGGGGATCAAAGTCGCTTCCGCCCTTTCCGCCGCCCATCGGGAGCGTTGTAAGGCTGTTCTTAAGTGTCTGCTCAAAGCCCAAGAATTTGAGTACCGAAAGGTTCACTTCGGGACTAAAGCGGATGCCTCCCTTGTAGGGGCCGATCGCGCTGTTGAACTGAACGCGGTAGCCGCGGTTGACGTGGGCCTTGCCTTTGTCGTCTGTCCACGGAACGCGGAACATGATGACTCGTTCCGGCTCTACGAAACGCTCGAGAACCGCCTGGCTCTCAAGTTGCTTTTGCATTTTTGCAACGATAGGATCAAGAGTTGTCAAAACTTCCTGAACCGCCTGGAGGAATTCGGGTTCGTTGGCGTTCTTAGCCTGAACGTCCGCCCAAATTCTTTTAACGTATTCGTTTTTCATTTTTGCTCCTGCTTTGCGGCCGAGTTTGAAGCCGCAGGCAAATTCAATATTATCAAATTTTTAAGTCTTGTTAAAGTAGTTTATGCGGAATTTTTGGGAAAATTTGAGGAATTTTCTACAAAGCGGAACTGTCGCAAGCCAAAGAAGCGCGGGCAAAAAAAAGACCCGCCGGTTGGGGCGGGCCTGTGGTTCAGCCTAAAAAAGGCTTAGTTCTTGAACATCTTCTTGAACTCGACCAAGAGGTCGTCAGTCTCGATGGCGGCGTCAACGTCCGTCAACTTGTTTTTGGCGCGGTAGTAGGCGATAAGAGGCTCGGTCTGCTCGCGGTAAACGTCCATGCGGTGCAAGATTGACTCCTGCTTGTCGTCGTCGCGCTGGTAAAGCTCGCCGCCGCATTCGTCGCAAACGCCCTCAACCTTTGGGGCCTTTGTCAAAATGTTAAAGTTGGCTCCGCACTTTTTGCAGACGCGGCGGGTGCTCAATCTTTTGATTACAATGTCGTCGGCGATTGTAAAGTTTACGCAAGTGACGTCCGGGCAGAATTTTCCAAGCTCGTCGGCCTGGGGAATCGTGCGCGGGAATCCGTCAAGGATAAAGCCGTTCTTGCAGTCGCTCTGGGCCAAGCGTTCCTGAACGAGGGCGCAAGTGATGTCGTCGCTGACCAAGCCGCCGGCGTCAATGATTGACTTTACTTTTTTTCCAAGTTCGGTCTGGTTTTTAATCGCGGCGCGGAAAATGTCGCCAGTTGAAATGTGTGGAATGTTGTAGTCTTTTGCCACTTTCACGGCAAGCGAGCCCTTTCCGGCTCCGGGCGGTCCCAAGAAAATAAAATTCATTTGTGTCTCCTATGAGGGAAAAAATTAATTACCGCTGTTCGCGCGGATTTATTCTATGTAGTATAGCGCAGATTGCGGGAAAATGCAAATTTTATTTCTGCCCCACAACAAACAGCGCGACTTCGCTGGTCCAGTCAAAGATTGTGGTCTGCGCGGCGGAAGAAAAGAAGCGGGCAAGCTCGGCGGTTTTGTCGGAACCGATCGCGGCCTTGATTGCGGCGGCGTAGGGAGAACTTTCGCTTTCAAACCAGGCGCTGATTTCCTTTTGGCTTACGCGGCGCTTTTCGGTTATCTTGCTTGACTTGCATTCAACCTTAAAGCCTTGCTCCTCAAAAACTTTTTTGACGCTTTCCGCGTTCCAGTCAAAAAGAGGATTTGACTTGTCGCCAAAAAATTTTTCTTCGGCCTCGGACATTTTTTCCAAGAGCGGCCGCCAAGCGTCAAGAATGCCGCCGGCCAAAACTTGCTTTTCGATGACCTTGCTTACCCGCTGGCCCGCGCTGGGGATTTGCTGGCTGATGATGATTTTCCAGCCGGCGGGAATTTTTCCTGCGATTCCGCAAGTGGCAAAGGCGCCGCTCATCGCTTGGACGCTTTCCGCGCTGTTAAAGGGATTCCTAAAAAAGAATTTGTCAAAGACAATGTTTTTTTCCAAATACGCGTCCAAGACTTTTTGGAGGAGCGCTTCGTCCACCGACTGCTGGCCGCTCTTGGATTGCTGGGCGGCGCCGGCGGCCTCTTCCGCTCCAGGGCGAACTATCAACACAGGCTTGTCCAAGTCGCCCAAAGTGCGCGCGTATTGTTCCAGCACTTCAAGGCCTTTTTGGGAACGGCACAAGCCGCAAGTGACGCCTTCGGGAGTTTTTCGCGCAAGTTCCCACAACAAAAGCGCGTCGTCGGCGTTCCACACCAAGGAGCGGTCGCTTCTAACCAAACGCGCGGCTTCTATCATTTGGTCGCGCGCTTGCAAGAGAACCTCGGCGCGGTTGGAATCCAAGCGCTCGCGCCAAGACTTGTCGGCGTTTTGAAGCGCGTTCTCCTTGCCCTGGTCTTTTGGACTAAAGGTCAGCGACTCGCCGTTCTTGTCCTTAAACTGCTGCTGCAGCAAAAGCGCGACGTCCGAATTTTTGCTTCCAGTTGTCTGGCTTGAAGTCGGGTCCAGCGCGCGCTCGCCGGTGTCGTCTTCCAAGATGGCCGCGATTTGCAATTCCCTGCGCGACAAAACGTCGTCGCGAATTTTCTTTTCGTAGCCTTGGTCGCTGGGCGTGTAAAAGACGCGGCCAACCAATTGGTCGGGCAAATATTGCTGGGCAACCCAGTGGTCGCGGTAGGCGTGCGGATACAAGTAGCCCGCGCCGTGGCCAAAGCCTTCGGCGTCGCGGCTTGCGTCGCGCAAATGGTTTGGAACTTCGGTGTCTTCCTTCTCAACGGAGGCGAGCGCGTCAAAAAAGGCCATCGACGAATTTGACTTGGGAGCGGTTGCCAAGTAAAGCGCGGCGTGCGCCAAATGGTAGCGGCCTTCGGGCAAGCCAACGCGGTCAAAGGCCGCGGCGCAAGATTCCACCACGCCAAGCGCGTATGGGTCGGCCAAGCCTGTGTCTTCGCACGCGCTTATAAGCATTCGCCTAAAAATAAAATGCGGATCTTCGCCGGAGCGAACCATTCGCGCAAGCCAATACATCGCCGCGTCGGGATCCCGGCCCCGCAAGCTCTTTATAAAGGCGCTGATAATGTCGTAATGATAGTCGCCGTCGCGGTCGTAAAGGACAACCTTTTTTTGGATCGACTCTTCCGCCGCCTCGCGGCTGATAAAGATTGTGCTTCCGTAAGAAGGCTGCGGCGGGTTTGCGTCGGGCGCCCATTGGACTGGAGTCGTTTCGACGGCCAGCTCCAGCGCGTTTAAAAGCGAGCGCGCGTCTCCGTTGGCTGTGTCAATCAAGTGCTCCAAGGCGCCGCTTTCAAAGTCTATCCGCCAGTGGCCGTAGCCGCGGTCGATGTCGTTGAGCGCCATATAAGCGACGTTCTTTAAATCGTCTTTTGTAAGCTGCTTTAATTGAAAGACGCGGCTACGGCTTACGAGCGCTTTGTTCACTTCAAAGAAAGGGTTTTCCGTAGTGGCGCCGATTAGGATTATCGTTCCGTTTTCGACCCAGGGCAAAAGCGCGTCTTGCTGGGCCTTGTTCCAGCGGTGGACTTCGTCAACGAACAAAATCGTGCGGCGGCTGTAAAGGTTCTTAAAGTCTTCGGCTTGCTTTATGGCGTTGCGTATGTCAGCCACGCCGGTAAGAACCGCGTTCAATGTTATGAAGTTGCTTTTTGTGTGGCTGGCTATGACGCGCGCGAGGGTCGTCTTTCCGCTTCCGGGAGGGCCGTAAAATATTACGGAAGTCAACTGGTCGGCGGCAATGGCTCGGCGAAGAAGGCGGCCCTTTCCAACGATATGGTCTTGGCCGATGTACTCGTCAAGGTTCCGCGGCCTCATTCGCGCGGCTAAGGGTTCATGCGTCTTTGTATTTTCAAAAAGAACATCCGCCATTTGACGTATTCTCCTTGCCGTCGTCTATTGCGGCGCGATAATTTTTTTCGCGCCGCAAAAGGAACGTGTCAAGGCCTTGAGCGAAGCGCGCCTTGACACGTTCCTACTCGCGGTTCCACTCTTTGCGGCCCGGATAATAGGACCACATGCAGATATGGTCAAATTGCGCGGAATTGCTTCCGTCGCCAGTGTAGTTTTGGCTTGCGTAAATGATGGATTCAGTTTGAGTGACTTCTGGCGTTACAACCATAATCGCAAGCACGGTGTATTGAGCGCTTAGAGTGGCTTCCGCGTTGTAAGGCATGCTTGCGGACCTTTCGCCTGGAATTCCGGACGTCAATGGATGCTGCGTGATTCCGCTTGTTGTTCCAACAAGAAGGTTTCCCTTTGTAAAGCCCATTGAAGTTATCGTTGACTTCGCGCCTATGTTTCCAGTTTTTTGACCGCCCCAATACAACCTGGCGCCGTCGCCGTAATAATAAAATTGCGCGGCTTCTCCCTTAGAGCTTTCGTCCGTGCATGAGCCGGTGGAATTAAAGAACAAAACCTTTCCGCCAAAATAAACGCAAGACTGCGAAACGGCCTTGGCGTTGCAAACAGGCTTGTCGCTGGCGTTTACGGTTGAAAGAGCCAACGCGGTCGCCGAGCTTCCGTTAAGGCTCCAGGCCAGTCTGTCCACGCCGTCTTTTGAGCCCCTTATGACAAAGTAGGCCTTTCGGTTTGCGGTGGCGACGGCGTTGGTGCAGAACAAATAGCTTTCTATTTTGTTTCCCGCAATTTCGCCCTTTCCATAAACTCCAGTCACCTTGCTCCAACTTGAGCCGTCGCTTGAGCACCACAATTCGCGGCGCACAGGAACGTTCTCGCCTTCGTTGTAGTCTTCTTTTGAAATGCCGACAAGCGCGTAAATGTATGTCGCGTCCGAGGCCAGCTTTAGGACATGGCCTGAAGGAGCGGGACACTTGTCCCAATAGCCTGCGCGCGTCTCGCTGACAGACTTGCGGTAAATGTTTCCGTTGGCGCAGTAAAAGAAATCCTTGTATCGGATGATGCTTCTGATGTCCGCCTTTAACGACGCGTCCTTAAGCTTTACTTCCTTTCTGATGTTGTAAAAGATGACGTCCTGGCAGCCAAAAAAAGTCACGGCGGCCAAGGCAAGCGCGAGAGCGAAAGCGATTTTTTTTACGTTGCAAAAGTTCATTCTTCCGTCTCCTTAAAAGTGATACTTTACGCCGGCCGAAACCGAGGCCATGTTAAGATAGTCGTTCTTTGAGGAATCTTTGAAATACCATTGCGGCATGTAGGTAAAAAAGCCCTCGATGCCGGCGGACCAACTTTCGTTGACGCGGTAGTAGCAGCCGGCTCCTCCGCGAACGATAAAGCCCGGGAAGAAGCTGTTCGCCAAATAGTTTGTGGCCACCATTCCAACATTTATTGTAATCGGAAATTCAAATTTCTTTATGGCCGGAAGGAAGGTGACTCCAACCGTCATCGGAATGTATGTAAGGATGTTGCTTCCAATTGTGGGATTGTAGCCAAAGGCCAACTCGGCGCCAAGCGCGAGCCATGTGTTCAAGAAACGGCCGTAGCCGACTGTGACCTGGCCGCCAATCTTAAGCTTTTCTCCAAAGTTCAAGGGGAAGTTCGCCATTACGCGCACGTTTATGAACTGGTCTCCTTCCGCGTTTTGCAAATATACAAAGTCATAGGGGTCGTCGTAAACGTCCGGAGAGTCTTCGTCTTGGTTTTGTTCCTGCTGTTTCTGTTCTTGCCGCTTTTCTTCTTGCTGGTTTTGTGTCTGCTTTTCTTGTGAATTGCTTTCGCTTTCCTGTGAATAAAAGCTAGCGGCCGCCCAAAAAAAGGCGCAAAAAGCGAGAACAATTGTTTTTAACTTGCTTTTCATAAATCCTCAATTATGGTAGAATATTATATACTTTTTTACTAAACAAAGCAATAAGATTGCAGGTTACAGGGGAATTTTATGGAATGCAAGGTTATAGACGGAAAAGCGGTCGCGGCTGACATCCGCGCGCAAGTTGCAAAGCGGGTTGAGGCGCTAAAGGCCAAGGGCGTAATGCCCGCCCTAAGCGTGATTTTGGTCGGAGACAACCCGGCCAGCGTAAGCTACGTGACAGGAAAGCAAAAGGCCCTTGCCGAGGCGGGCATGGTTGACAAATCGATTCACTTGCCCGAATCCACCAGCGAACAGGAATTGCTGGACCTAATAGCAAAACTAAACGCCGACCCTTCCGTCCATGGAATTTTGGTCCAACTCCCCCTTCCCAAGCATATAAATGAAGAAAAAGTCACGCTCGCGATTGACCCCAAAAAGGACGTTGACGGCTTTCACCCCGTCAACATGGGAAACTTGTTGATAGGAAGAAAAGGCTTTTTGCCCTGCACTCCCCACGGCGTTTTGATTTTGCTGGAACGCGCGGGAGTCCAAACCAACGGAGCGCGGGCGGCGGTAATCGGTCGATCAAACATCGTCGGTAAGCCTATGGCGCTCTTGCTTAGCCGCAAGGAATACAATTCCACCGTAACCCTTTGCCACACGGGAACAAAAGACTTGGCCGCCATCACCCGCGAGGCCGACATTATAATCGCCGCCGCGGGCAGGCCCAACACGGTAACCGCCGACATGGTGAAGGACGGAGCCGCCGTCATCGACGTTGGCGTAAACAGAATTCCCGACGCGACAAAAAAGTCCGGCTTTAGGTTGGTCGGCGACGTTGACTACGAAGCGATAAAAGAAAAGGCCAGCGTAATCACTCCAGTACCCGGCGGCGTGGGACCTATGACAATCGCGCTTTTGATGCAGAACACAATCGAGGCGGCGGAAAACGCTTATGCCCAAAAGGCCCCGCAAGCCTAAAAGCGCGGACGGACTAAAAACGCATGACATATTTTTTTGAAACATACGGCTGCCAAATGAACATCGCCGAAAGCGCGGCGGTGGAACAGCTATTGATCGCGCGCGGCTGGACAAAAGCGAACGACGCTCAATTTGCCGACATGGTAATCATAAACACTTGCTCGGTGCGCGCGTCGGCCGAAAGCCGCATCATCGGCCGCCTGGGATACTTTACAGGCCTTAAAGCCGTGCGCGAAAAACGCCCGCACGCAAAGACGCGCAAGATGGAAGAGGCCGCCGCATATGTAAAGGACGGCCCGATTCCCCTTACGCTTGTGGTCATGGGCTGCATGGCCGAGCGCCTTTTGGACAGCCTAAAAAAAGACTGGCCTGCAATCGATTACGTTGTTGGAACATTCGCCAAAAATAAATTCGGCGACATAATCAGCGCCGCGGAAAATTCCGCGATTGATTTTAAGGCCAAAACTTGCGCCGCGATTCCCGCTGGCCAAAACCTTTCGCAAGACCAAAAAGCGGCGGAGAAATCAAAAGGCTTCACAGACCAAAATGCGGCGGCCGCGCTTGGCGCATCCATTGGCGCGACGATTGACGAAAAGCCTGTCTACCGCTTTGCCTCCCTTTCGCTTGAGCCGGGCGCCTTTAGCTCCTTTGTTCCAATCATGAACGGCTGCAACAACTTTTGCGCTTACTGCATCGTTCCCTATGTGCGCGGCCGCGAAGTTTCACGCCCCCTTGCAGAAATCTTTGACGAGATAAAAGTTTTGGGCGGCTACGGCGTAAAGGAAATCACTTTGCTGGGCCAAAACGTAAATTCCTACCTTTGCGAGGACGCGGAATTTGGCCGCGTGGACTTTCCGCGCTTGCTTGAATTGATATGCCGCAAAATCGAGGAGACGGCTTCCCCGATAAAATGGATACGCTTTGACTCAAGCCACCCAAAAGACTTGTCCGACCGCTTGATAGAAGTGATGGCGAAGGAAGAGAAAATTTGCAAGCACATACATTTGCCGGTGCAGCACGGATCCAGCGAGGTGCTTAAGAGAATGAACAGACGTTACACTCGTGAGCAGTATCTTGAGCTGGTGACAAAAATAAAAAAGGCAATCCCGGATGTTTCTTTGACTACAGACATAATGATGGGTTTCCCGGGCGAAACAGAAGAGGATGTTGAACAGAC
>CADCBK010000008.1 GCA_902799665.1 uncultured Spirochaetaceae bacterium | reverse complement strand
AAAAAAAAGTCTATCTTATAAGTATGGGAAAAACAAAATTGGATTTGCGCGAGCGCGTTTTCGCGCGGGGCTTGTCGTACCCCAGCGACGCGGAGCTTTTGATGCTTATTTTGGGAAGCGGAACCGCGGCATTGCCCGTTGAGGAAATCGCCTACAAAATGATGGACGCCATTGACCTTAGCGGGGAAAAAAATCTGGTGGACAATTTTCTAAAGATTCCGGGCGTGGGTTTGGGAAAGGCTTTGGCGGTGTCCGCGGCCTTGGAGTTTGGCCGTCGCCGGGCCGCGCATTATAACGCCGTGGTCAACCAACCGCAAGACTTGCTGCCTTTCGTCAAGCAGTACGCTTATAAGTCCAGCGAGCATTTTATCGCCGTCTCGCTTTCGGGGGCGAGGGAAATTATTAGCCAAAAGGTTGTGGCGCTTGGCGCTTCCAACAGCGCGATAATCAATCCGCGCGAAGTGTTTTTTGACGCTGTGCAGGCTAGGGCCAGCGCCGTCATTTTGGTGCACAACCATCCTTCGGGCGTCGAGTCTCCAAGCCAAGATGACATTAAGACGACCAAGCGCCTTTGCGAAGCGGCGGACATTTTGGGAATAAGCGTTTTGGACCATATAATAATCACAAAGACCGGCTATTTTAGCTTTAAGGAGCATAATCTGTTGAAAGAAGCCGCGTGATTTTGTAAAATAAAAGGCATGATTGGAATGAATAAGCCATTGGTTGCCGTTCTTGCGTCCGCCGCGATCCTGTCGACGGCCGCGTTTTTTTCGTGCGCGTCTTCTGGGGCAAACGAGCGATTGGATATTTCCGTTGAGGCCGAATTAAGGGACGCGGCCTTTGCGGGCGATTTTTTCATGCCGGAACGCTTTGAGGAAATTCCAAGCGGCCAGACTTCCGCCACGTTTAAGACCAGCGTTCCAAAATCCGCGCTTTACATTAACGGAGAATACCACGGCTTGACGCCCTTAAAGGCGACTGGCTTGGTTCCAGGCCGTTACGCCGTTCAAATAAAAAGAGAGGGCTATAAAACAGTGAACATTACGATTCAAGTGAAAGACGGAATCTCGGATTTTTATTACATTGAATTGGAAACTGCCCAAGACCCCGCCGCCGGCATTGAGGCGCGATAATTCTTTTCGCGCCTCAAAAGGAACGAGTCAAGGCTTTAAGCGCAGCGTGCCTTGATTGCCAGCCCGCGCGAGCGGGCAGTTGAATCGCTTCCCAATGCAAAATTAGCGAAGCGACATACCGTTCCTAGTCAAGCGCAAAGCCCAAGAGCGCGGGGACTTTGACGTAGTTCCTGTAGCCCAAGACGGACTTTCCGTTTACGCAAAATTGCGTCGAAGATCCGCCGTCAAATTCCATCGCGTTGTCGCATCCTAGCGCCAAAAAGAATTCAGCGCACTCCATGTAGCTTAGCCCCGCGCTTCTAGCGGGATTTTCGCCTTCAACGGCGATCACGTAAAGCGTTTTTCCGTTTTTGTCAAGGCCGACAGCGGTTCTAGAGTCGCGCAAGGCCTTGAATTGAGTGATTTTTTTGTCCTTTAGAATTTGCCAAAAGCCGCCAGCCGCGTAGCGCGCTTCGTCCAAGCCCTTGTCCTTTTGCGAGGCGAAAATTTGCGCCCGGCGTTCCTCTAACGGCGCTCCTTCTTCAAAACCGAAAAAGGCCAGCGCGCAATAGCCCGCCAAGGCCCGAGAATGGACGGCTCCGTCGTTTACGCAAAGGCCGGCTGTGGAATGCTTTTTGTCGCCGCCTGTGTCGTGGACGTAAAAGGGCGTCGTGTTAAAGGCCAAAAGGGCGCCGCTTTGCTTTGCGAATTCTTCGGCGTAATAAATGTCGCGCGAGGCGTTTTTTTGCGGAAGCATTTTTATTTTTAGGCCTGGCGCCGTCAAGTCTATTTTCGCGCAATGGATTGTAAGCTGGCTTTCCCTGTATTGCGCGGTTTGAATCGCCGCGCCCTTTTCCAGCGCTTTCCATTCCAAATCGACGGAAGGGAAAAAGCGCGGCCGGCCGTTGGGCAAAGCGGACGATTGGCTTGCAAAGAGAAAAAATAAAAATAGAATCGCGGAAAAATAACGCGCGGCGTGCTTGGGGAAAGCCATGCTTTATTTTCGGAATTTTAACGGCGCTTTGTTAGGAAAAACGGAAGTTTGGACGGGCAAAAAAAAACCGTCCGTAAAGGACGGTTTTTTGTCTTAGTAAGACGCTCGGCTGTCGTGAGGCTTGCGGTTCTTTTTCATAAGCTTGCGAGCCAAGGTCTTGTTCTTGCGGTTCAAGATTGTAGAAGGCTTTTCGTAGTACTCGCGCTTTTTCCATTCGCGGATGATGCCTTCTTTTTCTACCATTCTCTTAAAGCGTTTGATCGCTTTTTCAAGATTCTCAGAATCTTCAACTAAAATTGTTGCCATTGTGTTTTCACCTCCTTTTTGCGGAGTTCCGTCAAGTTTGTCTATTATGACAGAAAAACAAAAAGTAGTCAATACAAAAAATGCGGACTCTATAGGCGAACGCTGGGCCCCGCCTTTTTAGTCATTTTTTTAGTTGAATAAAAAATATTTTCTGCTCTAATCCAATACGAGGATCTTTGATTTTGTCAAAACTTCGTTTCCGCTTTCTGTAATCAAAACGTCGTTTTCCAAGCGGACGCCGCCGAGCTCCGGGTCGTAAAGGCCTGGCTCCAGAGTGACAATCATTCCCGGCTTAAAGACGCATTCGGGGTCGGCGCGCTGTCGCACAAAAGGGGCTTCGTGGATTTCCAAGCCTATTCCGTGGCCCAGGCCGTGCGGCATCGAGCGGCGCGCCCTGGCGAAGACTTCGTCGGCTTTTGCGGCGGCGGCCTTCACCGGAACGTCCTTTTTGTAAAGCTCCAGGCATTCGTTGTAGGCTTTTTGAACCAAGTCCAAAAGCTTCTTTTGCTCCGGGCTTAATTTTCCCTTGGCCACGGTGAGCGTCGTGTCGCTTGTGTAGCCCTTGTAGACGACGCCAAAGTCCAAAATGCTAAGGCCGTTTCCGGGCCATTCGCCCGCCGTGTAGCCTGGAAAGGCGTGAATCGCGAAGCTTCGCGCGGGGCCGGCCGCCAGCGTGTCAAAGCCCGTTCGTTCGCAGCCGTGGGCGCGGCATTCCTTTTCGATTAAAAGCGCGACGTCGCTTTCGGTCTTGATTTTTCCGCTCTTTATTTGCTTTTCGATTTGCGCGATGATAAGGTCTCCGACGCGGGCGGCCTCCTTTACAAGCTCGATTTCGTATTCGTCTTTTGTCGCGCGCATTTTTGTCGCGTAGGCGTGAACGCCTTTTTCCTTGCAAAGAACGTCGTAAACGTTTAGCTCGTCGACGCATTCCAAAAATTTGGGGTAGGGCGTGGCGGGGCTGATTTCGATTTTTTGGCTTTTGAATTTCATCGTTCCCAAAACGGCCTTTATCGCGCGCAAGGTGTTCCTTTCGTATCTGGTGGAAGGAACGATTTTGTCAACAAAGGCGGTTTGGCGCGCCAAGTTTTCGTCCCAGGGAATCAAGACGCAAGCGCCTGATTGGTTTATGATTAAGGCCGCGTCGCTTGGCTGGCCCGAAAAATACCGCACGTTGGGGTCGCGGTGGTCCTCGCTGTCTTCAAAAATCACCGCGTCGATGTTTTCCTCTTTCATTTTTTGAATGAAGAGCGCGCGGCGGTCCGAGTATATTTTTGCAAGCTGGTCTTTAGTTTTTTCTTTCATATGCTATATTGTAGCGAAAGCGGGCTTTTGTGTCAAAAGCGCGCGCGTCGGCTGGCCCGCCGTTAGCGGTCGGCAAAGCCTTTATTTTCTTTTAAGAGCGCTAACGGCGACACGGTCTTTGGTGACAAAAAGGAGCGCGATTCCAACAGCGCCAAAAACGGCCGCCGTCAAAGCGAGCGGGATTCCGTTTCCTAAAAAGCGGCCCATGCCTCCAAACTGGCGGACAAAAAATTTGTGGGCAAAGCAGGCCGGAACGCTTGCGATGATTGAGAATGCGATAATCTTTAGCGAGTAAAAAATCGTTTGGTGGACGGCGGCCTTTACGTCTATCGCTTATAGCTTTTTCAAAAAAGCGAAGAGCGCGATTGTGTTTACAAGGCTTGCCGCGCTAAGGGCAAAGGCGATTCCGCCGCCGCTCCATTTAAACGAAAGGGCAAAGGCAAGCGTTATGTTTACCGCAAAGCCTATGATGCCGGCCACGGTCGGAAGCTTTGTGTTTCCTTGCGCGTAAAAGGCCGGCGAGATTATTCTGTTTGCCGCGATGAAAAAGAGGCCGGCTATGTGAAAGCTAAAGGCGCGAAGGGTTAGGGCGACAGAGTTTTCGTCAAAGCGGCGGCTCTTGTAAACAAGCTGGATTATTTCGCGGCCTGTGACAAGCGAGTAAAATGTTATCGGAATCGTTATCAGCGCGATTATTTTTACCGCCCAAGTCAGCATCGAATTGTATTCCTCCCAGCGCTCGCTCTTTGCGTAGGCCGAAAGGTCGGGCAGGATTACCGTTCCGATCGAAACTGCGAAAACGCCTAAAATCAATTCCTGCAAGCGCAAAGAGTATTGAAGGCTTGAGACGATTCCCGTTCCGGCGCGGCCCGCGAGCGCGGTGCTAACCATGTCGTTTATTTGGTAGCTTGCCATTCCGATAATCGTCGGAACAATCAACGCTACGACTTGCCGCGTTCCGAGATTGGTAAAGGCCTTCTTCAAGCCCACAAAGCGGATCGGCCAGCCCGCCTTTGCCACAAAGGGCAGCTGAAAGGCGGCCTGCAAGATTCCTCCGGCCAAAACTCCAACCGACATCGCGCGCGCGGGATTTTCCATCTTTCGCGAAAGAATGTAGGTTCCCAAAATGACGCAAAGGTTAAAAAGAATCGGCGTAAAGCCCGACGGCAAGAAAATTTTTTCGCCGTTTAGAATTCCCTGAAAGCAGGCCGCGACTGAAATCACAAACAAGTAGGGGAACATTATGCGGGTAAGCAGGGCGGTTTCGGCGATCAGCGCCGCCTCTTCCGCTTTAAGGAAAATGCGGACTATAAAGGGAGCTGCCAAGATTCCAAGGCTTACGACGCAGGCGGTCAAGAATGAAATCAAGGTGAACGTCGAGCGGACAAATTCAAGCGTCTCTTCCTTTGATTTTTTGTTTTCCAAGTAGCCGCGGAAAGTCGGAATGAAGGCGACCGAGATTGAGTTTTCGGCGAAAAGGCGGCGCAAAAGGTTTGGAATTAAAAAAGCGATTCCAAAGGCGTCTGCCAAAGACGACGTTCCCAAAAAGCGCGCCTTTGTCATTTCGCGGACAAGGCCCAAAACGCGCGACACGAGCGTCAAAAATGAAAGCTTGATTCCAGAACTGACTAAATTTTTTTTCATGTTGCCATTCTAGCGCATTTTTACTATAATGGCAAATATGAACGCGATTATTACCGTAGTCGGCTCGGACAAAGTCGGCATCGTAGCCAAAGTGACAAGCTTTTTGTCGGAACATTCCGCCAACATCATCGACATCACCCAGTCAATTTTGTCGGGCAATTTTGTCATGATGCTTATGGTCAACCTTGACAAGGCCGACCTTACAATCGACAGCTTTAGGGACAAAATGCTGGAATTGGGAAAGCAGATTGGCGTTGAAATCAACGTTATGAACGAGGCCGTCTTTTCGGCCATGCACCGAGTTTAGAAGCTGATTATTTCTTCGTACAGGCCAATCGCGAATTGGTCTGTCATTCCGCTGATGTATTCAATCAAGCATTTTTGCCAGGACTCGTCGCTTGTTATGTCAAAGACTTGGCTCGTGGCGTAGCGCAAGATTCGCTTTCTGTCGGGCTGCTTTATCGGAGCGTAGTTTGTGTACTTGATAAGCCAGTCCTCAAAGTTTTCCAAAAGGCGGGGGAAGTAGCGCAGGGCGCTTGAAAGGCGGCCTCTTTGCGCGTAGATTTGCGTTCTCATCAAGACTGTGTAAATCGTTTCTATTACGTTCTTAGCGTAGTTTTGGAATTCCTTCAATCTCCAATGCGTGTATATTTTTGAGTAGCTGAACTTGTGCAGCTCCACGATGAACTTAAAGTATTCGTCGCTGAATGTGATTCCGCGCTCGGGGGAGCTTTGCTCGCAAAGGTCGACAATCATGTCGTTTATCAAAACGGTCGTGTTTACGGCCTTTCCGGACCTAAAGGCCTTGGCTCCCTTTCCCTCAAAGCCCAAAGAGCTTCCGACAATGTCGCGCAGCATTCTGTAAGAGCCCATGTCCAAAAGGTGGTAGGTTCGCGCGTCCTCCAAGTCGCGGCCCAAGAAGGAGATTTTGTCCGAAACTTTCACGACGCAGCCTTCCCAAGTGAAGGGCTGCAAAAGGCCGGGCCGCTTTATCGTGTAAAGGTCAATCGCGTCGTCGCGGGGTATGATTCCCTGCTGGTGTATTTCGCCGCAATGGCTTATAAGGCCGTCGCGGACAGCGTATGTAAGGTCAAGGTTTCTGTGGACGCCTTCGGGGTCTGAAAGCGTTTCGATGTAGTCGGCGAAAAAAAGGCTGTTCCGCTCGTGCCAGAATTTTTTGGGAGCGTTGGCGCCTTCCTTTTGCTTTAGGAGTGAATTGAGGCATTCCTCTCCAAAGTGGCCGAATGGAGCGTGGCCGATGTCGTGGCCCAAGGCGCCCAAATATTTTGAAATGGTCGTCGCGACGCTGGCCACGTGCTGGACGTGCTCCATGCGCGTGCAAATGTGGTCGTTTTGCGGCGCGAAAAAAACCTGCGTCTTGTGCTTTAGGCGGCTGTAGGCCTGGCAGTGAAGTATGCGGGTGTAGTCCCTCTCAAATTCGCTTCTGATGTCGTTTCCGCGGCCGTAAAGGGCTGACTGCCTTTGAACGGCGGCCTCCCATTTTGGGCTTCCTTCTTTTGTCGCGACGCTTTTAAATGAGTCTTTCATTACTGCTGTTTTTCGCTTGCGATTTTTTCAAGCTTGGGCGCGGCTTTTTCAAAGGCGCGGACCAAGTCGGGGTTAAAGGCGCCGCAGTCGCCGTTTAAAATCATTTTCACCGCTTCGTCATGGCTGTAGGCTTTTTTGTAGACGCGCTTTGAGACCAGGACGTCGTAAGCTTCGGCAAGGCCCACGATTTGGGCGCTAAGAGGAATTTGGTTTTCCTTAAGGCCGTCGGGATAGCCTTTTCCGTCAAAGCGCTCCATGTGGCTTCGCGCGATTTCTTTTGAGAATGTGGCGAAGGGTTCTGGAATCCCTTGGACGGAGTTCAATAGCTTCGCTCCGTAGGAAGGCGCCGCGCGGATTATTTCCATTTCTTCCGAGTCAAGCTTTTGCGGCTTTGTGAGAATCTTGTCTGAAACGAAAATCTTTCCTATGTCGTGGATGACGCTTGCGTTCGCGATTGATTCTATGATGTGGTCCTTTAGGCCGTATTCAGGATGCTCCAAGGCGAATTCCGCGCAGAGCGCCCTTGTGATTTCGCGCGTCCTGTAGGCGTGGCGGCTTTCTTCCTTGCTGCGGCTTTCTATCACTTCGCAAATGTGGCCGATGAGCGATCCGACCGCGTTGTTCAAGTCTTCGCGCTGCATTTGAAGCATTTGGTCGATTTGAACGATGTCAGAATCGCTTTGCCTTTTTGCCTCAAAGAATTCAATCATGTTCTGGACGCGGCGCTTTATTATCATCGTGTTGAAAGGCTTGGGAATCACGTCGACGGCGCCATAGTCGTAGGCGCGCTCGATGACTCCGCTTGTGGCGTCTGTCGTTATAAGGAAAACCGGAATTTTTTGTATCAAGGAATAGATGTTTAGTTCCTGCAAAACGCCAAAGCCGTCCATTTCGGGCATGATGATGTCAAGGAAGACCGCCGCAATGTCGTTTTGGTTTTCCTTGATTTTTTTTAGTCCCACAGAGCCGTTTTCCGCTTCAAGCACCTCAAAGTCGTTTTTAAAGGCTTCGCCCAAAATGACTCTGTTCAACTCAACGTCGTCAATTACGATTACTTTTTTCTTTGCCATGTCTCACTCCGCTTGCGACAAGACGCCGCACACTGTTTCCATTTCCGCCAAGACATTCGGAATGCCTTTCTTGGCTCCTTCATAATCCTTTGCCCTTATCGCGCTCACGACGGCGGAACAAGCGTTGAACAGGACCTCAAAGCCAAAGTTTCCGCTTGTTCCTTTTAATGTGTGAACGGTTGCAAGAATTCTGTCCCAATCTTCCGTTTGGCAAGAGTCCCTTACAGCCTGAATGGTTTCGTCCTCTGGAAATTTCTTCAAGAACATTTCCAAAAACTCTTGGTTGCCCGAAAAACGCTCCAATACCTCGTCGGGCTTGGGAATCAATTTTTGTATCGCTTCACTTATTGTCATTCTTTCATTTTAGCGCGGTTTTGCCGATTTGTCCAATTATTTTTGCGCGTTCATAATAAGCATTTGAAGGCGGTTCTCGATGTTGGCAAAACTGACGTCGGGATCGTAGTCAAGCGGCAAAATCTGTGCGTCGGGATAGAGTTCCTTTAATTTTTTTGTCACGCCGCGGCCGATGATGTGGTTTGGCAAGCAGCCAAAGGGCTGCAAAATGATGAAGTTTTTGCAGCCTTCCTCCGCGTAGTGAATGATCTCTCCCGGAATCAAAATTCCTTCGCCAGAATCGAATGTGTGGTAAATAATGCTGTCGCTTCCCTTGGCTACTTCGCCAAGGCGGGCGGCCCTCTTGTAAAGGGGATGGGCAAGCGCGATTTTGTCCGTCCACTTGTGGGCGATTTCAAAGAACTGGTTTACGATAGCCATCATCGCTTTTTCGCCAAGCGGCCGCGTCAAATCGTTCTCTTTTATCTGCGCGTTTTGGGCAAAGTAATTTTTTTGGATTACGTCGGCCATGCGCGCTTCGATAATTTCAAAACCGTTCTTTTCCAGATAAAGCTCGATGTCGTGGTTGGCGCCCGGGTGGAAATTCAAAAGGTATTCGCCAACGATTAAAACGCGCGGACGCAAAACGCTTCGGTCGTACTCAAGCGCCTTCATTCCCGCGATCGCTTTTGCAAAGCCCTTCTTTATGCCGCCGATTCCTTTTCCGATTCCCTCGACGATATAGTCCATTCCTTTTTCAAAGGCCGCGTCCGCGCTTCCTGGAATTTTTTCGTAGGGGCGGATCTTTCGCAAAAGCTCTTCCATAACGTCGATCATCGGAAGGGCCGTCGCCAGTTTTAGCGAGGCGGCAAGGTTCATCTTAAAGCCCGGATGCAGCTGGTGGTAGTCAACGTCGTCGTTTGTGACAATCGCGATGTCTTTAAAGCCCGCGTCGTCCAAGGCCTTTCGGAGGAGGGCGGCGTAGTGGGTAAGGCGGCAGTCACCGATATACTTTCCTGTGGCGACGGCCACTTGCGCGTTGTCGTACTTTCCGCTTTTTAGCGCGTCCAAAACTTCGCCGATTACAATCTGAGCGGGGAAGCAAATGTCGTTGTGAACGTATTTTTTTCCAAGAGCGATCGCGTTTTCGCGGCCCACTTCAAGCGGAACGGTTTTAAGGCCCTGCGTGGCAAGGCTTGCCGCCATGATTCTACTAAAGGCGTGCGACGTGTTTGGAACCAAAACGATTTTTTCCTTTGCGTCGCGCTTGGTGAACTTAACTTTGTAGGGCTCGGGAAGGTCGCGCGGGGCTTCTTCCTTTCCGGCGTCGCGCTGCATTTGTATTGTCTGGGCGAAAGACCGGACGCGGATTCTTAAAGGTCCTTGCACGTCGCTTTCGTCCATCTTTAGGACCAGCGGGCTCTTTCCCGAAATTTCTTTCATCAAGCGGACGATTTCGTCGCTAAGGTAGGCGTCGTGGCCGCAGCCAAAGCTTACAAACTGAACGTACTCAAGCGCCGGGTGCTCCGCCGCGATAATCGCCGAGCCTATCATGCGCGCGTGGAAGTTGTTCACGATTTCCAGACGGCTCTTGCTTAAGTCAACTTGCTCCAAGCCGGGAACGGAGTCCGCGGTCAAAACAGGAATTCCCAATTGCGTGAACAAGTCGGGAAGGCTGTGGTTTACAAGCGGGTCGTTTTGGTAAGGGCGCGAGGCAAGCACAATCGCGTACTTGTTGTTCGCGGTCACGTCGTTTATGATTTCTTGCGCGGCGTCCTTTAGCGTCTTTCGGAATTCCTTCATCGCCAAGTCCGCGTAGTGGATCGCCCGGTCAACGCGGAATTTTGAAAGGCCGAAATTCTTTATGAAGTATTCCTCAAGCTGGCGGTTCCTATCCTTGTCGTTGTACCAAAAGAAAATCGGGTCGTCAAAGGGAACGTTCCAGCGCTTTAGCGGATTGTCGGAATTTTGGATAACCCATGAATAGCCTTTGACTATCGCGCACATGTAGCGGCTTGTCTTTTCCGTGTTCTGGGACTCGTAGGTGGCCACAATCGGCATGAAAATACGGTCCACGCCTTTTTTGGCAAGGTTTCGCAAGTGGCCGTGAACCAGTTTTGCCGGAAAGCAAACGGTGTCGCTTGCCACCGCGTTAAGGCCGTTTTCGTACATAGCGCGGTTTGAAAGGTCCGAAAGCTTTACGTCAAAGCCCATCGAGCGCAAGAGCGTGGACCAAAAGGGCATCGTTTCCCAAAAACTAAGGACGCGCGGAAGGCCAAAAGTGATTCCGCGCTTTTTGGCGTGGCGGCTTATCCTGTAGTCCTTGAACAAAAGTTCCTGGCGCAATTTAAAAAGGTTTGGCGCCTTTTGGATTTTTTGGCTTTTGATTCGCTCCACCACTTGCGCGTCCTTGGGGTCGCCCAAAATCTCTCCGCGCTCGCAGCGGTTGTTGGTTATTAGCCGCGCGCCGTTTGAAAATTTTACAAGAGTGCGCTTGCAGTGGTTGGCGCAGAAGGGGCAGATTACGTTTGTCTCCTGCTCGTATGAAAAACCGTCCAGCGCGTCCAGTCCTATAAAGGTCGTGGGCTCAGCGGACTTTTCCATTTTTTCCTTTGTCAAAAGCGCCGCTCCTATCGCTCCCATGATGCCGGGGTAGGGCGCGCGGTAGACTTCCTTTCCGGTGTATTCTTCCATCGCGCGCAAGACCGCGTCGTTTTGGAAGGTTCCGCCTTGGACTACGATTTTCTTTCCCAGCGAGTCGATGTTGGAAACGCGGATGACTTTTGTGAAGACGTTTTGGATTATCGAGCGGCAAAGGCCGGCCATTATGTCTTGGGGGAGCTTTCCGTTCCTTTGCTCGGTCACGATGGAACTGGTCATAAAGACCGTGCAGCGGCTTCCCAACACGGCGGGGCTCTTTGACTCAAAGGCGGCCGCGGCGATGTCCTGGACTTTTATGCCCAGCGTGTCGGCGAAATTTTGCAAAAAGCTTCCGCAACCGGACGAGCAGGCTTCGTTTACAAGAATGTTCGTTATGATGCCGCCTGAAAGCCAAATGGCCTTCATGTCCTGGCCGCCGATGTCAAGGATAAAGTCCGCGTCGCCGATGTAGTGGCTTGCCGCCTTTGCGTGCGCGACAGTTTCGACAACATGGTAGTCGGTGTTGAAGGCCTTGTTGAACAAAAGCTCTCCGTAGCCGGTTGAGCCCGCGCCTAAAATTTTTAGGTCAACGCCCTGCGCCTTGTATCTCTCGCGCATTTCTATCAAAGCCTTTTTGGCGACGACAAGCGGGTCGCCTTCGTTCCCGGCGTAAAACCAGTCGATGATTTTTTCGTCCTCGTCAAGCAAAACGAATTTTGTTGTCGTGCTGCCTGAGTCTATTCCAAGGTAGGCGCGGACGCTTTCGCCGGGCGCGAATGTGTAAACCTTGGGGCGCTTTTTTTCGTGGCGCCTAAAGAACTTTTCCTTTTCTTCCTCGCTGTCAAAGAAAGGCTTTGCTCCTGCGGCGGCTTCTTGCTTTTTTGAAAGGTCTTCCTCCAAAAGGCTTATAAGGTCCGCCAAGGGCTTCTTTTGCTCAAAGCGCGCGAACAAGCCGTCAAGCGAAAGCGCGGCTCCCAAGGCGATTATCGTTTCTGGATGCTCGGGGATTATGACTTGGTCCGGCGAAAGGTTCAAGCGTTCCACAAAAACCTTGACCAAAGTTTTGTTAAAGGTGAGCGGGCCGCCCTCAAAGGCCACCGGCGCCAAAATGTCAAGGCCCTGGCTTAGGCCGCCGATTGTCTGCTTGGCTATCGCGTGAAAGGCGCTTAGGGCCAAGTCTTCCTTCGCTATGCCGGAATTCAACAATGGCTGAATGTCAGTCTTTGCGTAAACGCCGCAGCGGCCCGAAATGTCGTAGACGCACTTTCCGCGCGAGGCGACGTTGTCAAAGTCTTCGATCGGAACTTTTAGGATAGAAGCGACTTCGTCGATGAAGGCTCCGGTTCCTCCCGCGCAGCTTCCGTTCATTCTCATGTCGCGGGTCTTTAGCTGGCCGTCCTCGCGGCTAAAGAAAATCATTTTTGCGTCTTGTCCGCCCAATTCAATCGCCGTGTTTACGTTGGAATAATTTTTTTTGAGCGCGATGGAGTTGGCGACGACTTCCTGAACAAAGGGAAGACCCAAAATTTTTGAAATAGGCTTGGAGCCGCTTCCTGTCATCGCGATCTTAAAGTTTTTGTTTGGAAAGCGCCCGTCCAAAAGCTTAAGCGCCTCAAGAACGCTCTTTTTTTGCGCGGCGTGGTGGCGCTTGTATTGCGAGTAAAGAATTTTTTGCGCGGTGGGGTCGTAGACGACCAGTTTTGTCGTGGTGCTTCCGATGTCGATTCCCGCCCAAATGGGCGCGCCTTCTAGTAGTGCCATTTTTTTATCTTATGTGCTTGTCGCGTGTTTTTTTCATTTCGTACATTAGAGTGTCCGACTGCCTCATCATGTCCGAAAGCTCGTTTGCCGTTCCTTGGATTTTTTTAAGCAAGGGGCCGTAGCTAAGGTCGATTTTGTATGGAAGGCCCGTCGCTTGGTTTCGCGCTTTTTTCGCGCTTTCGATTTTGGCGCAGAAAATGTCCAAGACGCGGAAGGGGCTGCTTCTAAGGCCAAGGATTAGGAATTCGTCGCCGCCGATTCTAAAGGCCATGTCTCCTTCTTCGAGGGTGTCCTTTATGATTTGCGACAAAATCTTTAGCGCGCGGTCGCCTTCTTCGTGGCCGTAATTGTCGTTGATGTATTTTAGTCCGTTCATGTCGCAAATGCAAAGGAACAGCGACAAGTTTTTTTGCTTGGCTTCTGTCAAAAGCTTTTCGGAAAAGTATTCCATTCCAGCCCTGTTGTAAAGGCCGGTCATCGGATCTAGCCTAAGCTCTTTTTGCAAAATCTTTTTTTCTTCGTTAAAGCTTTCGTAACGCTCGGTCGCGTCGATCAGCGAGTAAAGCTTTCCAAGGTTTTCGCGGCCTTTTAGCAAATTGTTTTCTTCGGGCGCGTAAATCCTCTTGTTGATGGTGATGTTGTCGCCTTTTGAAATCGCGTCCTGCAGCTGCCGCAAAAACGCTTGGCAGCCGCTTTCCAAATCGGGGCAAATTTCCAAGGCCGTTCTGTTGCAGTATTGAAGGTTTCCCTCCGCGTCCACGGCGATAATCGCTTCCGGCAGGCGGTCCAGCATGTAGTCTTTGGCGATTTCCTTGGCTCCAAGAAGGTCGTACCTAAAAAAGGCGATGAACATAAAGACAATGCTGATGACGTAGCCAAAGACCGTCACGTCGTAGTCGTCCACAAGCGGAACAAGATTGAGCATCTTTATCGCGAAGAAAACGCATTCAATCAAAAAGGCGACGATTACGGCCATAAGGCGTTTTTTTGTCGCGGCGTTTTTTTCCTTTCCCCAAGCCCTAAAGAGCATGCTAAAGCCCACGACGATGTAAACCATTTGGAGGGCCATGTAAAAATTGTAGACGATTCCGGTTCCGTGCAAGAGCTTTGGAAAAAGCCCGTCGGCGGAAAATTTCCGCCATGTGTAGTACAAATTGTTCTGCTGCAAAGTCAGGATTGAAACAAAGATTCCTATGTTGGCCGCGACCATAAGGGTCTTTACCGCTTGCGGCAGTTTTATCTTGCAAAATTCGGCGGTAAAAAGAAAGAGGGACAAAGTGATCCAAGTGCGGCCGCAATATGAAAACTTAAGCGCCGTGATGTAGGATTCTTCCGTCGTGGACAAAAGTTGGAACAAATATCCGACGTTGTTGATTAAAATAGCGAAGCAGCTTAAAAAAAGGTAAGGCAAAAGCGTGTTCTTTAAGCGGCGAAAAATAACCCATATTTCCAGCAACAGTCCAAATATGCTTGCGTATTGAACCGCCAGCAAAACGCTACGCACAGTTCTCTCCAAATTTTTAAAAATATTTTTTACAATTATAAAGCATTTTGGGGCGCTTTTCAAGGGCTGAGCGGATTTCGCGCAAGCGCGGCTCTAATGAAGCGGACGGAACGTTAGGAAAAAACGGGCCGTTTTTTTTCTTTGGCGCACTGCACAAGGAACAAGTTCATTAAGTTTTGGTACGCGATGCCCGTTTCTTCGGCAAGGGCCTTGAAGTATGAAATCGCTCCTGTGTCAATGTTTATGGTGATGGGCTTTTTGTTTTTTGCATACCAGGGGCGGAACTCTTTTAACTCTTCCGCGCTCATCGCGGGACAGTCTTCGGTTGGAGTCGCTTTTGCTTGTTTTATGATTTGCTTTTCCTGTTCTGTGAGCGGGGGGAGCTTTTTAAGGTCATCTAAGGTCATAGTTGTCATAGTATTCATCTGTTTCCTCTTTGGTCGCTTTTCTTGCCGAAATAATGCGCGTTTTGTCTCCGCGTTCCGTATAGACAACGAAAAGAATGTCTTCAACCATGCCGATTACGTTCCAACGGTCTTCTGTTGTGGTCGAGTGCTTGCTGTCGAATTTTTCAATGCGTTTTTCATCAAGGAACACTCGAACCGCAAATTCAAATCCGATGCCGTCATGAATCTTTTTGTTGCGCTCATTCTTTGCGTCGTCCCATTCAAAAGTCATATTTATATTATACATATGGTGTAAATATAAGTCAAGGAAAATCTTTTAATATAAAACTTAACATAAATCTATAGATAACTGTCTTTTTGAAATTTTTAATAATTAAAGATTATTTTATTTCTCGATATCCTAAATAAGATTTCCAAGTTGCAAAATAATAAGAGCCAGAATATCCTGTTTCTTTAGACCCAGGTAAATAAACCTTTACATTAAAACAGTCTGGATAATAATACTTTATAATGTCTCGCACTTTTTCTTCTGAATTGCACATATACATATAATGAACGCGATCATATTTAATATATACACCAGAGAGGCGGAAAAGGCTTGAATAACTTTCAGCTTTTTCTTGTTCACAAGAAAAAAAAGACAGCGAAAAAAGTACGCACAAGAATAAAATGCAACTCATAGAGAGAAAAGATCGCCTTTTGTTTGCAAAACAATTTTCTACAAATGTAGCTTTCACAAGGAAATATTATAGCCGTTATGAGATAAAAGACAAGTTTTTTGTGTGTCCACGTTCATCCGGGGTCTTACATCGCTGCGCTCTGTTTTGCTAATTGAAATATTTACATGCTCGCTCGCGCGAGCTACTGGCAATAGGGGCGTTGCGGGGTGTCCCCGCAGAGGGGGTAGCGGACAAGCAACAAAGCGGAGGAAAGCGGAGCGGCTTGCTTGGAAGCGAGGGGGAATGACAGCGTTCGTAAGAGCGCGAGTGGATAATTTCCTTGCCATAACAACGCGAAGCGGGGGAGGCGTCCCCCGACAAACTCAATATAATCTAATACTTGACAAAAATTTTCTTTTGCGCTAAATTCACTCTTACACATTCCCCGATTGTGTAATGGTAGCACTGCAGATTCTGGTTCTGCCTGTGGGGGTTCGAGTCCTCCTTGGGGAACGAGAGCCGGCCAATGACCGGCTCATTTTTTGGTTGGTTCGTCTATCGGTTTAGGACGAGAGATTCTCAATCTCTAAAGACGGGTTCGACTCCCGTACCGACTATAAAACTCATTTTATGATTGGAACTGTCATAGCGGGAACAAACAATTTCTTTTCTGTTGAATGCCAAGACGGCGTCCTTCGTTCCTGCTCAATCAAAGGAAAAAAAATCAAAACCGACAAGGACTTTTACAACCCGCTCGCTCCGGGCGATTCTGTCGAAATCGAGGCGGACTCCCTTTCCGAGGACAAGGGGCAAATAATTTCTTTGCTGGAACGAAAGAACCTTTTTTTGCGCTGGAACGTAAAGGGGCAAAAGCCGCAAATCCTGGCCGCCAACTTGGACTACCTTGTTTTGGTGACCACGCCCGAAGAGCCGCCCTTCCGCCCCCGCTTCATCGACCGCTGCTTGATTCAGGCCGAGGAACAGAAAATCCAGCCGGTAATCTTGATCAACAAATTCGACCTTCCCGCGGCGAGCGACCCTGACTTTGTTTCGCGCGTCCAAAACTGGGAGGACTTGGGCTACACGGTCCAAAAAGTTTCGGCAAAGACAGGCGAGGGCCTTATGGACTTGGTCGAGCTTTTGGCAGACAAGCGAAGCGCCTTTGTGGGCCAGTCGGGCGTCGGAAAGTCCAGCTTGATCAACCGCCTTAACAACGACGTGATTCTAAAGACCGGAAGCCTTTCAAAAAAATACGGCCGCGGCGCCCACACGACTACAAAGGGAACGCTGCTCAACATAAACCTAAACGAAGCCTTTACAGGAGGCCTTCAAGGCCGCAAGGCGCAAATCATCGACACGCCCGGCATCCGCCGCTTTATGCTGAACGAAATCCCCGCGGAAAACGTTGGCCTTTATTTTAGGGAATTCAAGCCGCTTTTGGGAAAGTGCAAATTCGGCGCTTCCTGTTCGCACACGACCGAGCCCGGCTGCAAGATTTTGGAAGCGGTCTACAGCGGCGCGATAAGCGAAGACCGCTACGAAAGCTTTAAGAACATCACCGAAGAAATAAAGACCGGCGACTGGCGCGACTAAAACTTTTCGCAAAGCCAAAAAGCGCGGCGATTGTTTGTAAGACCAAAAAGCGCGGCCTTGCCGCAAACAAAAAAAAATTATGGACAAAAAAACTTTAACCGAACTTGACTACTATAGAATCCGCGACCAAATAGCCGGCCTTTGCAAAAGCGAGGAAGGCAAGGAAAGCCTTTTGGCTCGCGAGCCTCTTTCAAATCCAAGCGAATATGAAAGCCTAAAAAATCTTAGCCGCGAGTGGGCGGTTTGCTTTTCGTCAAGCCGCGACATCAGCCTAAAGGCTTGGCCGCCCGTCGCGCCGCTTTTTTCAATCCTAAAAACCGCCGGCGCTCGCTTGGAAGTGGGCGAGCTTTACGCGCTGGGACTTTTTTGCCAACACGCGCGCGAGATTAAAGAAAGAATCGCCGGCTCAAAAGACGAGCTGGGCCTTAAAAGCCTAGACGAGAACGCGCAAAAAATCCCGGACCTTTCCTGCGCGGAGGACGAGATTTTCAAGGTCGTTGACAAGGACGGCTCATTAAAGGACTTGCGCGAGCTTAGGGAAATAAAGTCCGCGATGCAGGCGATTCGCCGCGAGATGGACGGAGCCTTTAAAAAAATCGTCGCCGACCCGGCCCTCGCGCGCAGCTTGGAGTCAACGCTCCCTGTTGTCCGTAACGACAGGCAAGTGCTTGCCGTAAAGTCCAGCGAACGCGGAAAGATTAAGGGAATCATTCACGAGCTTTCAAACAGCGGCCAGACGGTTTTCATCGAGCCGGAAGAGGCGGTGCGCCTTAACAACGATTTGGTTCAAAAAGAATACGAGCTTGAAAGCGCCGTGCGAAAAATATTGGAAGATGTCACAGCGCGCTTGATGGAAAGCGCCGCCGGCTTTGAGGAAGCGCTTCCGATAATGGTCCGCCTTGACGTTACGCAGGCTGCGGCCAGGTGGGGCTTTGAAAATTCTTGCTCCTACGCTTTGGGAACAAAAGAAGGCGAGCCGCCTTTGCTCTTGCAAGCCCGCCATCCCTTGCTAAAGGAAAAGGCCGTTCCGATTGACGTGCGCTTTATGGACGCAAAGCGCGTTCTTATAATTACTGGAGCCAACACCGGCGGAAAAACGGTCGCGATAAAAACCTTCGCGCTTTTTTGCATGCTGAACCAGGCGGGCTTTCCGATTCCCGCCGCCGAGGGAAGCCGCCTTCCTTGCTTTGACGCGGTTTACGCGGACATCGGCGACGAGCAGTCGATTGACGCCTCGCTTTCAACCTTTAGCGCGCATATGAAAAACATAGCGCTGGCCTTGAATCAAGCCACAAGCAAAAGCCTTGTCCTTCTTGACGAGCTTGGAAGCGGAACCGATCCGCTGGAAGGAAGCGCGATCGCGATGGCCGCGCTTGACAGCCTGATCGACCGCGGCTCCTTTGTGCTTGTCACGACCCACCACGGCGTTTTAAAAAATTACGGCTGGACAAATCCCGTTTGCTCAAACGCCAGCGTCGAGTTTGACATGGACGCGCTAAAGCCCACCTACCGCTTGGTCATGGGAATCCCCGGCGAGAGCCACGCGCTTGAAATCGCCGACCGTTCCGGAATGCAAAAGAAAATTGTCCAAAAGGCGCGCGGCTACATTCAAAGCCAGGCGGCGGACGTAAGCGCCCTTATCAAGGGCCTTAACCAAAAGCACTTGGAGCTTGACCGCCTTATGCAGGAACAGTTGGAACGCGAGGAAAAAATCCAGGCGGCCGCTCTAAAAAACGAAGAAAAGGAAATAAAGCTTCGCCGCCGCGAGCACGACTTTAAGGCCGCGCAGTCAAAGGAAGAGGCCGCCTTTTTGCGCGAGGCCCGCCGCAAGCTTGAAAACCTTATCCGCGAGCTAAAGGAAGGCGAGGTTACCCGCGAAAAAACTTTGGCGGCGAAGCAGTTTAAGGAAGACCTTGCCGCGGCGGAAAAAATTCATTCCGACATTTTGCAGGCGGAGGAAGAGAACCTCTTGCGCGACGAAGAAAAGTTTGAAAAGAAAAAGAATTCCCACAAGAGCAACAAGCCCACAAAGGGAAAGACAAAAAATTCCGAAGCGCTAAAGACCGCGACTCCCACGCTTGCCAAGCGGGAAATCGTAGAAGAAGAAGCCAAAAAATTTGAGGAAGGCGCCAAGGTTCATTCTTTGGCCACCGGAGCGGAAGGCGTTTTGCTGCGAAAGGAAAAGGGCGGCGAATGGCTAGTCCAATTTGGCGCTCTTAAAATCAAGGCTAAAGAAAAAGACTTGCGCCTTGACCAAAATACCGCCGCCAAAGCGATTCCGTCCTGGCAATACGTCGCCGTTGGAACTGAAACCGGCTCCAAAAACGGCGGCTATCGAGGCTCGGGCGCGGCCGGATTGGCGGACAAGCCCGCCTACGAGTTGCGCTTGCTTGGAATGCGCGCCGACGAAGCGGTAAAGGCGCTTGAGAAGCAAATCGATTTGTGCGTCCTTAACGGCTTGGACCACTTTAGCGTCATTCACGGAAAAGGAACCGGCGCTCTTAAGGAAGCCGTCCAAAAGTACCTCAAGGCCGCGCCCGCAGTCCAAGACTTCTCGTTCGCTCCCGCCGAAGACGGCGGCGAAGGCAAGACCTATGTAAAACTATAGCGCGAAACGGACGCAAGCCTAAGAAGCCGCCGCTTTTTGGTCTTGCGAAAATTCTTTGTTAGCGCTACTATAATAGTATGAAAACGTCGAACAAATTCACTTTGGCACGAATAATCGCCGCACCGATACTTTTTGTCCTTTACTTTTTGCCGCGTTGGCTGGGCCTTGCTGACGCTTCCGTCGCGGCTATAGTCTTGTCTGCGGCCTTGATTCCTCTTTTGGGCGCGGTCGAAATCACCGACTATTTTGACGGACACTTCGCGCGCGCCCACGGCGAGGTCAGCGACTTTGGAAAAATGTTCGATCCTTTTGCCGACGTTTTCTTGCACTTGTCGATGTTCACTTGCTTTGTCTTTACCGGCTACATGCATCCGGTTTTGTTCGTCTTGATTTTGTACCGCGAGTTCAGCCAAAACTTTTTGCGCATGGTGGCGGCCAAAAGCGGAACGGCAATCGCGGCCAAAAAAGGCGGCAAGCTAAAGACCGTCTTTTACATCACAGCCTGCTTTGTCGTTCTTGTCCAAAACTTTTTGGCCTTGTCCGGCCTTGCCGCCTCTTGGGGAACAAACATGGCCGCCTTTAAAGTCGCGGGAAACTGCGTCTTTGCCGTTTGCGTTTTGCTTTCTTACGCAAGCTTCATCGACTATCTAAAGTCTTTTGGCGGCGTGTTGAAAGACGCGGCAAATTAAATTGCTCGGGCATGGAAACGGTGCTTGGGTGAGAGGAATAAAATAAAACTTGACAGCGTTCCGATTTGATGTTATATTTAAATTATTGGGAGCGTTCCTGCCCTAAGTGGAAAACTTAAACTGAGTACGTTCCGACTCTGAGCGGAAAACTTAAACTGGGTACGCTCCGACCCTAACTGGAGAACTTAACGGGCGACTTTTCAAGTCGCCTTTTTTTGTTGGAGGCGAGTATGGTTAAAGACGATATGTTTTATACTGTCAGCGATGAATATATTTCGTATCTTTTGAAAATAGAAAGCCATGTCATGCAGAATAAGCCTGAGGAACGAACTTATCACAGAAAATATGTTGGAATTCTTACGGAGATTAATGGATTTAAATATTTTGTTCCAATGTCTTCGCCAAAGGATAAAGACTACCAGAGTGGAAAGATCAAGAAAAACAATCTTACAACGATTTATATGAAGAGTAAGGAAAAACTATACGGAACTTTACGCTTTAACAGCATGATTCCTGTTCCGGAATCAGAACTTTCGGTTTATAAAATCAATGACGAAGGCGATTTTAGCTATAAAATGCTTATGCTGGCTGAATATAGTTTTTGCAAGGATAATAGAGGAAAAATAGAGAAAACCGCTAAGAATCTTTACGAGAAAAAATGCAGCTTGGAGGAAAAAGACTTTCCAATTGGGAAAATAACGATTGATTTTAAGAAAGTAGAGGAAGCTTGCAGGAAATTCAAAGAATAGCGTAAATATCGAAATTGCATAAATAGGACTTGAGTGTTAACTAATGAAAAAGGAAATGTCTAAAAAATTATTGCTTTACATCATTGGATGGATTTTTTGAAGCGGGGCAAATTATGGTGAGAAAAGCGAGCGGCGGAATCGCCTCGTTGTTGATTTTGGTTTTTGTGTGGATCGTTCCGGTTGTTTTTGGCGTGGTTGTGGCAAGAAAAAAGAACCGTTCGCCCCATTGGTTTTGGCTTGGGATTTGGCCTGGCATTGGTTGGTGGGTTTTTATTATTATGTTGATACTAAAGCCTTTGCAGGTGTGCGAAAAGTGCAAGAAAAAAATACCGGCCGATTCAAGAGTTTGCCCTTACTGCGCCACAGAAACAGCATTCTCCGCAAAAACAAAGGAAGAAATTCAAGAAGAAAAGAAAAAGCGAAATAAGAAAACAATCGCGGCTGTTTGCATTGTTGTCGGAATAATGCTTTGCTTTGTTTTTGTGACTATGTTTTCTGTCGCCGCGTCATTTAAGAGTTGCGAGCCGTACAAGCATTCTTTGGAATTGATCGAAAGCAATCCAATCATACAAGAATATTTAGGCCAAGACTACCGCCAAACGGGAATGATAAGCGGTTCATTAAAATCAAATGCGAACGGAATGGGAAGCGCGTATTTTTCTTATAAAATAAAAGGACAGAACGGAATTTCTGTAGTTTATGTGGACGCCGAAAAAGAAAACGATATTTGGATTTATAAAAAGATTAATTTTTATAAAGAAAAGCAATCGTGTGATGTGATTGATTTGTTGGCTGAGGAATAAGATATTAAAGGAACCCCGTCATGAATCCCAACATAAACGAATACAAAAAAGTTCAGGCGATCGCAAAAAGCGTTTTGCGGGACATTAAGCCTTTTATTACGGCGGAAGTGTCGGAAAAACAAATCGCGGAGCGCTGCGCGTTTCTTATGAAGGAGCGGGGAGCGGAAAAAACTTGGTACTACGAGTGCCCGGCCTTGGTCTTGCTTGGAAGCCGCAGCTGCCTTTCGATTTCCGGAAAGGATTACGTTCCATCCGACGAAAAAGTGGGAAGCGAAAACCTTGTGACGATAGACCTTTCGCCGCTGGTCGGCCAGATTTGGGGCGACTGCTCGCGCTCCTTTGTCGTGGAAGACGGCCGCGTCCGGGAAGAAGCCGAAATAAAAAGCGCGGACTTTTTGCAAGGCCTAAAAGCCGAGCGGCTTTTGCATGACCGCTTTATCGAAGCAGCCGCTCCCGGAAAAACTTTTGAAGAAATTTTTTTGGAAATGAACGCGCTGATAAAGTCGCTCGGTTTTGAAAACCTAGATTTCTTGGGAAACGTAGGCCACACGATTGAGGTTGACAAAAACGATAGGCTTTACTTTGAAAAAGGAAACGCCGCCGCGCTGGGCGAGGATACGCTTTTTACTTTTGAGCCGCACATTCGGGCGGCGGGCGGCCGCTGGGGCTTTAAGCTGGAAAACATTTACTATTTTGAAAATGGCGTCGCCAAAGAGTTATAAAAAAACGGCGGGGGTGCCCGCCGTTTTTTGTCAGTAACCAGTTTTCGCTAGTTCAACCGTTCCGCAATCCTGTCAATGAACTGCCAGCTGTCGACGATTTCTTTGGCGGCGGGGGAGGCTAGGCGGGCAAGGTCGCCGGTCATGATGCCGTCCTCGATAAGGCCAAGAGTGGCGTCTTCCAGCTTTTTTGCAAAGGCCGCAAGCTCGGGCGTGCCGTCCTTTTCGGCTCTTTTTGCGAGCGCTCCTGTCCAGGCAAAAATCAAGGCGACTGGGTTGGTCGAAGTTTTTTCGCCCTTTTGCCAGCGGTAGTAGTGCTTTTGCACGGTTCCGTGGCTGGCCTCGTACTCAAACTCGCCGGTGGGGCTTACCAAAACGCTTGTCATCATCGCAAGGCTTCCGCAAGCGGATGCGATCATGTCGCTCATAACGTCGCCGTCGTAGTTTTTGCAAGCCCACAAAATTCCTCCGTCGCACTTCATGATGCGCGCCACGGCGTCGTCGATTAGCGTGTAAAAGTATTCGATTCCAGCCGCGTCAAACTTGGCCTTGAATTCCGCGTCAAAAATGCGTTGGAAAATCTCTTTAAAGTTTCCGTCGTAGGTTTTGCTGATTGTGTCCTTTGTGGCAAACCACACGCTGATTTTTTGGTCAAGCGCGTACATAAAGCAGCAGCGCGCGAAGTTTTCTATTGAGGAGTCAAGGTTGTGGATTCCCTGGATGATTCCGGGCCCGGGCATTTCCTTGATTAGCTTTCGGATTTCCTTTCCGTCGGAACCTGTGAAGACCAATTCCGCCTTGCCCGCGCAGGGGGTCTTGATCTCGCAGTTTTTGTAAACGTCGCCGTAAGCGTGGCGGCCAAGGATTATCGGCTTTGTCCAGCTCTTTACGTTGCAGTGGACGTTCTTGACAAAAATCGGGGCGCGGAAAACCGTTCCGTCCAACTCGCCGCGGATGATTCCGTTGGGGCTGGGGGTGAGCTGCTTTAGGTTGTATTCCTTTACGCGCGCGGCGTTGCTTGTGATTGTGGCGCACTTTACGCCCACTCCCAGGCGCTTGATGGCGGCGGCGGCTTCGTATGTGATTTTGTCGTCGGAATCGTCGCGGGCTTTTAGGCCCAAGTCGTAGTATTCAGTCTTTAAGTCAACAAAGGGAAGAAGAAGCTTGTCTTTAATGACAGCCCAAAGAACGCGGGTCATTTCGTCGCCGTCAAGTTCGGCGATCGGGTTTTTCATTTGAATTTTACTCATAATGGAAGAAAGTATAGCGAAAAGCCGCCGCCCTTTCAATAGCGCGAAAAAATTTGACTTTTGGCAAAAATGCCATTACAATTGTGCTGTTATATTTTTTGGAGGAAATATGAGAAGAGTATTTTCAGCTTTGTTGGTTTCCGCTTTGGTTTTGGGCGGAATCATGTTCACCGCCTGTGATGTTGGCGGCGGATCGTTCTATCAAGAAAAAATAATTAACCCCAAGTCCAGCAAATACGCGCCCAGCGTAGGACTTTTCGCGGCCAAAGCGGACATAAGCGTTGCGGAAGCCGAAGGGGCCGTCGGCATTACCTTTGAGCCGAGCGACGCGAGAGTCGTGGTTTGGACCGACTCGGACGCCATTGCGTTCTCAGGCGAGCCGGAGCAAGTCGGAGACTCCTGGGTCGTAAGATTCAAGCCCAAGAGAATCGGCGCGTTCGGCATTTACGCCCAGTCCGGCGGCGAAAAGCAGTCGCTTTTTCTAAATGTTTCCGCCCGCGCGGTTTCCGTAGCGATAGGCGGATACACAGCTCCCATCGAAAAGGGCGCGAATGTAAAGCTTTTCGCGCAAACAAATCCCGCCGCCTCGACTTCCACAATCAACTGGGCGTCTTCCGACACGAGCGTCGCCACGGTTGACCAAAACGGCCTTGTGACTGCCGTCAACCCTGGCGTGGCCACCATCACCGCAACCGTAGCGGACTCGGCCTCCTTGTCTGACGGACAAGTTCCCGTCGCGGGACGCTTGGACGTGACCGTAAAGGGCTTTTTCCTGAGCGACTCAGCCTTTGTCCTTTGCAACAAAGATCAAGACGACGCGGTTGAGGCAAAGCTTGTCGGAATCACGGGCACGACTGTGGAATGGGCGTCTTCCGACGCAAACTTGTTCACTGTGGCCGCAGATCCAAACGACAGCAAAAAAGCCAAGTTGACTTATGTGTCGTCTGCAAATGGCGAAGGAACCGTGACGGCCACGCTTAAAGACGGCTCTGGAACTGTCATTGCAAGCGCCAGCGCGAAAGTTTATGTCGTTCCGTATGTCATGTTGGCGTTGGGCGACAGCATCGCGGCGGGCTACGCTCCCAAGGCGATGGGCGGACAAATCGTCGACACGGATTTGGAAGAGTCTGACATGCTCGCCGCCTACAACAAGTACATGAACAGGCGCAAGGCCGAAAGCGACAATCCTGATTATGTCAACAAGTTCGCCTATCCCGCCGTTCTCCATGAAAAGCTAAAGGAAACAAAAAACATCAATCTTTATAGCTACGCGATGTCCGGCGACAACACGCAGATGCTGCTTGACAAGCTAAAAGAAAATTACTGCGACGGAACGATCGCGACAAAGCAGGGCGAAATCATAGAGGCGATTAGTCAAGCCGACTACATAACGCTTTGCATCGGCGCCAACGACATTTTGCTGAAAGTCTTTGGAACGGACATTCTCACAAAATCACCGGAGCAGTTTAAGAAAATGTTTGAAGACGAAGTTCCCGGCTTTAGGGGCAGGTTTGACCAAATCATCGAAAAGTTGACCGACGGCGGAAAGCATCATGTTTACGCGATGTCGATTTTCAGCCCATACAAGTATTTCAAGAGCCGGGCCGACGGCGGATTCATTCCGGACGCGCAATTTAGCGGCAAAATGAAGTATTGGATAAACAAGATTGTAAAGATAAACAATTACGCCGAGCCTGTCATCACGCAGATAAACGAATACATCAAGTATGTGGCCGACAACAACGCCAATGTGACTTTTGTCGACGTCGCTCCTGTATTTGACGGCATGACGAATGATGAACATGAAAAGAACCTTCATCCCGTTCCGGAAAGAATGGACTTTGCAAGCATTATATACGGCATGGGAAAACAGATTCCGATTTGGTTTGACCCGCACCCGACAAAGGCCGGCGCGGTGAAAATCGCGGATAAGTATAACGAGGTTTTGAATTAAGCGATAAAAAAGGGCTGTCCAAATCGGGCAGCCCTTTTTTACGATGGCGCAATCAGCGCCGCTGTTTGCGCGAACAGTGTGAGCGCAAATGTTGCGGCTTATGCGGCTAGCGAACGCTTTTTGTTTTGCGTTCGTTTGTCATTGCCGCTAGGCTACCAATTCGCGCTCAAGCGTGATGAATGACGTGTTTGTAAGCTCGTCGTATTCTCGGTCAACCACGGACCAGCCCTGGTCGATCGAATCTTCAAGCTCGTCCATGCAGCCGGCAAAATAATCGTTGTCCATAGATACAAGAACGTTTTTTGTTTCCATGTTTTTTCTCTCCATTTTTCCTCTCCACCTTTATTTTCGGTATTTACATGTTAATATTTATAGCAAATTTTTAAAATTAGCGCAACTGCTTTTTTGCATTCAATGGAAAACGCTAGCAAAAGCCAAAAAACAGCGCTATAATGCGCTTATGAGCGCGCTTTTCTTTGGCTTGGCCCTGCCGTTTTTGGGAACGACGCTAGGGGCCGCGACGGTTTTCTTTTTAAAAGGCAAGATGAACGACAGCCTTGAGCGGGGCCTTTTGGGCTTTGCCGCGGGCGTCATGGTGGCGGCCAGCGTTTGGTCGCTTTTGATTCCGGCGATGGACATGTCGGCTTCTTTGGGCCGCTTTGCCTTCGCGCCCGCCTTGGCGGGATTCGCGGCGGGAATAGCCTTTTTGTTTTTGCTTGACAAAATCACTCCGCACTTGCACGCGATGGCGCAAAAGCCCGAAGGCCCCGCCGCGTCGATAAGCCGCACCACGATGCTTTTCTTCGCCGTCACCCTGCACAACATTCCTGAGGGCATGGCCGTCGGCGTGGCATTGGCAAGCTTTTTGAGCGGAGGAGCGGCGATAAGCGCTGCGGACTCGTTTGCCCTGGCGCTTGGAATCGCAATCCAAAATTTTCCCGAAGGCGCGATTGTCTCTATGCCGCTTTTGAGCGAAGGGAAGGGCAAGGGAAAAGCCTTTTTGTTCGGAACCCTTTCGGGCGCGGTTGAGCCAATCGCCGCCGCCCTTACGATTTTGCTTACGGCGCTCTTGCTTCCCTTGTTGCCCTACATGCTTTCTTTCGCGGCGGGCGCGATGGTTTACGTTGTCATCGAGGAACTTGTTCCCCAAGCCGTCCGCGACGAAAAGACCGACATTTGCGCGATAACATTCGCCGCGGGCTTCGCGCTGATGATGGTCTTGGACGTGGCGCTGGGCTAAGGCCGCTCGTTCCTTTGAACGCAAATCCTTAATCGTTGGGGCGAGCGGTTTCACCGCGTCCTGGAGGACGCTGCCTTCTCTTGACAAAATTGTTAGCATATGCTAATTTAACAGTGTGAAAAAGTTAGTTATTGCTAACCAAGAGAGCGCCGCGGGCTATGTTTTTGCAAAAACTTTGGTTTGGCGCGCGGCGCCGGCCTTGTGCGGAATCAAGGCGGGAAATTTGTTTTCCGTAAGGCAAAGCGATTTTTGCGAGCGCGAATTTTGCGACTGCGCGGCGGCGCTGGAATCTTTTGGAATCCAAAGCGCCTTTGTCCAAGGCAGGCGGCAAAGGATTGTCGCGATTTTTTACGACGCGGATTGGGTTCAAAAAATCTTGTCAAGCCCTTGCGTAAAAAAATATCTTTTACAAAAAGGCTACTCAAACTGCGGCCCTTGCGGCGCGATATCCGTTCAAGACTTTGTAAAAAAAATTTGTTCCAAAATAAAAAGCGGCGCCGCCTTTCCGCACGAGGTGGGGCTTCTTTTGGGCTACCCGCTATTGGACGTGATTGACTTTGAAAGGCGCGGCGGAAGGGGCTGCGTCCACTGCGGCTCTTGGAAAGCCTACCGCGATGTTGAGAGCGCCAAAAAGCTTTCGCTTCTTTACAAGGAATGTTCGGAGCGCTGCCTGCGCCTTTTTGAGCGGGGCTTTTCGATTAAAGAAATAATTTGTTATGGCAAAAAGGCCGTCAAGGCGGCTTAAAAATATTTGGAGGCATATATGAAAGTTGCTGTGATTTACGCAAGCACAACGGGAAACACGGAAGCGATGGCCAACGCCATTTGCGATTCGCTTAAGGAAAAGGGAGCGGAAGTCCTTTGCGCGACCGCCGACGAAGCGGACCAGGCCGCCGCATTATCTTGCGACGTTTTGCTTTTGGGAAGCCCCGCGATGGGCGACGAGGTTTTGGAAGACAGCGTTGAGGAATTCTTTGCCGCGATTGAAGGCTCGATTTCGGGAAAGAAAATCGGAATCTTCGGCTCCTACGATTGGGGCGACGGCAAGTGGCTTCGCGACTGGGCGGACAGAATCAAGAGCCAGGGCGCCGTCCTTTTGGGCGAACCCCTTATGGTCCACCTTACGCCCGAAGCCGACGACGTTCAAAAGTGCAAGACCTGGGCCGCCTCTATGTTATCCGTGTAAAATTCCACAAGGCAAACGTCCGTGGAAACAGTAAAAAAATGCGCGAGGGAGCGGGGCGGCTGGCGGCGACACTCGCATTGCGCATGCCGCGATAGCGGCAGACGTAGATAGTTTCAAGGCGCAATGCGCGTGTAGCGCAGTTATCAAGCGGCGCCGATCTGACGCAGCCGCAACTGGGAGCATTTTTTGTTATTGGATTCATCATATGTTTGCCTTGTAAAATTCTCGTTGCCTGATTGACATTTATATTAGTCTATGCTAATATTAGCGGACATGGAGGAAACAATGACAGACGGATGGAAAAAATTTTTGTGGGGAGTCGCGGCCGGAGCGGTCGCCGCGGCCTTTGTTCAGACTGACACCTTTAAAAAAGGAGCGGCTAAGGCCCTGGCTTGCGGCGCCCAATTAAAGGAAGACGCAAAAGAATATTTTGAGACGCTAAAAGAAGACGTTGAGGACCTAAAGGCCGAAAGTTCCGCCAAGGCGTAAGCCGGACGGGCCAGCCAAAAATTCGCCATGAAATTTTGGGTCAAACATTCTTTGCCGGGCCGCGTTAGGATTGGCTACGACAAAAGCCAAGTGTCCGCGCGGCAGGCGGCGCTGGCCGCCGAGCTTCTTTCCACGCAGGAAGGAATCAAGAGCGCCAGCGCCAATTACTGCGTCGGCTCATTTTTGATTTATTACGACGCTTCCATTCTTTCAGAAAAACATATCAAGGCGCTTTTTATGGCGCTGTCCGAAAAATACTTGCAAAAAAAAGAGCTGCTTGACGAGGTCGAGGAGCCGCAAGAAAAGGAAAGCCTTTTGTTCAACTTGGCCGCGATGACCGTAAGCCATTACGCCAAGGCGCTTTTGCCTTTTTACGTCCGCTTGCTTTTCCGCGTCATTTCGCTTTGCCCTAGAATCGCGCGCGGCCTTTTGCGCGTGGCGGCGGGGCAAGTCTTTCATTCCGAAGTCTTGGATTCAGCCGCGATTGCCGCCTCCCTTTTGGCGGGCGACGCCGGAACCGCTTCCAACATAAATTTTTTGCTGAACGTTGGCGACGCGATAGAAGAGTTCACCAAGAAAAAATCTTACGGCGACTTGGCCGACCGCTTGCTTTCAAAGAACGACAAAGTCCAGCTTGTGGAAATCGGAGCGGACAAAAAGCGCGTTGAAAAAACCGTTCCGATAAGCCTTGTAAAAAAAGGCGACTTGGTCGCGGTTAGAAGCGGCGGCGTGATTCCTGTTGACGGAACTGTCGCAAGCGGCGAGGCCCTTGTGAACCAAGCGGCGATAACCGGAGAGCCGCTCGCGGTTGAAAAACGGCAGGGCGCTTCGGTCTTTGCGGGAACGCTTGTGCAGGAAGGCGAGATTTTTGTTGAGACAAGAGCCGTCGGAAGCCAGACAAAAGTGCAGGGCATACTTTCGATGATCGACTCGTCGCAGCAGTTGAAAGTTTCTTCGCAAGTGCGTTCCGAAAACTTGGCCAACCAGCTTGTAAAGTGCAACTTTATTCTTTCGGCCGCGACATTCCTTTTTACCGGAAGCGTTCGCAAAGTGATGGCGACCCTTATGGTTGACTATTCATGCGCGATGAAGCTTGCCGCTCCGATCGCCGTCCTGAGCGCGATGAAAGAGGCCGCGGAAAACGGAATCATCGTAAAGGGCGGAAAATTTTTGGAGGAAGCGTCAAAGGCCGACACGCTTGTCTTTGACAAAACCGGAACGCTAACCTGCGCCTCGCCGCGCCTTTCAAAAATCCATTCCTTTTGCAAAAAATCGGACGACGAGCTTTTGGCGCTTGCAGCCTGCCTAGAGGAGCACTTTGCGCATCCCATCGCGGCGGCAATTGTCCAAGCCGCAAAGGAGCGCGGCCTTCTTCACCCGGAAGAGCACGCGAAAGTGGAATACATCGTGGCCCACGGAATCGCCACAAGCCTAAACAAAAAGCGCCTTTTGATAGGAAGCCGGCATTTTATTTTTGACGACGAAAAATGCCAGGCGGACGACGGCTTGGAAAAAATTCAAAAGTCCGCGCTTGAAAACGGCGAGTCGCTTTTGTACTTGGCCGAAGAAAAGCGCCTGATAGCCGCCTTTGCCATAAACGATCCCTTGCGCCAAAACGCCGCCCGCGTGATCCAAGAGCTGCGAAAGTCGGGCATAACAAAATGCGCGATGATTACCGGCGACGACGAGGGCGCGGCCAAGAACGCGGCGGCCGCGGCTGGCGTTGACCAATACCTTTCGAGGGCGCTCCCCGAAGACAAGGTTTCGTTCATCGAAAAGGAAAAGAAGGCTGGCCGCAAGGTCGTTATGGTTGGCGACGGAATCAACGACGCGCCCGCCCTTAGCGCGGCCGACGTTGGAATCGCGATGGGAAACGCCGCCGACATCGCGGGCGAAACGGCTGACATATCGCTTCCTGAAGGCGGCGGCTTGGAAGGCCTTTTAAAAGTCCGCGGCTTGGGAAGCGCGCTGATGGAACGAATCGACTTGAACAACCGCGACATAATCGGCGTGAACACCGCGCTGATGTTCCTAAGCTTGTTCGGCGCGATAACGCCTTCTTTGGCCGCCCTTTTGCACAACGCCTCCACGGTGATGTTCGGGGCGCGGGCGATGAAATCTTTTTTGGGAACGAAAGGGCAGGCGTAAAATGGAGTGGCGATATTATCCCGGAAAGTTTAGGTTCCGCGACAAGGTCTTGCGCGACAACGACATACGGAGCGCGGTCGTCCAAGTCGCGGCGGCCATTTGCCCTTCCGCCAAAATCGAATGGAACGAGGCGACTAGCGGAATATTGGCCACCTTTGCCCCCGACGCGCTGGACATCGAAAAGCTAAAGGCGCTGCTTCCGCTATTAAAAGAGCTTGAGCCAAAAGTCCGCTTTTACGCTCCGCAAAAAAAAGCCGCTGTCTTGGAAGGAATACAGAAGATAAGGGCGGCCGTCTAGCGGATTCTTCACTATATTTATAAGCGTGATAGTAAAAGTGACTTCTGGCGGACCGCATTGCGCGGCCGTTTCTTTTCCCCAGGGCTTTACGCGCCCGGTCCTTGACGCCGTTCGCTCCGTAAATTGACATTGGTTTTGGCCGGAGCGAAATCACGGTTCGCTCTGGAAAGGGCGGAAGTTCCCGCGAACGTCGAAAGCCGCTCCCCAAACGCTGGAAAAGAGTTAAAGTGGCAATGGCTGTTCCCCCAAGCGAACGGCTATGACATCCGCACAGTTCAGGAACTCTTGGGCCACAGCGACGTCAGCACGACAATGATTTACACTCACGTCCTAAACCGCGGCGCGAAAGACGTGGTCAGCCCGCTTGACGGAATATTAGGCGGCGATAAGTCAGCGCGTTAGACGGAACGGCATAATACGCTATACAAAATTCCTAATTCGTGGTAATATGGGCAATAGGATGTCCTGTAGTGAATCTTATGCGGCATTTATTGCAGCATAAGAGGTTTATTGCGGATACGGAGAATGTTTGTTATGTGGACGCCCGCACTGGGGCGCAGATAAATAAGGAGTTAATAAAATGAAATCAAAGTGGCCTACAATTATTGTACTTACTATATCATGGCTTTTATTTACTATTATATTTTCTATTACAGGTATAAAAGTTCCAGAAGATTCGACTAAATGTATGGAAGTTATAAAATTTCTTGCATTATCAATATCAGCATATGGTGTTCTTTTTAGCACTGTAATTACTTCTTTTAATTCCTTGGAAAATGGAAAAATTAATAAAGAAAATTTACAATATAATAGAATAAATAATTCTTTTAAATATATGGAAAGGTTTGATGCCCCATCGATAAAGGAAGCTCGTGATATTACGAGAAAAATGAAAAAAGAAAAATCTTCTCTTTCAGACGATGATTTAATAAAAAAAATTGAAGGTGATGGTACTGAAACATCAACAGAACAAGAAAATTTAAAAAGATCAGTCATTACTATGTTTAATTTTTTTGAAGAAATATATCTTTCTATTTTAAATAATCATTCGGAGGAAAAAATTCTAATTACGGTTTATAAAGATATGTATATAGATATATATGATCGATTTAAGTGCTGGCTAGAAAATGAAAAATATATGGGCAAAGTTCAAGCAAAAAATTTAAAAGATTTAAAACTTAGATGGGAAGAAAGTAGAATAGAAATCACATAACAAAGGTTCGTAGCCGACAGCGGGTCAAGCCCGCTGCGGTACAACCAGTTGTTATGGCGACAGGCGCACTGGGGCGCTAGGATTAGAAAATATGAAAAATGTGTATGAACAAGTTCCTACTTTTGAAAATGAAAAATATATTTTACGTTTCGTTAAAATTGACGATGCTAAAGATTTATTAGAAGTATACAGTGATAAGAATGCACTTCCATTTTTTAATAGTGACAACTGTCATGGTGATAATTTTTATTATGCTGATTTGGAACAAATGAAAAAGGCGATTGATTTTTGGCTAGAATCTTACAAATCAAGATGGTTTGTCCGCTGGTGCATAGTTGTCAAAATATCAGGCGAAGTGATTGGTACAATCGAGCTTTTCCATAGAGAAGCTGACGATTTTTTTAATCACACAGGCGTTTTGAGACTTGATTTAAAATCAGAATATGAAAAATCTGGAGAAATCAAATCAATTGTAACTCTATTGCTTGATTCATCATATTCACTTTTTGAAACAAAAATAATTGCAACAAAAATACCTCTTTATGCAATAGAAAGAAAATATGCATTTGAAAGTATGGGATTCTCGAAATCAGAGGAATTCCTAATCGGAACAATGGATGGATATTCATATAAAGATTATTGGATTCGAGAGAAATTATAATTCTAAGATATTGTTTAGCAGCAAGTCAAGCTTGCTGCTAAAATGAATTATAGTACTTCAAAACAGATAAAGGCAGCAATTGAACGCAGCTTTACGTCGTTTAAAACAAACCTTGACACCATATATAACACCACTTATAATATAATTATGGCACAATGGAAAAAATTATTAAGCAGGATAAAATCGCTTGATAAGAATATGCGGTTTGCAGAACTACGTAAAATTCTGCAAAGCTATGGGTATATTGTAACACAACCAAAAAGTGGTAGTAGTCATTATACATTCCGAAAAGCTGGTTGCAATCCTATTACCATTCCAAATCATGAACCAATAAAAGTCGTTTATGTAAGAATGGTAAAAGAAATAGTTGAGGCAGAAGAAGCCAACAAAAAGAAGGAGGACTGATATGAAAACTTTTGAAGAATATATGAAATTGCCGTACAAATTGGAAATAATTCCAGATACAGAAGAATCAGGTTATGTCGCTTCATATCCAGAACTTCCTGGCTGTATTACCTGCGGAGAAACTGTTGCTGAAGTCGTTGCAAATGCCGAAGACGCAAAAAAAGAATGGTTAACCGCCGCAATTGAAGATGGAATAGAAATCTCAGAACCAGAAACCGCAGATTCCTATTCCGGTCAATTCAAACTACGCCTTCCAAAAACTCTACACAAAACCCTCGCAGAAGATTCAAAGAAAGAAGGTGTAAGCATGAATCAGTATTGTGTTTATCTTCTTGCTAAAAATTCTGAAAAAGAACATGTTGCCTTAGCAAAAAAACAAGCTGTACTCGTATAACAAAGGTTCGTAGCCGACACGGTGGTCAAGCCACCGTGCGGTACAACCAGTTGTTATGTGGACGCCCGCACTGGGGTGCTTGGAGAATAAATATCAAAAACGGAGAAAGAATAATGGAAGCTAAAACAGCATTAGTAAAATATATTTTCTTAGATGTTGTAAATTATTCCCATGAACGAAGCGTTGAGGCGCAGACTGAAATTATAAATACCCTCAATCATATTGTAAAAGAAACTATTGAGCCATTTAATTTAAATCAAGAAAATTTAATATATTTGCCAACTGGTGATGGTATTTGTATTTGTATAATTAATACACTTGATCCATATGATATACATCTACAAATTGCTATTACAATTCTTCAAAAGTTAGACGTGTATAATAATCAACAAGATGATAAAAAAAGAAAATTTGATTTACGTATAGGTATCAATGAAAATCAGGATAATATAATAACCGATATAAATGAACATACAAACATTGCTGGAGCTGGAATAAATTATGCACAACGTATTATGGGAATGGCTGGTAATAATCAAATATTTGTAGGACAATCAGTTTATGAACAACTTGTTCAACGAGAGAAATATAATAATAATTTTCACAGTGAGACACAAATAATCAAACATGATATTCCGTATACTGCTTATCATTATATTAATACTGATTTACCATTTATTAACAGTATAATAAAAAGAAATATCCAAACAAATATAAAAATAGATGAAAAAATTCCTAAAGAAATTGCAGTATATAGATTTTTTACTAAATTTTTTGAAGAAGATATTATCAGATTGTCTGGACATGGATCAAATAATTATACATTAATTATATTATTGTATTATTTGACAGAAGATTATATGAAGTTTATTTCAATGGATAAGCTTGAAAGAAAGAAATGGCAATCAAAAATATTTAACGACAATATAAATAGTTTCGATAAAGCATATCAGCTAATTGAAAAATCTTTTTTCTGGTTGATATGTGATTCAAGTAGTTATTATATAATACTTCTTAAACTTCAAAAATGGAGTAAACTTTTTAAAAATGAATATTTATCATATAATAAAACTTTTGATAAGAAAGTAAAAACAGAATGGGCTGGACTATCTAGGGAAATCCCTATTTATTTACTGGAAATGTATCCATGGATACAAAACGAAGAAAAAAATAATTAGTCTTATAAATATTATAATCACATAACAAAGCTTCAAAGCGGATGTCGCGGTCAAGCCGCGCCACCGTTTAAGCAGTTGTTATGCTCACACGCCACTGGCGTGGATAGTTTTTGAGAAAGGAAAAATGAGGTTTTCTGATTTAGATTTTGTTATACATAAAAATGTGAAATACACAATACATAGGGAAATATGTGTAAACAGTTTTTCAAGTATACTTCCCTCTATTACAATAAAGACATTTCCTAAAATAAAGAAAGCCTCTGAATTGAATTTTTTCAGAAAAATTCATATTTCAGAACCTCAGCATTCTCAAATCTTAGGAGATTTGCTAAATCCGTTCGGAACACATGGGCAAGGAGATACATTTTTACGTTTGTTTTTTCAAACACTTAATCTTGAATTCAATGAAAAAGATTTTTGGACTATAAGTATAGAATCAGAAAGGTTTGATATTCGTATTGCTACTAAATCGAGAGATAAAATAATAATCATAGAAAATAAATCCAATAATGCTGTTGATCAACCAAATCAACTGTATCGTTATTGGTATTATGGTATTTATTCCCCACAAAAAAAATTCCCTGAAAATAATAATTGCTGGAATAAAATTTTATATCTAAGTCCTAGTGATTTGAAAACTCCCAGTGAGCAAACATTATCCCGTCCGTGTAATTTTTCAAAGGATCTTCCCGAAAAAGTTCCTATCAATATTGATGTATTATTTTTTAACAATGAAATAGAAAAGTGGTTGTCCAAATGTTTGGAAGCGGTAAAAAGCAATTTAGAGCTTTATTATTTTATAAAACAGTATTATGACTTTTGGAGGTACTAAATGTCAAACTTTGTAACAAATCAAGTTCAGGAAATATTCTCATCAAAACAAGAGTGGGAATCTTTTTTGTTGTTATGTCAACAGAAGGATGCAATTCGTAATGATTGGTTCTGTAACTTGAAAAGCAAGGTGAATGAATTTGCCCTAAAAACAATTCCTAATGAATGGGGTTTTGTTTCATGGGGGCTTTGGGACTTTAGATGGTTCATAAAAGAATTTGGTGGTGATTCACTTTCTCTTTGGCATAGAGAAAGTGATGGATATAATTCTCTTTGTTTGTGGGCTAATGGCAATTTATATGACAGAGAAAAGATTTTTACTTTATTACAGGAAAGCAAATATTCTCTAATAGAATCATCCTTTGACAGAATTGACGATGTTTGCGATGCAAATAATGATTTTCGTTTCATAGAGTCAGGAAATTACTCTTTTGCAGACGAACTTGATAGCGGTAGGATTGATATTAATAAATTAGCATGGTATGCAAATTATAGAACAGATGAACTTGCGGAGCAGATAGTTGCAAAAGTTAATAGATTTATAACAAATCCTGAAATTACAAAAATGTTTATAGAAATTAATAAAACAGCAAGAAAAAACGAAGCATAACATGGTTTTCAAAACCGATAAAAACTTTGTCACAAAAGTTGCTTTCCGTGCCTTTGCGGCACCGCAACTTTTGTGACAATTTTGCGCGGTGTGCAAAACCGTTTTTACGGTTTAAAACGCTAGTTATGGCGACACGCCACTGGCGTGCTTTTTAGGAAAAACGAATGCTCGGAAATGAAAAAATAATAAATGAAATTATGATTAAAATGATTGAAATCTCAGATGGAAATATACATGATATTGATCATTTTATTCGGGTATGGAATTATGCAAGAATCATCGGTAAATATGAAATGATTTCCGAAGAAGAGCAACTTATACTTGAAATTGCAGCATTAACTCATGATATTGCGTGTCCACTATGCAGAATAAAATACGGAAATACAAATGGAAAAAATCAAGAAATAGAAGGCGTTGTTCTTGTAGAAAAGTTTCTATCTGATTTCTCCCTTTCCAAAGAGATAAAAGAACGGATTAAGTATCTTGTTGGACATCATCACACATTTAAGAACATAAATAATCGGGAACATCAGATTTTAATCGAAGCAGATTATATTGCGAATGCTTCGGAAAACAATTATTCAAAAGCAAATGTTAATAACTTCATAGAAAAAATTTGTAAAACAAAATCAGGAAAAACATTGCTTAAACATATTTTCCAGTTAATCCTATAGTTGGAATAAAGAAGAATATTTCAGAAAGCAAGTCAAGCTTGCTTTTTGAAATGAAATTGGACTTTATGGCGAAACAAAGTAGCAGTAATACGCGGCTTTGCGCCGCCTATAAAAAATATAATAATAGAAGCATACGCTTCAAAAAATCGTACAGAATGATTCATAAAGAAAATAAAGTATTTATGAAATCTAATTCTGTAGAAGATATATTTTTGCCATAACAAAGGTTATGCTGACACCCACACTGGGGTGCCTTAATAAAAAGGATAAAAAAATATGGATTTAAAAGAAATTAAAGAAAACATTAAAAATTATTCAAATGAAAAATTAATTATTGAAGGAATAATTAAAGTAAATGATTATATTCCTGAAGTACAGGAATTATTTAAGAAAGAAATAGAAGTTAGAAAAATTTCAAAAGAAGAAATCAATCAAATAAAAGAAAGAAATGAAATAAACAAAAATGTAAAAAAACAAAATAAATCAAATAAGCTAAGAGGCGTTTTGCTTTTTATAAATATAATTTTATTTATTGATTTCTTTATATATTTATTTGCAGGATTCTTTGCAATTAGAAATATTGGTTTAATTGAATCATTTTTATTATTTATAATTTCAATAATTTGCATGCTGAGTTTCATTTTAATAGTTTGCAGAAAACAAATAGCTAAAAAAATATTTATAATTTTTATGTGTATTTGTATTCTAATAAGTATATTAAATATATTCATTTCTTTATTTAGTAAATCAATTGGATCAATTGGAAAAGATTTATATTTAATATTAAAAGATAGTTTATTCATAATTTATTTCTTAAAATCTAATTATGTAAAAAATTATCTAATAAAATAAAGCATAACAAAGGTTCGTAGCCGACAGGCAGTCAAGCTGCCTGCGGTACAACCAGTAGACAATAACGGCTATAATTGTCGTCCTGAAAATCTGATTCTATTTGAAGAATCTCAACATTCGTATGTACACGGGAACTTTTAAGAGAAAGGTACAAAATCTGCCAAGTCAAGCTTGACAGATTTTGTATAAGACTGTTAAAACAAAAAAAAAACTGAATTCTTAATGCAAAAATGCAAATTTTATGCTATAATTAGGATATGGATTTTGGATTTATATCTGTCTATATAGATGATTTTACTCCGTGCCTCAAAGATAACGCTACAGGAGAGCTTATCGATACGGAAGTTATCCGCATCAAAAGAAGTTCATTTTTGGAAAAATACAACAAAAAGAACGGCTGGTATATCGATTGGTCTCAATTAACCAAAAATTCAGAAGTTTATGCACTTGTAATAAAAGGAACTGTCGATATACAAGGATTGGTTTCTATTCAAAATAATCCAGACGCAGGCGCACTTTATATACAGTGGATGTGTACTGCTCCGCAGAATAACAAACAGTTGACGGATGAACCAAAGTATTCTGGGGTTGGTGGTCACTTATTTGCTATTGCAGGAAAAAAATCCATAGATTACGGATATGATGGTAATGTATTTGGATTTGCTGCAGATGAACATCTTCTGCAGCATTATGTCGAGAAACTTGGAGCAGAACCAATCTGTATGCTCCATCAATTTCATTTCGGTATATTTGACGACCAGATGAAAAAAATCATGGAGGTTTACACATATGAATGGACAGATGAACAATTATAATTCTTATATGCAGAAAACTTATTCTCCGATAGATGTTAATACCCTTCCATATTTTGTTAATATGAAAGCTATGCGTGATTATGCAAAAGAGAAAGGTGTTTCTATAGCTTCATTGACCGATTCTGAAAAAGAAAAATTTACGAAAATAAACCTTTCAAATAAAAAAGCCTCTAACCTGTAGAAATATAACCTAACAAGAAGCTCGTAGCCGACAGGCAGTCAAGCTGCCTGCGGTACAACCAGTTGTTATGTGGACGCCCGCACTGGGGTGCTTAAGAGGAATATATGAATTGGATTATTGAAAATGATGGATTTACAAATGGAGATATTCTTCTTCCTGCATTAAAGAAATTAAATAAGCCATATAAAATTTGGAATGATGAATTTTGGAATACAAAAGAATATGAAGCATTTCCTAAAAATTCAATATTTCATGGAAGTTTAGGCAATGCTTCTAAAATTAAAAAAGAATTGAATTTTTTGCCGGGTTCTTTATGCGATGAAATTGGTTTTTCATATTCATATATTTATGAAAATTATAAAGAATTCGTCTTAACCGATAATATTATCTTTACAACTATTAATAAATTAATGGAAAATAAAGAAATCTTAAAAACTATTATAAAAGGAACAAAGAAAATTTTTGCTAGACCAAACAGTCCCTTAAAAGAATTTAGTGGAAGAATATTGGATTCTGAAAATTTAACTCCTGCGCATTTTGATTATGGGCTTTATCATTCAAATATGGATTTACAAATTGTTCTTTCAGAATATAAAAAGATTGATAAAGAATATAGATATGTTTGTATAAATAAAAAAATAATTACAGGCTGTGAGTATATTGCAAATGACAGAAAAGGGCTTGTTTCTACACTAAATGAAGATTCTTGGAAATTTGCTCAAAAAATCGCAGACAAGAACAAACAAAAAGATTTTGTGTATATTATTGATATTTGCGAAAGTGAAGGAAAATTCTACCTTGTAGAAATGAATCCTTTTAGTGGTGCAGATTTATATTGTTGTGATGCTGAAAAAATTATTAATGAAATAGAAAAAGCATAACAAAGGTTCAAAGCCGACAAATCGGTCAAGCCGGTTTGCGGTTTAAGCAATTGTTATGGCGACAGGCACATTGACCTGCTTTGTTAGTAAGGGAAAAATTTAACAAATCGAGATTTGTGGAGGTGACTTTTTTGCAGATAGATTTCAATAAAATTGATTCAATGACGTTTCCGGGAATGAACAACGGCACCGGTATTATGAGTGCCCGTATGTATAACGATGATTCCTATCGGATTATTTCGACGGCAATCCAACCAGGTGGAAGCATTGGTTCACATAAGCAGGAGTCTGGCGATGATATGAACTACATCATAAGCGGCACAGGTAAAGCATTTTGTGACGGCGTACAGGAAAATCTTCGACCTGGAATCATGCACATCTGCCCGAAAGGATCGAAGCACTCTATCGTCAATACAGGAGAGGAAGATCTAGTCATGCTAACCATCGTGGTGAAGAAATGAGCGTGTATTTATTTGAGGAACCTGTGTTTCGTGGTATAAAAACAAAAGATATACTATTTTGTATAAGAAATATTTTGCCATAACAAAGGTTATGCTGACACCCGCACTGACCTGCTTTTTAGGAAGGAAAAATGAATGCATTGATAATTAACTGTAGTCCTGTAAAAAATGGAGCAACTGCTGAAATTGTAAAAATCGCAAATGATTGTATTAAACAAAAATACGATACAACTACAGTCTGTATTGATGACTATAAATTTAATTTTTGTAAAGGCTGCAGAACCTGCCATTCGACAGCAGAATGTATTCAACATGATGATTTTGATTCATTAATAAAAGAATTTGAAAAGGCAGATATAATAATCAGTGTATCGCCATCATATTGGGCAGATGTTCCCGGCCAATTTAAAGCTTTCATAGACAGGTGTACACCATGGTGCAATACTCATGAACCGCATGCAAGTCTTTCAAAAGGGAAAAAAGGTTATTCCATAGTTTTGCGAACAGGTCCAAACATGAAAGAGTGCGAAAGATTGATATCAACAATCGAACATTTTTATGGTCACATGGAAATTGAGAGCGTTGATAGAATTGGTTTCTGTTCAATAGAATTTAAAGAAGCCGTTAATGGCATAAAGAACGAAATTGTTGAATTCTGCAAGAAAATATAAAAAAGAATATTTCAGAAAGCAAGTTAAGCTTGCTTTCTGAAATGAAATTGAACTTTAGGGCTTGGACGAAGTAGCGTTAGTGCGCGGCTTTACGCCGCTTAAAAAACTGTCTGTTTTACAGAAAAAGACGGACATTATTACGATGTAGAGATTGTGGATTACCACTAGGAGCAAACTATGTCTGATTTTATCGAAACACCAACAATCGGAGAAATTCTCAACGAAGAATTTCTTATTCCACTTGGAATTTCTGCATATAAACTTGCGCAGGAAATAAATGTGCCTACTTCCCGCATTCAGGACATTCTTCATAACCGCAGAAAGATAACTGTAGATACATCTTTACGCTTAGCTAAATTTTTTGGATTATCTGATGGACGTCCGCATTGGGGCGAAGGGAGAAAAGATGATAAAAGAAATAAGTAAGAGTGATGTGTCAGAATGCGTGAAAGTCATAAGGGAAAGTTTTATGACAATTGCCGAACAATTTGGGTTTACCATTGAAAACGCCCCAAGATTCACCGCCTTTGCGACGACAGAAGAAAGGCTTTTATATCAAATGGACAACGAGCCAAGATTCATGTTTGCATATTTCAATTCCGACGGAAAAATAATCGGCTATTATTCGCTTTTGATGCAAGACAAAGGGGAATGCGAATTGAGCAACCTTTGCGTTCTTCCTGAATATCGGCACAAGAAAATTGGACACGAATTGCTTCAAGACGCTTATAGACAGGCTAAAGCACATGAGCGCAATAAAATCAACATTGGGATTGTGGAAGAAAATACTGTTCTCCGCAAATGGTATGAGAATGCGGGTTTCGTTCATATTGGAACTGAGAAATTTGATTTCTTTCCTTTTACCTGCGGATATATGGTGAAGGAATTAAATCGTTAACAGATATGAATGATGTTTCCTTTTATTTCGATGGCAATATTGAAATTGTTACAGGCGCTGGCATGCATAATTTTCCCTATCATACCCACAGCAGTTTTATGGCGGGAGCGGTTCTTGCAGGATGCGGAGAATTTGATATTGGCGGCAAGACATTGGAATTGCGAAAAGGGGACGCTTATATCGTGCCGTCGAATACCGGAATTGCTATTAATCCGACAAGCGGCTTCTCCTATATTACAATATGCCTAAAAAATGAATTGGCAGAAGTCATGAAGGAATATAAAACGGAACGTTGCTTTTATCCCTCTTTGGGCGACAAGCTTCTTGAATTGGCGAACTCTTTCCGAACGCATGATATCGATGAGCGCGCTTTTGAAATGCGTATAATAGACATGTTCGAGCTATATAAGGCGTCTGATTCTGTTAGGTCAATATATACTGAAAAAGCGGCGCGGTATTTAAATGAACATTGTCAAAGCAAGTTTTCATTGGACGAACTTGCGGAAAACGTTTGCGTTTCAAAATATCATTTGATTAGAACATTTAAGAAGGAAATGGGAATCACGCCAAAGCAATATCATCAACAGTGCAAAGTGAGAAAAATAAAAGACATGGCGTTTAAAAATTCTCAAAGCGACATCGCCTATGAGCTTGACTTTACCAGCCAAAGTCACATGAACGATATTTTTAAAAAATATATGGGAATCACAGCGGGAAGTTATTCATCGGCGGTGGAAAATAAAGAGCAATAATTTGATATACGTTCTTTCCGCCTTGCATTACTATTTGGTTAAAATTAACGCAAGGGGGATTTGCCATGAAGCATTTTGTTGCGAAAAATACGGGAAGGACGTTCATTCTGCGGATGGAACGAGGCGATTTGCTCCGCGAAAAAATAGCGGAATTATGCCGGAATGAAAAAGTCCGGGACGCGGTCGTGTTGTCCGGCATAGCGACGTTTGACATTGCGAACATTCAAATGTCCAATACCGTAGGATTTCCAATGGGCTATGACGTGCATAATCTGAGCGAGCCTTTGGAATTGGCGTCGCTTGACGGAACAATCATAAACGGCGAGCCGCACATTCATGGCGTCATAGGAAACGGAAGCAAGACATGGGCTGGCCATTTGTTGGACGGTTGCCGGATCCTGTATTTGGGCGAAGTTGTAATGCAGGAAACGCTCTGCGAGCCGCTTATAAGATCTGCCGATAAAGACGGTGTGTTTTTAATCAGCAGAAAGGGCGACGCATAATATGACCAACGAAATTTCATACCGCAAAAAGACCGGCGGCATAGAATGCGTGCGTTATAAAAACTGGACTAAGGCTTATCCGCCTCACACGCACGCAGAGCATCTGACTCTTGGAATTGTTGAAGACGGAAGCGTCTGCATTGTGATGGGTGGCGCGTCAAAAATCTATCGCAAGGGAGACGAGTTTAGAATTCCGCCGAATGTTTTGCATGAGATAAAGCCGGTTGACGAAAATGGCTATTCGATGCTGGTGACTTGCGCGCGGACAAAGGCCGGAGAAGGAGAGCTTGGCGTGCTCAAGGATTCAATTCTCGACCAGCCGGAAAATCTTTATCTTATTGAAGAAATGTCGCGGGACACGAATCTTAGCCCTTTTCATTTAATCAGAAAATTCAAAAAGATGTACGGGCTTACTCCCCATCAATTCCAAATTCAGCGAAAGGTGAGAAAGGCGCAAAAGCTGCTTGAAAAAGAAAAAAGCGTCTGCGAGGCGGCTTATGACGCGGGTTTTTGCGACCAAAGCCACCTGGACAGATGCTTTCAAAAAATTGTCGGCCTCACCCCAAAAGAATACCAGAACGCGTCAAGGCCGGACAAAGATTCCTAACACAAGGCCGGAAAAAACTTTGCGAAAAGGCAAAGCCCTTCCGGGCCCGCGTTGACTTCGTGCGGAACCTTCGCTGGCATAATCGAAATCACGCCCGGCTCGTAATCAAGGAGCTTTCCGTCATTGACGCACGTTCCGCTTCCGGCGATAACCTCGTGGGTTTCAAGCTGGGTTTCGTGGATGTGATTTTTGATGCTTTTGTTGGGAGCGATTCTAACCAAGTGATAGCTAAAATCGCCGCCAGTGTCTTTTGATGTTACGATGTGCTTTAGCTCAACGCCTTCAAAAGTCGGGTGCTTGTTCCAGCCGATTTTGCCAAAGTCAATTTGGCCTTTTGGCAAACGCAGGCTTCCGCCGTCAAATTTTTCAAAAAGTTCTTTGTTCATATTGTTACCTCTTGCGGAAAATCTAGCAAAAAGATGAATGAAAGAATTGGATAAAATTGCTCTTTTAAAAATATTTTCATCTTCCGATTTACACAAGAAACTCGAATAGTTATAATTGACAAAATAAGAACGGCATAGAGGCAAGAATTATGTTCAGAACGATGAGAAGGTTCAAGCAGCAGATTTCGGACGCGGAATGCGTTGAAATTTTGAAAGCGGAAAAACGAGGCGTGCTTTCTTTGATTGTCGACGACGGCTATCCTTACGGAATTCCGCTCAGCCACTTTTACGACGAGCGAGACGGAAAAATTTATTTCCACGGAGCCAAAGAGGGCCACAAAATCGACGCGATAAAAGCCAACCCAAAGGCAAGCTTTTGCGTCATGGACAAGGGCTTTGCAAAAGAAGGCGAGTGGGCTTTGAACATAAAAAGCGTTGTTGCCTTTGGAAAAATCCGCCTTGTTGACGACATCAAAAAAGCGGAAGAAATCTGTACCCGCCTTGTCCAAAAGTTCACCGACGACCAGGAATATTTGGAAATGGAATTGAAGAACGCCTTGGCCCGCGTTCAATGCTTTGAATTTACGATTGAACACATGACAGGAAAGTTGGTGAAGGAGCAGTAGGCGGCGGGCCGGTCGTACGCTTTTTGTTTCGCCAACCGTTCCGCCTACTCAAACGCGCATTCGACGTAAAGCAAATCTATCCTGCCTTTGACGACTTGGCTTTTGGCGACGCAGAGGCCGTTTTGGCGCAAAAAGTCTAGGTATTCTTCGGCGGTCCATTCGTGCTCGAACTTGATTCCGACAAGGTTCAGGATTTTTTGCCAAAGGTTATGCTTTCCGCTTTTTCTAAAAATGAAATTCGGGGCGATTAAAAGGCCGCCGTCTTTTAGGACGCGCTTGATTTGCGCCAGCGCTTTTTGCGGGTCGGGAATTATGTGCAGCGCGTTTGCGATTACAACAAGGTCAAAGCTTTTGTCGGCGTAGGGGAGGCTTGTCGCGTCGGCGACTTCAAAGGTCACGTTTTGCGGAACGTCGCCTTTCTTTGCCGTCTCAATCATATTGGGAGCGAAGTCCGTGGCCACGACGCTTTTTGCGGCGGCCGCGATATGCTTTGCGATCATGCCGGGGCCAGTGGCCAATTCCAAGACTGTCTTTCCTTCCGCCGCGCGCGAAATGTTTTGGTACAAATAATCGTAAATGTTCTTTTGGCTTTTCATCGTCGTCTCGTAAATCGGCGCGAAAAAATCCCACACTGTTTTTTTCATAATCTGTTAACTCCTATGATACGGCTGTTCGCGCGAGTCGGATTGCGAGCGCGAATGTTGCCGCTTATGCGGCGCCCATCACTCTTAGGCGTGCTTCCGTTTTTCTCGCCGCTGTCCTACTTGCGCGCCATTACGCAAAAGAGATTTCCGTTCTTGGCTATTGTAGCGGAAGAAAATCCCGCGGCTAATAAAAGCTCTTTTATTTCTTCAGCCGTTCGCCGCTTCATGCAGGGGACTTTCTTTTCCCAGTCAATCTTTGGGTCGCCGTAATTGTTCACAACCGCAAAGGCCGCGCCGGCTTTTAGAACCCGATGGACTTCCTTAAAGCCGCGCTCGATGTCCTTCCAAAAAAAGACTGTTTCAAAGGCTGTCGCAAAAGCCAGCTGGCCGTCCGAAAAAGGCAGGGCTTCCACGCTCGCTTGCAAAATCTCGCAACGGCTCAAAGGCGCGGCCTTGTTGACCTTGCGCGCTTTTTTTACGCTCTCTTCCGAAATGTCCAAGCCCCAAACTTTTGCCGCTTGGCTTTTTTGCAAAAGGCGCTTGACGTTGTAGCCGCCTCCGCAGCCGATGTCCGCGATTTGTCCTTCTTGCGGAACGTCGAATTGCCCAAAGGCCCATCTTGCCATCGGAAGGTGCTCCCGTTCCATCGCCACAAGCATAAGGCGGCCAAGAAAGCCTTGCGGATTTCCAAAATTATCGGTGAATGCCATTTTATTCCTCTTACCACTTAAATGTCGCCCAGCGGTCGTTCATTTTTGGGAGCAGCGCGGCGAAAAGCCAGCCGCCAAAGGAATGTTTTTTCATTTCTTCGTTAAAGCTACGCTCTTCCACAAGCGTCATGCCGGGACAGAGCGCGGCGATTTCTTGTCCGCTCCAAGTTCCGCTTTTAAAGACCGCGTTAGTCGCCTTTACGGTGTCGTGGTACTTTTGGTTTTTGACCATCATCGGGTTGTTTTGCTCGGCGATTAAAGTTCCGTTTGGGAAATTGTCTTTTAATACTTTGAGGAGCGTCGCGATTTCTTCAAGCGTAAAGTACATAAAAAGCCCTTCCGCCAAAAATAGGACGGGAGCCGTTTTGGTGCCGCCTCGCTTTTTTATTTCTTTTTTTACAGCGGGAACCCAGCCGTCTTCCAAAACACTTCCTTCTATCATTTGAACGCGCTCGCGCTCTTTAAAAACTTTTTTGCGGACCGCGATTGAATCCGGCAAATCTAGGTCAAACCAAAATATTTTTCCGTTGTCAACGCGGCTAAAGCGGTTGTCAAAGCCCGCGCCCATGTTGACGATTACGGCTTCCGGGTTTTGCGCCACAAAGTATTTTACCATGCGGTCAAGCATCACGGTGCGGGCGATGACTCCCTCGTGGCTCAAAAATTTGTCGTAGGGCGCGGGATCTATGCCAAGCGTCTCAATCATTTGGACGGCGACGTCGTCGCGGACGCGGGCGTTTGGCCGCAAGCTTTCGCTGGCCTTGATCGCCACCGGAATCAGCGCCGTTGTCTGCACGTCCCCAAGCTTTAGTTCCATATTATATCCTCCTAAATTTTCCAAGACACCGCTTGCTTTCTTGAATCGATGAAGCGCGCGTAGATGCCGCCGGACTTTGCGAGCGTCTTGTGCTTTCCTTGCTCGGCGATTTTTCCCTTGTCGATGACGATGATTTGGTCCGCGTCGCGCACGGTCTTTAGCCTGTGCGCTATCATTATGACGGTCTTTTCTTTTGTAAGCTCCGAGACGGCGGCCATAAGGTCGCGCTCGTTTTCGGGGTCCACGTTGGCGGTGGCTTCGTCAAGAATGATTATCGGAGCGTCTTTCATGATCGCGCGCGCGATTGAAACGCGCTGTTTTTCGCCTCCGCTTAACGAAGCGCCGCCTTCGCCGATCACCGTGTCGTAGCCGTTTGGCAGGGCGGAAATAAAGTCGTGGCAGCAAGCTTTTTTCGCCGCGGCGATGACATCTTTCATCGGAGCGCTGGGGTTTCCAAAGCGGATGTTGTTGGCGATTGTGTCATGGAATAGATAAACGTTCTGGAAGACAAAGCTAAAGTTTGCCATAAGGTCGTCCATGCTCCAGTCGCGGACGTCAACGCCGCCCAGCGCGACGCTTCCCTTGTCCACGTCCCAAAAGCGCGAAAGCAAGTGGCAAAGCGTCGTCTTTCCGCCGCCGGAAGGTCCGACGATCGCGATTTTTGACCGCTCAGGGATTTGGAGCGAAACGCCGTCGATGATCTTTCTTTTTTCGTAGGCAAAGCTGATGTCCGTCGCGCTTATGTCCAGCGGGGAGGGTGAGGCTTCCCCCTTTGGTCGCTGCTTCTTTCCGTCAATGTCCATCAGCGGAATGTCCAAAATCGCCTGAGCCTTTTGAACGCCGATGTCGATGACGCGAAGGAGCGCCGAGTAGTTTCCGCCGGCTTCAAGCGCGGCAAAGAGCATATAGGAACAAATCAACATGACCGCGCATTTTTCCAGCGGCATCGAGCCGTTTAGGTAAAACCAAATCGAAGCGAACGCGATGGCCACGCCCGAAAATTTTGATACGATTGACTGAATCGCCGCGATTGGAATGCAGCGCATTTCCATCTTTATGCAAACTTTTTTGGCGCGGTCGATGACGGCGTTCAATTCCTTGCTGCGCTTTCCCGTAAGGTTGTATGCCTTTACTTCCGCGATTCCCTGAATGTGTTCCAAAACCTTTTCGATTTGCGCTTCGTCGGCCAAACTTTTTTCCATCGACACGCCGCGGACTGCAAGGCGCATGAAGACATTGACAAACTGAAAGGCAAAAAAGCCTGCCAGCGCGACAAGAGCGATGCGCCAATCAAAGAAAAATATCATCACGATGATAAGCGCGGAGTCCAAAAGGCCTTGCATTACAAGCATTACGGCCCTTGTGGCAACGTCTCCCATAAGCTCCATCGTGTTTGTCGTCACGCTTGTGATTTGTCCCAAAGAGTTTTGGTTAAAGTATCCCATCGGAACGTAGCGCAAGTGCTCGGCGATTTGGATTCGCTTTTGCGCGCAAGTCCTGTAGCCGCCTTCTGTCTGCCACATCGAAACGTTTTTCTTTGTGATGATTCCCGCCGTCAGGCTAAAAACCATTATGCCAAAAGAAAGCCAAATCGTTTTGACGGAAAAGGCTTCCGTTCCCGTGGCCGCGCGAATCACGCCTTGCATCATCACCGCGATGGCGGCGATTCTTAGCGCCATAAAAAATGAATTCACCACGCCCAAGGCGATCGCCGCGTAAAACTTATTGCGGTTTTCCTTGTCGCAAAAATCAAAAAATCTTTTAAGTATTTCAAACATGTGCATTACCTCCGTTACGGCTGTTCGCGCGAGCGTTGCAAGCGCGAATGTTGCCGCTAATGCGGCGCCTATCGATTTTTGGCTTGCCGCCGATTGTTTCGCCGCTATTATTCATCCTTAGCGCTGATGTGCGCTTCCCACATGGCTTTGTAAAGGCCGCGCTTCTTTAAAAGCTACTCGTGCGTTCCAAAGGAGTCAATCGCTCCGTCCTTTATGACGTAAATCATGTCCGCGTCGCGAATCGTGCTAAGGCGGTGCGCGATTACAATCAAGGTCTTTCCTTTTACAAGGCGCGCGACGCTTTCTTGAATCACGGCCTCGTTTTCGGGGTCGGTGTAGGCCGTCGCTTCGTCCAAGATTACTATTGGAGCGTCCTTCATCATCGCGCGGGCGATGGCGATTCTCTGCCGCTCTCCGCCGGACAAATGCGCGCCGCTTCCGCCTACAATCGTGTCGTAGCCTTTTTCCAGCGACATGATAAAGTCGTGGCAGCCGGATTTTTTCGCCATCGCCTCAACCTCTTTGTCGCTCGCGCCGGGCCGGCCTAGGCGAATGTTGTCGCGCACGCTCATGTCGAATAAAAAGTTGTCCTGGCTTACGTATGCCACGCGGCGGTTGTATTCTTCAAGCGAAAGGTCTTTAATGTTCACGCCGCCGATTTCCACGCTGCCTGAATCCACGTCCCAAAGCGAGGCGATCAGGCGCGCCAATGTTGACTTTCCGCTTCCGCTTGGGCCGACAAAAGCCGCGCAAGAGCCTTGCGGAATTTTTAGGCTCACGCCGTGAATGATTTCGCCGCCGCGGCCTTCTTGGCCTTCTTTGTGGTAGCTAAAGCGAACATCGCGCAATTCAATCGAATTGTCGGCTGGCTTCTTTTTGTCAGCGCTCGGCCTTTCAAGCTCCTTCATGTCCATGATTCCTCCGACTTCGCCAAAAATTACCGTGGCCTTTGCAATGTCGTCGTGGTAGGAGTAAACGGTCAAAAGCGGCTGGATCACGCTCATCGACAAAATGATGATTGAGATGAAGTCAACGGCGGAAAGCGTTCCGCGCAAAAACAAAAAGCCGCCGATTGGAAGGACAGAAAGCAGCGTTGAAGGCGCGATTACAAAAGCGATAGTGAAGGGCCAAATGCAGTCGCGCATCCATTCCACAAAACAGTCGGAGCCTTCCTTTGCCGCTACGACAAAGCGTTCGTACGAAGACTTGGCCTTGCCGAAGGCCTTTATGACTTCTATTCCGTTTATGTATTCAACTGCGGTGTCGTTTAGGATTTTTGTTTTTTCGATTGCGTTTTGGAAGCGCTCGGTCATGTTGACCCAGTCAAGATGGAAGAGCCAGGCGAACATCAAGACCGGAAGGACAAGGTTCGATGTCCATTCCGGCAAAATGTGCGCGAGCGTCGTTTCCATGCTGTCGATTCTTTCTATTAAAATGCTTTTGAGGCTTCCTGACGGCATGTCCAAGACGCTTCCAAGCGGAACGCGCGAAAGCTTGTCGCAAAGCCTTTTTCTTATGTTGGCAAGAACGTTGAAGGTGGCGATGTGGCTTAGGCTTGTCGAAAACATGTGGAAGAGCGCGTTTCCTACCCAAAAGGCCGCGATTGCAAGGCACTCGTTAAAGTAAACGCTCCATTCGCGCTCATCCGAAAGAAGCTTTTTCACTATGTCCGCTATCAAAATGTAGGGCGCGATCGCGCAGGCCACGCAAAGAAGCGCGAAAAAGACGCTCAAAAAATAGGCGGCCTTTTTTTCTCCCGCGAACGAAAAAATCCAATTTAACAATGACTTTTTTTTCATAATTTTCTCCTGTTTCGCCGCTAGAAGTTATATTCCGCTTTTAGCCAAACGCAGCTAAGCTCTTGGTAAGCGCCGTAAAAGCCTTTTTTGTCTTTGTCAGGCCCGTTGATGAACAAGTCCGAGCCAAGCGAAAGCGCGATGCTGTCTGTCAAGCTGTATTTGGCTTGAACTTTTACCATGCTGTCAAAATCATTCAGGCCAAAAAGCCAGGCAAGCGAAAGGTCAAGCGTTTCCTGGAAAAAGGCCTTTGAAACGCTTAGGCTTGTTTGGTGCCTGTAAGACTCGCGGTCCAAGTGGCTGGAGCCGTCAAGCAGCGCGTCCAAATAATACTGGCCGGTAATCGTCCAGCCGCTTGGAGTCCAGTCAAAGCCCGCCAAGGCGACAAGCTGGTTTTTTTCGCGGAACTTTTCTTTGCCCATAAGCTGTTCCTTTGCGCTCGCGGCGAATGTTCTTTGCGGAAAGACCGCGGCTTCCAGCCTAAGAACGACTTCCTTTATCGGAATCGCGGCGTCCGCTCCGACCATCAGCATTCTCTTGTAAGAGCCCTTGACTTCCAAGGCTTGCGGACTTCCGCCTGAGCCTCCGGCAAGATTGTATGTCAGGCAAGGCTCGCGGTCAAAGCCGTAAAAGCCGTAGAGCGAAAAATCCGCGAACGGAAAGAAGGCCGCAAGACGCGCGGCGAATTCGCTGTTTTCAAGCGAAAGGCCAGGAAGGTCAAAATTGCTTTTTGTCACTTGCGAGACGGGAATCGTTCCGGCCGTGCCAAGCGAAACGCTTTTTGGAACCATCACTTTTTTTAGCGGATTTTTTTCCGCGAGGGGTAGGGCGCTTGGCGCGAAAATTGGAATCCAATACGCGTCAAAAACAAAGGCGTCGTTTTTAAAGGTAAGGCGCGCCGCGTCAACGCTTAGACGGCTGTCGGCGTATTCGCGCGCTAGAATCGTGTTCTCGTCCTTGGCGCAAAGAACGTCGGCCACTTGAAGACCGTCAGCCTTTCCCCAAGCGGTCGACTGCCGTCCGATTCGCAAGGCCCAAAAGCCGCCGTCGTAATCCATCCAAGCTTCCTTTAGTCGCAGGCGGAAGGCGCCGTTGTCAGAGACAAAGTCCGCCGCTTGGAACGACGACTGGCTTCCGATCGCGTCGCCCATCAAAAAGCCGTCGATAAAGGCCGAAGCGTCGCCCTCGTACATTTTCAGCGAGCCGTCAAGCCGCAGGTTCCCCAAAAGAAAGTCGCCCGCGTTCTTTTTGCCAAATCCAAGCCCAACTCCCGCAAGTCCTTGGATTTTGCCTGACGGGGAAAAGTCGACGGCCCATGCAAGACGCGGCGCGCCTGGCAAGCCAAACGCGAGCGCGGCGGCCGTCACAATGACGGCGGCGATTTTTTTCATCGGACGCTTCCTCGCTCGATAGCGCTTACGGTGAACATCTTGTCGTCAAGAGGCAAGTTGTAGCGGACGTTTTTCATTTCCAGCAAAGTGGAGTGGCCGCTCTTTACGTTTTCCATGAACATTTTTTGCGTCGTCCAAATGCCGTCGATTTGAATTGTCTCCGAGCAGGTAAGGACGCGGGCAAGTTCGTTTTGCCTGTCGTAGAATTCTCCCTTGACGACCTTGTAGTTGTCCTTTCTGTACCAAAGAATTCTTCGCTGCGTTTTTTCGCTCTTGTCTTTGGCGACAGATTCGACTTTCCAGCAGGCGTTTCCGTCAACGGTGTCTTCGCCCAAAAGGTTGAAGGTGTCTTTTGTAAGGCCGCGGTCTCCCATGTCGGCGTAGGTGAAGTCCGTTCCCATAAAGTCGTCGTCCTTTCCGCTTCCGGCGATGCGGCGCGTTTTTTTCATCGCGGGCATGAAAAGCCAGCTGTCGCTGTCGGGCTTCGTTCCGTTCGCCTTGTCTGGGTAGTCAAAAGAAAGATAGGCCACGCCTTCCACGTCCTTGGGAACGACAAAGACAACGACGCTTTTCTTTACGTCGCCGTAATCCTTTTCGCGCGTCATGATCTCGCGCGTTCTTACCGCTCCCTTTTTGCTTTTAAGCGTCAGCGTCGCCGTGTAAGAGCAAGTCTTTCCCTCGTCGACTTCGTCCGCGCGCTTGGCGATATCGTAGCCGGTCAAGTTCTGGGCAAAGGCCGCAAAGCCCGTCATTGCAAGGACGGCCGCAGCCGCCACAGTTCTAAATCTTTTCATATATTCCTCCTGTTTATTTGTTTCCACAACCATGCCGCGCTTGCGCGAAATCCGCTCGAATTAACCGTTTAAGGTCTTGCGTTCGTCGGTACGAGCGGAAAATGGTTTTGTCAAAAGTATAAGAGCGGGCGTGAGCGTGTAGTCCGCCACCAGCGCCGACGACAAGCCTATCATAGCCAAAAGGCCAACCCTAAAAAGGCAGCCCATCGGGCTAAAGGTGTACATTAGGAACATCGCGCACAAAATGAAAGTCGTCATTCCCATCGTCTTTCCTATTTCGCGGAAGGAGACGGTCACAGACTTTGCGTAGTCTCCCGTAAGCTCGTAGTGGTACTTTATGTGGTTGATAAAGTGAATCGTGTCGTCAACCGCGATTCCCAAAATCATAGGCATAATCGTCATCGTAAGCATGTCAAGCGAAAATCCCGCGTAGCCCATCACGCCGCCAACCACAAGCACCGGCGCCAAGTTCGGAATCATTCCAATAAGGCCGGTCTTCGCGCTGGAGAAGGCCAAAATCAAAAGAATCGCGATTACTACAAGCGAGAACGAAAACGATTTTAGCTCGGCGCTTACAAGCTTGTGGTTCATCTCGGCGTATTCGACAACTTCGCCTACGATGCTAACTTTTGCGTCGGGGAAAAGCCGGGCCGCGACGGCCTTTGCGGCGTTTATGTCTTCAACGATGATGTTGGCGTCGTAGCCCAAAAGCTCCACGTGAACGCGGGTCGTTCCGTAGTCGTCGCCTTCTATGTCAAACCAGTCGTCAAAGTTGGGGGCGTAAAAGACCAGATTTTGCGCGACAACAGCGTCGTCGTCGGGAATCGCGTAAAATTCCTTTTGGTCGTTGTTGAACATTCGGTTTATTTCCTTCATCATTTGGCAACCGCTAGTGACGCGGGGCTTTGTTCCGGAAATTTTAGTCAGCTTTAGCTTTCCCAGCTCGCTTTCCAACTCTTCCAATTTCTTGAAATTTTCCGCTTCCTTAAAAGCGTCCGGATCGTCAATGCGAAGCATGACGTCGTAGCTGTAAAGGCTTCCCAAGGGGCCGGAGAGCGTGTCCAAAATGCGCGCGACGTATGGGATCTTTCTACCCATCATCTCGATGTAGTCCATGTTGACGGTGATTCTAAAGAGCGCCGGAACAAGCGCGGCAATCACCGCAAAAGAAAGAATTGCGGTAAGGCCCTTTCGCTTTTCGACAATCTTTCCAAAATTCTCAAAGGCAAGGTCGGCCTTTGTCGCGCCGGTTTTTTGCGCCGCGCCTTCTTGCGCTTTTCCGTCCTTTCCAAAGCTCATCAAAATCGGAATCAATAAAATTACGTAAAGGTAAACGGCAAAAACAATCGCGGTTGACGCTCCTCCCATCCAGCGGATCGGCTCGATTCCCGCGAACAAAAAGGAGACGAGAGACGCCATCGTCGTTATGACCGTGAACAAAATCGGCCAGCCTGTTTCTTCCACCGCCTTGACGACGGAATCCTTTCTTAGGCCCGTCCGCCTAAAGTGCATTCTAAATGAGTTTACGTAGTGAACCGAATAGCCGACCGACAAGGCCATGCCAAGCAAAATCGGAAGCGTGACCATGTTTGAGTCGGCGACGATTCCCAAATGCGCGCTAAGGCCCAAGACCGAGCCGATTCCTACTGTGGTCGCCAAAAGCGGAACGATGACTCCGCGAAGCGAGCGGACAAAAAGCAAAAGGCAAAGAATCATTACGACAAAGCCGCTTAAGACGCGGATTTTCGTTTCATGCTCAATGACGTCGTTTTCTTCCATTTCGCTGTAGGACATTCCCATCGGCTTTAGTTCGTAGGCGCCGTTCGCTTTTTGGGCTTCGTCAAGAATAACTTTTTGCGCGTAGCGGGCGATTCCCTCGGCGGCGAACTCCATTCCGCCCTCGTAGTTTTCCAAGGAAAGGATTACCCAAGTTTCCTTAGCGTCGGCGGAAACAAGGTTGTCGCAAATGGATTCGCGGCTAAGGATGAATTTTTTCTTGGCCTCAAGCTCGGCGGGGTCGGAAGGGATTCCGCTCTCAAACGGATTTTTTATTTCGATGCTGTCTTCCGTTCCAATAGGAATTTCAGCCGTCATGAGCGACGTGACTTCGTCGGCGTATGGGACTTCCTGCTCAAGCCTCTTTCCAAGCCGCTCGATTCCTTGCAAAACTTCCGGCTTAAAAACGTCGTCCGCGCGGACCATGACCATAATCGCGTCGTCGCTTCCGAAAATTTCCTTAAACTGGTCGGAGTCAACTTTGACTTGCTCCCAATCCTCAAACCAAGCTTCGTCGTCGCTTGCCATCTTGAACTTTGGAAGGCCCGCAAGGCAAAGGGCCGACACAGCGCACAAGATGGCCAAAATCCGCCATCTAAAGCGCAGCTGCCAGGCTCCGGCTTTTTCAAAAAACTTGTTTATGCTTGAAACTTTCATAACTCTTTTGTCTCCTGATATAAGATAACACTGTTATTATTTCCGATAACACTGTTATCATAGTGATAACAGTGTTATCTGTCAATAGGTTTTGATAACAATGTTATCTTTTTTTTCTTGACTTTTTTTGGATTTTGGGGCAAACTAAATCCATGGCGGATTCCTCTATGGAAACAAAAAAAACGCTTTTGGAAAGCGCGAAAAAAGAATTCCTCCAAAAAGGCTTTGCCGGCGCTTCGCTTAGGACGATTGCCGCCAACGCCGGGGTCACTACGGGCGCGATGTATCGCCACTTTAAGGACAAGGACGCCTTTTTTTGCGCCCTTGTCGACGACGCGGTTGAGGCGACCAAAAAAGTCGTCATGTTCGCGGATTCCAAGACCCACGCCGGCTTTGAATCCCCCCACATGCAGGAACACATTGATTTTGAGAAAAAAATGACCTTTGATTTTTTGGACTATGTGTTCGAAAATTTTGACGCCTTTACGCTTTTGCTTACAAAAGCCGGCGGAAGCGCCCACGAGCGCTTTCAGGAAAACATTTGCGAGCTCTATACAAAAAATTGCGAGGATACTTTCAAATGGATGCTAAAGCAGGGTATTGCCACGAAAAAAGTTTCTTCCATGACCGTCCATTTTATGGCTTCTACTGTCATAAACGCCTTTTGCGATATTATCCTTCACAAAATGACAAAGAGGCAGGCCGCGGCCTACATTTCCGACGTGATGGAATTTACCCGCGCCGGCTGGCTTGCTTTGTCCCAATGCAAGATCTAGCGCCGTCCATTTTTTTATTTCTTGCGATTGACCTCGCCGCTAGTTTTCATTAAACTTTGCGCATTATGATAAAAAGAAATTCAGGCTTTGCCAATTTGACCGCGGGTTACCTTTTTCCAGAAGTCGCCCGCCGCAGAAAGGAATATCAGGCCCAAAATCCGGCCGCCAAGATCATCAGCCTCGGAATCGGAAACACGACCGAGCCTTTGACCCCGCACATCGCGAAGGCGATGAGCGATTATTCGCTGGGACTGGGAACCGCGGCCGGCTATTCAGGCTACGGAGACGAGCAGGGCAACGCGGCCTTGCGCGAAAAAATCGCCCAAATTTTTTACCCCGGAATGGCCGACGCAAGCGAAGTCTTCATTTCCGACGGAGCCAAGTGCGACATCGCGCGCATCCAAACGCTTTTTGGCCGCGACGTTCCGATTGCCGTCCAGGACCCCAGCTATCCAGTTTACGTCGACGGCTCTGTGATAATCGGAGCGGCAGGCGCCAACAATGGTTCGGGCTACGCGGGCGTGACATACCTTCCGTGCAATCCGGAGAACAACTTTTTCCCGGACTTGAGCAAGGTAAAGCCCAACACTTTGATTTACTTTTGCTCGCCCAACAATCCAACGGGCGCCGTCTCCACAAAAGAGGAGCTGCAAAAGCTCGTGGACTTCGCGCTTTCAAACGGCTGCATAATAATTTTTGACGCGGCCTACCGAGAGTTCATCCGCGACCCTTCGCTCCCCAAAACTATTTACGAAATAAAGGGCGCCAAAAAGTGCGCGATAGAAATCAACTCCTTCTCAAAGCCCGCGGGCTTTACCGGCGTCCGCTGCGGCTGGAGCGTCGTTCCCAACGAGCTTTTGTTTGAGGACGGAAGTTCCGTAAACCGCGACTGGAACCGCGTCATGACAACGCTCTTTAACGGCGCGTCAAACGTCGCGCAGGCTGGAGCCCTTGCCGCGGTAAGCGAGGAGGGCCTAAAGGAAATGAAGGGCGTCATCGACTATTACTTGGAAAACGCCCGCGTAATAAAGAAAGCGGTGGAGGGGCCAAACTTCAAGGCCGCCGGCGTCAAAGTTTTCTGGACCGGAAACTCGCCTTACTTGTGGGTGCAGTTCCCCGGAAAGAAAAGCTGGGATGTTTTTGACAGGATTTTAAATGAATGCCAGGTTGTGACAACGCCAGGATCGGGCTTCGGGCCGGCCGGCGAGTCCTTCATTAGAATCAGCGCCTTTGGCCACCGCGCCGACGTTGAGGAAGCCTGCGCTCGCCTGGCTTCTTGGCAAATCTAAAAGCAAAAAAAACGCGGCGTTTTGCCGCGCTTTTTTTTGCGTTAAAAAGTCTTTCGTCCGCCGATGGTAAGCCTAAAGGCCAGCGCCTGGCTTCCCGTCAAGTCAAGGACGCCGATTTGCGCGCTTGTCTCTACGCTGGCCGCGCCGCCAAGGCTGAAGCTTGCGTAGGGCGTGACTAAAACGTCGTAGACGGCGTTTCCTAAATTTTTACCGCTAGTCAAGTCGCCAAAAGCCAGCGAATTGATGGAGGCGATTGTGTGAAGCCCAAGCGTTATGTCGCCTCGGCTTCCTTCAATGTCGTCCTTGTAAAAAGTCACTCCTATGCCGATCGGGTCCCTTAGATAGGCCAACTCTTTGACCTTCTTTTCGCCGAGGTTGTAGAGCGAAAGGGAAAAGTTGAAGCTTTTGAATTTTAGCCTTGACTCCATCAAGAACTTTATGTTGTCAACCTCGAATGACGCGCCGTCGCCCTTTATGACAGTGTCTTCCAATCCAAACTGAAGAAAGAATCCGTGCGTGTATTTGCTTCCCGCCAAGAAGGTGAGGCCGGAATGCATCGTGATTGTGTCGATGACAAGAACAACGTCCTTTCCTTTATACGAGTCTTGGAACGGCGAGCCAAAGCCCAGCATGAAATCCAAAGTCACGTCATTTTTGGTTTTGTTAAAATAGAACGACGCTCCAGTCGCGATGGGAGCTTTGTCGAAATTCACGATAGAAGACAAGCCCGCGCCCTTGTCGTTGTCAAGCAAGGGGCTGCCAGCCAAGCTTGTGTAGGATTTTGTCAAGGTTGAACCGATGGGCTTGATTCCAAAATGCCTCATCAAGAAGGCGTCGCTTCCAATCGGCTCAAACGCTCCAACGAAAACAGAAAAATAATTTGTCGCGGTAAACGCCTTCCTTTGAAGCACGAATGAAAGTTCGTTTAGGCGGACATTGGCGTCGCTGGCGGAGAAAATGTCCGTGATGGAAAGGTTCGAAGACCAGGCTGCGATTTCGCCCCTAAAAATCGCCCATTCGTTTATGTTGGCTTGAATCGCGCCGTAGCCTGCCAACGGAATGGTTCCGTCCGTCTTTTTTCCGTTAAGGGGAACGGTTAAGTCCGCGCCCGCGCTTCCTCCGATGGCTCCGCTAAATGACGGAGCGGCGCTTAAATATGAGGCCGCCGTCAAAAGGGCCGCGAAAAATATGATTTTATTTGCCTTCATAAGCCTACCGCCTATTTTTAGTTTAAAGTTCTTCCCTTTGATTATCGGCAAAAAAACCGCAAAAGATTAAAGTTTTTTCCAAAGCTCGTCAAAAAGCTTCCCCTCGCGTTTTGAAATTTCGGCCCTGCAAAACTTGAATGAGCTGGGGCGTAAAACCGTTTCGCCCGCGTCGTTTTCCGCGTCCATGCCGGTAAAAGAAAAACGATCCCTTGCCGCAAGGAAAACTTTTTCCAGGCTAAAATCAGTCGCGGCCCGCCAACCAAGCGCGAAGGGGATGGGGCGGACCAAAAACCGCGGCCTTGTCCAAATTTTCGCCCAAAAGCAGGCTGGCTCTTCCGGCCGCAAATTTTTTTCGCGTTCAAGGCAAATCTCAAACTTTTGGATTGACAAAAATTCCTCTTCGCTAAATCCGTCAGGCATGATGCAAAGCATGGGACGCAAAAAAATCGGCTGGCCCGGCCCTGTTTGCTGGCGGACAAGGCCGCTTTTTTTGTCAAGCGACAAAGGGCCGCCGGGTCCTAAAAAGTCCGTTGCCGCCTTGGCCAGCTTTAGCTCTTGCGAAGGATTAAGCTTTATCGCGGAAAAAATCATTTTAGTTGGCCGAAAGCTTTGGGTTGAATTCGCGCTCGGCGCCTACAGTGCTCGGCGGCCCGTGTCCCGGCATTATGACCGTGTCGTCGGTTTGCGAAAGAATTTTTTGCTTGATGTTTTTTACCAAAGTCCTTTCCGAAAACTTCGAGTTTGTGCTTCCGATTCGGCAGGCGCTTAGCGAGTCTCCGGTAAAGAGGACGTTTCCGACCTTGTAAACCATCGAGTCGTTTGTGTGGCCGGGCAAGGAAAAGTATTCCACGTCAAGGCCGGCAACTTGCACGACGCCGTCGTCCTTAAGGACGTTGGTGTCGTTTCCGGCCACTTCCCAGTCGGCCGCGAAGACTTGGGGCTTGTAAATTTTCCGCAAGGTGGAAAGCCCCGCGACATGGCTTCCGTGGTTGTGCGAAATCAAAACGCCGGTAAGCTTGTAGCCGCCGATTTCTATGTGGTTGATTATTTCCGTGGTGATTTGGCCCGGGTCTATGATTATGGCCTCGCGCGACTTTTCGTTCACGATTACATAGCAGTTGGAAAATCCTTCCAAGTTCAAGTGAAAGTAAAGCTTCATCCGCGCCTCACATCGAGTCCTTTAGGAACATTTCGCTTCCGCGCTCGTCAAAAATCGCCTCGCGCAAGTTGGACGACTTGAACAAAAGGTTTTGCCTTTCTATGTTGAAGAACATCGTGTTCTTGATGTTGCAGTTGCGGAAGGAAGTGTCCACCAATTTTGCGCCGATAAAGCGGGAGTTGTACAAGTCCGAGTCGTCAAAGGAAGACTGGTAGGCTTGGATTCCGCAAAAGTTGTCGTGAATCATGTCGCTTCCGGTAAAGAGAATGTGAGAGAAAATGCAGCCTCCGAAAGACGTGAACTGCATGTTGCTTTCGAGCATCGCGCAGTCTGAAAAAACCGAATGGTCAAAGAAGCTCATCCTTGAGCGGAACTTTGTCGAGTGAATGTTGACAAAGCGGCAGTTTTGGAAGTTGCAGCCGTAAAAGCGCTTGTCGGTAAGGTCGATGTTCTCAAAGGTTATTCCGCTGGCGTTAAGGCCAACGATTTTTTGCCGCTGGTTTATGTAATTGTAAATGTCATCCTTGATTTTTTGCTGGTCGGGAAAATGGTCTAGGCAATAGTTTTCGCCCTCGGCGATTTCGCCGTAGTAGTTGAAGACGGAAAGAGAAGTTTTTTTGCAGCCTTCGGCCAAACACTTGTTCTGCTGGAACATAATTCCATTATAAAACAAGCGCCTGCATTTTGCAAGATAAAAACGCGTAGACAAAGGCGCTGGTTTTCACTATACTTTTACAATATGACTGAAAGCGAGATTGAATTTTTGGACAAGGCCATTAGGCGCGTGCCGGACTTTCCCAAGCCCGGAATTCTTTTTTACGACATCACAAGCATTTTGACAAAGCCCGACGTCTTTAACTTTTGCATTGACAAGATGGTGGAACTGTACAAGGACAAAAAAATTGACGCGGTGGCCGCCGTCGAGTCGCGCGGATTTTTGTTTTCCGCTCCTTTCGCCGAGCGCCTTTCAATTCCCCAAATTCTAATCCGCAAAAAGGGAAAGCTTCCAGGCGACACTTACTCTTGCAAATATTCGCTTGAATACGGAACTGCCGAAATTGAAGCCCACAAGGCCGACATAGAGCGCGGAAAAAATTACTTGGTTGTAGACGACCTTATCGCCACAGGCGGAACGCTTTCCGCCGCCAAAAACGTTGTGGAGCAGGGCGGGGGAATCGTGACCGACTTCTTTGGCGTAATCGGCCTTCCGGACCTAAACTACGCCAAGGCCTTGGCGCCCGCCAACGTCACCACGCTGATCGACTTTCACGGAGTATAATCCGCGCGGGGAAGCCGCTTGGTTGTTGAGCGTTGTTTGAATGCGCGGGGTGGCGCAATTCATCGCGTTCGCGCAACGCTCTCGCGATGATTTCTCAGGCTACGCTTGCTTCGTGAACGCGCGGGGAAGAAACATCAAGGCCTTCTCCGCTTCGGCGGTGATTATGTCCCACTTTTGCCCGCTGATGAATTCCTTTTTTACAATCCAAGAGCCGCCGACGGCCAAGACGTTTTGCTTTGACAAATAGGCGGCGGCGTTTTCGGCCGTGATTCCGCCGGTGGGAATGAATTTTGTCTTTGGGAAGGGGCCTGCCATCGCGTCCAAAAAGTCCGTTCCGCCCAAAAGTTCCGCCGGAAAGAGCTTTAGGACTTCCAAGCCCAATTGCAGCGCCGCTGAAATTTCCGTCGGCGTCGCGACTCCCGGAACCACCGCAACGTCGCGGCTTTTGCAGTATTCGACAATCTCTTTGTCAAAGCCCGGCATTACGATGAACTTGGCTCCGCACGCGATGGCCTCTTGCGCCTGCGCGACGCTTGTAACCGTTCCGGCGCCCGCCAGAACGTCTGGGCAATGCGCGCTAAGCTCGCTTATCGCTTTTGGCGCCGCCTCGGTGCGGTAAGTGATTTCGGCGATTTTTATTCCGCCCTTTAAAAGCGCGCCGGCCAAGGGAACCGCGTTGGCGGCGTCCTCGATTGTGATTACGGGAATTATTTTTGTTTGGTTGAAAATTTCAAAAATTTTGTTCATGGACGCAGCCTCCTTTTTGCTTTAAGCCGTCTCGCCTGTTGGAAAGATCGCAACCGTTCGCGTCTTTCATAATATACCATGACATTTCGCTTTTGTCACCGTCATTGTAGTGGCTATTTTTGTTTGTTTTTTTTACGCTTGAGCAGGTTGGGCGGAAATCTGTTTTTGCAATTCCAGCACTTGCTCCAAGGTTAGGCCTTGCGCCTGCGCAATTTGTTCCGGAGTTCCTACGCCCATTTTAAGCAAGTTTATCGCGGCTTCGACGGCTTTGTCCTGTACGCCGTCCTCGTAGCCTTCGCGGCGGCGGTGGCGGTCGTAGGCCTCTTGGTCAAATTCTGTCATGCTGAACATGATTATGTCCTCCCTCTGCCGCTTGAAAAAGCCGTCCAGGTAATTGTTGACAATCGCAAAGTCAACCGCATTCTCTACGGCGGAACGCTTGTCCATTCCCTCCGCAAGGTTGTCCTTGACACGCGCCACAAAACTAGAATAATGATATAACGAAATGCACTTTTTGTGAAGAGTTTTGTTGCGATTTTTATTGATGTTCACCACGGTGGCCGTCCACTCAAAGTCGCGTTCCTTTTCCGTTTCCTTGTCGGGTTTTATGAACGCGTCCGACAGGCGGAACTTAGTTATGTCCGGCAATTCATTGTCGCCGTTGTAAAAGACAAAGAAACGCGGCGTTGGAATTTTCACCAGGCTTTTGCCAAAGATGTCCACGTCCTTGTCGTTGAGGTAGGCCAAATAGAGCTGGCTAAAGTAGAGAAAGCCGCGCAGGGGCATGTTTGGGTTGAATGTCGACTGCTGCTCGTAGAGATTCATCTGCGAATCCAGCAGGAATGACACATCGTTTTTCATTGTTATGTAAATGAAGTTTTCGATGGTTGTCAGCTTTAGCTCGTTGGGGTCGGCGTAGTCCGTGCCGTTTAGGGCGTTGTAAAGCTCCAGCCGCCAGCGTTTGCTTTCCTCCGAGTCGCGGCCAAAGATGGCCTTGAAAAGCCTGTCCTTGTATTCCCTTTGAGGAAGAGTTTGAAATTCCATAAAACGCTCCTTATAAAAAAAAGCGGGAATCGCTTTTGCAATTCCCTTATATATAAGGTAGACTTTTTTTTTGAAAAATTTAGTCTTTTTTTGGAAAAATCGTAAAAAAAAATTGGATTTTTTTTGACTTTTTGAGGGGAGGATGCGGATTGAGGCTAATCACCGCCTGATTTTTTCTTTTAGTTGGCTGCCTAATTTGACAAGCTCTGTGTCGATTATGTTGTCGATTTTTGTAAAAAGGCTGTCGTCGCCTGAGAATTCGTTTTTTGTGTAAAAGAAAGTGGCCGGGCTTACCTTAAAAATCACGCAAAGAGCGTCCAAGAGTTCCGCAGTTACAAAGGATTTTCCGTTTTCTATGCGGCTTAGATGGTTTGGCGTTATCCCCAGCTTTTCCGAAAGCTCTTCCTGCGTTATTTTGTTCAATTTTCTAAAGTGATTGAGGTTTTGGCCAAAGATTTCTTTTGAATTCATGCGTTAAATTTTATAGGCAGATTCCCTTATAAAACACAACATTAAAAGATTGGTTTGTTTATAAAAGCGCTGTTTAATGCCGAATTTTCCTTGCGTTAATAGGCATTTAGCGCTAAACTATCATAATAAAGTGACATTTAAGGCAAAGTTTGAATTGGGGGAAAGTATGAAAAATTTCTTTAGAATTGCGGCGCTGTTTTTGGCTTTTGGACTTGCGGCGGCCTTTGCCGGCTGCTCAAACGCTTCGGGCGGGGGCTCCGCTCCCGCTCCCGCGCCGGCACCGGCTCCAGCGCCAACAACTACGACTTATACGGTAATTTTTAATTCCAATGGCGGAACGGAGGTCACAAGCCAGACTGTTACAAGCGGCCAAACAGCCACAAAGCCCGCCGCCCCCACAAAAGAGCATTTTAAATTTTTGGCATGGTGCTCCGACCAAACCTGCCAGACGGCCTTTGACTTTGCGACTCCCATCACGAATGACACAATCCTTTACGCAAAGTGGGAGATCGTAATATACACAGTGACCTTAGAGTATAACAACGGAAGCGAGGCTCAAACCCAAAGCGTCGAAAGCGGCCAAACAGCCGTAAAGCCCGCCGACCCAACGAAAGACCATTTCAACTTTGCCGGCTGGTGTTCTGACGAAAACTGCCAAACGCCCTTTGACTTTGCGACGCCCATTGTAGGGGACACGAACCTATACGCAAAGTGGAGCAATTTGCCTGTTTACATCGTGACGTTTGACTTGAACGGCGGAAAATACGGCTCCAGCGACGCCTACACGCAGAACATTGAGGTCGGCTCCAAAGCCATGCGGCCCGCCAGCGACCCCGCAAAAGACGACTATGTCAGCGGCGACGTGACCACAAAATACACATTTGACAACTGGTACGCGGACGCTGGCTGCAACACCTTGTTTGACTTTGGCGCTACGGCTATAACTGGCCCCACGACGGTTTACGCAAAGTGGAGCGAGACAAAATACTACGCCGTTAAAATCGCAAGCGGCATCGAGCATGGAAGCGTTTCCTCTGACGCGACGGAACATATTGCGGCGGGAACTCTTGTCACGCTTGCCGCTAGTCCAAATCCAGGCTATGAATTGAGGTCTTACGCTGTGACCGCGGGGGGAAGCGCGGTGGAAGTGGTGGACGGAAAATTTACGATGCCCGCAAACCCCGTGACTGTCACGGCGACATTTAGACAGGCTTCGCTTACGCTTGAAGCGAGTGAGGCTGGCGCTAAAGTTACTTTTGACAATAAAGCGAATGGGCCGGTAACATACAGGGTGAACGGCGGCGAGCCGCAAACAATCGGAAGTAAAACGGCTGTAGATATAACGCTTAAAAAAGTCGGCGACAGAGTTTCTTTTTACGGCGACAACGCGACTTATGGTGAGTCATCTTCCGTATTCAGCAACATCGCTTGTGACAAGTATTGTTATGTTTACGGAAATGTAATGAGCCTTATAGACAGCGCGAATTATGAGAATGCAAAAACGCTGTCAGAAAACGCGACATTCTGTAGGCTATTTTACGGAAATAGTCATATAAAAAACAAGTCAAGAGAAGAATTGATTTTACCCGCTACCGAATTGGTTGGCACATGCTACGCTGGAATGTTCTCTGAGTGCACGAGCCTTACGAACGCTCCGGCGCTCCCTGCGACTACATTGGCTGTAGGCTGCTACTCTGAAATGTTCTATAATTGTGCGAGCCTTACGAGCGCTCCGGCGCTCCCCGCTACTACGTTGGCGAAATCTTGCTACTTTCGTATGTTCTCTGAGTGCACGAGCCTTACGAACGCTCCGGCGGCACTCCCCGCGACTACATTGGCGGAATATTGCTACTATCATATGTTCTCTGAGTGCACGAGCCTTATAAACGCTCCGGAACTCCCCGCGACTACGTTGGCGGAATATTGCTACTGTTATATGTTCTATAAGTGCACGAACCTTACGAACGCTCCGATTCTGCGCGCTAGAGAACTGGTTAGATCCTGTTACTCGAGTATGTTCCATGACTGTAAAAACCTTACGAGTTTAACATGCCTTGCAATCACCGGTATGAATAGCAATAACGCTACATCTGATTTTCTTTCTGGCGCAGCAGATACTGGCACATTTACAAGGGCAAAAAGAGTGAACTGGTCATATAGTTTTATCGGCGTACCGTATGGTTGGACTTTCGTTGATTATCAGGAATAAATTTTTAAGGAGAATGAAATATGAAAGCAATTTATGTGGAAAACTCAGGAAATGTCTTGGAGCATTTTGTTTGCGCTATTGGCGAAGGCGACGATAATTGTCATTTTAAGGGAATGGCAGAGATATCGGGTTGTGCTTTTTGTTCGTCAGAGGGCGTTGATCACTTTTTCTTTGATGATTCTCTGACAACGGTAAAAAAGAATGCCTTAAAAGATTGCGAGGATTTAAAAGTTTTTTGCTGCGGAGAAGCAGACAAAGATAAAGCGACTGGGAATATAAAAGGTGTTGAGCTTTATTCAAATTCAATGTTCTATATAGAAACTTCGGCCTTTTCTGGTTGCGAAAAATTGCATACAGTGATTTTCCCTAAATGCAAAGGTTTATTGACAATCGAAAAAAATGCTTTTGAAGAATGCTCTTCTTTGCGGACGGTTGTGGCGCTTGCTAAAAACATTAAATTTACTGAGAATCCTTTTAAGGACTGCCCTAAAGATTTGCTGACTTTTGTTTGTTACGAAAAGTCTGAGGTAGAACAATTCGCCCGCGAGAACGGCTATAGATACGTAAATGTTTAACAAGAATAGTTTTGACCGCGCTGTAACCATAAAGGGCTACGGCTCATACAAAAGAACAACTTCTGAGTCTAAAATTCAGGAAATAAAGAGCGTGCCTGGCGATTCTCCGCTAAAAGTCAAGCCAACGATAATAAAAGACTTAAAGGAGTATATTGACTTTGTAAATGGCCTTGAGACTACATTCAAAAATCCAGTGTTTTATCGAGGACAGACAAACGCGGATTATCTTTTGACTCCAAATTGCCTCCGTGTAAATCCTAAAAACGAGCATTTGATGATAGAGGCCTTTAGCCGCAGGTTTTACGATGAGTTGAAAAAATGCCATTATTCAATGGAACAACTTATGCTGATGCAGCATTACCAGTTGCCAACACGCTGCCTTGACGTTTCGGAAAGCCCTCTCATGGCGTTGTATTTTGCCTGTTCGCATATGAAAAAATTCAGGGCAAAAATCACGACTCCCGAAGAAGAAGATTGGGGCGAAATCATTTTATTCAGAGACCCTGACGATTATGAACAAGAAAAGCCGGAACAGTTAAAGTCAATTGACAGCTCAAACATAAGCATAATAGCAAATACCGCATTCATGGAAGATGATTTTTCGCTTTGGCATTTGGGCGCCCGTTGGAAAAAGGATGTGGATGTAGGGCATGACGAGAATTACATTGATGTCAGAACTATAGTCCGCCGCTCTTATATTGTCCGGGTTCCGCAAAACAACCCTAGAATAAGAAATCAACGCGGCGCCTTTATAATGGCAAACGCGAATATGGCATACATAGAAGGACGCGAAGACGAAAGCAAGAAATTGACAAAAGAGATTCTTGACAAAGGTTACGTAACCTATCGTCAATTAAACGAACACGGCTGGGGAAAGAAAGGCTCAACTGGCGACTTGAGATTTAAAAAGATTACGCCTTATTCAGAAGACAATGAGATTTCGATTTTTGAGACCGACCCTTTTGACTTAAAGCGCCTCTTTTATAAAAAAGACGACATCCAGCAAGTTGTCTTGATTCCGCCAGACAAAAAGCAAAATATTTTAAACGAGTTGAAAAAACTTTACATAACAGAAGACTTTGTTTATCCCGATATGGACAATGTCGCCAACGAAATCAGCGAGCAGATAAATAAATAGCGTGGGGTTTTTCGCGATTCTCCCTACTGAAAACTTTTTCCAATTTTGCAAAAGTTTTCACTATACTGAAAACTTTCTTGACTTTTTAAAAAGTTTTCAGTATAGTGATTCTATGCTGATTCGGGAAAAATACATAAAACAGATTCGTCCGTTTTACGATAGCGACCTCATCAAAGTCATCACGGGAATTCGCCGTTGCGGAAAGTCCGTAGTCCTTGAACAAATTAAGGACGAAATTTTGGCAAAAAAAAAGCCTGTCATTCACCTTAATTTTGAAAAGCGTGACGTTTATTCTAAAATCACAAACGACAATGACTTGGTTGATTATATAGAAAGCCAGATAAAGAAAAAGCCTAAAAGCAAATGGTATGTCTTTTTGGACGAAATTCAGACTGTCAAAAACTGGAACCTTGCATGCAAGTCGCTAAGACTTGAAAACCTTTCTCTTTTTATCACCGGTTCCAACTCAAAACTGCTGTCAAAAGAATTTACAAAAGAGCTTAGCGGCCGCTATGTGTCCTTTACGATAAGGCCCTTTGTTTACAAAGAAATTTTAGAATACTCCAAGGAGCTTAAGCGAAAGATTTCTGTAAACGACTATCTTGTTTACGGCGGCTTTCCCAAGCGCTTTGAATTTTCCGACACGGATTCACTCTTGCGCTATTTGGACGACTTGGACCAAACAATCGTTCTCAACGATATAATCAACCGTTACAAAATTCGAAAGGATGAGATATTCAGAAAGTTAGTGGATTTTGTTCTTGTTTCCAACGCGCGCATCTTCAGTTCCAATTCCATTCACAATTACTTAAAGTCGCAAAAGACTGAATGTTCCATTAATACTGTTATGAAGTATTTGGGATACCTTGAAGAAGCCTATGTAATCCGAAAGATTCCGCAGTATTCCACAAAGGCAAAAAAGAAGCTGGATTTTTACGCAAAGCTTTACAACGAGGACGTTGCCTTCAACTCAATTCGCCAAACAAACGGCAGGTTTGACTTGACCCATAATCTGGAAAATGTTGTTTATAACGAGTTGGTTTTTATGGGCTACGAGTTAAGCGTTTATAATGTCGGCGACAAGGAAATCGACTTTTTGGCCGCCAAGGACGGAAAGGAATTTTTGATTCAAGTCGCTTACAGCGTTGCGGAAGAGCCAGCCTACGAGCGTGAATTCGCTCCGTTCAATCTTGTGGACAACGCGCGAAAAAAAATTCTTATAACCAACGACGAAAACGACTTTAGCACGAGTACGGTCGTTCACTTAAAGCTAAAGGATTTTCTTTTGATGGAAGAATTGTAGCGCCTTTCATTCCCCCATCCGCTCCCTATACAATTCCAGCGCCGCGACCATAAGCGCGTGGGGGCATTCGCTTCCGCCCATTTTGGCAAAGACTTCCTCTTTGGGAACGCGGACGCAGTTTAGGAATTCGTCGGCGTCCAATTTTTGCGCTCCGGCCGCTTCTAGGCCGTGCGCCAAAAAGACATGGAATTGGTTTGTAAAAAGGGCGGGGTTGGGGCTTACGCTTCCAAGGTGGACCAGACTTTGCGCGCGACAGCCGGTTTCTTCCAGCAATTCGCGGGCGGCGCCTTCTTGGGGAGACTCGCCCGGGTCGACAACGCCGCCCGGAAATTCAAGGCTAAGCGACTGGCTTCCGTGCCGCCATTGCTTTACCATTAAAAAATAGCCGTCAACTTCTGGAATTACCGCCGCCCAGTCGGGAGCGTCAATCGTGATGTAGGCGCCGCTTCTTCCGTCAGGAGCGGTGTTGACGCTTTTGTTCACTGTGAACACAGGCGTTTCCAAAATTTTTTCTTTGTTTCCGATTTTCCAAACCAAGCCCGCGTCGCCGGCCATGCCGCTTTTTTCCTTTGACATATTTTCGTTCCTGCTTTATAATATAGTATAAACTGAATTTTTCGTTTTGTCATTAAGGGAGGAACGAATGGCAGTAATTTGCATGGCTAGACAAGTGGCGGCTAAGGGAGACGAAATTAGCGCCGAAGTCGCAAAGCTCTTGAACTATAAATTCATCACCCGCAAGGACATCGAGGCCCGCATTGTGGAACTTGGATTTCCCAAGGAAAAGCTCCACAAGTACGACGAGGTAAAGCCCGGCTTTTTCGCCTCGCTTGCCAAGGACCGCGACGAATACTTGGACTACTTGCAGACCGCTATTTTGGAAGCCGCTTCCGAAGGAAACTGCGTTCTTATCGGCCGCGGCGCTTCCTACGTTTTGAGCGACCTTCCCAACATGCTGAGCTTCCGCTTCGTTGCCGACCACCAAATCCGCTTGGAGCGCTTGGAAGAAGAATTTAACTTTACGGAAAAGCAAGCCCAGCAGCGCATCGACGAAAGCGACAACAACCGCCGCGGCTTCCACAAAAGCTTTTTCAACGCCGACGCCGAAGATCCGGCCCATTACCACTTGGTCGTTAATTCCGGCAAATTGGACATAAAGAGCGCGGCCGCCTTGATCGTTTCAATCACCGAAGCCGAAATTACAAAAGATGTTGAGGAGAAGGGCAAGAAGAAAATCGCCGAGATGCTCTTGGCCCAAAAGCTTGTGAACTCTTTGGTGTTCGA